>RAYO01000039.1 GCA_003612335.1 bacterium 1xD42-67
GCCCCCTCCGGCGGAAAGATGAGCCAGGACGACATCGAAAAGATGCTGGCCTCTATGTCCGCTCCCGAGGAGACGCCGGAGCCTCAGCCCGCCCCCTCCGGCGGAAAGATGAGCCAGGACGACATCGAAAAGATGCTGGCCTCCATGTCCGCCCCCGAGGAGACGCCTGCGCCCCAGCCGGAGCCTCAGCCTGCCCCCGCCCCCTCCGGCGGAAAGATGAGCCAGGATGACATCGAAAAGATGCTGGCCTCTATGTCCGCCCCCGAGGAGACGCCTGCGCCCCAGCCGGAGCCTCAGCCCACACCCGCGCCCAAGCCTAAGCCCGCTCCCCGGCCGGGTCCCACATCTGTCCCCGAGCTCTCCCAGGAGGAGAAAGAGGATATCACCTTCCTCAACGTGATGCAGATCCTGGTAGAGGAGAAAGCCCCCCGCTATATCAAGATGTTCGGGCTGTGCCCCTGCAAGCGCTGCGAGGCGGACGTCATGGCCCTCACTTTGAGCAATCTGGTGCCCAAATATGTGGTGCTGCCCAAGCTGGACCGGATCCCCATGCTCACCGTCTACGAGGGACGCTACAACTCCACGATCTTCGCCCAACTCACCCGCTCCTGCAAGATCGTCATGGACCACCCCCACCACAACAGATGAAACAAAAAGCAGCGCTGGACGTTCCTGCGTCCGGCGCTGCTTTTTGTCGTCGGGATCACTGATCCGCATCCAAATTAGGTGTCACCGTTTCCGATCCTGCGGCTGCGGCAGACAGGAAAGGGCCCGGCCATCGGCCGGGCCCTCTTCTCATCAGGTCTGAGCGGGGGCCAGGCCCTCGCTGGTCTCCATGAGCTGGTTCCAGATGCTGTCCACCTCTCCAAGACACTGGAAATAGGTGTTAGTGAGCAGGGCCACCGGGATCTCCAGCGTATCGGCCAGCTCGCCGATCGCTTTCCAGTCCGCCCGCTCATAGCTGAGCACCAGGTCGTACAGAGCGCCGCAGCGGCCGGAGTGGTAGAGTAGGGCCTCCTTCACCTCGATGGAGATGGGCAGGTCGGCCAAAATCTCCTCCATGGGAGCGGCGATCAGATAGTTCAGGGTGGAGAACATCCCCAGCAGATAGGCGTCGTTCCTGGAGATCGGCATGTCCTTCGCCAGCTTCATCAGCTCAGTGCAGAAGCTGCCCCGCATGAAGGAGAGCTTCAGGAACTCCTCCTGGCTCTGGTCCATGCCCCCCTCGTCATTGCCGGTGCCCAGAAGGTAGATCCACTGGCGCAGCTGGCCCAGGCCCATCACCACGATGGCCTGGTGGACGTCTGCCGCCCGGTTGCGCAGGGCAAAGTAGCCCGAATTGACGATCTTCAGCAGGCTGTAGGTGAGGACAGCGTCCATAGAGATGATCTGTTCGATCTCGTCCACGTTGGGGTCGTCCCGGTTGATCGCCACCATCAGCCGGAAGAAGTTGCTCTGGAGAAAACTGCTGGAGTGGACGGTGGTGAACATCTTCTCCGCCACCCACCGGCCCTCCATGGCGTCCACCTCCATGATGAACGCCTTCTGATACAGGTCTTCGGTATCGATCCCGGTGGCGATGCACTGCTTGCCCATGCTGTGGGCCATCTCCACGATGTTGCGGATGCTGGCGTCCGCCACCGACTGGAAGTTGATCTTGATATAATCGAACTTATCCAGGATCGCGAAATACCGGGGGGAGAACTGGAAGTCGTTCACCGCCAGCTTATAGCCCTCCTTGGAGTAGCGCTCCAAAAAGCGCATGGCCAGGGGGTGGATGATCACGTCCTCCCCCACCTGGATCACCAGATCGTTGCAGGCGAAGAGCTTTGGGGTCTGCTTCATCAGCAGGGTAGTGGTGAAGGTCATGAAATTCAGAGAGCCTTTGAGCACCTTGTCCGTGTTCTGGAGCAGCAGGCTGTAGATGGTGTCAGCGGCGGCAAAATCGCTGCTGGATTCCTCGCTGCTGCTGTACGCCTGATTCTCGCCGTAGTACTGGATCTCATAGCCGATGGTCCTGCCCGTCATGTCCCGGATGGACTGGCGGACGATATATTTACTGCTCGTCATCTTTTACACGCCGCTCCTATTTTTTCTTTTCTGCCAGCAGATGGTCCATCACATCCACCAGATGTCCGATCTCCGGCTTGCTCATCTGCTCATCGGCGCCCAGCTGACGGCCCTTGATCCTCATCTCCTCACTGATGAGGGAGGAGAAGATGATCAGCGGGATGGTCTGGAACCGGTGGTCGCTCTTGATCAGCTTCGTCAGCCGGTGTCCGTCCATCTGAGGCATCTCGATATCGGTGATGACCAGCGCCACATCCTTTTCGATCCCTCTCTCACGAGGCAGGGCGTTCAGCCCCTCCCACAGCTCCTGGCCGTTGGGGAACATCCGCAGATTGGCATACCCCGCTTTGCGCAGGCAGTCCTCGATCATCTTGGACAGGAGGATGGAATCCTCCGCGATCCAGATCGGCTCGTCGCTGCGGGCCCGAGGGCCCATCTGCTCGATCTCGTCCATCTGGATCGTGGTCTCGGGGGCGATCTCAGCCACGATCCGCTCGAAATCCAGGATGGTCACCAGGTCTCCGCCGCACTGCGCGATCCCTGTGGCCACCCCTTCGGAGCCGCCGGACACCGTCTTGTCCGGCTTATGGATGTCCGTCCAGGAGATCCGGCTGATGCCCACCACGGTATGGACCCGGAAGGCGATGAACATCTTGTTGAAGTTGGTGATGATGAACAGGTCCTTCGCGCCCTTCTCCTTGTTGATCCCCAGGTATTTGGGCAGGTCCACCACAGTGATGACAGCATCCCGGGGCTTGAAGATGCCCTCTACCGCAGGGTGGGCATGGGGCATGACCTTGACCGCTGCGGACATGATGATCTCCCGCACCTTGGCTACGTTGATCCCATACAGATTATCGTCGATGGTGAACTCCATGATCTCGATCTCATTGGTGCCGGACTCCAAAAGGATACCGCTGTGCAGCTCTGCCATATCTGACACTCCTCACTTGATTTAGGATGGCGCTCTCCTGCGCCTCAGCCTTCGAGGCTAAAAAATGATGTCCTTCTGACCATAGGACCGGATGCAGCCCTGACCGGACACTACGTCGAAGAGCAGCGTCCGGGCCACCTTCCCGCCCACGTCCTCGCCGATGAGCCGCAGGCCCTCCTGCTTCAGGATGGTGTGGACGCTCTCGATGTTGCGCTGGCCGATATTGCCCAGGCCCCCGCCGCCGCTGATCTCGAACATCTTCGCGCCGCCGGCGATCTTCACGGTCATCCGGCTGCGGGAGGCCCCCTTGGCCTCCATCTGTTTCAGTGTCTCACGGATCCCGGTGTCAGCATATTTCATGGGATTTTTCCGTCCCGCCTCCATGTTGAGGGGCAGCATGATATGGAGCAGGGCCCCCAGCCTGAGCCTCGGGTCATGGAAACACAGGCCGATGCAGGACCCCAGAGCGTATGTGATCAGCACACCGCTCCCCTGAGCCATCTTCATATCCGCGATCCCTACCGTCAGTTTGCTGTCAGCCATCGGAGACGCCCAGCTTCCTCAACAAGAAATTCAAAGACCGCAGGTCGGGGGACAGCAAGAGGTGGCAGGGGACCTGTTCGCCGTCACACACGAAATTCCCGCCGATGGTCATCAGATAGTCAGACATCCCACCATATTCGGCCATCGGGACCGCCAGGATCGCGCCCTGCATGTCCACCGTGAAGGCGGGCACTGTCAGGTCCACATCGATCCCAGCCAAGCCGGACAGGGCGTTGATGAAAGTGGAGATCATGATGTTGCCGATCTCCACCAGGGCGGACTGGCCCAGCTCGCCCATCTCCTCATAGGAGGTCACATTGGTGCCGAACATGCTGCGCAGTACGATGTTGACGAACTCCAGGGGCTGGACGGACAGCATGATCCCGCTCATATGCCCGCTCATCTTCACCAGCACGCCGGCGGTCACCGCCTCCGGCCCGCCGATCCACTCGATGGCCTCGTTGTAGCCCATGATCCGCACCTCGGGCAGGGTGATCCGCACCTCCCGGTCCAGCAGCTGAGACAGGGCGGTGGCCGCGTTCCCCGTCCCGATGCTGCCGATCTCCCGGAGCGTATCGATCTCCAGGGAGCTGAGCTGATCGTAACTCTTCAATGTCATATCTTAGCCTCCTCGCTTATCCCCGCAGGCCGTTGATGGTCTGCTCGATCTCATCTGTCGTCTGGACCATCCGCAGGGCATAGCTGTATGCCCGCTGAGACTCGATCACCTTGATGAACTCCTGGGTCAGATCCACGTTGGACAGCTCCAGATAGCCCCGCTTCACCTTCCCGGTGCCCAGATAGAGATCGCCGTTCTTGTCCACGGGGAGGAAGCGCCCGCTGTCGGCGTGCTGGATCCCGTCGTAGATCCGGTAGTCGAAAACGCCCAGATCCAGGTCGGCGGTACGTTCATCCGGATCGATGAGGATGAAGTTGCCCATGTTGTCCAGGACGCAGCGGCCCTCATTGTCGCTGAGGCGCCACTCGAAGGTGGGCTCAGGGGGGAGCTCCTCGCCGGTGATCGGGTCGATCTCGGGCTCCGCGTCCTCAGCAGGCGGGACCTCGAAGCGGGCCATCATGAAGGCGCCGTCCCGCGTGAAGGAGATCTCTCCATCCGACGGGTCGTAAAGGGCGAAGAAACCGTCCCCCACGATAGCGAAGTCGAAGGTCCGGCCGGTGTCGGCATAGCCGTTGGTGGTGTAGTCCACACTGGCCTTCACCATCTTGGTGCCGGTGCCCCGGGGCAGCCGCTCCTCGTCGATGCCCCGGACATTGCCGTACATCAGGTGGTGGAAGGTGGCCCGCTCCGCCTTGAAGCCGTAGTTGTTCACGTTGGCGATGTTGTTGGACTGGACGTTCATGCGCTGCTGCTGCTGATACGCGCCCACAGCGCCGGTGTAGAAGGACATATTCATGGTCTCTCACGCCTTTCTTTCGGTCTGGAGGAGGCCGGCATCACAGCCGGCCGATATCATTGACGGCCTTGGTGATCACCTGGTCGTAGATCTTGCTCATCTGGGCCGCGCTCTGGAGGGCCCGCTGGGTGACCATCATCTTGGTCATCTCTTTGATCATATCCACATTGGACCGCTCCACCCACTTGTGGTGGATCACCACATCCTCGTTGACCTGGGCGCCCTGACCGGTGAACAGACCGTAGGGGGTGCGCTCCAGGACCTCATTGTCCTCGAAGCGGTAGACCCCCAGGGTGGCCAGATACTCCCCCTCCTCGGTGTAGAGGGCCCCCTGCTTATCGGCCTCCAGCTTGTCGGTGGGGAGCTGGATCCGCTCCCCCTCCCGGTCCAGCACGAAGCCCAGCTCGGACAGACACAGGTAACCGTTATCGTCCAGAGTGAAGCTGCCCGCCCGGGTGTACGCGATCCCGTCGCCGGTATCGATGGCAAAGAAGCCCTCCCCCTGGATCGCGAAGTCCAGCGGGAGCTCCGTCTCCTCGAAGGAGCTCTGGCCGAAATCGGTATAGAGCTGATCGGGGGCCAGGATGTGGCTCTGATAGCTCTCCATGGTCTGGTTGGGCTCCTTGATCTTATTGCCGAGCCGGGTGACCATCACTTCATCGAAGGTGCGGTCGGTGTACATCTCCGCCTTGTAGCCCGCCGTGGAGATGTTGGTCATATTGTTGGCCACCACGTCCAGCCTTCGCCCCTGAGACAACATCCCGGAGGTCAGGTTGTAGAACCCTCTCATCATAGCGCAAAACTCCTCTCGTCCAGCGGCCCTCTAGGCGCCGGTCATATACTGGTCCATATACAGCTTCAGCTTTTGGATGGCCCGGGAGTGGAGCTGGGAGATCCGTGGCTCGCTGACCTCCATCACCTGAGCGATCTCTTTCATGCTGAGGTTCTTGTGATAGTAGAGGGAGATGACGGTCTGCTCGTTCTCCCGCAGGGACCCGATGGCCTTCGTCAGGGTCTCCAGAAGCTCCTGGCGGAGCATGGAGTCCTCCGGCCGGCTGTCGGAGGTATCGTCCGGGACCTCTGCTCCGCCGCTCTGCTCCCGGTCCTCGAAGAGGGCGTCCAGTGAGAGGACGTTGCACATGGAGGAGTTGGCCAGATCCTCCTGATACTGATCTGGGGTCACCCCCAGCCGGTCGGCCATCTCCTGGTCGGTGGGATAGCGGCCCAGCTCGGCGAAGAGCTCGCTGCTGGCCTGGTCGATGTCCCGGGCCTTGCGCCGCACGCTGCGGGGCACCCAGTCCTGCCGCCGAGCCAGGTCGATCACCGCCCCCCGGATCCGCTTAGAGACATAGGTCTCGAACTTGATGCCCTTGTCCGGGTCGAATTTGTCCACCGCCCCGGCCAGGGTGAGCAGGCCCTCGTTGACGATATCGTCCACCTGGGCAAAGCTGCTGTACACCCCCCGCACCTGGAGGGCGATGGTCTTCACCAGGCCCACATACCGCATGACCAGAGACCACTTCAGGTCCTGATCGCCGGTGCGCCGGTACAGCTGGAACAGCTCCTCGGCGGGCAGCGCCTCCAGCTCTTCCCAGGTCCGCTCCTCCGGGGCGGCAGGGACCGTCGCCCGGGCGGTCATACGGCGGCCGCCTTCCTATCGGCCCGCAGGGCCGTATCCAGGGTGATGTTCCCCAGGGACTGGATCTGCACGTCGCTGGTGATCTCATTGAAGGAGAGCACATAGACGCCAGGATAGAATTGGGAGAGCATCCGGCTGAGATAGATCCGGATGACCTGACTGGTGAGGACGATAGGCGTCTGGGACAGGTCGTTGAATTTTTTCAGATACTCGGCCAGCTGAGACACGATGTTCTGCATCAGATCGGGGCCCATGGCCAGATAGATGCCCTGTTCGTTCTTGCTCAAAGATGCGATCACCCGCTTCTCCACCTCGGCGTCCAAGGTGACCACGCGCAGCTGTCCGTGCTCGCAGAACCGGCGCGTGATGGTGCGGCTCAGGGCCACGCGGATGTTCTCTCCCACCATGTCCAGGTCCTTGGTGACGTTGAGGGAATCCACTGCCGTCTCCAGGATGGTGCCCAGGTCCCGGATGGGGACCCCTTCCTTCAGCAGGCTTCGGAGCAGGCGCTCTAGGCTGGCATAGGACAGTACATCGGGCACGGCCTCCTCCACCAGCTCGGGTGCGTTCCGCTTCAGGTTCTCCACCAGCTGGATCACCTCTGCCCGGCCCAGCAGTTCGTAGGCGTGGCGGCGGACCACCTCGCTGAGATGGGTCTGCATGACGGAGAGGGGATCGATGACGGTATAGCCGTAGATCTCCGCCATCTCCTTGTTCTCGGGCAGGATCCACCGGGAAGGGATGCCGTAAGCCGGCTCGATGGTCTCGATCCCGTCGATCTCCCCGGCGGGATTGGTGGGCTCCAGGGCCAGGTAATAATCCACCAGGATCTCGCCTCGGGCCACCTCCTCCCCCTTGATCTTCACCACATACTGGTTGGTGCCCAGCGCGGAGGAGTCGTGGAGGCGGATGGAGGGGATGACGAAGCCCATGTCCTGGGCATACTGCCGGCGGAAGATCACGATTCGGGAGATCAGCTTGCCGCCGCTGCTCTCGTCCACCAAGGGGATCAGGCTGTAGCCGAATTCCATCTCGATGGGGTCCACCGTGAGCAGTCCATAGACGTTGTTGATATCCTTGTAGTAGTCGGTCTCGCTGGGGGCGGCGGTCATGTCCGCCTCTGCCGGGGCCTCGGTCTGGACCGCTGCAGCGGCCTCCTGCTGTTCCAGCCGTCCGCTCATCATATAGCCGAAGATGGCCAGGCCCACGCCCACGATCAGCAGGGGGAGGGTAGGCGTGCCGGGGATCAGGCCCAGGATGATCAGCACCGCACCGGCGGTGAGGATCGCTCTGGGCTGACGGGCGAACTGCTCGATCACATCGGTGTTCAGAGAGCCCTCGGAGACCGACCGGGTGACGATCATGCCGGTGGCGGTGGAGATCATCAGGGCGGGGAGCTGGGAGACCAGCCCGTCACCGATGGTGGCGATGGAATAGGTCTGGGCCACAGTGCCCAGGTCGCCCACCCCGTTGATGGAACCGATGATGATACCGCCGATCAGGTTGATGGCGGTGATGATCAGGGACATGGTGGCGTCGCCCTTGACGATCTTGGTGGCGCCGTCCATGGCACCGTAGAAGTCGGCCTCCCGCTGGATCTTGCCCCGGCGCTCTCGGGCCTGCTGCTCGTTGATCAGTCCGGAGGAGAGATCGGCGTCGATGGCCATCTGCTTGCCAGGCATAGCGTCCAGGGTGAAGCGGGCGGCCACCTCGGCCACACGCTCCGCGCCCTTGGTGATCACGATGAACTGCACCAGCACGATGATGAAGAAGATGATGATGCCCAGCACGATGTTCCCCTGGGTGATCAGCTCGCCGAAGGTCTGGATCACCGGCGTGCCCGGGGCTCCGTTGCCCTGGAAGCCCAGGATCGCCCGGGTGGTGGACACGTTCAGTCCCAGACGGAACAGCGTGGTGATCAGCAGCAGGGAGGGGAAGATCGAGAACTCCAGCGCCTCGGAGATGGTCATGGTGACCATCAGGATCACGATAGAGATGGAGATGTTGGTAATGATCAGGATATCGAGAAGAGTCTCCGGAAGGGGGATGATCAGGAACATGACGATGACCACTACCATAAGCGCTATGCTGTTTTGAAAAATACGCCGCATGGTGTCATCCTTTCCTGAGACATTTATGGGAAAGCCCGAAGATGGGCCTTATCTGCGATCTGGATGGACCTTCCGGTCCAGCTTGAGGACGTAGACCAGCACCTCGGCCACAGGGCCGTAGAGCTCGGGTGGGATCTGCCGGCCCAGGTCTACAGAAGCATAGAGGGCCCGAGCCAGAGGGACATCCTCCACCACGGAGACATGGCTCTCCTCCGCCACTTTGACGATCCGCAGGGCCAGCTCATCCATGCCCTTAGCCAGCACCACTGGAGCGTCGTCCTCCTCCTCATGGTAACGCAGGGCCACCGCGAAGTGGGTCGGGTTCCGGATGACCACGTCGGCCTGGGGAACCTGCTGCATCATCCGCTGCTGGGCCCGCTGGCGCTGGATCTGCTTGATCTTGCCCTTGACTTGGGGGTCGCCTTCGGTCTGCTTATACTCCTCCTTGATCTCCTGTTTGGACATACGCAGCTGGCGCTCGTAGTCCCACCACTGGTAGAGGTAATCGAAGAAGGCCAATGCGGTGAACGCCACCGCGATCTGGAGGACCAGGGACACGATGTCCTGGAACAGGATGGCACAGGACCGGCTCAGGTCCATGTCCAGGAAGTTGGCGAAGCTCAGAGCCACGCCCCGAAAATAGTTGAAGATGAGCGCCAAGAGGATCACGATCTTCAAGATCCCCTTGAGGGCTTCGATGACACTGCGCAGAGAGAACAGCCGCTTGAAGCCCTGGAGGGGGCTGATCCGGCTGAATTTGGGGCGGATAGACTCCCCCGCCACCAGCATCTTGGTCTGGAAGAAGGTCACGCCCACCGCCAGGAGGGCGGTCACCGCCAGGAAAGGCCCGGCCATCGTGAGGAAAGCCAGGAGCGCTGTCGCGAACAGGTCGCCCAGGATCCCCGGGACCTGGCCCACCGTTCCCGAGCCGATATAGCCGAAGATCTTGATGAGGATCTCGCGGACCTGGCCTACGACCACACCGCCCATGATCTGGATCATGAACAGGCTGCCGATCAGTGTGGCCACCGCCACGGCGTCTTTGCTCATCAGGACGTTGCCTTTTTTCCGTTCGTCCCGTCGTCGTTTCGGTGTCGCCTTTTCGGTCTTGGAATCGCCGGCCATGGGATCGTCCCCCCTTTGTCAAGCCGTATCGTCTCTGGTCAGCCCGACATGAGGGGCAGGACGCGCTGGAGCGACAGGAGCATCTCCTGCTCTGCATCCAGCAGGAATCCGCTGATCGGCGTCATCAGCAGGAGGAGCAGGGTCAGACCGACGATCACCTTCAGCTCGATATTGATGGCGAAGACGTTGATCTGGGGGATCACCTTCATCAAGATCCCCATCCCAACCTGGCCCATCAGCTCCGCTGCCAGGATCGGCATACACAGCTTGACGCCCAGGATGGTGCAGTCGATGAAGATCTGGATCGTCGCCGCGTACAGATCCTCTCCCAGGGACACCGCTCCGAAGGGGACCACCCGGCCCGAGACGGCCAGGATCCGGATCAGGGTATGGTGTCCGTTGGCCGCGAAGAACAGCAGCGACATCAGCACGTTGAGCATAGTGGAGGTGACGGTCACCTGGGCGCCGGAGGCGGGGTCGTAGGTGGCGCCCATGGACAGGCCCATCTGCATATCGATGGTGCCCCCCGCCAGCAGAGGGATATAGAAGAAGATGTTCATCACCAGTCCCAGCACATAGCCCAAAAAGAGCTCCAGCAGGAAGGTGAGGGACAGCCCGATCAGGGTATCGGGCATCTCGGTCTGAAGGGACGACATGGGGAAGATACACAGGGAGAGGAGCAGGACGAAGCCCGCTTTCACGATCCCAGGGATGCCCCGCCGTCCCAGCAGGGGGTTGAACACGATGCAGCCGGTCATCCGGCCTGTGATCAGGAGGAACAGGGTCAGTGAGGGCCAGTCCATGATCGAGCCCTCCTTACCGCATCGCCATCAGATCGAAGAGCCCTCTGGCATAGTCCAGCAGGGTCTCCATCATCCACCCTCCTCCGATCAGGAGGACTAGGATGACCACGATCATCTTCAGGATGAAGGAGAGGGTCTGCTCATGGATCTGGGTCACCGCCTGGAAGATGGCGATGAGCACGCCCACCGCCATGCTCAGGATCAGCATGGGGCCGCCCAGCTTGATGGCGACCCACACGCCCTCCCGCAGGACTGTGGTGATCTGGTCAGTGTCCATGTCCCCTCCTTACCCGAAGCCGAAGCCCCGCACCAATGTGGAGAACAGCAGCTGCCACCCGTCCAGCAGGATGAAGAGCAGCAGCTTGAAGGGCGTAGAGATCATGGACGGGGGGAGCATGATCATGCCCATAGACATCAGGGTGGAGGATACCACCATGTCGATCAGCATGAAGGGGATATACAGCAGGAACCCGATCTCGAAGGCCCTCTTCAGCTCGCTGGTGACGAAAGCCGGGACGATCACCGACAAGGGCAGTTCCTCCGCCTCTGCCTCGCTCTCTGGCACCGGGGTGCCCGACATGTTGCAGTACAGCTCCATGCTCCGGACCTCGGTCCACCGGTTCATGAACCGCTTCAGCGGGATCTGGGCCCGTTCGAAGAACTCCATCTGGCCGATCTCCTCCGCCTGATAGGGCTGGAGGGCCTCCTCATTGACAGCGGCCAGGGTGGGGCCCATGGTGAAGAGGGTCAGGATCAGCGCCATCCCCACCAGTATCATATTGGGCGGGGTCTGCTGGGTGCCCATGGCGGAACGGAGGAAGGACAGCACCACGATATACCGTGTGAAGGAGGTCATCATGACGATCAGCGAGGGCAGGAGCATCATGATGGTGGTGAAGAACAGGATCTCCAGCGCCTGTACGCTATCCCCATTCACATTGATCAGTGCGTCAGTCGGCATCCTTCCTCACCTCGTTCCATCCGCCGGCATACCAGTTCATTTTTTCTCTCTCAGCCGCTGCATCAGGGCGGTGAACTCCAGAGGGCCCTTCCCCTCCTGCTTCTCCAGGGGCTTTTCCCAGAGCTCGCCCTCCTCCCGGCTCAGCTCAGCCAGCAGGGACAGCCCCGCAGAGGTGCTGCCCAGCAGCAGATACCGCTCGCCGGCCCGGACCACCAGCAGCGTGCGCTCCCGGCCCAGGTCGGCCCGATCCAATACACGGATCCGGCCGCTGCGGCTCGAGCCGCCGGCGAGGCCAAGCCCCAGCCCCCTGCCCGCCCAGCGGGTGAAGAGCCATGCTCCTGCCAGCACCAGGAGCACCACGGCCAGCAGGCTGACCGCAGAGAGGATGGGCTCCATCGGATCAGGGATCGCCTACGATGGAGGTGACGGTCTTCAGCACGCGCTCGGGCTTGAAGGGCTTGACGATGAAGTCCTTGGCGCCGGAACGGATGGCGTCGATGACCATGGTCTCCTGGCCCATGGCGGAGCACATGACCACGTTGGCGTTGGGGTCGGCGGCACGGATCGCCTTCAGGGCCTCCAGGCCGTCCATGTTGGGCATGGTGATGTCCATCAGCACCAGGTTAGGCTTGAGCTCATTGTACTTCTCCACGGCCATCGCGCCGTCCTCGGCCTCGTGCAGATCGGTATAGCCTGCCTTGCTCAGGGTATCCTTGATGACCTTGCGCATGAACGCGGCGTCATCGACCATCATGATTCTTGCCATAGTTAACCATCCTTTACATTTTTACTGTATTCCCGGCCCGGGCTCAGCCCTGGACCAGTTCGTTCACGTCGGGTTTCTGCAGGATCTCGGTGATCCGGATGCCAAAGTTGTCGTCGATGACCACCACGTCGCCCCGGGCGATGCACTGGCCGTTCACCAGCAGGTCCACCTGATCGCCGGCCAGTTTGTCCAGCACCACCAGGGAGCCCTTGGAGAAGGACAGGATGTCCTGGATCTTCCGCCGGGTGCGGCCGATCTCCACCGCCACCTCCAGGGGGACGGTCATGATCAGGTCCAGATTCTGCTTCTGCTCCGGGCCCAGCTTGGCCTCGGCGTCCAGGGGCTGCATCCGGGCAGGCTGGGCATTGATGATCTTGGGATCCGGAGCCGGGGCGGGAGGCTGAGGCGGATACATGGGGTAGGGCGGGTATGGGTAGGGGTATTGTCCATAGGGCGGATAGCCGAGATACCCGGCGGGCATCTCTCCTGCCGGAGGCGCTCCAGCGGGAGCGCCAGGGACGGCAGGGGCCGGTGCGGGCATCGGAGCCGGCGCTGGAGCCGGAGCGGGCGCAGGCGCTGCTCCGCCGCCGCCAGCCATCAGCTTCTCGATCTCCTCCTGGCTCAGCGAAGCCCCAGGAGCGGCGGGGGCCGCAGGCGCGGGAGCAGGGGCCGCCGGCGCAGGGGCTGGGGCCTCTTCCGCACTGTCCAGGTCCAATCCAAAGCCGGAGACCAGCTCCTTGGCCAGCTCCACCGACATGACGTTCATGAACTCGCTGTCCAGGACCCCTTCGATGGTCAGGTTGAACCGGACCACCACCACAGGGCCCTTGGTCACTGGGAAATGCTCCTCCTTCACCTTGTCCAGATCCGTCATCTCGAAGGACTCAGGGGTGGAGATGTTCACCATCCGGCCCAGCAGGTCGGACAGGGCGGTGGAGGCGGAGCCCATCATCTGGTTCATCAGCTCACAGACGGCGCTGATAGACAGATCGTTGAGCTCGAACTCCTCATCCGGCGTCTCGGTACACAGGAGGATATCTACGATCGCCTTCACGTCGCTGCGCTTGAGCATCATGATGTTGCTGCCCTCCAGGCCGCACACATACTTGATCTCGACACCCACCGCCGGCTCGATCCGGCCCAGGACGAAGTCCTCAGCGTTGATGACCTCCACCCTGGGCGTAGTGATATCCACCCGGTGGTCCAGCATATTGGACGCCGCGGTGGCAGAGGAGCCCAAGCTGATGTTCATGATCTCCCCGATGGCATCTATGACCATCGGGCTAAAAATAATATCTTCCATCCAGATTCGCTCCTTTTAGCCTACATTTTGATGTAGGTCTCTCCGATTTTCACAGCCACCTGCTTATTGCTGGTGCCCATCCGCCCGTCGAACCAACGCCGTCCGCCGATGTTCAAGAAGATCGGAGAGTCCTTGGGGCGCTTGATATCCACCACGTCGCCTACATTGAGATGATACAGATCGCTGAGCAGGATCTTGGTGCGGGCCAGTTCGGCCACGATCTCCAGTTCGGAGTCCCGCAGGGAATCGAAGATCTCCTCGGACTTGTCCTCACCGGTGGAGCGGCGGCTGGTGCTCTTGCTGATCTCGCTGAAGATATTGGTCAGCATCTCGCCGGGCAGACACAAGCTCATCCGGCCCGTGCAGTTGGGGAATTTGATGTTCAGGCCCACGATCACCACCGTCTCATCATAGCCGATGAGCTGGACCAGAGTGGGATTGACCTCAGTGCGGGTGTATCGGAAATTGAGGGTGATATAGTTCTCCCAGCTGCTGCCCATGATGGGGATCAGGTCCTTCAGCAGGCCCTCATACATGTCCAGCTCCAGGTCGGTCATGTTGTAATCGCTGGCCAGGTTGGGATCGGGATCCCCCTCGCCGCCCATCATCCGGTCCAGCATGGACAACACCACCGGCGTGTCCATATGGGCCAGGATCGGGTCCTCCCCCTGGAGCTCCGCCAGATCGATCTCCGCCAGAGCGATCACGTCGCTCTCGGTCAACGCGTTGGAGAACTCATAGTACCGCTGTTCCTCCACGCTGTCCACCTCGATCTCACAGGTGGCGTGGAGCAGAGCGTTGATCCGGGAGTTGATCACCCTGGCGTAGCTCTCAAAGATGCTGTTGAGCATCTTCAGGCGGTCCTTGGTGAACTTGCGCGGACTGTAAAAGTCGTATTTCCGGTACTTTTTCTCCTCAGACTTCTCCGACGGCTTGTCTACGTCCAGCTCTCCGCTTCTGGCCGCGTTCAGCAGGGCATCTATCTGACTTTGTGATAAAACTTCGGCCATATCGTCCCCTCATTCCAGATAAAAGGTCTCTGTCCTCCCTGTGGGAGGCGCCGGCCGGCCCAGGGGGCCAGCCCCGCGGACTAGCTCTCCCCGGACTTGCCGGTAGCAGTCGTATACATGGTGCTGTAATTGGCCATACTATCCCCCAGCTCGTCCTCCGGATCGAGCCCGGTGATCATCAGCTCCACCCGGCGGTTCTTGGACCGGGTCTGCTCATCGTCGTTGGGGGAGACAGGCCGCCACTGACCGTGGCCCTGGGCCACCAGGCGGCCCGGATCCAGCCTCGCCAGATCCATGTTGTTATAGAGGTAGATGATCACAGAGTCGGCCCGGTTGGTGGACAGGCGCCAATCGCCCTCCGGCGGATTGGGCGAATCGGCCACTCGCTGCGCGGTATGGCCCAGGACCCGCAGCTCGTCGATATGGGGGGCCGCCGTGTTCAAGGCGGGGATGATGTCGTCCAGGATCTTCTGGCCCTCGGCCCGCAGCCGATAGCTGTCGCCGTCGAAGAAGACGGTATCGTCGAAGGAGATGAAGACCCATCCGCTTCCCTTGCTCACTGATACGGAGCCCTCCTCCGAATTTTGGGCGTAGAGCGCCAGATAGTTATACAGCTCATCCATGGCGGCCTCCATGTCTTGGGTCAAAGGCAGATTCATGCCGCCCGTGCTGCTTTCAGTGCCGTCCGGTCCGGGGGGCTGATCGTCGCTGACGACTGCGTTCTTATTGAAGCTCTGGACGATCATCTTCCACTTCTCCGAGTCGATCGTGGACATGGAATACAGCAGGACGAAGAAACACAGCAGCAGGGTGACCATGTCGCCGTATGTGTCCATCCAGTTGGCGCCGCCGCCGCCGGAGCTCTTTTTCTTGATGCTTGCCATGGTGTTTCACCTCAGTTCATACCGCAGAGCGGTGGGGACGCGGCCCCGCAGCTCTTACTTGCCCTTCTTGCCGCCGTTCTCGCCACGCTGTTTCTGGGTGACGAAGGTGAGCAGCTTCTCCCGGAGGAACTTGGGGTTGGCGCCGGCCTGGATGGACATGAGCCCCTCCACGATGATCAGCTTGCAGAGGGTCTCTTCCTCGTCCCGCTGGCGCAGCTGGGTGGCGATGGGGCCGAAGATCATGTGGGCCAGCACGCAGCCATAGAGGGTGGTGACCAGAGCGGTGGCCATAGCGGGGCCCAGGTTGCCGCCGCCGGTCTCGATGTCCATGGCCTTCAGCATGTTGATCAGGCCCACCAGGGTGCCCACCATGCCGAAGGCGGGGGCCACGGCGCCGGCCTTGTCATACATGCCCGCCCCGGCGTCGTGCCGGGCGCAGGCCTGCTCGATGTCGTTCATCATGATCTCTTTGGCCTGATCGGCGTCGTTGTTGTCCACGATGAGCATGATGCACTGCTTGAAGAAGGGGTCGGTCTGCTGGTTGCCCTTCTCTTCCAGGGCCAGCAGGCCGTTCTTCCGGGCCACCTGGGCCAGCTCCACCAGCTCGTCGATGATGGCCAGGGGGTCGTACTTCTTGGTGTTCATCAGCACCGCGAAGTGCTTGGGGATGGCGGTCAGCGCGCTGATCGGGAAGCTGGCGATCAGGACGGCGAAGGTACAGCCGATGACGATGAAGACACTGGCCGGGTCGAAGAAGTTCATGATCTGGCTGGGGGTGAGGAAACCTCCATCACCGCCCTGCATCATACCGACGACCATGACCGCAAAAGCCGCGATGACGCCGATGATATACAGGATATTCATAGTCTCAGGTCCGCTCCTTTCCCGCAGAGGGGCTTTTTTCTGTATCAGGGCGCATTTGAAAGGCGTCGGGCCCGGCCTGGCCGGCCGGGAGATCAGGCTTGACGCCTGTCAAATACGCCCCTGCGTCCGGTCTCAGCGCCGGTCCTCGATGGTGATAGCCCGATGGACGTCCTGGACCTTGGCGTTATAGTCCTGGATCCGCTTGATGATCGTCTCAGGGTCTTCCTTCACGATGAAGTAGTCCCGGTTCATCATGACGATCTTAGACTCCGGGATCATCTCGATGCTCTCGATCTGGGTGTGGTTGACCAGGAAACGCTCTCCATTCCGTTTCGTCAAAGTGATCATGATGACCTTCCTTTCATTCTCGAAAAACTCCTGTCCCCGCGGGCCGCCCTCCCCCTGAGGGGGGGAGGGCCTTCATGCCCGCGTGAGGTCAGCTTACCGCTTCATGTTCACCAGCTCCTCCAGCATGGAGTCGGTGACAGTGACGATGCGGGTGTTGGCCTGGAAGCCGCGCTGGGTGGTGATCAGCTGGGTATATTCCTCGGCCACGTCGGTACTGGACGCCTCCAGACCGCCGTTCTTGGTCTCGGTCTTGGTCTCGTTCAGGATATAGTCCCGGGGATCGGGGGTTATCGGCTTGGCGGGATCGGTGTTATCCACGACCTGGTTGCCCAGATACTTGCCCTCCAGCACGCCGCCCAGGGCGGAGACACGGACCGAGCCCGCGCCGCCCATGGCCTTGTAGTAGGGACCGTCGATGTGGGTGACGCCGTCGGGGCTGTCCACGCTGGCGATGGCGATATAGCCGATGACCACGGTATCGCCGTTGGCGGCCACGCCCTGGATCGCGCCGTTCTTATCCACGTTGACGCTCTTCAGCTGGCAGAGCATCTCTTTGGAGGTGCTCTTGGGGTCGGTATTGATGCCCGCGATCGCGCTGGTGTTGCCCAGGCCGAGATTGGTGTTCGTATTGCCGCCGCCGCCGGGGTTGTTGCCGCCGGTGCCCCCAGGGATCGTGGCCGTGCCCTCCCTGGGGGCGAAATTGTTCACCAGATACTTCTTGCCCTGGACCTCCTGCTCGGTCAGATAGGGGTAGACAGGATCGCCCTCCTCCCAGTTGAAGCTCTGGATCTTCTTAGTTGGATCATTGGGATCCTCCTTCTCTACCAGGCCGCCGTTCCCCACTGTGGGGGCGGCGGCGGACAGAGGCACCCGCAGGGGGACCAGCTGGGCGCTGACGATGGTCTTCTTCTGGGCCAGCTCCCACTCCGCGAGCTTCTCTTCGTAGTCCGGGTCTTTCTCATCAGGCTTTTGCACGTTGGGGTCGTAATCCGGGTTCTGGACGGTGGCGAAGCCGTAGAGCACCTTGCCCTGGCGGTTGCAGACGTAGCCGTCGGGATCGATCCAGAAGTCGCCCACCCGGGTCAGGTCCAGGCTCTCCACGCCGTCGGCGCTAAGGATGTTGCCGCTCTTGTCGCCCACCATGAAGAAGCCTTCGCCGGCGATATAGGTGTCCAGGCCCACGCCGGTGGGGGCGTAGGTGGAGGGGGACATGTTCAGGTCGATGGAGCCGATGGAACAGCCGAAGCCGATCTGAGAGGGGTTGTTGCCGCCGGCGGTGGCGCCGCCGTTGCTGCCGGCCCGGCTGGTGGTGTACATAGACTCCTGGAAGGTCATGCGCTGAGCCTTATAGCCATAGGTGTTCACGTTGGCAGTATTGTTGCCGATCACGTTCAGCTTGCTCATGTGGGACTTCAGGCCGCCGATGGCGGCGTACATTGCTCCGGTCATTTTCTTGCATTTCTCCTTTTTTCCTGGCGCTGCCGGTCCTCTGTCAGTCGGGCAGAGGACCAAGGCATCCTAAAAAGGTCCTGCGTTCTGTCATCTCAACAGGACAGCGCCGTCGATATTGGTGAAGATATTGTCCTCCATCTCCTCCTGGGACATGGTGGTGATCACCCGTCCATGGGGGACGTTGATGATGAAGGCCCGGGTGGAATCGAAGGCCAGGATATTGGTGGCTCCCTTTGCCTGGGCCCGCTCTACCGAGTCGGCCAGCTGGTCCATCAGCGTGTCGTCCACCTGGATGCCCCGCTCCGCCGCCCGGCTCTGGGCGTGCTTAGAGAAGGAGATGGCCGGCTCCGTCCTGCCCAGCTCCTGCCGCAGCAGAGCGCCGAACTGTCCGGCCGCCGCGCCGCCGGTCCTGCTGACCTGCTGGACGCGGTCCACCTGGGAGATGCCCTGGATGGGCGCGATGCGTTCTGCCATGTCGTTTCCTCTTCTTTCTGCTGGGGATATCCCCCGGTCAAGGGTCAGGTTCCTTCCGTCCCCTCGCTCTTGTCCACGGTGTCGTCAGGCTCATCCTTGTTGGTGTCCTCCGTGGTCTCGTCCGGGTCCTCCACCGGCTTGTTATCATCCACCTCGCCGGAGCCTTCGCCGGGCTTCTCGGTCTCGCCAGGCTTTTCCACGTCCCCGGCCCCGTCGGTATCCTCGCCCTCGCCGGGCTTGGTGTCCTCCTTGGGGGGAGGCAGCTTGCCCACGGCCATGATGCTGCTGAGGAGATAGCTCTTATCTCCGATGAAGACCACCTGCTGTCCGTCGTAAGTGCCTGTGGCGGTGACGGTGCCATAGACCTCCGTCAAATTGCCCTTTTCGTCGTAGACGCCGATGGTGACCTCCTTGCCCACCAGGGACGCGGAGTAGCTCATCACGTTGGCTAGGGCCAGCTCCTTCATCTGGGTGGTCATGTCGGTCATGCCCTGGACCACGCTCATCTGGACCAGCTGGTTCATCATGTCGCTGGAGTCGGCCTGGTTGTCGATGGTCTGGTTCTGGAACTGGGCCACCATCAGGCCGAGCATATCAGTGAAGGACAGCTTGGTCTTGTCCTCCATCATCGCGTCTTCTTTTTCCTTCAGCTCCCACCGGTTGACATACGCGTCATAATCGTCCTTATCGACCCGGGTCTGGGTGCGGTTCAGGATGTCAAAGCTGCTGCCGATCGAATCGCTCATATCCTATCCACCTCCTGTGTGCTCAAATGACATCTTCCAGGTCCACCAGCCCCAACCGGAGCCGCTGGAGGAAGTCGCCGCTGTGTTCGTTCTCCTGCTGATGCTGCTGTTGCTGCTGCTGGCGGTTGTGGCCGTCAGGGTCAGCCTGCTGGAACTGCTGCTGGGCCTGCTGGCTGTCCTCATTGCGCTGGACCTCCACGTGGACCTGGGTCTGGCCGTAGTTCTGGAGGGCCATATCCAAGCGGTCCAGGTGCTGGGTGAGCAGGGCCGCCGCTTTCGTCGTGCTGGTGTGGAGCACCACCTGGAGGGCGCCGTCGGCGCTCTGGGTCAGCTTGATGGTCAGGGAGCCCAGGTTCTCGGGGCTGAGCTTGATCTCCACCTGCTTCAGGCCCTGCTGGGCCGCGGAGCGGATGGTCTCAGCCAGCTGATCGTCCATGTCGGCCTGCTGGGTGTCCAGCTGGAAGTTCTCGCCCACCTTCACGGGAGCCGCCTCCACGTCCTTGAACAGGGGCTGGGCGTCTGGGATCTCTCCGGTCAGATCGGTCATATCCTCCTCGTCGGTCTGCTGGGCCTGAGGCTCGACGATCTCGATCTCGATCTTGGGCTGGATGCTCTGGTATCTCTCCTCCAGACTGCTGAGGATCTCCTCCGCGGATCTGGGGTCGCCGGTCTTCGTCAGCAGCTGCTTCAAAGCGGTGGTCAGCTCCTCAGAGGGCTCGATCACCCACTCGTCATCGACGAAGTAAGCGGAAAGATCCTGACCAGCGCCTGTGGGCTCCACCCCCCGTATGATCTGATCCGCCAGGGGATTGCCCTGGCCTTCTCTCACCAGGACCGCGAGCCACACGGTACCGTCCGGCTGGACCGGAGAGAGGGAGGCGTAGCCTGCCGCCACCATCGCTGCCTCCTGGGCGGTCAGATGGACCTTCTTGGTCTCGGTGCCGTCCGCGTTCTTCACCGTCTCCGCCTTTCGGGGCTGCTCTGTCTCCTGGGCCCCCTCGGTCTTCTCAGTCTGCTGAGGGGAGTCGGTCTTCTTGGGGGCTTCCGTCTTCTGGTCCTTGGCCTTATCCATCATGTCCTTGAAGCTGTCGCCCTTCTCCGCCTTGGGGACGTCGCTGTTCTGGCCCGCCTGGGGCAGGGAAGTGGCCATCGCCGCCGCCACCTGCTGCATCCGTTCCAGCATCTGCTGTTCTGTCACGTTCATGTCTCGTTCACCTCCTTTCACATCGGTCTGGTCTCGTCGGGGCCACGCTCTTCTGTGACCTCCTCTTCGGCCTCTTCGCGCTCCTGTTCCTGTTCCTTCGCCTCGTCGATCGGACCGAAGAACGTGCTGTCTCTCAGACAGGCCATGATCGCCTGGACCTGGGGGAACTGCATGGGGTCCACCTTGCCTTTGAACTTCTCCGAGATGGCCTCGCTGGCCTCCTGGAGGGACTGGAGCATGGACATGCTCTGGCTCCTGCCCTGGGCCCTCTGCTCCTCCTCAGATTCGTTCATGGCGTCGATCGTGTCTTTCAGCGCATCCTCGATGGCGTCGTCCTCGTCCTCTTCGCGCTTCTTGCGCATAGCCTCTAAAAAGCGGCCGAAGACCTCCTTCTTATCCCAGAGGGGCGCTGTACCCGTCTGAGGCGCTGGTCCTGTCTGGCTCTGAGCACTGATATCACAGTAAGAATGGGGGATCTGCATCGATCTCACCTCCTTCCCGTGACCCATATATAGAGTAACGCGTCAGCCGCGCTGCTCCCTCATCAGTTCCCCGCCGCCGCCATGGCGCGGGTGGTGGAGACGAACTCCTCGATCATCATCTCCTCCGACTTCTGCACCGCCTTTCGGTAGTCCTCCAGCTTATGCTCCTTCAGCTTCTCGATGGTGGCCGTCTCCTTCCGGGCCTCCACCACCTGGCTGCGCTTCTTCTCCTCCTGGCGCTCCAGGGCCTCCAGCTTCCGGTGCTCCGTCTGGAGCTTACGCTCCACCGCCCTGAGGTACTGCTCGAAGTTCAGGGCGTCCAGCACGTTGATCCCCTCCAGCTTGCGCCGGGTGAACTCATCGTCTGCCTGACGGTGCTCCTCCTCCAGGGCCTGGATCACCTGCTCCTGGGCCCGCACCTGGGCCAAGATGGCCCCATGCTCCGCCCGGAGGGAGTCCAGCGCCTGCTGCTTGTAGTCCAGCACCGTTTCCAGTGAGAATCGGAATTTTTTCATTGGTCCCTTTTCTCCTTTTCAGGGATGTCTCTGTAGGGGCACACATCATGCGCCCGGGATCTGCCCGGCCGTCCTATTTCAAGATACGCCGCATCTGTGCCAAACTCTCCTCATAGGAGAACGCCTCGTCTGTGCCCTGCATCAGGAAGCGGTCGATGGCGTCCATCTTTTTCAACGCATGGTCCAATTTGGGGTTGGTGCCCGCCTTATAGGCCCCGATGGACACCAGATCGGCGTTCTTCTCATAGACGCCCATGATGTCCCGGAGCTGGCCGGCCATCTGCCGGTGCTCGGGGGAGACGATCTCCACCATCAGGCGGGAGATGCTGGCCCCCACGTCGATAGCAGGGAAGTGGTTGGCGTTGGCCAGGGCCCGAGAGAGGACGATATGGCCGTCCAGGATGCCTCGGACAGTATCGGCGATAGGCTCGTTGGTATCGTCGCCCTCTACCAATACGGTGTAGACCCCGGTGATAGAACCTTTTTGGAAGTTGCCGCTGCGCTCCAGCAGCTTGGGCATCTCTGCGTACATGGAGGGGGTGTATCCTCTGGCGATGGGGGGCTCTCCGATGGCCAGGCCGATCTCCCGCTGGGCCATAGCGAAACGGGTGAGGGAGTCCATCATCAGGAGCACGTCGTAGCCCTGGTCCCGGAAGTACTCTGCGATGCTGGTGGCCACACTGGGGCACTTCATCCGCAGCATAGCGGGCTGGTCGCTGGTGGCCACAACCAGGACGGAGCGGCGCATGCCCTCCTCCCCCAGGTCCTTCTGCATGAACTCCAGCACCTCACGGCCGCGCTCCCCCACCAGGGCGATCACGTTGATGTCCGCCTTCACGTTCTTGGCGATCATGCCCATGAGTGTGGATTTGCCCACGCCGGAACCGGCGAAGATCCCGATACGCTGGCCCTTGCCGATGGTGATCAGGCTGTCGATGGCCTTGATGCCGAACTCCATCCGCTCCCGGATAGGGGGGCGGGCCATGGGGTTGATATAGCCGCTGTCCACCGAGAAGGTGTCTCCCCGCTGGAAGGGCTCCAGTCCGTCGATGGGCTGGCCCAAGGCGTTGATCACCCGTCCCCGAAGGAAGGGCCCCACCGGGAGGGTCAGCCGCTTGCCGGTATTGCGGACGAAATTGCCCGCAGAGATCCCGCTCATATTGGCATACGGCATGAGCAGGATATGATCGTTCTTGAACCCGACCACCTCGGCCGGGATCTGTCCGCCGGACTCATTGGAGTAGATCCGGCAGATATCGCCGATGGCGGCCCGGCCGCCGGAGGCCTCGATGGACATGCCCACGATATTCTCGATCTTCCCAGTCCGGCCCACCGTCTCGGCGGAGCGGACCGCTGGTATCAGTTCTCGAAACATGGCCTCTCCTCTGTGGTCACAGCGCCCCTATCTGATCGTAGAGCACGCTCCGGATGTTGGACATCTGGGTGGACACGCTGGCGTCCACGATCTCCTCCGGGGTCTCCACGATGCAGGTGCCCCCCTCGTCGTCCCCCATGGGGACCACCTTGATGTGCTGGGACAGGGCTCCCAGGGTCCCGGTGAGGGCGGGGGATATCTTAGCCACCTGTCGGGCGTCACAGCCGGAGATATAGATGTGGACCCACTCCTGCCGCTTCATCCGCTCGGTGGCGGTCTGGATCATGCGGACGATGACCTCGCTGCTGCTCTTCAGGCTCACCCGCACCACCTTCTCGGCGATGGACAGGCACAGCTCCAGCAATTCGTCCTGGGTCTGGAGGAGCATCTCCTCCCGGGCCAGAGAGGCCTTCTCCAAAAATGCCTGGACCTCCTGCTCCAGCCGGGCGGCGGTGGCCTCCCGGTCCCGAACGGCATCGTCCATGGCCTTGGCGATCCCCTGGGCATAGCCCTCCCGATAGCCCTCGTCCCGCCCGCCCGCCCGGATCTCCTCCTGCTCCTGGAGGGCCCGGTCTCTGGCCTGGTCCAGGATCTGCTGGGCCTCCTCCCGGGCCTGGTTCAGGATCAGTTCGGCCTGGAGCTGAGCATACCGCACGGGGCCGCCGTCCTCCGGTTCTTTGGGGCTCTCTTCCGGCTCCTGGTCTGCCTCGGCTGGATCCTCTTCTCCGATGGTGATGTCCAGGGGATCCCGGACCACTTCCTCCGCCTCCAGGGGTACGAACTCGTCCTCGCCTCCCATATAGATGTCGTCAGTGTCGGGCAGGACATAGGTCTCCGCCTTGGGCTCCAGGAAGCTCTTCAGGATGTTACGCAATGATATCGTCCTTTCCGCCCTTCAGGATCACGATCTCGTTCCGCTCCTCCAGGTCGCGGATGACGCCCACGATCCGCTGCTGGGCGTCCTCCACGTCCTTCATGCGGACATTGGTGGTGACCTCCAGGTCGTCCCGGATGCTCTCCGCCATACGGGCGGACATGTTGGTGAACAGCTTGTTGGACACGTCGGCGTTGGCCGTCTTGAGGGCCAGCACCAGGTCTCTGGGATCGCAGTCCCGCAGGACCCGCTGGACCGACCGGTCGTCCATGGTGATGATGTCCTCGAAGACGAACATCCGCTTGCGGATCTCGTCGGCCAGCTCTGCATTGTGGACGGACAGGCCGTCGAAGATGGACTTCTCGCTGGAGCGGTCCAGGTTGTTCATGATGCCTGCCACATAGTCTATGCCGCCCACCTTGACGTTGGACTGGGTGATGATGCTGGAGAACTTGCGCTCCATCTCCGCCTCGATGGTCTTGATGGCGGTGGGGGAAGCGCTCTCCATGGTGGCGATGGCCTCCACCACCTTGATCTGGCGGTTGGGCTCCAGCTGCTCGATGACGCCGGCTGCCTTGTCCGGGTCCACATAGGACAGGACCAGGGCCATGGTCTGGGGACGCTCGTTCTGGAGGGCGGAGTACAGGGATTTGACGTCTGCCTTATCCAGGAAGGCGAACTCCCGGGTCTTCAGGGACTTGGTCACCTTATCCAGCAGGGCCTGGGCCGTCTGGTTGCCGAAAGCCTTCTCCAGGACGGTGCGCGCATACTCCAGTCCGCCCTCGGTGACCGCCTTGTTGGTCATGCAGTTCTGGTAGAACTCGGTGAGCACCGCCTCGGTCTGCTCAGAGTTGAGCATCCCCAGCCGGGCCACCTCTAAGGTGAGGGCCTCCACGTCCTCCGCATCCATGTACTGATACAGTCCCGACGCTTTGTCCGCCCCCAGGGACACGATCACAGCGGCGGCCTTCTGGGGGTAGGTCAGCTCAAGTTTTGGGGCCTCAACCATTGTTCTCGTCTCCCTTCAGCCAAGCCTTCACCAGCTGGGCCGCGATCTCCGGGTTGTTCTGGGCGAACTGCCGGACGGTCTTGCGCAGCTCCATGCTCTTCTCAGCATTGATATCCATGATGTCGGCTCCGCCGGTGGGGGCCTCCGCTGCTGCGGCTGCCGCGGCGGCAGCGGCCTCGGCCAGCTCGGCCGCCTGCATCTCGGCCTCCAGGGCCTGCTGTCTGGCCAGTTTCTTCTTCTTGCTCCGGCGCAGCAGGAGGATGATCACGATCAGCAGGATGAGGAACAGGACCAGTCCGCCGATAGCGGCGTACAGGGCCCACTCAGGCAGGTTGATGCCGCCGATGGTGGTGCCGCCGTTGGACGCGGGCCTGTCGAAGGGGGCGATCAGGACGGAGACCCGGGACACCGGATCCTCGCCGCCGATCCCCGAGGCCAGGGCCACATGGCTGCGCAGCTCGTCGATCCCCACGCTGTTGGCGTTGGTGGCATTCTGATTGATGGTCACCGCCACGGTGATGTCGGTGATCTTGCAGGAGAGGACCTCCCGCTGCTCCACGGTGGTGTCGATCTTGTGGTCCTTCGACCCCTGGGAGCCAACATAGTTCTCATTGCCGTTCAGCTCAGCTTCCCGGTCTGGATAGATGGGCACGTCGGAATTGGTGGTGGTGCCCACCGTGCCCCCCACCGGCTGGGTGCCGTCCTTGATGATCTCCCAGAACCACTGCTCGGTGCCGATCAGGCCGCCCCCCTCCACTGAGCCGTCAGGCTGGGCGTAGAGGGTGGACTCCACGATCTTCCGGTCGGCGTCCGCCGTGGTGTTCACCGCCACCCGCACGTTGTCGTCGCCGTAGATCGCGGTGAGGGACTGGAGGACCTGGGTGCGGACCTTGTTGCTGGTGTCCTCCTCGAACTTGAGTTTCAGGGCGCTGGCCTGGGACATCTGGTCGTAGCTGCTCCCGTCGCTGTATGTATTGTTTAAGGTATCTGATACGCTGACATTGGTGACCTCCAGCCCCTGGACGCTGTGGCTCACAAGGCTCCGGATGGCGTCCACCGTGCCGCTGCTCAGGGGCTTCCGGCTCACAGGCTCCACTAGTACGGTGGCGGTGGCGGGGGTGGCCGCCGGGTCCAGCACGTAGACCCGCTCGGTGCCCGGGGCGATGTTCACCGAGGCCCATCTGACCTCCTCCATCGTCTGGATCTGAGCGGCCAGACGCTCCTGGGTGGAGATGAGGAAAGCCCGGTCCTGCTCGTTGCTGGTGGTGATCCCGCCCGTGCGATCGGTGTAGTACTCATACAGGAATCCGGAGTTCAGGTTGCCCGACAGGGCCAGCTGGGTCTGGAGCTGGCTGGCCCTGCCCTTGGGCACCAGGACCTTATCCCCTTCGATCTTGTAGTCCGTCACCCCGTTGGCGTTGAGGAACTCCCCCACTATGCTGATCTCGTTGGCGTTCAGTCCGCCCTGGAGCAGTTCATAGTCTTTCCTGTTGAGGAGGAGCACCGACACGATCAGCACCAGGAGGATCACCGCCGCGCAGGCTCCCAACAGGATCCGGGTCTTTTTATTCAGTTTTTTGAAAAAGCCCTTGATCTTCTCCCAAAGAGCCTTCACTTTCGTCTGCAACTTAGATCCCTCCGGCCTGTCATCTCAAAACATGCGCACTGGAACCGCGGTCCCTTACAGGGAGATCCGCATCAGTTCGTTATAGGTGTCGATCGCCTTGTTGCGCATCTCCATCAGCAGGATGGCTGCGGTGCTGGCCTTGCTGGCGGCCAGGTTCACCTCGGCAGGATTATCGATCTGGCCGGTGGCCAGCTGATACTCCAGATCCACCTGGACCTGATTGGTCTCCCGCACGTTATCGATGGCCGACTGGAACACAGCGGCAAAGAGAGAGCGGGCCGGATCCTTGGCCTGCTCCGCCGGCTTAGCGGACAAACTGTCCCACAAAGGCTCGATGGGTCTGATCGGTGTGAATTCCATGATCTCTACCTCCCAAGAAAGGGCCAAAACAGGGCCCTTTCCTCCTCTCTGACAAAAAATCTCACAAACAGATCCAGGCCAGACCCGGCCACCGTCCTTCGGGCTCCTTGCCCAGACGGAGGTCCGGCCTGACCTAGATCGGTCACTTCCCGATCTCCAATCCTTTGGAGATCACGGTCTTCAATAGATTGAACGCGGTCACATTGGCGGAGAAGGCCTGACTGGCAGCCATGCCGTCGGTGATCTCCTTCACCAGATCCACATTAGGCAGCTCCACATAGCCGTCCTCGTTGGCATCCGGGTCGTCCGGATCGAACTTCAGCTTGAAGTCGGAGGGGTCCTCCGCCACCTCTACCACCTGGACGCCGGGCACCCGCTCCATGGCCCACCGGCCGCCCCGGCCGTTGCGGGTCTTGGCCAGTACCTCCCGGAAGCGGCCTGTCCCGTTATCCGCCTGGAAGACCACGACCTTCCGCCGGTAAGGCCCGTCGCCGTTCTCGGTACGGGTGGTGTTCATGTTGACGATGTTCTCAGAGATCACATCGAGGCGCAGGTTCTGTGCAGTGAGCCCAGAGCCGATCGTATCGATCGCGCTGACGAATGCCATAGAAGATCCCTCCTATAGGTATCATTGATTTAGGGTTGGTTTGAAAAATGTCAATATGTCCAAACGCCGGCGCTTTTCCCGCCATGCTTTGCCGATCTTCCTTGAAACATATCCAGTATCCCTGCGTCAAATCGGCTTCGGCTGACGAAAAGATCACTCACCGTTGGGTACATCCCCATTTTTCAAACGGCGCCTAGAAAGCGTCCGGCGCAGCCTATGCAGGCGTGTCATAGTCAGGGCCGGACCAAGGCTCACTGGCCTCGGATGAGGGTGCGCATCAGGGAGAGGTTGCTGTTGATCGCGTCCATGGTATATTGGATCTGGAGGGCATTGCGGGTAGCCTCCAGCTCCTGCTCCGCTACGTTGACGCCGTTGTCGTCCATACGCATGGATTCATCCTCCGCCACGTGGACCACCGGCTGAGAGCGGCTGATGGCAGAGCGCATCGTAGACATCCTCCGGTCTGTGCGGTGCAGGGCAGAGCGGATACTGGAATCCAGCGCCTCCTCGAAGGTGACATATTTCGCCTTGTAATTGGGTGTCTCTGCGTTGACGATATTGTCGTTGATCACGTTCTGTTTGGTCCACTGGAAATCCATGGCCCGCTCCAGCATGAGCATCGAGTTGGTGAACAAGAAGCCGGACACAGGGCTCCCTCCTCTCAAAAACAGGTGTTGGAACGACAGTTGATATCATAACACGATCACGTTTGGAATGCAAGACTGTCTGTATGACTTTTATGGTCTCTTCACGCCGCCGACTTTTGCATACACGGCAAGGCACTGTATATTATACCTTATTTCCTTACCCATTGCAAGTGATTCAGCAAAAGTGATCCGGCAAATATATCCTTCCGGGCCCCGCCCGAGACACGCTCTCCCCCCGCCTCCGGCTGGGAGGGCTGCAAGAGGCCCGACCGATCTTAGGATACAACAAAGGCCCGGTGATTGCAATGGTAGATCTTGTCGATCTCGGCTCTTGTCCTCTCCCTTTTTTCCTGCCTTTTGCCAGCATGTCCCCCCATGCGCCAAAAAGGCCGCCCATTCTGAGACAAGCGGCCCAGAGGGGGACAGATATCATTTTTTCCCCTGTTCCTTCAATACGCCCAGCAGGGCCAGAGGGGAGGCTTCCTCCTCCGCCGCCTCCCGGTTGGTCTCGGCGGCCACCCGCAGCTCGCTGCGCAGGATGGTCACGTCTCGGGGGGCCTGGATGGCCAGACGGACCCGTCCCGCCTCCACCGCCAGAACGGTGATCTCCACGTCCTCCCCGATGTGGAGGGACTCCCCCTCCTTCCGCTGCAGGATCAGCATAGGGCTTCCCCCTCCTTCTGTCCAAAGCCCGACAGGAGGTGGTGCATATGGTAGTCCCCCTCCCCCAGGATCACCTGCATGGCCCGCCGGGTCCGGCCGTTGATCGCCACAGGACAGCGCAGGTTCACTGTGCTGTCCCCCACCGGGTCCCGCACCACGCACAGGGCGTAGAAGCCCAGCTCCTCGCTCTTCCCCGCCTCCAGGGCCTCCAGCTCTCCCCTGGAGAGGACCGGAGCGTAACCGGGATCCAGAGAGAAGGGATCCATGGCCACGAAGGCCAGGCTGGGGGTGACGGCGCTCTGGAAGCAGAGCAGGGCCCCCTCACTGCCCTCGAAGGGCAGGAGATAGAACGCCTTCTCCTCCTCGAAGCCGAACAGCCCCTCCGGGAAATGGAGCTCGTCCTCCTCCTCACACTCGATCTCACCGAAATACTTCGTCTGTAACCGCATAGTTCCTCCTATCGCGGCAGATCCCCCTTCCCCTCAGGGGAGGAGGATCTGCGCTCTCGTTTCATGCTTTCACGTCCACCGGCTCATAGTTGGGGTCGGAGGAGGGGGGGACATAGACGGGCCCGCCCACATATTTAATCACCACATCGGGCCGCTGGGTGACGGTGAACTCGATATCGCCGGGAGTGAACTCGAAGCTCCCCTCTCCCAGCTTCCAGTCGATGGCCATCTTATCCATCTCATAGCGGATGTTCATCTCACCCGGATCCCAGGTGATGTCGGCGCCGCCCTTGGGGATGAAGTCGATCCCTACGTTGGTCTTCACGTCCTTCATCATGGCCTCTTCCGCGAACTTGGTCACCAGCTCCTCCCCCACCCGGGTCTCCAGCAGGAGCTGCCCCTGGCGGGCGTAGGTGGCGGTGGCCTCATAGGCGGCCTGATGTCCTTTCTGGGCGTTCTGCTCCAGATAGCGGGCCAGAGTGGGGGACAGGGAGTTCCTGGCCTCGAAGGTGTCGATGTTGACCTTGATGGGCCGGCTCTTGATCTTCATCTCCCCGTTGTCACGGGTGATCTCCATCTCGGCCGTGCCCCGGGCGTACTCCAGCTTGGCGTTGGTGGTCTTCATCTCGATCTGGATGGGGACCATAGTGATCTCGATCAGCGGTTTCATGGTGTGATGCGCGCTCCCTTCTGCATTACTTATCAGGCATCCTTACCTTATCTCACACACGATCTGGCTGTCTCTCAGCGCATATAGTCGATCAGCGACTGGCTCAGCAGCTGGTTGCCGATCTTCAGCGCCGCATTGTAGCAGTACATGTCCCAGGAAAAGTTGGTGATCGCATCGGCCAGGTCCACCTGCTCCACATCCAGGATGCCCATGTTCAGCTCGCTGGCCTGGATCTCCAGCCGGGACTGGTTGGTCTTGAGGTAGGAGGACCGGGCGTTCAGCTCCACATGGTCCGACGTCAGTTTCTCCTGGGCCAGCTTCAGCTTATCCATCAGCCGCATGGCCTTATCCTTCAGCTCGCTCGCTGTCAGCCCCTCAGCGGAGCCCTTGGCGATCTCCGGATTGTAGCTCTGGGTATCTTCGTCCCAGGTGTCGAAGACGTCGGCCAGCTCCTTGAGCAGGATGGCGAAGTTCTTGGGATCGCCGTCCGCATCGGTGCCGAACCCGGTATAGTTCAGGCCGGAGAGGGCGCTGTTGAAGTAGCTGCCCCGGATGGGATCGTTGGGGGCGTTCTCCTTGGCGCCCATGCCCAGGTCGATATACATCTCCTCCTCCGACATCTCCTGGAGCTTGGCGACGTTGGCCTGGTCATTGTAGTAGTTGATCCAGCCCGCCTCGATCGGGTCTTTGGATGTCAGCGGCATGTTCTCAGGGATCCCATACTTCCCCGGGTCGCCCCAGGCCGGGGGCTCGGCTGTGGGAGGCTCTGAGGCGTCGTGGTTATAATAGGCCACCCAGCCCTTGACCTCGTCAGTCGCATCTGGGTCTTTGGCCTTCGCGTCGATGTCCTGGGCCCACTGGGGCTTCGCGGAGGAGGGCTCCACACTGGTGGCGTGGCTGTAATAGTCCGCCCACGCCTGATCGTCCGCAGACCAGGCGGGACCGGTGCCGGCGGCAGCGGCGGCATCCACATCCGCCTTGGCAGCCGACAGCCAGCCGGGATCGGCGGCGGTGGGTTTGGGGACGTGTCCGGAATTGACGTTGATCCCACGGTAGTACAGATCGTTCCCCTTCCACTCGAAAGGGACGTGCAGTCCGTCGTTGCCGGCGAAGATGAACTGGTCGCCCAGCTGCTGGTTGAAGCCCTGGATCATGGACTCGGCAGACTCCCGCAGGATCTGGGCCAGGGCGGTGCGGCTCTCGCCGGAGGTGTCGTTCTCCCCTCGGATGATCGAGATCTTATCCATGGGATTGATCAGATCGTCCAGCATCCCCTGTATGTTTTGGTGGGCGGTGTCGAACTTGCTGTAGACGTCCTTGTTGTTGGCCACCTGGTTGCTGGTCTGATAGAAGTCCCGGCGCAGGCGGAAGGCCTGGGCGGCGGCGGAGGGATCCTCTGCGTAGCTGTTGAAATTGCGCTGAGTGAGCACCTTATCTGAGGAATCTGCCCGCTTCTGGGTGGAGTTCATCAGATTATACCGGTAAGTGTTCATCATCATGTTGGTGGTGATACGAAAGCCCATCTCCAGTCTCCTCCTTATCTCAGGGTGCCGTTGATCAGCTTATCCAGCATGGAATCCAACGTGGTCATCAGCTGGCAGGCTGCGGCATAGGACTTCTGATACATCATCATATTGGTGGCCTCATCGTTCAGATCCACCCCGGAGACGCTCTGCCGCTGGTTCTCCAGATTCAGCGCCTTGTTCTCGAAGCTGTTGTACTCGATGGTGGTGGTCTCCTGATCGGTGGCCAGGATGTTGTTGATATCGGCCAGACGCTGCTGGAAGGAGCCCTTGAAATAGGTCTTTCCGTCGCTGGCGGTGGGGCCCACGATGTCGGCGATGTCCTCCGGCTTATACTCCATCTGTTCGCTCATCAGTCCGATCATATGGTAGATATTGTCATTGGCTGTGCTGTGGTCCTGGGCGGTGAACTTCTTGGTATTCAGGATCCGCACCGCGCCGGTGGACCAGTTATTGGAGATGGAGATATTGGCAGCGGTGATATTGCTGGGGTCGTTGCCGTCGCCCTTGTTGCTGAACAGGATGCCGCCGCCATACTTCTCCGTGCCGTGGCCCTTCTCTCCCAAGTGCTTCTCCTGGAGGGCCTTGAGCTGGTTCTGGAGCTCCGGGGACAGGTCGGATATGTCCACCCGCATCAGGTAGTCCTTAGCTTTGTCCTCAGTGAGGCCCTTCTCCTTCATGATCGCCTGGGTGATGGCCCGGGCATCGGTACCGTTCCCGGTGTACAGATCGCAGGCGGTATCCATATCATACCGCTCCACCCCGTCGGTGCCCTTCTTCGTCTCATAGCCGATGAAGACCGGCACTCTGTTCTTGTTGTCCGGGTCGTCTGGATCCTCCGGATCGGTGTTGGCCTCGTTGAAGGACTCGGCGAACTTCCGGGCCAGTGCGTCCAAAGCCCGCTGATAGTAGGGGATGCCCCGCTTGATGTTGGCGTTGGGGTCGAACTTCAGGTCGTCGCTGCTGGCGAACTCCCCCTCCTCGGTGAGCAGCTCCCGCTTAGACTGGAGGGCGCCATAGAGGTCGTTGTCCCCCAGGTCCACCACCTCTTTGATATCCCGGTCGTGGATGTCCTTCATATACCGGCCCTTCTTGTCGGTGAGGGGCTGCAGCTGTATCCACAGCCGGTTCTCGTCGGACTTCTCCTTGGCGTTGTCCACGGTAGCGGCCAGGGCAGGGTCGTCGGTGGGGTCCCCATTGGCATCCAGATATCTCATCCCGCCTACGAAGTCCGAATCGTAGACCGTGTTCGGATCGGGATTGTCCGGGGCTGCGTTCAGCACCAGGGTCCCGTCATCGTTCCGCCGGGCCAGCCGCTCGATGTCGGTGGGCTTGCCGTCCTCATCCAGATACTTCATCCCCCGGGGATCGTTCTTATCATACTCCGGGTTCCGGGCCAGGGCCTCCTCGGGCATGGTGAGCTGGGTGCCGTAGATGCCGTTGATCAGCTCGATCGGGGGGGTGCCCGAGTTGGCCAGGGTGATGGTCAGCTTCTCGATCTCAGAGAAATCGTCCATCTTCTCCATGCTGTACCGCACGTCGATCTTCATATACTTGGACAGCTCGTCGATCAGCACGTTGCGCTGGTCCCGCAGCTCCAGGGCCTTGTCCTTGTAGATCCCCGAATCCCGGATCTGGACGTTCAGGTCCCGGATCTTGGTGAGGATGGTGTTCACCGTCTCCACATCCCCCTGGAGATCCTTGAGCTGGTTGTCCTTCACCTTGGTCAGGGCCTCGGCGTAGTTGTGGAACAGATCCACCAAACTTTCGGCGGAGGAGCGGACGGTGGTGTCATAGGTCTCGTCGTTGGGCCGTTTGTTCAGCTGCTGGAGCTGCTGGAGGAAGTCGTTGAACTGGGCCTCGATGATGCCGAACTCCCCTTTGCCCTTGCCCACCTCGTCCAGGATGCTGGACAGCTGCTGCAGGCCCTTCAGCCTGGCCTCGAAGGCGCCCACGCTGGACTGCTCGTCACGGTAGCGGATGTCCAGATAGGGGTCGCGGAGCTGAGACACGCTGTCTCCCAGCACACCGTAGCCGATGTCCAGGTTGTAGCCGTTGGCATACCGGCTGTTGCCCGCCGAGTGGAGAGACACCAGATCCAACCGCTGGCGGGTGTAGCCCTTGGTGTTGATGTTTGCGATATTGTTCCCCGTCACGTTGAGAGAGGACTGAGAAGCGTAGATCCCCAGCCGCGCGGCGGTGAAAGAACCGAATGTCCCGATAACAGCCATAGTCGTTATCCTCCTTGATATCTGTCGCGGGCCTCAAGCCCGGAAGTCGGTCTGGTGTTGTTTGCGCTCCTCCTCTGCCTGGGCGGAGTCGCCGGCCTGGACGGTCTGGGCCCGTTCGATGGCCCGCAGGTTGACCTCCAGCGTGGTGCGGGCCGCCTGACTGGCGGCCTGGAAGATCTCATACTGCCGGCGCAGCTCCTCCGCCGCGGCCTTGACAGCCAGATAGTGCTCCTCCGGGCTGTGCTCCTCCAGCCGGCTGAGGGGGACCCCCGTCAGCCCCAGGGCGGCCAGCATGGCCTCCCGTTTCTGGTCGTAGCCCCGGAGGGACAGGCTCATCGCCTGCTCCCGCTTCATGCAGTCCTCCACCTTGGCCAGGTCTCCGGAGGAGGCGGCGGCATTCTTCTCCCGCTCGATCTGAGCCAGCTGCCCCAGGGTCTTGGCCAATCCCTGGAGCAGCTTCACATAGTCCTGCCAGCTGGTCTGCGCCATATCACTCGACCTCCGCCATCAGCAGCATCCGGGCCGCGGTCTCCCGGGCATCGGGGCGGTAGGTCCCCGATGCCACCTGGTCGCGGAGGTCCTGGATCTTGCCGGTGGTGTTGAAGGTCCGCACCTGCTGGGACAGGCTGGCCGCCAGCTCCCGAAAGGTGGGGCCCGCCTCCTGTCCCGCCCGGGCGGACAGGGTGATCTGGTCGAAACGGCCCTCGGCGGTCCCCCGGGCGCGCTTGGCGCCGGCGGGCTGGACGGGGGCGGCTGTCGTTATGGGAGCGGAGGGGAAGCCCTCGCGTCTTCTGATCATCATATCCGTGTCCTCCTGACCTCTCCGGACTCTGGAGAGGCATCACAAAAGCATTCTGTATTACTTTTATCGGACCGCCGCCCCCAAAACATAACATAGAGGAGAAAATTTTTTCCGCGCCCCATCCAGGGCCCTGATTTTCTGATCCTCCCCATTGCGTCACGGCCCCTCTTCCAGTATAATAGGATGATATGGCTGGATCTTCCAGCCGCCGTATATCGGTCCCTCCCGAGGACCGGCAAACAAGGAGGAACTGAGATGACCCCATTCTACTACTGCAAAAAGGCAGAGATCCACGACCGTTCCGGCGAGACCGTCCCGGCCCAGGTGTCCATCGCTCCCACCGGCGGCCTGCTGGTCACAGTCCCCCGCGGCTTCCAGTACGATCCGGACTCTCCTGTGGAGATCGCCTTTTACGACCCCATCCAGGGCATCGCCCTCTGCCGCGCCGCTCTCTCCGCCCCCCTGATCTCCGATGACCACCGCAGCTGCTCCTACCGCTGCCGGGTGTTGGAGCACCTGGCGCAGGATCAGCGGCGGGAGGATGTGAAGATCCCCCTGTCCTCCGAGATCGGCATCACCCTGGAGGAGACCGCCGGGAAGGATCCCCTCCCCGTCCCTCCGCCCGAGGGGACCGCTTCCCTGCGCAATATCAGCGCCGGCGGGGCCTATCTCCTCAGCAAGATGGACCTCCAGGTGGGCGACCGCCTCTTCTTTTATTTCCACGGCGCCGGGGGCTCGATCCCCCTCACTGCCGAGATCCTGCGGATCGACGCGCTCACAGACCGCCACAACCGCCCGATCAACGGCTATGGCTGCCGGTTCGTGGATCTGGCCTCCTCCTATGAGGCCCGCCTGCGGGGATATGTCTTCCAAAAAGCCAGACAGCTCTACAGCTGAACCGCTCCCAGCGGACCGCACCGGTCCGCCGGACGGGCCGTCTGTGTCCTTCCTGTGTACCGGCCCGATCGGGGCCGAATCAGGACAGGCCCCCGGCATGAGCCGGAGGCCTGTGCACCTTCATCTTGGATCCGCCAGGGCCCGCAGCGGCTGCTCCGGGCCCATCCCTCCGGCGCTCCGTCAGCGCCGCTCCTCCACGGGGTCGCGGTCGCGGAACAGCAGGGAGACGCACCACACGGCAGACAGGCCCACCAGGGTGTATATCACCCGGCTGATCATGCTGCCGGAACCGCCGCAGGCGAAAGCCACCACGTCGAAGCCGAACAGCCCCACGCTGCCCCAGTTCAGGCCGCCGACGATCAAGAGCGTCAGGGCGATCTTGTCCATCATCACGTCGAACCACCTCCTTGTCCGATCCAGAGGCCGGACAGTTTTTCTCTTTCGATCCATATCGGGTCCGGAGGTAGTTTATCCCGCAGACATGTTTTTATCCATTTGGAAATATCTGTCATTCCAGGGATCTGGGCCCAAACCCATGGGGCAGCAGCTCCGACAGCCGGGCCTCGGCATACTGTCCGTCCCCCCGGGCGGCCAGCACCCGCAGATCCGGGGCGAACTCATAGAGCATCTGACGGCAGGCGCCGCAGGGCCAGCAGAAGTCCGCCCCCTGCCCCGCGATGGCGATGGCGGTCCAGCCCTCCCGGCATCCCTCGCTCACCGCCTTCAGCAGGGCGGTGCGCTCAGCGCAGACGGTGGAGCCGTAAGCGGCGTTCTCCACGTTGCAGCCGGTGAACACCCGGCCGTCCCCGGTCAGCAGCGCCGCCCCCACGGGGAAATGGGAGTAGGGCACATAGGAGAATCGGTGCATCTCAAACGCTCTTTTTACCAGTTCCTGATCGGTCATCGTCATTTCCTCCTTTTTCCGCGCCGGACCGGCGTATCTTCCCAAAGCTCCTGCCTTTATCTTACTCCATCCCGAAAAAACTTGCAATCCTGTTTTTTCTGTCGTATAATAAGGGCGCTGTCCCCGCCGTGGGAGGGGACGTCCACAAGAAGGGAGCTCGCAGACGGGCTGAGAGGGGACTGTGCGTCCCGACCTGTGACCTGATTTGGGTAATGCCAACGTAGGGAGATCGTTTTTCGGTGCATACCGTGAGATATTCTTTCTATGAGAGGATCGTCCCACGGTATCTTACATTTTTTAGGAGGGGTCATCATGCTAGTGCTTTGTAAAGTCTAAACCTCTATAATAGGGTAAAGATGTTTCAGTTTGGTTCTGGCATCGTTCGTAGTGA
>RAYO01000040.1 GCA_003612335.1 bacterium 1xD42-67
CCTGGAGGTATGCTCCACCTGAGGCCCCGACAGCCTCCCTCCTATCTCTTCTTCAGCCTGGTCACTATCATAGCACAGATTATGGGCCAGGTCAACGGGACACGCTGGAAGATCGATCGGAACACGGACCGTCTTCGGCGATACCTCCTGTGCCAGCGTTCTTTCCGGTAGCGCTCATCCGGGATCCAGAGCTTCTCCGAAGAGACGTCCGGGCCCTAATCCTATTTCAGACACCAAAGATCGGTCCTGCTCAGAGCACGATGCGCTCCAGGCAGGACCGACCTTTTGATGATCTATTAGATCGGCAGGCTGTAGATCAGCCGAAACAGCAACAGCGCCAGCACCACGAAAAACATAGGCCGGATGATCTTTGCTCCATTCTTCAGTGCCAGCCCAGAACCCAAGTAGTTGCCAATGACACCGCAGACAGCGGCGGGGATCCCCACCACCCACATCACCTCTCCCGCCATGGCGAAGGCGACCAGCGAGGCCAGAGCACTGGCTGAATTGGCCACCTTCGCGTTCCCAGAGGCGGTGAGGAGGTCGAAGCGACACACTCCTGTAAATGCCAAGATCAGGAAGGTCCCTGCTCCTGGCCCAAAAAAGCCATCGTAGACACCGACGACCAGACCTATCCCCAGCGCCATCGTTATGAGCTGGCCCCGGTCCAAACTATAAGAGCGGTCTTCCTGGCCGAGATCCCGTTTCAGCAGCAGGAACACCGCCATCACCGGCACCACTGCCAACATCACGAAATAGAGCACCTGCTCCGGCACGATCAAATTGATCTGGACGCCCACCCAAGCTCCCGCCAGCCCTCCGGCCGCCCCAGCAGCGGCACTTGGGATGTGGATGTCCCCCCGTTTCAGGAACCTCCCAGTAGACAGGAAGGTCCCAAAAGCGTTGCCGCATTTATTGGTCCCGGAGGCCAAGTGGGGAGGCAGTCCTGCCAACAGATAGGCCGGCAGGGTGATCAGCCCTCCGCCTCCGGCCACAGCATCCACTAGTCCGCCTAAAAACACCAGCGGACAGACGATCAGCCACATTTTTACAAGCTCCAACAGTCCCATCTATCTCTCTCCTATCGCAATGATCATAGGGAGTCACGCCATCCCCTCTTGCGGATACAGCATCTGCCCAAACGAAAAGGCCCGCTCCAGGTGGTCTGTTTCGTTGATCTTGGGAGGACCATTGGTGTCACCGCAGCCGCCCGCCAGCAGCACTCCACGGTCACAGAACCCAATGTAGTCCACCAAGGCAAATCGGTAATAGGACACCGCCTGCTGGAAGGTCCAAAAGAAGTTGTCCGCCGCAGTCATCAGGAGGGCGCAATCCTTCGCTGGTTATCTTTCATAACGCCCCAACGGTGAATCAGGATCCTCCTCTGCAATACAGTAAAACCGCTCGATAAAGGCCTTGATACGTGCCGAAACCGTCCAGAAATACAGCGGTGATGCAAATACGATACAGTCGGCTGACTTGACCTTTGGGATCAAGCTGTTAAAGGCATCCCTTTGAACACAAGGTTTTCCATAGCGGCAGGCGTTGCAGCCCAGGCAGCCCTTGACCTCATTTTTTACCAGTGAGACGCTCTCCACCATATGGCCAGCCGCTTCAGCTCCCCGGGCGAACGCATCTACGAGCTGAGCGGTATTGCCCCGGGGACGGCCTCCACCCATAACGATCAAGATATTTTTTCTCATACTGTCGCGCTCCCTCCTTATACAAGATATCCCAGATCAAAAGGGGTGGGCTACCCCCCTCCTTTGATTCCCTCCCAATACCGTTTCGCAGCCTGTTCGGTCTTGTTGTCTCCGTACTGGTAGTAGCAGGTCCCTGACAGCTCGTCGGGGAGATACTGCTGAGCCACCCAGTGGTTCGGGAAGCTGTGAGGGTATCGGTAGCCCTGGTCCCGCTCCTGTCCGGCGGAGTCAGCGTGGACGTTTTGCAGTTCTCGGGGGATGCTCCCTGTGCGGCCCGCCCGGACGTCGGCCAGAGCGGCGTCGATGGCCATACAGGCCGTATTGGATTTGGGCGCAGTGGCTAGGAGGATCACCGCCTCGGCCAAGGGGAGCTTGGCCTCTGGGAGGCCAAGCTGGAGGGCGTTGTCCACACAGGCCTTGACGATGGGCACCGCCATAGGGTAGGCCAGACCGATGTCCTCACTGGCGGAGCAGAGGATCCGCCGGATCGCAGTGATCAGGTCCCCCGCCTCCAGGAGACGGGCCAGATAGTGGAGGGCGGCGTCCGGGTCGGAGCCCCGAAGGGACTTCATCAGGGCGGAAGCGATATCGAAATGGGCGTCCCCTTCCCGGTCGTAGCGCATAGCTGACTTCTGAGCGGCACTCCGGGCATCCTCCAAAGTGACAAGGAGTTTCCCTTGCTCACGCCTGGCGGCAGTGAGGAGCAGCTCGATGGCGTTCATAGCCTTGCGCACATCCCCCCCACAGGCAGAGGCGATGTGTTCCTGGACCCCTTCCTCACAGACCACCTCTCCCCCCAGGCGCTGTGCCATGATGGAGATTCCCCGCTGGATAGCGGGGAGCACCTCCTGGGCGGTGATCTGCTTGAACTCGAAGACGCTGGCTCGGGACAGTACCGCCCCGAAGACGGCGAAAAAGGGGTTCTCCGTGGTAGAGGCGATCAGGGTGATCCGGCCATCCTCCATGAACTCCAGCAGAGACTGCTGCTGTTTCTTGTTGAAATACTGGATCTCGTCCAGATAGAGCAGCACCCCCTCCGGGGCCAGGAGGGTACCGATATCCGCCATGATATCCTTGATGTCGGAGATGGATGCTGTGGTGGCGTTGAGCCGGTGGAGCGGCCGGTTGGTACGCTGAGCGATGATGTTGGCCACAGTGGTCTTGCCCGTCCCTGAGGGGCCGTAGAAGATCAGGTTGGGGACGTTCCCTCCCTCCACGATCCGGCGGAGCAGGCCGCCTTTGCCCAGGATATGACTCTGGCCCACCACCTCGTCCAGACTGGTGGGCCGTATCTCGTCCGCCAAGGGGCGGTATGACATGATCGACACCTTCTTTAGAATCTGGTCAGTTTTCTCGCCATCTGTCCCGACATCCGTCATGGATATCGAGTCCTGGCATACCTTTTCTCTATCGTCACGATGCACTGTCCATACATCAAACCAGTTGCGGGAGCAGGGCGCTGTCCTGATCCTTCAACGCCCCGCTGTACCCCTTCAGCCTCTGCCGACGTTCCCGCCAGTCGGGCATGAGCGCATCCATCCGGGCATAGAAACCAGGCCCGTGGTCGTGGTGGAGGAAGTGGACCAGCTCATGGAGGGCCACATAGTCCCGCAGCTCCTCCGGGCACCGGGCCAGGGCGGTGTTCAGGGTGATATACCCCTGGGCCCAGTGGCAGTTCCCCCACTGGCTCTTCAACGCCCGCAGCTTCAGAATCGGGAAGTCCACCCCCATCGGCTCCACTAGGGGATAGGTCCTGGTCAGCGCCTCCTGCAACAGCCTGGCGCACTCCTCTCGGGACACGGCTGGCAGAGGCTCCGCCTGACGAGCCTCCCGGCGTCGGATGGCCTCCAGGATCCAGCCGCTCCTGTCCCGGAGGAAGTCATCCGCCTGATCGGCAGAACAGCGCAGGGGGATGGAGACAGAGATCCTCCCCCCTGATCCGACCCGCAGGTTCAGGTTCTTCACTCGTTTCCGGGTCAGGGCGTAGGTGATGGGCCCCTGAGGGGTGTCTACCACGCGGAACTGGGGCATGCTCTGCTTCACCACTTGTTCTCCACTTCCTCAGCGAAGCCCAAGAGATCCTTGACGAAGATCTCGGTGCCGTCGTCCAGGATAGCTAGGCCGGTGAACTTCCCAAAGATCTGGTGCTGGTCCGACTTGATGATACTTGCGGCGCTGGAACAGGCGGAGCGCTCCAGAATCGGGGCGAACCGCATCTCGAAGCGGCCGTCATCGCTGGTGAACTCCCACTGCTCCATATACCGGCGCTTGCGGCGCCGGCCTGGGATCTTGAAGCGCACCTTGGACAGCTTGTGGGCCTTGCCATCGTAGAACAGCATGTTCTCAGTGGCGGCAGCGGTGTCCCCAAAACCATAGCCCAGGTTGAAGCCGAATGGGATCCCCTCGGACAGGCCGGAAGCAGAGGCCCAGTACCAGGTGTCATGGTAGGGCCATACCCCCCGGCCCCAGTCCAGGACGCCGAAGGAGTCATCTGGATCCAGCATATACTCATCCTCCCCCACCGTCACCTTGCCGGAGGCCCGGAGGCAGTTGATCTTCTGGTTGAGATAGAAGCAGCCCGGCTCGTCAAAGGGGGTGCAGATCACCATGGACTCCTCCGGCTCCTGCGTGAGCTCGATATAGGCGTCCAGGGCCTCCCGGCCCCGAAAGTGCTCCATGTGGGCGTAGAGCAGCCGGCGGTCCGCCTCTCTGCGGAAAAGGAGGGAATAGCCTTTTCCGCCAGAGGCGCAGTCCCCCTCCGCTGTGGAGGCGGGCATCCCGGTGCTCCCCATGGGCATCAGACGCATAGGGCTCTTGGTGATCTGGTCTTTCTCCCAAAAGTCCATGAAAGAGATGGAGTCCAGCCCCATGTAACTGTTATCCGCGATCGTCAGGGCCAAAGCGAACTGGCCATTCATCACCAGGTAGTAGTCCCACTCCTTGATCCGCAGGGCCTTCCCTCTGATCTGGGCCCGGTCGTAGACCGGCAGCAGCTTCTTCGCGTACCCCGCTTCCCGCAGGGCCCCCTGCTCGTCCAGCAGCGGTCCCGCCTGTGTGATCTCGTGCTGCTCCATACTGCCGCCCCCTTTCATACCCGTCTATTATACTGTAAGATCCGTCTTCCTGCAATCGTTTTCTTTTGCAGCGCTATTGGCTCTGAGGTCTTCTCCCACCAAAGTTTTTGTGGACAGGCAGATCCTCCCCTCCTTTTGCATAATTTTTGGAAGAGGACGGAGGTGCGGCGATGGGAAAGATCGTAGGCCAGGCTCAATATCGGGACATCCTGCTGGGCGTCGGTCTGCTTTGGGCCACTCTGGCCCTGGTGATGTGGCCGGAACAGGCCATGGGAGCTATGCGGGACGGAATCGGGTTGTGCGGAAACGTGATCCTCCCCTCTCTGTTCCCCTTCTTCGTGCTCTCCTCTCTGGTGGTAGAGCTGGGGATGTCCCGATATCTGGGCCGGCTGCTGGAGCCGGTGATGGCTCCTCTCTTCCGGGTGAATGGGAACTGTGCTTCTGCTCTGGCCCTGGGATTCGTAGGGGGCTACCCGGTGGGGGCTCGGACCGCGATACAGATCTATGAGAACGGTCAGTGCTCCCGCACAGAGGCGGAACGGATGCTGGCCTTCTGCAACAACAGCGGTCCCGCTTTCATCCTGGGGGTGGTGGGAGCGGGAGTGTTCGGCAACGGAGGGCTCGGCCTGCTCCTCTATCTGGCCCACCTGCTGGCCTCGTTGGCGGTGGGGATCCTGTTCCGCTTCTACAGGCCCGGTGAGGGCCCCCAGACCCGGCGCAGCCAGGGTCCTCAGTTCCAAACAGCCAGCTTCTCCAAGGCTTTCACCCGGTCTGTCGTCGGGTCCCTCCGATCTGCTCTGAATATCTGTGCGTTCATCCTCTTCTTCACAGTATTTTTGCGGATCCTGGCCTATGGAGGGATCCTTTCCTCCTTGGCCCAGGGGCTGTCCGCTTTGCTGGCTCCTCTAGGGATGGACCAGACCTGGTCAGAACGCCTGCTCACCGGACTGGTGGAGGTCTCCTCCGGCGTCTCTTCCCTCACTGACGGCAGTCTGTCCGGCCGGCTGTCTATGGCCGCCTTCATGCTGGGATGGGCTGGGGTGTCCGTCCATTGTCAGGTGCTGGCCTTCCTGGGAGACAGCGGGCTCTCTGTCCACACCTATGTAGTGGGAAAGATCCTCCACGGCGCCTTCTCCGCAGCCCTGGCCGCGATGCTCTTCCGCCTGATCCCCTTCAGCAGTCCGGCATCCGTCTACCTTGCGGAACAGACCGAGGCCATCGCTCAGCTGGACTTCCATCAGGCCATCACCCTCTCCGCTACAGCCGCATGGGGGATGTGGCTGGTCTTTTTGTCGCTGACCGTGTATGTGGTACAAAAAAACAGTGGAAAAGGGAGGCGAGATGTATTATAATGGTACAAAAGGAGTGATTGCCGTGAACCTGTTCCAGAGATCGATCGAGCCCCGCTGTGCCTACTGCGCCCGCGGCCGGGAACTGGAGCCCGGCCAAGTGGTCTGCTCAAAAAAAGGGGTCATGTCCGCCGGCTCCCACTGCCGGTCGTTCCAATATGACCCCTTGAAACGGGTGCCCCCTCGCCCTGCCAAGCTGTCAGGCACAGGACTGTCTGACGAGGAGTTCAAGCTGTGACGCGGAACTGCTCGTAAAGGAAACTCCTTTACAGTCGAAAAGCTGAGCCAATGGCCCGCCGTTCGATCAGTCAAGATCCAACAGATCCTTTTCTGACGGCCCAAATCTGTAAAGGATATCCCTTTACAGATTGTCCTGTTTACGCTGAGAAATTTTTCTGAGGATTCTGCACACCGCGACCCTATCCGACTGCGCTCATCGTCCTCCTTGACGAAGGCAGTCGGATGGGGCGTTTTTCTGCGATATCTTCCTCTTCCATAAATGGGACGAGCACTATATAATGTGGTCGATACTTGAATAAACAGAAAGGAGATACCACATCATGGAGATCGAGATCGCTGCTCGCCAATATCATGATCAGGAAGGGACCGCGCGTCGTTTCCACTACTTTCTTACCATCGACCAGGAGGAGACACCTCAGTTCTTCTGTGAGAACTATGGGGTGCGTGTCGCAGAGGAAGCCGGTACCGAGACGGTCATCCCAATGATCACTACCAGCGCTGCCCGAATCGATGAGCTGATCGCTCTGTTGGTAGAAAATCAGGTCGGTCCGGCTGGACTGATGGATGTGGTGATGGAATGGCTGTAAAGCATTTTACCTGTCATGGCGCTGAGATCACTTATTTTTTCTTATCCAGCTTGCCCAAAAGGGCCACCACCAGAGCGATCAGCCCCAGTACGGTGAAGATGCCCAGCATCCCCTGCCCCAACATCTCCAGCGCATACACGATCGTATCAGACATATCTATCCCCTCCTTCAAGTCAAGTTCGTAAAGTATTGGAGCACCACTCCGCCTGCCACCACAGAGGCGATCTGTCCGGATACATTAGCGGCGATGGCGTGCATGAGCAGATGATTTTGGGGGTCAGCCTCCTGCCCCAGCCTCTCGATGACCCTGGAGGACATGGGGAAAGCGGAGATACCTGCCGCCCCCACCATGGGGTTGATCTTGTCTCTGGGCGTGAAAAGATTCAGCACCTTGACGAAGAACACTCCCACTACAGAATCCAGCACGAAGGCCACCAGGCCCAGGCCCATGATCATCAAGGTCTGCCACTGGACGAACTGATCCGCCCGCATGGAGAAGGATATGGTGATGCCCAGCAACAGAGTGATCAGATCGGTCAGGTCGTTCTGAGCTGTGTGCGACAGGGCAGAGAGCACACCGCACTCCCGAATCAAGTTGCCGAACATGAGGAAGCCCACCAGCGCCACCGAGGCAGGGGCCACCAGTCCGGCGATCACTGTGACTACGATGGGGAAAAGGATTCGCATCCTGCGGGTGACGCTCTGGGGCTCATACGACATACGCATGGCTCGGTCCTTTTTCGTAGTCACTAGCTTGACGGCGGCAGGTTGGATGATAGGCACCATGGCCATGTAGGAGTACGCCGCCACAGCGATCGCGCCCATATAGTTGGACCCCAGGACCTTAGACACCAAAATGGCGGTGGGACCATCCGCAGCGCCGATGATCCCGATGGAGGCAGCGTCCTTCAAGTCGAAGCCCAGCAGGGCAGCGATGAGGATGGTGAGGAAGATCCCCGTCTGTGCCGCCGCTCCGCACAGGAACAGCTTGGGGCTGGCCAGAAGGGGCCCGAAGTCGATCATAGCCCCGATCCCGATGAAGAGCAGGATGGGCATGGCCTCGCTGGCGTCGATCCCCACCTCGAAGAGCCACTGGATGATCCCCTGGGTCTCCCCCGCTCCTTCACTGAACTGGTCGATCGCACCGGACAGAGGCAGGTTCACTAGGATGGCACCAAATCCCATTGGCATGAGCAGCGCCGGCTCGAAGCCCTTCTCGATCGCCAGCCAGATGAGCAGGCCGCCGATGACATACATCACCGCCTGCTGCCAAGTGATCAAGACGAGCCCCTGCCAGAGAAAAGAAAGATCCATTTTTATCGCTCCTTTTTCTTTATGGTTTCCAAACCAAGGATATCTATCAAAAAAGACCTGCGTCCCGAATCATCGGAACGCAGGTCTGGTCATTTCAGGCACAGCCAGAGCGGCCTCTGGGACCGCACATGCTTGTTGACTGCTGCCGTGTGCCCCACAGGACACACCGACTACTCCCCTTCGTTGTGTAAAGGATGATACCACATCTCTTGCCGTTTGTCAAGGTGTCGCCGGCAAAGATCTCCACTGATCTTCAGCTCTGGCTCCGGTCCTTTTGAGGCACCATGATCCGCAGATGGGAGCCTTCACCGCACTTCCCCTTCTCGTCGCAGACTTCGATGTCGAACCACATCTTCCGCCGTTCGATCCCGCGCAGAGTGGCGGTAGCGGTCACCTGCATCCCCACAGGGGTGGGCGCCAGATGGCGGATGTGGGCCTCCGCGCCCACGGTGGTCATCCCCTCGTCCAGATATCCCTGGGCCAGCTCCAGGGCGCAGGCCTCCATCAGGGCCAGCATGTTGGGGGTGGATAGGATCTTAGCGCCGGCGGTCCCGATCCGCTTCGCCGTCATGGTGTCATCCACTGTCCAAGTCAGACTGTGTTGGGTAGGCTTGTCCATTTTTTACACCTCTTTCTCAAAGATCAGATCCATCTCTGCAGTGACCCCTGTCCCCTGCTGGACCACAGGGATCGTCCCCACGAACCGCCAGCCCTCCTTGGCCCAGCGGTCGATCGTCTCCCGATGCCCCTTCATCTCACACTTGCTGTTGGGGAGCATCGTCCAGCCCATATCCACGCTGATGCGCTCGTATCCATAGGTATACATAAGATCCTCCTTTGCGTATCACAGATTTGTCTCTACCAATGATCCAGCTCTCTTTTGCGCAGTTCATCTTTCACCCTGCGCCGTACCAGCCGTTTTGCCATCCGTTTATCGCTCCGCAGTCGATTCAGGCGGGCGTGCTGACAATACCAGTGCCGCGCAAATCGGTCGATACAAAACAGTTTTCTGTCATGATTCCCCTTTCCCATACGGCCTCCCAGTCATCGGAAGGATCTTCCCTCCCCGTCCAGGATGTCCCGGCGATGGAAGGTGACGAGATCGGGGGCGTACTCCGGATGGATCGTACAAAATGTGTTCCGAATCAGTTCCGGGTTCAGGCCGGGATTCTGTGCAGACACCATCAGGTCCAAGGTCATCGTGTCGCTTTGGCACTCGATGTGCCAGCTGCGGACGAGAGGGATCAGGTCCACCTCAGTGTATCCGGCCTTGGCCTTGTTGGACTTCTTCTTCACTACCAGGCTCTCTTGGCTCAGGAGAGCCGCCATCGCAGGTTCTGACTCTTGGGGCCTCCCCTCCGGGTACTCGAAGGTCATGATGTAGTTGACATAACGCAACTCCTTCAGCTTCCGCTCCCCGGGATAGCACTGGTGGACGACGATCCCCTCTGGCATAGCGGCGGTGAGCCGGGCAGGGACCTCGGCCGCACCGGTCCCCTCCAACAGCCCGAATTCCAGTATCTCACACTGACTGGAGTACCCCACCGACAAGGGCAGGGCAATGGATACGAAGGGGTGGGGATTGAAGCCTTCTGTGTGCTTGATCGGGATCTTTGCCCGGGAAAAGGCCCGTTGGAAGGTGCGCATCAGGTCCAGGTGGGAGATGTACCGGGCCCGTCCCGTTTTGGAGAACAGCAAGCGGTCAGCCACAACGTCCACCCCCTGTCAGCAGCTTGTTGGCCCCGCAGCTGGAACAGCGGGTGCGGCAATCAGGAGTGGTCTGAGACTGGTAGCACAGCTCCCGCTCCCGCCAAAGGAAGTCAGTGCTCACACCGGTGGACAGCCGGCACCAGGGGAAGACCTCGTCTCTGGACCGCTCCCGGTGGGCATAGAAGCCTCCATCCAGGCCGCAGGCGGCAAGCCCGTCCAGCCACCGCTGATAGTCGAAATACTCCGTCCATGCGTCCATCTTGCCTCCATGCTGCCACACCCATTCCAGCACATCGGCCAGCCGGCGGTCCCCCCGGGACAAAACCGCCTCCAGATAGCTGGTCTGGGGGTCGTGCCAGTTGTAAGTGATGGACTTGTCCCGTTTCAGAGCGTCCCGCAGCAGATCCACCCGCCGCTGGTACTCCTCCACAGGGATCTGCGCCTCCCACTGGAACGCAGTGTGGGGCTTGGGGACGAACCAGGAGGTAGACACCGTGATCCGCACCCCCCGGGCCCTATTGGGAGAATATTCCCGCCAGGTGAAATAGACCTTCCGAGCCAGGTCGGCGATCCCCAGCACGTCCTCGTCGGTCTCGGTGGGCAGGCCCAGCATGAAATACAGCTTCACCCCGCTCCAGCCCCCGGCGAAAGCGGTGCGGCAGGACTGGAGCAGGTCCTCCTCCCGCAGATTCTTGTTGATAGCATCCCGGAGACGCTGGGTGCCCGCCTCTGGAGCAAAGGTGAGCCCGCCCCTGCGGACCCGCTGGAGCCGCTCCATCAGGCTCATAGAGAAGGTGTCCGCCCGCAGAGAGGGCAAAGACAGCCCGATGTCCCGAGGGGCGCAGTAGTCCAGCAGGTCATCGCACAGCTCCAGCAGGCAGGGATAGTCTGTGGAGGACAGAGAGGACAGGGTCATCTCCTGATAGCCCGAATCCTCACAGGCCTCCTTCCCGTATCTCGCCAGCAGCTCCGAACTGCGGGAGCGCACCGGCCGGTAGGCATACCCCGCCTGACAGAACCGGCACCCCCGGATGCAGCCCCGGAACAGCTCCAGCATCACCCGGTCATGGACGATCTCGGTGGAGGGGATGATGGTCTTCACCGGGAAATAGGCCCCGTCCATATCCTGGACGATCCGTTTCGTCACCAGTTCCGGAGCGCCCTCCAAGGCTTTGAGCTCTTCCAGGGCGCCGTCAGGCCGGTAGACCGGCTCATAGAGGGACGGCACATAGATCCCCTCGATCTTGGCCGCCTCCAGCAAAAATTCCTCTTTGGACCAGCCCTCATCCCGGGCCTGGCGGAAGAGGTCGATGTACTCCAGAGTGACATCCTCCCCCTCCCCCAAGACGAAGAAGTCTACAAAGGGGGCCAAAGGCTCGGCATTATAACAGCAGGTCCCCCCTGCCACCACCAACGGGACCAAGCCGGTCCGCTCCTTGCTGCGCAGGGGCAGGCCGGCCAGATCCAGCATATTCAACACATTGGTATAGGCCATCTCATAGCCCAGGGAAAACCCGATGATGTGGAAATCGGCGATCGGGTCGCCGCTCTCCAGGCCGTAGAGGAGCAGGCCCTCCCGGCGCATCTCCTCCTCCATATCGCCCCAGGGGGCGAAACACCGCTCACACCATATGTCTTCCCGCTGATTCATTGCCCCATAGAGGATCCGGCAGCCCAGGTTGGACATGCCGATCTCATAGGTGTCGGGGAAACACAGGGCAAAGCGGGTATCCACCTCGCTCCTGTCCTTGACCACGGCATTATACTCCCCGCCCGTATACCGGGCAGGCTTTTGCACCTTTGGCAGGATATGCTCCAGGATCCGGTCCATCTCGTTCCCTCCAGCTATCTCGATAAACGTGATAACCATTGTACCCGTTTCCCAGTCCGCTGGCAACCCCTAATCTTGCCATATGTGCGAAATTTTTGTTGGATGGACGAGATCAGCAGCCAGAACGTCACGAACAGCAGCGTGATATTCCCTCCTCCGGCCGCCGGCGGCAGGCTCAGCGCCAGCAGGACCGCGATACACAGATGGTCCAGCCATCCGCTCAGCCGCAGAGCCAGATCCGGTCCAGCCAGCAGAGCCAGGACACAGTGCAGCGCCCGCCCGCCGTCCAGCCGCCCCACTGGCAGCAGATTGAACAGGGCCAGCACCAGATTCGTCCCCGCAAAGGTGAGCCAGTCCTCCAGGCCGCAGCACAGGACCGCCAATACCAGATTCGTCCCAGGCCCCGCCAGGGCGGCCAGCCCCTCCTGCCAATATCCCAGGGGCCTGGACAGCACCAGCTCCGCTCCAACAGCTGTAAGGCGTATCTGCTTCACATCTCCGCCCAGAGACTGGATCGCTGCTATGTGGCCCAGCTCATGGAGCCCGCAGGCCAGCATGGTCAGCGGGACCAAACAAGATCGGTCAAGATAGTTCAGCCAAGCTGTCAGCAGGAAGAATCCCGATGTCACCTCCACCCCAAATGGACCTATCATTCCTCGATAAAATCGACATAATAGGATGGATCCAGGTGCATTTTATTATATTTCAGCTCTAAATGGAGATGTGGCCCGGTCGCGGAGCCAGACGACCCGACCTCCGCCACCTTCTCCCCGATATCCACTTTCTGTCCTTTGGTGACAACGACCTTGCTGCAGTGTGCGTAAAATGACTTTACACCGTTCCCATGGTCCATTTGGAGATATAGACCGTAGGAATCGTCCTTCCCTGTGTATTCCACAGTGCCCGCCGCGAAAGCTGCGATAGGGTCGCCTGTTTGTCCGCCGATGTCCACCCCGCCGTGGAACTGGTAGCGGCCGTCGATCGGATGATCCCGGTAACCATACTCAGAATTGAGATGTCCCAGCACCGGGGTCATGGTCTCCAATTCCCCTAACGAGAGCTGGTCCATGGTGTAATTGTTGGGGAGCGCCTGTCCACTGTAATCAGATACGGATACTACAGTCCCCACTGCTGGAACAGCAGGAGGCGCTTCCACAGGCTCCGGTCCCACCGCTGGAGCCTCCGGCTCCTGGATAGGCGCTTCCTCCACCGAATCGAGCTCCACCCCATAGAGGGCGAGCCTTGCAAAGTTGGCAGTCCTGGAAGCTGTACCCCCTCCCTGCCCGAGGGACTGGAGCTCCGATGTCAGCACACCAGCCGGCTCTGGAGGGATGAAGTCCACCGGCTCTGCCGGAGCTTCCTGGATGTCCCCCCCGAAGACCTCGACACAAAATCTTCCCAAGTCAGAAAACACCGTGTCGCCGTCATCCAGAGCCCTCCCCAGGTCGGTCAAAACTCCCTGGATATCCAGGTCGGTGGTGATGAGGGCCAGGATATCGCTCCTGACCTGCTCCAACCGCTGGGGAAAGACCCCCTTGCAGAGGAAGATCGTGAGAAAAAGCACCAGACAGACCGCCAGCTGTATCAGCCGGACCCGCTCCTGCCCCCGAGATGAGCTCCGGGAGCGGTCCTGTCTCACGCTCCGTTTGGCTGTGACACCTCCATAACTGTATCGGATACTGCTCCGGCGGACTGCCGCTTGTGTGGCTTGGTCGTACATCCAACGCCCCTCCTCTGTCAGTCATTTGATATGATGATCTTATTCGGAACAGTTTCGAAATATTACTCTTGACAGATAGAAGAAAACATACTATGATATGTCTTGGTCTTCCGGGCGTGGCGAAGCTTGGTATCGCGCTTGGTTCGGGTCCAAGAGACCGTGGGTTCAAATCCCGCCGCTCGGACCACATCGGAGCGAGATCCGCTCCACTCCGTTTCAAGGCGGTCCCTTTTGGGGCCGCCTTGAAACTGTGTTCCGCTTCTTTGCTCCTCCTTTCCAACTCGAACCTGCTACGCTGGGCTTCGAGTTGGCTTTTGGCGCATGACGATCGTCTGCATCTTTTTTATCAACATATGACAAAATGAACGACCCTACCTGATCTGAACAGACTGTTGTCAGTCGTTCGGACTTGGTAGGGTCGTTCTTTTCCTGTGGCCTTTATATTTTAAGGGCTATAGGCTTTTTCGACTTCAGACACCTGTGTCATTGACTAAAAGAAACAGTGAATAGACTTGAGTTCCAGAGTTCCAGCAAGGCGGAAGACCTTGACACCTCCCTAAATTGTGGGGTCACACAGGTTTTGGACGCTCCCATGCAAGATATCAGACCAGACACTATCCTAACACGTCAGCCTACTGGGATCATTTTAAAGGACCGCTCTTCAATCGGAACCTTCCTACCAGACTCTTCATAAGCTGTGACTGACTGGACAGCTCTTCGCTTGCCGCCGCGCTTTCCTCTGCGGTCGCCGAGTTTGTCTCTACAACATTGGAGATCTGGTCGATTCCCACAGTGAGCTGAGCGATGGAATCCGCCTGATCGCTGCTGGCCTCCGAGATCTGTTCGATGATGCCAGCCATTTCGTTCACGTCATTGACCGCTTGAATCAAGGACTGCGCTGTATCGTCTGCGATCTGCGTTCCGTTTTCGATCGCCTGCAAAGAATTTTCGATCAGAGCAGCGATATTTTCGGAGGCCTCTGTGCTTTTATTTGCCAGATTGCGGACTTCATCGGCTACTACGGCAAACCCTTTCCCGGCAGTGCCTGCGCGGGCGGCTTCTACGGCGGCATTCAGAGCGAGGATATTGGTTTGGAACGCAATATCTCCAATGATCTTCATGATCTTGCTGATCTCACTGGAGCAGCTGCTGATATCCCCCATTGCATGTGTCATCTGCTGCATTTTTTCTTTGCTCACGTTCATCTTTATGCTGACACAGTCTGCCGCTTTACTGGCCTGCCGCGCACTGTCTGCATTCTGATTCACCTTGTTTGAGATCTCATCGATAGTGGCAGCGAGCTCCTGCACAGAACTGGCCTGCTCAGTCGCCCCCTGGGCAAGCGCCTGGGCGCCATTCGATACTTGGTCCGCTCCGCCCGCGACCTGAGCAGAACTTTTGCTGATCTGCAGCATCGTGTCATTGAGCTTGTCTGCAATGCCTCGGAATGAGACGAGCAGAGGATAAAAGCCGCCTGTATACGCTTCCTCGCAGGTCGAATCCACCGTAAAATCTCCCTCAGCCATTTTAGCAAGGAAACGATCCTCATCCTCGATGATAAGCTGAAGCTTATGGATCAATCTGCCTACTTGAGCGGCAAGAACACCAAGTTCATCCTTCGAGGTATAGGAGATCGTTACATCCAGATCCCCTTCCGCCATTTTGATGGCGGCATTCTCGATCTCAGAGATAGGGGTCTTGATCAGGCGTATGATCAGGAATGAGAAGAAGACGCCTACGAGGATGATGGCAATGACAACTGTTGCCATGGTGAAGGTGGCGCTCCTGTAAAGGGAAGCGCTCTCCGCCGCTGCATCATCGCTCCCCTTTGTATTATAGTCGATGATATCATCAAAAGCGCTGTTCAAAGAGTTGAAAAGCTCCTCACATTCTTCGTCCAGAATCGCACGGGCACTCTCAAGGCGGCCCTGTTTAGCAAAAGCCATCATTTCTTCTTCCGCCGCCTGATACTGTATCCAGAGATCGTTTGCGTTGTCATAGAAATCTCGTTCTTCCACATCGATCATATCCCCATATGCGGCCAAAAGGGTATCCATGGTCTCGTTTCCATCCTGGAGGTACTGAAGACTTATCTCTTTTTTGTTATTGGAGTCTGCAGTAAGGTACTCCAGCTCATTCAGCCGGATATTGGAAACGGTAGCGCTCAGCTCCCTTGCTACATCAACACTGGGAAGCCAGCTCGTTGCAATGTCGCTTGTCATGTCGTTCATCCGGCCCATAAGGAAAAATGACATCCCGCTGATAATGAGCATCCCGAGCAGCGCAACCCCTATGAGGATATAAAGTTTCAATCTGATCTTTAAATTTTTTATGTAGTGGATCATCTTCGCACTCTCCTCTTACACTTCATTATCTGCTGTTGACAGCTATCAAGATATATCGGAAGATCTTCTCTGTTTGATAAGTGGACCGATGAGGATATGATGGATATCTTCTTTCGAGTAGCTGCAAAACTGCATCTTTTTTGTCAATGAGAGCTGGAGGCCGCATCCCTTTTGGCACCACAGTCCAACATGTGAGGCATCCAGAACGTCCTGTATCTTCGCCTTCAGGAAGATCTGGTCCTGCACGGCGGTCTCCGGCAGACTGCGAACGCTCTCGTTGGTGTTCAGCACATCTTCCACTGCAGCGGCCCAAGGATATCGCATCTTCTCATCCTCTTACGGTACATCCCGCTCCCGGCAGCCACTTATCCCCTGTTAAGGATACGGGCGAAACTGCAAGCTTGGATCGGTAGCATTTTCTCTCGGGATATCGTATACTTGGGACATCCCAAAAGGAAAGAGGTGCTATTTATGGAATTAGGGAACAGTTTGTTCCAAGCGCGGAAGAAGTGCGGTCTCTCCCAGGAGGAGGTAGCGGAAAAATTAGGGGTGAGCAGGCAGACCATCTCGAAGTGGGAGACCAATGAGACCCTCCCCGACATCCGGCAGTCCAAACGGCTGGCTGCCCTGTACCGCCTGTCCTTAGACGAGCTGATCGACTTCGACATGGACATCCAAGAGGTACAGCAGGCCATCGAGCGGTCCACTCCCGCTCTGGAGGAGAAGATCGACTGGACAAAGGCCTGGGGCAAAAAATACCCCATCCTGCTGACCTACCATCAGGACGTGAACGTAGACGACTACGCCGTGAAGCTGGACACGATGATCAGAGACCTGAGAGCCGTACATGGCTACAGCGAGCTGGATGCCTTCCTCGTCCTGAAGGATATCCTGGCCGCTGTCTGGAAGGGCAGGAAGGAATCAGAAAAATAGGGCAAACGGGCCGGCGGCGGCCCTTTACAGAAGTAGCAGGCTGTCCCTTAAACGGGACGGCCTGCTCCTGTCTGTGCTCTTCCCTGAGTCTCTGGACAGACCCGGTCCGTCCTCAATCATGCCGGTCCAGCTTCTCCAGGCCCAGACGCAGACGGCGCAGAGTCTCCTCTCTCCCTAAGATACAGCAGATCTCCACCGCGCCGCCTGGTGTGACAGCCTGGCCGGCGGCTGCGATCCGCACCGGCCACATGAGGGTGGCGTTCTTCACCCCTAGTGCCCCCGCCAGAGAGACCAGCCCGCTGTGAACGGTGTCCTGGGCCCAGTCAGGCAGTCCCTCCAGCATGGGGACAGCCGCCTCCAGCATCGCCTTGGACACCTTGGCATCAGTCTTGGACTTCTTATTGGTGAAGAGGCCCACATCGTACTCAGGCAGGGAATCGAAGAACGCTACTTTCTCCGGGATGTCAGTAAGCTTTTCACATCGGGCCTGAAGGAGGGCCGCGATCTCAGATACTGACAGGTCTTTATCCTTCACAGTCTTTCTGATATAGGGCTCCGCCGCTTTGGCAAAGTCCTCGGGGGACATGGCCCGGAGATAGAGGGCGTTGAAGTGGATGAGCTTTTCGATGTCAAAGATGGCCGGAGACTTGGACATGCCTGCCAGGTCGAAGGCCCGAGCCAGCTCCTCCAGGGAAAAGACCTCCTGCTCCGCGATATCCCCTCTGGGGGACCAGCCCAACAGAGCCACATAGTTCAGGATGGCGTCGGTAAGGAAGCCCTGCTCCTTCAGGTCCTCATAGGAGGGGTCCCCGTGTCGCTTGGACATCTTATTTTGGGCGTCCCGCATGACGGGAGAACAGTGGACATAGGTGGGGATGTCCCAGCCGAACCCCTGGTAGAGCAAATCATATTTAGGAGCGGAAGACAGATACTCGCTGCCCCGGACCACGTGGGTGATGCCCATCAGATGGTCGTCGATCACGTTGGCAAAGTTGTAGGTAGGCATCCCGTCCCGCTTGATGAGGACCTGGTCGTCCAGGGTCTTGTTCTCCACAGTGATATCCCCGAAGATGGCGTCCCGGAAAGTGGTGCTCCCCTCCTCCGGGATGCGCTGGCGGATGACGTAGGGCTCTCCGGCGTCCACCCGGGCCTGGGCCTCCTCCAGGCTGAGGGCCCGGCAGGGGTCGTCCGCCCGGTCGAAGTCGCCGGAATCCTCACCGCTCTCTGTCTTCTCACAGAAGCAGTAGTAGGCGTGGCCCTTCTCGATGAGCAGACGGGCATACTTCCCATAGGTGTCCCGCCGCTCCGACTGGATATAGGGGGCCACCGGGCCGCCCACATCGGGCCCCTCGTCGTGGTCCAGCTTACATTCGGCCAGGGTGCGGTAGATCACTTCGGTGGCCCCCTCGATGAGACGGCCCTGATCGGTGTCCTCGATCCGCAGGATGAAGGTGCCCCCCGCGTTCCGGGCGATCAGCCAGGTGTACAGCGCCGTGCGCAGGTTCCCCACGTGCATATAGCCCGTGGGCGAAGGCGCGAACCGGGTGCGCACCCTGCCCTTGGGGATCTTGGCCTCCATCTCCTCAAAATACTTCATGTCCAGTGCCATGTTATCCTCTCCTCCAGTATACGAGTCTTCCTTATTATAGTGGATCTCACACTGTTTGGCAAGTGCAGGTTGAGAAATTTCCCTCCATATGTTATGATCGTCCATAACTATACTTTTTAGAAGGTGATCTGTTTGCTTTTGATCCAGGAGATCGACCTCACTTGGCATAAAAACGAGCGGGGCGGTCGATATGCCCAAGCGCGCCGGCGATTTCCGCGAGCCTATCCTCTGGATGGACCGCCAGCACAGGCGGGCGCGGCTGTACACCACCTCAGCTTCTATCAAAACGGTGAGACTTTTTTGGATGCCTTCCAAGACATGCGCCGATCTCTGGAGCAGTTTTTGCCTCGGATCGGGTACACCCAGGAGCAGACCCAGCGGGAGATACAGCAGCGATCGTCCTTTCTCAAAAGGAACCGTCTTCGGCTCTTTCCCTGTATCGAAGATCTGGATCTGACCGATCTGTCGATCCGGCCTGTTTCAGAGGGCTATTCTATCTCGTTCTTCTACGACGAGCACCGCAGCGGGATGCCTTATCGACGGGGGCACAATCAGGACTTTCTAGATCCAAGCTCTCCGCTGTATCACAAAGACTGTTTGAATGAGACCGCTTTCATCCTTCAGCCCGGCCAATATGGAAGGATCGTCTGGAATGAGCGCAGGACCGACTATGACGATAGAACATGGTACTATCAGCTGCATATCTGCAATCTATTCCACACATCTTTAGAGCAGACTGTGAAAGAGGATATCTTCCTTGCCGTCCAGCCGGATCTTGAGTATAAACAGATCGCCGATCTGTATTGACGTCCTAATATCCCACAGTCTCAGCGGTGACACAAGAGAAAATTAATCTTCTGTTCATTGCTTTTCTCCGGAAAAGAGTATATGCTATATAGAAAGTGCTGTAGGGGCGGATATCTCCGTCTGCTGACGCAGAGCTCATGTCTGTTGCGGCGGGCGGGCATTGCCCGCCCCCACGGTCAGAGAGGAGAATTTTATCTTGAAAGAAAAAAAGAAACGAAAGCCCATGGGCCGCATCGGGAGCCTGCTGGTCAGTCTGCTGATCACGGCTGTGGTGGGCTTCCTCTACTTCTACGTGTCCCTCCCTGCCATCAACCCCCAATCCGGGGACTTCTACAGCTTCCTGGCCCTGCTGTGCATCGTATACACCGTCTGTGTCTTCATCCTGTCCGCAAAGCCCTTGGACAATGGGGAATACTCTGTGGTACGCACCCCCAAGGAGAAGCTGAAGGACTGGTTCCTCTTCGTGAAAAAGAGCTGCCTGCCTGTCCTGCTCCTCTTTACGGCGATCCTCCTGGTGGCCCTGGTGGGGCAGATCGTGTCCATGCCCATCTTCCGGGCCTCCGCCTACCGGGACCTCCTCACTGTCCAGGACGGTGACTTCGCCACCCAGATCGCTGAGATCTCCTTCAACGAGATCCCCACCCTCGACCGGGACTCCGCCGAATACCTGGGCGACCGGCAGATGGGCACCCTCAGCGACATGGTCAGCCAGTTCGAATACTCCAACGACTCCACCCAGATCAACTACCAGGGCCGGCCTGTCCGGGTGGCCCCCATCGCCTACGCCGACCTGATCAAGTGGTTCACCAACCGGAGCAGCGGCCTGCCCGCCTACGTGGTGGTGGACATGGTCACCCAAGAGGCCACTGTCGTCCGTCTGCCTGAGGGGATGAGATACTCCTTCTCGGAGCCGCTGAACCGGAACATCATGCGCCACCTGCGTTTCCAGTACCCCACGATGATGTTCGCCACCCCCGAGTTCGAGATCGACGAGCAGGGCCACCCCTGGTGGATCGCCCCCCGGGTCGTGAAGCGGATCGGCCTCTTCGGCGGCACCGATATCCAGGGGGCGGTGCTGGTGGACGCCGTCACCGGTGAGAGCCAGTACCATGAGGAGGTCCCCAACTGGGTGGACACCCTCTATGTCCCGGACCTGATCATGCAGCAGTATGACTACCACGGCACCTTGGTCCACGGCTTCATCAACTCTGTCCTGGGCCAGCGGGACGTGACCAAGACCACCGACGGCTACAACTATATCGCCATGAACGACGACGTGTACGCCTACACCGGGGTCACCTCCGCCAATGCGGACCAGTCCAATCTGGGCTTCCTGCTGTGCAACATGCGCACCAAAGAGACCCACTTCTACTCCGCCCCCGGCGCCACCGAGGCCGCCGCCCAGCGCTCCGCCGAGGGCGTGGTCCAGGACCTGGGCTACCGGGCCACCTTCCCCCTGCTGCTGAACATCTCCGGCGAGCCCACCTACTTCATCCCCCTGAAGGACGCCACCAGCCTGGTGAAGATGTATGCCATGGTCAATGTGGCCCAGTATCAGATCGTGGCCACCGGGAGCACTGTCTCCGCCTGTGAGCAGAGCTATATCCAGATGCTGGCTGACAAGGGGATCACGCAGGCAGAACAGCTGCCTCAGACCGAAGCGAAGGGCCAGGTAGCGGAGATCAGGACCGCCGTGATCGAGGGCGATTCCTACTACTTCATCCGTCTGGAGGGCGAAGAGGTCTTCTACTCCATCTCCGCCGCCCGGAGTTGGGAAGTAGTCACCCTGAACGAGGGAGACACCGTTACCATTGAGCACGCCGTCCTTTCTGAGGGACAGCTTACCACTTTCTTGGAAGGCTACAGCCTGACTATCACCCGCCGGGCTCCTAGTCAAGCTTACAGCACTTCCCCAGCAGAAAGAGACGACCTTTCCTGATGCGAACAGGACCGTCCGTATCTCACGGGCGGTCCTGTTCTTCTCTCCAAACTCTGCCGGGATATGGAGATCAGCGATTGACAGCGCCCCGATCTTCGTGTATGATAGACCGTGCAGTGAGCTGGACAGCCGCGCGGGCGGGGCGAAAGGCCCGCCTGTGAGGAAAGTCCGGGCTCCGCAGGGCAAGGATAACGGGTAACACCCGCCGGGGGCGACCCTAGGACAAGTGCAACAGAGATATACCGCCGCGCCCCCCACATGGAGGAGAAGCGCAAAACGGGTTGGCTCCCGATGCAACTGTGGAGCTTCGTTTTGGCGGCGCGGTAAGGGTGGAAAGGCGAGGTAAGAGCTCACCCGATGGCGTGTGAAAGCGCCCATCGCTGTAAACTCTATCCGGAGCAACGCCGTGGAGGGACATACAGGCCGGCCCGGCCGTCCCGGGGAGGCGGCTAGAGCGCGTCAGCAATGGCGCGTCGAGATAGATGGCTGTCTTAAAAGACAGGACCCGGCTTACAGGCTCACTGCACTAAAAAACAGCGAGGGATCTCTCCCCCGCTGTTTTTTTGCTCTACCAAGCTCCCTGCCGCCCGCATCGACAGTCTCCCCTGCCCTCCGGGCGGGAAGAGCCATCACGCCTCCACACTGATCTCTGGAGCGGGAGCGGACTCCACTGCTGACGCGGCGTACTGCTGGACGGCGTCCTCCACCGAGGGCTGGAATCTATCCGACAACTCCTGCATCTGGTCCCGAAGGGCCAGCTTGGCTGCGGACAGCTGGCTCTGGACCTTGTCGTCCACCTCCGCCTCCCGGAGATAGCCCGACTCCCGGATCATCCGCTGGGCCCTGCGGCGGCGCAGCTCACTGCGCTGGCGTTTGGCCTCTCGGGTCCGCTCCTCCTTCTCCAGCCTGGCCCGGCGCACTTCGGCCAGCTTCTCCTGAGAGAGCTCCCGCTTCTTCCTTCCCGCCCGGTTCACCGCCTTCTGCAGCTGATCGATCGCCGCCTGGATCCGGTCAGCATTCTCCGGGTCGCTGCGCTTCGCCGCCCGCAGCTGGGCCATCTGCCGCCGGGCATAGCCAGAGGCGGCATCCACCTCCCCCACGCTCCGGGCCCGAGCCAGCTTGGCATAGGCCATCACAGGGGCATCGCCATACCGGCGGCTGTTCTTGGGGATCTGGAACATCTTTTCCCGCTGTTCCGCCTGTTCCCGGGCATCCTTCATCATCTCGGACAGACTGGGCTGGCTGGCCCGCTGCTCCCGGAGCGTCTGAGCCAGACGTTCCCCGTCCTGAGCCTGATAGTTCCCCATACCGATCCCTGAAACGCCCATGATGCTCCCTCCCCATAGGAGATATCCTCACCCTATCTATCGGCCGGGGCGCGGGAGCTCATAAGGGCATAGGAAAAATATACCGTCCAGCGGCTCTGCCGCAGCCGGGCAACTGTCTTGATGATCGAATCAAAAAATGAGGGCTGTTCCAGCCCTCATTTTTTCTCCCTCAGTCGGGCCCTCCCCATCAGTTGGGGCTGATGGTGTAGTTGGGCGCCTCTTTGGTGATGTAGATGTCGTGGGGGTGGGACTCCTTCAGTCCGGCGGCAGTGATCTGCATGAACTGCGCCTTGCTCTGCAGTTCCGGGACGGTGTGGCAGCCAGTATAGCCCATACCGGCCCGCAGACCGCCCATAAGCTGGTAGATGGTCTCGCTGACCCCTCCCTTGTAGGGGACCCGGCCCTCCACGCCCTCTGGGACCAGCTTCTTATTGGACTCCTGGAAGTACCGGTCCTTCGAGCCCTTGTTCATGGCGGCCAGGGAGCCCATGCCCCGGTACACCTTGAACTGACGGCCCTGGAAGATCTCGGTCTCGCCGGGGGACTCCTCACAGCCGGCCAGCAGAGAGCCCAGCATGACCACATCGCCGCCGGCAGCGATGGCCTTGGCGATGTCGCCGGAGAATTTCACGCCGCCGTCGGCCACGATGGGGATATCATACTCAGCGGCCACTTGGGCGGCATCGTAGATCGCGGTGATCTGGGGCACACCGATCCCGGCCACCACACGGGTAGTGCAGATAGAGCCGGGGCCGATCCCGATCTTCACACAGTCCGCGCCCGCTTCGATCAGGGCGCGGCAGCCCTCAGCAGTGGCTACGTTGCCGGCGATGAGCTGCACGTCGGGATACAGGGCCTTGATGCGCTTGACGGTCTCCAGCACATTCTGGGTGTGGCCATGGGCGGAGTCCAGGGCCAGCACGTCGGCCCCGGCATCGGTGAGGGCGGCTACTCGGTCCAGCACGTCGGCAGTGGCCCCGATAGCGGCCCCTACCAGCAGACGGCCCTTCTCGTCACGGGCAGAGTGGGGATAGACCTCCGCCTTCTCGATATCTTTGATGGTGATGAGCCCCTTGAGCCTGAACTCCTCGTCTACGATGGGCAGCTTCTCGATCTTGTGCTGGCGGAGGATCTCCTTGGCCTGGGCCAGGGTGGTGCCCTCAGGGGCGGTGACCAAATGGTCCTTGGTCATCACGTTGTCGATGAGCTGGTCCATATCGGTCTCGAATTTCATGTCCCGGTTGGTGATGATGCCGATGAGCTTGCCGTTGTCGCAGATGGGCACGCCGGAGATGCGGAATTTGGCCATCAGCTCGTCCGCCTCAGCCAGGGTGTGGCCGGGGGCCAGCCAGAAGGGGTTGGTGATCACGCCGTTCTCCGACCGCTTCACCATGTCCACCTGCTCGGCCTGCTGGCTGATGGACATATTCTTGTGGATGATGCCGATGCCGCCCTCCCGGGCGATGGCGATGGCCATGCGGTACTCGGTCACCGTGTCCATGGCCGCGCTCATCAGAGGGATGTTGAGATGTATCTTCTTGGTCAGCCGGGTGCGAAGGTCGATGTCAGCGGGCAGCACGTCGCTGGCCGCGGGGATCAGCAGTACGTCGTCGAAGGTGAGGCCCTGCTTCACGAACTTCTGGGCGGCGTCTTGATTCACCATAATTCCACGTCTCCTTTTCGATATTTTATCTATTGTACCCTGCGCCTTCGGGCTTGTCAAGGCGGAAGTTTGCCAGCAGGCCGGAAGCGCCGTTTTTATGGGAGAATCTCGTCTGTCAATTCATCCATCAAATCCAAATCAACATCAAAGACTTCCAAAATTCCTGCCTTTAAATCCTCATAGAGCTCCGCGCCCGCCTCTTCATCCAGCGACTCAAATTCCTCCATAGTTGTAATCCCATGGTCAAGAAAGAAGGCGGTAAGTGCCTCTATAATCTCATTTCGTTCCTCTTGCTCCATCGTATGTTCCTCCTTGTGGAAACCAGCTATGCTTCGGAAAGGAAAGCTTCCAGCCGTTCCAGCAGCTCCTTCTTCATCATATCCGAGTTGCACTGCCCAATCAGGTTCCGGTATCGCTCCAGTTCCTCCGGTGTTTCCAGCAAAGCGTCGTTTGAAACGCAGCTTTCGATGCCGTGCAGCAGGGTCCACTCGATCCCCGCCATATGGTCGGTCGGGCAGCATTTTATCAGGACTTCCGCCTCCTCCCAGGTGACCGGCCAGCGAATAGACACCACAGCGTCTTCATAGTCCTCCCACAGGTCCAGGACCTCGTCGGAGGGGAACCCCGCCTCGCCGGGGGCGAAGTCGTTCTCAAAGCCCTCCGGCGGCGCACCGATTTCCTTGATTTTCAACACAGCTTCCTGCATGTCAGTTCCCTCCGCCCGCTTTTTTGCGAAAATACTTCCTCACTTCCTCCACGCAGGCTTGCAGCTCCGGGTCCTGGAGATCGGCAAAAAAGGGCTCCGCTGCCTTGGGCAGGGTCTCAAACTTCTGAAAGCTCCAGATCACTTCTTTTTTGTACTCCAGATCATCCGCCTTTTGATATGCGCGGATCAGCGCCTTCGTGTTTCCGGGCGCCTGCCACATAAATTTCCAGGTGGGGTCGATATCATACCCCGCCAGCAGCTCAGAGTAAAAATTCTCGTTCCAGTCCAGAAAGTCCGAGCTGCCCTTGGGCCACATGGGAGCGCAGTCGCCATCGTAGTCCAGATAGACGACATGGCCCCGCATGGGGCCGTTGACGATCAAGAAAGCCACATAGGTGATGTCCATCCCACAGAGGCCGATGGTCCCGGGCTCCTCATACTCATGTTCGCCGTAACGCTCCTTCCACTCCGCCTCGGTCATCACCCGGGTGAGCTGCTCGGAGACATCCTGGAGGCCATCATAGCTCTCCCACTCCGATTTGAAGTCAGAAAAGCCCGTTCCCGGCGATGCGCCGCCGCCCCCTACCTGGGTCAGGTAGTACACATAGCTGTCCGGCAGCTCGATCCCCGCCCGCTTCTCGAAGGCCTCGATCTCAGACAGGGGGACGGTGGGGCTCAGCTTCCAGTGGTGGTATGATTCTGCGTAATAATCGTCTTCGTGGGCCGGGTCAGCAGCCACCTGCCGGATCATATCTCTGATTCGGGCGCACTGGGCGATCCGTTTGGGGTCATTCAGCTCGTGCATGTTCAGTCCCTCCCGATATCTTATCCAACCGGCGTCTCTCCAAAATACAGCGCCGTTTCAAACCTGGGTTTTCCCATGTCGTCCACCCCCCGGACAAACCGGCTGTCCCCCAGGCCGCTGGTCTGGATGGACAGCACCTCTCCCGGGCGGCACTCGGCCAGGTAGCCGATACGCAGCTCGGCCAGGTAGCGGTCCTGGGGCAGGGCCTCCATCCCCACGGCGTCACAGGCGAAGTCGGCGTAGCGGGTGTTGTTGACGTGGCCGTTGAGGTCGGAATCGCTGTACCGCATGGGCCGGCGCTCCACCTCCCGCAGCTCGCCGGGCTGGTGGAGCTTGGCCAGGGTCACGGTCTTGCACAGCGCCCCGCCGCCAGTGCCCTCCAGTTCGGGGATGGTATTCAGCCGCACCAGCTTGTGGCTGTCCAGGCTGGCCAGCACCCAGGCGGACACCGATTCTCCCACCGGCTGGCCGTTGGCCAGGATGTCATAGTCCCGGTACATGATGGCGCCCCGGCCTCCCCGGTGCCAGGTGCGGACGGTCAGCCTGTCCTCATACCGCAGGGGCCGGGACAGCCGGTACCAGGACCGGGCCAGCATCCAGAACGCCCCATACCGCTCCACCAGCACGTCCCGGGAGAAGCCCCCCTCCTCCGCCGCCAGGGTGGCGGCGTTCTGCAGATGGTCCAGCAGGGCAGACGCCTTGCACTGGTCCCGGCCATCCACGTCCAGACCGTTCAAACGGATATCATACTCATAAAACATGCTCATCTTTCCTTGCCTCGAATCAAAATAGATGTTTTGCAGCACAGGTCGTCGATGTCATCGGCGGTGGCGGCAGGGATACGGTACTTCCCGCCGCAGTCCTGGCAATACAGGTCCACCGAGCTGAAATGGACATCGAAGCCCCAGCGCTTGCTGCCGCAGGTGCAGGAGATGCCGCCCCGCCGGGCGATGTCCTTCAGCTCCGAGAGGATCTCCTCCATGACGATCTCGTCCAGGAAGGCCCCGCTGTCTGCGTCATCCTCCCCCAGCTTGTCCACCGCCTGCTCCAGCCGGGCGGTGGCGGCGAAGACCGGCCCCTCCTCCCCCACATAGCAGCAGTCCAGTCCGGAGGCGGCGCAGGAGAAGGCCAGAGCCTTCTCCCGGATAAAGGCCCGGGAGGAGCAGGAGACGGTGTGCTCCCGGCCGCAGAACAGACAAGGCACCGTCAGCTGGACCCGGTTTGGCTTGAACTCCACCCCCAGCTCCGACTTTCCGCAGGGACACTTGATGCGGGCCGGGGCCGCCGCCAGAGAGAACAGGTCCCGCTCCACGATCACCGACTGAGCGCAGTGGGGACAGATGTAGGACAAAGACCGTTTCGTTTCCTGTACCATGTTGGGTCGCTCCTTTGGCGTTTTCTCATGGGTATATTATAGCGCAGCTTTTTCGAAAAAACAAGGTGGCATAGCCCAGGCTGACAGCTCCCCCCGGATAGGGAGCCTTTCCATGCTCCCCAGCGGCGCTTGACGATCGTGCTCGGACCTTGTAAAATGGACATAACAGGCAACGGGCTCCGGGCCCAAGGCTGAACGTGTGGGAGGGATTTGGATATGAGGACAGCGCTGGAGATGACTGATTTTGCACTGAATACCATTGGATATGCAGAGGATCCTGAAGGGCTGGACCATGTGGCAAAGGAAATGTTAGCATATTGGCATCATCGTCGGGAAGAGGCGATCCGCAAAGGGAAAAACCCGGAGCACGGTTGGCCTGAAGATAAGCTGACCTATGACTGGGCTCTCCAGGTTATTCAAAGGGACACGATAAAGCCATTAGCGAAACGAAAATCTGACTATGTAGCATTGTTCCGGCCGATCGAACAGGCGCTCATGTTCGAGACCGGGGCATCCGGTGGCAACAATGATGTCCTCTATACATTTTTGTCGCTCCATGTTTCCTCCAGCAATAAGAAAGATAGTTTTTATGGCTCTTTGCGTCATGAATTTGAAGTAATGAACGAAAAATTCAGGTATGCGGTCGCGCTCACTGCCGACCGGTGTATCATCGCTCCTCAAGGAAGACTTACAGTCATCCCATATGATGATATCGCTGGGGTAACAGCAAAAATAGGTGAATCTTATTTAAACCTTGGAGTATTTATACCAAGCGTAGAAACATTCCTTAACATGAACACTGGTCATACATACACTATCCGCCATGGGGGCTACAGCCCCCTTAATTGGGATGGGACCTATCGGGCGATCATGGATCTTGTTACACGGTACAAACGGGAGAAATATGCAGCCAGGACTGGCGGAACGGCGCCTCAGCAGCCCCCGCAACCCCAGGAGGCCCCGCAGCCCGCTCCTCAACAGCCTCAGGCGGTTCCGCAGGCCGCTCCTCAGCCTGTCCCCCAAGCCCCCCAAGCGGCGGCCCCTGCCGGGGCGGGCCTGCCTCCGGAAACTATCGAGACGCTGAAGCAGCTCAAGGGCCTGCTGGACGCGGACATCCTCACCCAGGAAGAGTTCGACGCGAAGAAGAAGCTGCTGCTGGGCCTGTGATTCGGTCATACTGTCCCCCTCCGGCTTTTGCCGGAGGGGGATCTTCGCTGTCATCTGCTCCGCACCCGGTCCACCGCCGCATGCCAGCCGGACAGCAGGCGGGCACGCTCCTCCGCCTCCATGGCAGGCCGGTAGAGCCGTTCCAGGGTCCAGTTCTGCCAGATATCCTCCAGACTGGACCACATCCCGGTGGCCAGTCCAGCCAGATAGGCGGCCCCCAGGGCGGTGGTCTCCCGGATCTTGGGCCTGGACAGGGGCCGGTCTATGATGTCCGCCTGGAACTGCATGAGCAGATCGTTGGCCGACGCTCCGCCGTCCACCCGCAGCTCCCTCAGGGGGATCCCGGTGTCCTCCTCCATCGCCTGAAGGACATCGGCAGTCTGATAGGCGATGGACTCCAGGGCCGCCCGGATGATGTGATCCCGCCCAGTTCCCCGGGTCAGGCCTAGGATCGCCCCCCGGGCCTCCATGTCCCAATAGGGGGCGCCCAGGCCGGTGAATGCGGGGACCACATAGACCCCGGCCGTGTCCTTCACCTTTCCAGCAAAATACTCGGTGTCCCGGGATTCGGATACCAGCCCCAGCTCGTCCCGCAGCCACTGGACCACCGCCCCGCCCACGAAGATGCTGCCCTCCAGGGCGTATTGGGCCCTCCCGTCCAGACCGACGGCGATGGTGGTGATCAGACCGTTCCTGCTGATGAAAGGGGTCTCCCCTGTGTTCATCAGCAAAAAGCATCCGGTGCCGTAGGTGTTCTTGGCCTCCCCCGGCCGGAAGCAGGTCTGGCCGAATAGAGCAGCCTGCTGATCCCCGGCGATCCCCGCGATCGGTACCTCCACCCCCTGGATGTTCACGGTCCCATAGATCTCGCTGGAGGATCGGACCTGGGGCAGCATAGACATGGGGATCCCCAGCCGGCGGCAGATCTTCTCGTCCCAGCGCAGGGCCTTGATGTCATAGAGCATGGTGCGGCTGGCGTTGGTCTGGTCGGTGATGTGGACCTTCCCCCCGGTGAGCTTCCAGACCAGCCAACTGTCCACCGTCCCGAAGAAGATCCGCCCCTGTTCCGCCGCCTCCCGGACCCCAGGGACACTGTCCAGGATCCAGCGGATCTTGGTGGCAGAGAAATAGGCATCGATCAGCAGGCCGGTGCGGTCCTTGACGTAGGCCGCAAAGTCCGGGTCTGCCTTCAGCTCCTCACACAGCCCGGCGGTGCGGCGGCACTGCCACACGATGGCGTTGTATACCGGCCTGCCCGTCTCCCTGTCCCAGACGATGGCCGTCTCCCGCTGGTTGGTGATGCCGATCCCCGCCAGCTCCCGGGCGTCCACTCCGCTCTGGGCCAGCGCCTCCATGAGCACGCCGTATTGGCTGGACCATATCTCCATGGGGTCGTGCTCCACCCAGCCGGGCTTGGGGTAGGACTGGGTGAACTCCTTCTGGGCCATGCCTACGATGTTCTGCTCCCGGTCGAAGAGGATGCAGCGGCTGCTGGTAGTCCCCTGGTCCAGGGCGGCGATGTAGCGTTTTTCCATAGATGTTCCCCATTTCTTTCGTTTTCCATATCATACCGCAGTTTGGAAGAAAAAACAAGGAAAACGACGATGAGGGCCCTCCTCACAGAGGGGGGCTCCCCACGCATCACCACGCCGCCACGGTCCCGTCGCACCTCGGCTCGGTGCCGCCGATGAGCAGACCATCCTTCGTCCGCCAGATGATCTGGCCCCGGCCCATCGCCATGTTATCGTTGACGATCTCCACCTGATGACCCATCCCGGCCAGCGCCTGGGCCACATGGGCAGGGACCTCCCGCTCCAACTGGATCCGCTTCTCCCCCACCCACTGCATCCGGGGAGCGTCCAACGCCTCCTGGGGGTTCATGTGGTAGTCGATGGTGTTCACCAGCACCTCCACATGTCCCTGGGGCTGCATGAAGGCCCCCATCACTCCGAAAGGACCGACAGCCTGACCGTCCTTCATCAAAAAACCGGGGATGATGGTGTGATAGGACTTCTTCCCCCCTGCCAGACAGTTGTCACTGTCCGGATCCAGAGAGAAATTGGCCCCGCGGTTCTGGAAGGAGATCCCTGTTCCAGGGACGGCCACTCCTGCACCAAAAGTCGTGTAGTTGCTCTGGATCCAGGAGACCATGTTGCCCTCCTGATCGGCGGTGCACAGATAGATGGTGCCGCCGCAGGAGGGGTCCCCCGCCTGCGGCAGGAGGGCCCTGTCCCCGATCAGCGCCCGGCGGCGGGCGGCGTACTCCTCTGACAGCATATCCTCTGTCTTCGTCCTCATGTAACGGGGGTCGGCCACATAGGTCCTGGTGTCAGCAAAGGCCAGCTTGATGGCCTCCAGGATCTTGTGATAGGTGTCGGCGCAGTCCCGCTCCGGAGACAGCTCCAGGCCCTTGAGGATGTTCAGCGCCATGAGGACGGTGATCCCATGGCCGTTGGGAGGGATCTCACAGACGGTATAGCCACGATAGTCCGCCGTGATGGGCTCCACCCACGCCGGACGGTAATCTCGGAAGTCGTCCTCAGTAAAGTATCCCCCTGTCTGGCGGCTGAATGCCACGATCTTCTCCATCAGCGCCCCCCGGTAGTAGCTCTCGCAGTCCGTCGCAGCCAGCTCTTCCAGGGTCTGGGCGTATCCCTCCCACCGGAACAGATCTCCCGCCTCATAGGGGGAGCCATCCTCCTTCATGAAGGACTCCCACCAGTAGCTGTGGACCTCCGGGGCCTCCTCCATGGCCCGCCGGATCCGTGCGGCATCCTGGGCCCATTGACGGGCCACATTGACAGGGACTGGCACTCCCTGGCGGGCGTAGGTGATGGCCGGCGCGAAGAGCTCCGCGAGCGGCTTCGTGCCGAAGCGGCGGTGCGCCTCCGCCCAGCCGGCAGGGGCCCCTGGGACCATGGTGGGGATCCAGCCCTCCTTCGGCATCTGTGTGAAGCCCATATCCTTTACAATATCTGCACTGAGCACAGCAGGGGCAGCTCCGCTGGCGTTGAGGCCGTAAAGTCTTTTCTCCTTCTCCACCCAGATCAGAGCGAAGGCATCAGAACCTAGGCCGTTGCCGGTGGGCTCGAAGAGGGGCATCCCCACCGCCATGGCCAAGGCGGCGTCCACGGCGTTCCCGCCGGACTTCAGCACCTCCAGTCCCACTTGGGCCCCCAGGGGCACAGAGGTGCAGGCCATCCCATTTTTAGCGTACACCACATTGCGGCGGGAGGGATAGATGTATCGACAGGGGTCATATTGGGGCATGACAGTCAGCTCCTTCTTTTTTCTTGGTGAGGACTATATTATACAGGGCTCCCTTCGGAAAAACAAGCCATGTCTTTTCCCCGCTTGAACACAGCATCGCCATCTCCTCCACCTCCGCTGGGACCGCACATCGATCCAACCGCAAAGACTGCACACCATGAAGACAGAGGTGTGAGCATTCACCGCACCCTCAGTGGATCGAGTTCGAACAGGGGCGCGCCGATCGGCGCGCCCCTTGTAAGGCGATATCCCTTTATAGTCCTTGCGCGATCATGGCCTCAGAGATCTTCTTGAAGGCGGCGATGTCATTGCCGGCGATGAGGTCATCTCCCAGGCTGTACTCCTTGGCTGCTGCGGCGGAGGCGTCGTAGATGGAGCCCATGATCTGGCGCAGCTTCTCGTCCACCTCGGTGCGGGTCCAGTTGTAGCGGATGGAGTTCTGGGCCATCTCCAGGGCGGACACCGCCACGCCGCCTGAGCCGGAGGCCTTGGCCCCCGCGGTGAGCACCTTGGGGCTGAGGCGGAGCAGCTTCATGGCCTGGGTGGTGGCGGGCATATTGGCCCCCTCCACATAGTAGCGCACGTCGTTGGCCAGGATGGAGATGGCGTCCTCCACGTCCAGCTCGTTCTGGGTGGCGCAGGGGATGACGATATCGGTCTTGACCTCCCAGGGCTTCTTGCCGGGGAAGAACTCCACCCCGAACCGGCGGGCGTAGGCGGAGACCTTATCCTTGCCGCTGTCCCGCATCTCCAGCAAATAGTCCAGCTTCTCCTGACTGGTGATCCCCTCGGGGTCGTAGACATAGCCGTCGGGGCCGGAGAGGGTGACCACCTTGGCCCTCAGCTCCGCCGCTTTGCGGCACACGCCCCAGGACATGTTGCCGAAGCCCGAGACCGCGATGGTCTTGCCCTCCAGGGTGTCCCCCTGGCTGCCCACCATCCGGTCCAGGAAGTAGACGGTGCCCGAGCCGGCGGCCTCCAGGCGGACCTTGCTGCCGCCATAGGTGAGGCCTTTGCCTGTGAGGGCGGAGCTCTCCGCCTTGCCCAGCAGGCGCTTGTACTGGCCGTAGAGGTAGCCGATCTCCTTGGCCCCCACGCCGATGTCGCCGGCGGGGATATCGGTGTCCGCGCCGATGTAGCGGTAGAGGGCATTCATGAAGGACTGGCAGAAGCGCATGATCTCCCGGTCGCTCCTGCCCCTGGGGTCGAAGTCGGCGCCGCCTGAGGCTCCGCCGATGGGCAGGCCGGTGAGGGCGTTCTTATAGGTCTGCTCGAACCCCAAAAACTTCACCACGCTCTCGTTCACCGATGGGTGGAAGCGCAGCCCCCCCTTGTAGGGGCCGATGGCGCTGTTGAACTGCACCCGGTAGCCGTGGTTGGTGTGGGCGTTCCCCTGGTCGTCCACCCAGGGCACCAGGAAGGTGACCATCCGCTCCGGCTCCACCATGCGGGTGAGCAGGTCCAGCTTCTCATACCGGGGGTCGTCCAGGGCGGGGTCGATCATCTCCAGCCAGGTCTGGACCGACTGGAGGTACTCCTCCTCGCTGGGGTACTTCCGGCGGAGGCGTTCCAATACGCGGTGGGCGTAGTTGTTCATAGTCTCCCCTCCTTACACCAGGCCGTAGGCCAGCATGGAGTCGGCCACCTTCAAGAACCCGGCGATGTTGGCTCCGGCCACCAGGTCGCCCGCCATACCGAACCGTTCTGCGGCCTGAGCGGCGTTGTGATACAGGTCGGTCATGATGGTCTTGAGCCGGTCGTCCACCTCCTGGAAGGTCCAGGAGAAGCGCATGGAGTTCTGGCTCATCTCCAGAGCGGATACCGCCACACCGCCGGCGTTCGCGGCCTTGGAGGGGGCGAAGAGCACGCCGGCCTCCTGAAGGGCGTCCATAGCGTCGGGGGTGGAGGGCATGTTGGCCCCCTCGACCACGGCGAAGCAGCCATTCTTTATCAGGGCTTTGGCGCCCTCCAGGGGCAGCTCGTTCTGGGTGGCGCAGGGCAGGGCGATGTCACAGGGGACGTTCCAGATATCGACGCAGCCCTCGTGGTACTCCGCGCCCGGCCTGCGGGCGGCGTACTCCTTAATGCGGGCCCGCTCCACCTCCTTGATCTGCTTCATCAGGTCCAGATCGATGCCGTCCTTGTCGTAGATATAGCCGTTGGAGTCGGACATGGCCACCACCTTGCCGCCCAGCTGGGTGGCCTTGTCACAGGCGTAGATGGCCACATTGCCCGAGCCGGACACCACCACGGTGGAGCCTTCGAAGCTCTTGTCGTTGTCCTTGAGGAGGCAGTCGGCCAGATAGCACAGGCCGTAGCCAGTGGCCTCCTTCCGGGCCAGGGAGCCGCCGTAGGTGAGGCCCTTTCCGGTGAGCACGCCGGTGAACTCGTTGCGCAGCCGCTTGTACTGGCCGAAGAGATAGCCGATCTCCCGGGCGCCCACGCCGATATCGCCGGCGGGCACGTCGGTGTCGGGGCCGATATATTTGAACAGCTCGTTCATAAAGGACTGGCAGAAGCGCATGACCTCGGCCTCGGACTTGCCCTTGGGGTCGAAGTCGGAGCCGCCCTTGCCGCCGCCGATGGGCAGGCCGGTGAGGCTGTTTTTGAAGGTCTGCTCAAAGCCCAAAAACTTGATGATGCTCTCGTTCACCGAGGGGTGGAAGCGCAGGCCCCCCTTGTAGGGGCCGATGGCGCTGTTGAACTGGATACGGTAGCCCCGGTTGACGTGGATCTCCCCCTTGTCGTCCTCCCAGGGTACCCGGAATTTGATGGTGCGCTCAGGCTCCACCAGACAGTCCATGACGCCCTCTTTGATCAGTTCAGGACGGGCGTTCGCCACAGGAGCCAGAGAGGTGAGCACCTCCCGCACAGCCTGGTGGAACTCCTTTTCGCCGGGATCGCGCTGGATGACCCGTTCCATCAGCCTGTTCAGATATTCGTTTTGAATGCTCATCATGATTCCTCCCGAAAGTTATTTTGTCGAAACTTGCTCTCTCCCGCTCCTTTTCTGGAGCACCTCCACCTTACCACGAATATTTTTGCAGGTCAATATTTATCTTCTTGCATATCGTAAGTTTGTTCAATACACTAAAGCACTAGTATGTCAGACAGATATTTTCGTGATCATGCCCTACATATTTTCCGGTATCTCCCAGGACAGCCGCAGGGCCGCCAGTTTCCCGGCGGACCTGCGGCTGTCTATCCTCTGTCATATGGACGGCCTGCACAGGCCGTCCGGCACCTCCTCAGCGGTGGTGTCCCCATGTCTCGGGCCCCCAGGGATACTGGACCATCACTGTCCCCAGGCCCTTCTTCCGATCCCGGATCAGCCGGTCCTCCAACTGCTCCTCGGTCCCGCCCGATCCCCAGAATCCGCCCGGCACACAGTAGATGGTAGAGACCCGGTCCTTCTCCACGCTGATGTAATACTCCATCCCCGTCCTGCCCTCTCCGTCCAGCCCGAGGACGCGGCAGCACTCCATCCCTTTCAGCTCTGCCATCCCGCCGTCAGCCAGGGTATAGCGCTCTGTGGTATCAAAGTCCGTAAAGTCCCGGTCCAGCTCACACTCCCGGATGACCTGAGCACAGTAGGCGTGGGCAAACTCCTCCTCATAGAGCGCTCGGGCCGCCTCCGCATCGAAGCGCCCCTCAGAGGACGAGTGTTCCTGGAGGATCAGCCGGCCCTCCTCCAGCTCTCCGCTGCACAGGACCACCTTGAAATCAGGGGGCTGGAGCTGATACCAATCCGCCTGAGACAGCTCCTCCAGGAGAGCTCCCAGCTCGGTGATGGTCTCTCCCGCTCCGTAGAAGGGGAGCTGGATCAGATAGATGCCCGCAGTGTCCCAGGATTCCAGATCCCGATCCATCTGGTCCACCCGCTCCGATCCCCGCTCCTTCGCGAACTCCTCCAGGGCCCAGAGGACCATCATATTGGAGTAATTGGTCGTGTAGCCCCGTTTCCCCGTTCCCAGGTCCCGCTCCCCGTCCGGACCGGCCAGGAACATCTTCCCTGGATCGTCCGCAGGGGCGAACACATTGCTGAATCGGTGATTCGAGAGATCTCCATCGTAGTAGGAATGGAACTCCCGGCCAAAGTCCTCCTCCATGTAGATACAGATCTGCTGTCGGGGATCGGCCTCATCGGACGCCGGCGCCCGGGATCCGCCGGTCCCATCCTTCTGCGGTCCAGATGTGAAGATCATCACCGCCCCTACCGCCAGACACAGGACCGTGGCCACCAGACCGATGTCGATCTTCTGCTTCCCTTTCAATACCTTGGGCCCGCGCCTGGTCCATCCTCGCTTCAAGCCCTGGAACGCTAAGATGCCCAGGATCACGAAGATCGGGAACAGAGGAGAGATCAAGATCGTAACACCGGCTGCCAGGAAGAGCAGACCGATCAGGGCCCCCCGCAGGATATCCCGGTGCGCTCTGCGCTTTTGTTCCCCCTCCGCCTTCCAGGCGGGCTGGAGCATCTGATACATCGTGCGCAGCTCCGGCTGAGATACGCCCTTATCGAAGCCATACGCCAGGAAGAGGGCCAGTCTGGCCTCCTGGGACAGGTCCGGATGGCCGCTGATGAAGTCCTCCAACCCGAAGATCAGATCCAGTCCGCTCTTCATCTGCTGGAAGAGAGGGCTCTGGAAGAACTTCCGCCACGCCTCCCCCTCCGCCTGGGCGCTGTACATCATCTCCGCCGTGTGGAGGATGGCCTCGGTGCTCTGCCATCTGACCTGCTCCCGGTCGAACCGGTCCCGCCGCTCCTCCTCATAGGCCCGCCGGTGCTCCTGACGGACCTGCCGTTCCCGTTCTCTGGCCCGTTCTTGGGCCCGCCGCCGCTCTTCGCCCCGGCGGCGGCGGGCCTCTGCCCGCTCCGCCTCGCCCTCTGCGAAGAGACGGTCAAAATCAAAATCCCGATCCTCCTCCCTTCGGGAAGAAGGATGGGGCGGTTCCTCCTCCTGCAGGAGCTCGTCGAAGTCGAAGTCCTGCTCCTCTTCCC
>RAYO01000041.1 GCA_003612335.1 bacterium 1xD42-67
CCCAAGTGTTTGCCGCTGGTGCCTCTGGCTTTCAGAATGGCCCGAACCTTTTTGCTGGTATCTTTGGCATAAAAATCGTTAGTCAATCTTACATAAAGAATGACATCACAGCAGTGCATTGGCGGTCGGTTACCTCCGGCGAGATGGAGCGGTGTATTATCGGTAGCGGCTACCGATAATCAGACCAGACTATCATATGGGAGGTAAACACAATGGGCGAACTGAAACCGAGAATCCATGAAGAAGCAACCGGCCTTGATTATGTCCTTGCCGGTGACTACTACATTCCGGCCATCGAACTGCCGGAGGACGATGATTGTCCCATCGGAAAATGGGGGCGGATGCACCAAGCGTGTCTGGAAAAAACGAACCCGCTTTTGTTCAACCACCTTGTCCTGACGGGCAAGCTGCACAACTACCTTGCCGACCTAAACGAGCAGGCGCAGAACCGCTACCAACTTATCGTAAAACAGATGGCCGATTCCGAGGGCGTGACCGGGGACTTGAAACGGCGGTCGCAGTGGGACTGGATCAGAGCCATGAACAGCATCATCAATCGGGCTGAGGAGATTATCCAGCACGAGATGATCTGTGTGATGCCTGTTCGGAACTTTTCACAACACAAGAGATATAAAGTGGTCTGGGGCAATTCGGCCCAGACCACTTTTTTAAGGTGCAGAAAAAAGAAGAAAAACTCGAAATTCAAATTGAAAGCAACAGCTCGGCGTGGTACAATATGCTTTAAGAAATCCGAGTTCAAATCTATAGAGCGGGGTATGCTACTATGAAAGGTTCAGAATGCAAGTTTGTAAAATATATGGAAGGATCGGACAAGCGCTTTGTCATTCCGGTTTACCAGCGAAATTACGACTGGAAGATGGAGAACTGCAAGCAGCTTTTTGATGACCTTGTGAAAATTATTAGAGGCCACCGTAAGAGCCACTTCTTTGGCAGTCTTGTTTCTGTCTATAATCCAGACGGTCATAATGAGGAATTTCTTGTCATTGATGGTCAGCAGCGCCTGACTACTGTTTCGTTGCTGTTCCTTGCCATGTATAACCTGATGGACAAAGGCATCATTGTGCCGCAAACAGTGAATCTGAAACAGCGTCTCTATGAGGAATACCTTGTAGACAAGTGGCAGCCGGAAGATACTCGCATTAAATTAAAGCCGGTCAAGAACGACCAGCGCGCTTTTGGCAAACTTTTTTCTGACCCGTCAGAACATATTCGAGAATCCAACCTGACTGTAAACTATGATTATTTCTACAATCGGATTCAAAAGCAGGAAATCACGATTGATGAGCTTTACGATGCGATTTGCTGTCTGGAAATCATCAACATCCGGCTGGACATGGAGGACAACCCGCAACTGATTTTTGAGAGTTTGAATTCCACAGGTCTTGATTTAAGCGAAGGTGACAAAATCAGAAACTTCATCCTGATGGGTCTGCCATCTAAAGAGCAGGATGAGTATTATGATAAATACTGGAATAGAATTGAGGTTTGCACAAAGTATGATGTCAGTGCTTTTATCAGAGATTATCTGAGCGTGAAACAACAGGCTATTCCACAACAAAGCAAGATTTACATCAATTTTAAGGATTATGTAGAACTTGGCAATATTCAGACAGAACCGCTTTTGATGGAAATGCTGGCATATGCTAAGCGGTATCAAATTCTTTTGGATGGCAAGACTGGCAATGCCGCTCTCAACGCCTGCATCTTCCGTTTGAACCGACTGGAAACAACGGTCACGAGACCGTTCTTTCTTGAGGTGCTTCGGCTGTACGATGAGAGTAAGTTGTCAATGGAGCAGGTCACAGAAATTTTTCTGACCGCTGAAAATTATCTGTTTCGTAGGAGCATTTGTGATTTGCCTACCAATGCTCTAAATAAAATCTTTCTGATGCTGCATCGGGAAATCATGCGCTATGATGGTACGGAGACAGACTATGTTGAAAAATTTAAGTATGCGCTCCTGTCCAAAAAGGAACGCGCCCGCTTCCCGGATGACGAGGAGTTTGCAGAATCTTTTATCAGCAAGCCGGTTTATCTGATGAACAGCAAAAACAAGGTTTATATCCTTGAGAGACTGGAGAACTTTGGGACAGTCGAGGACAAGGATGTTTACCGCCATTGTGATGAAGGCACTTACTCAATCGAGCATATCATGCCACAGCACCTGACTCCGATATGGCAAAAAGAATTAGGTGTGGACTATGAGCAGATACATGAGGCGTGGCTTCACCGAATTGCAAATCTGACGCTGACTGCTTATAATTCCAAATACAGCAACAGCTCCTTTTCTGAAAAGAGAACTATGCAGAACGGATTCGATGACAGTGGCATTCGTATGAATACTTGGATTGCCAAAAAGGATAAGTGGACGCTGGCAGAACTGGAGGAACGAAGCGAATATTTGAGAAATCGCGCCCTGACGATTTGGACACTGCCCATGACCGAATTTCAGCCAGAACAAAAGCAGATGGACTCTTATACCTTGGATGATGATGCGGAACTCACAGGCCGTCTGATTGCCCGGTTTACTTTCAAACACACAGAGCAGCCGGTCGCAAGCTGGGTGGAGATGTTTCAGAAAGTCATTCAAATCCTCTATGCTGAGGACAAGGCAATCATCACTAAGTTGGCACTTTCCGAGGAAGACAATATTGCTCTACATTTTAGTACAAAGCCAGATACCTTTACCAAAAGTGTGGAAATTGGCGATGGCATCTATGTATGGACGAATACCAGCACACAAAGCAAGCTGTCTGTGCTGAGCCGTCTGTTTAAGCTATACGACGAAGATCCGGCAGACTTAGTATTTTATCTTCGAGACGAAAGCGAATTGACTACTGACGAACCAGGCAGCAGGCACGAACTTCGGAGGCGGTATTGGACATATGCGCTTCCGATCATCAAAGAGGCTCATGGCAAAGATGGTTCGTTCTTCAATGTCAGCCCAACCAGAGAAAACTGGATCAATGGCTTCTTTGGTGTCAGCGGATTTTCTATTTGCTGTGTTGCAAACTATGACAGTGCCCGTGTAGAGATTGTTTTCCAAAAGAGTGAGAAAGACGAAAACAAGAAAGCCTTTGATGCTCTGATGACTCATCGAGCAGAAATCGAGAGCGCATTAGGTATTGCCTTGAACTGGAATCGTGCCGAGGACAAAAAGGCATCAAAGGTATATACACAACTTTCTAATGTCAGCATTGAGAGCGAGGTGGACTGGCTACAGATGGCGCGGTTCCATGCAGAGTGGAGCAAAAAATTCTACGATGTAATAATTCCGCTTGTCATCGGAGCTTAAAGAGGGGAATCTGCCGTATATTTTGTAATTTTCAGAACCGTCCTTGCTGTCAGCGGTCGGCTTCCGAACGCGCAGCCAGCCCCGGCAAGGGGCTGTTCAAAGGGTCGGGGGTGCTACCCCAGCAAGCAAAAACGGATTTCCGGCGGCAACGCTGGAAGTCCGTTTTGAGCGTTTGTATATACAAACGCCCTGCTTGCCCAGTAGCGCATCTTCGACCAGAGGTTTATTTCAGTCACTATATCTTCATCCGAATAAAGTGGCCTGGGTCAATTTGACCCAGGCCAAAACAGATTGAATAGTGGCAACGGTTCAACTTGAACCGTTGATGGAAATTCGCTGCTTTGCAAGCAGTGTCTTTGTTCCCACAAAGACTCGAAACAGCGATTTCCGGCGGAGCCGGGAACCGCTGTTTCTGCTTGTTGGGAAGCGTCCCAAACCCTTTGAACAACCTCGTTACCGAGGTTGGCTGCGCGGCGTTCCGCCGCTTCTGGCTACCGCCCACTGTTGATTTTCCGTTCCCGTCTCCGCTTCGGGGACTGCGGTTTTTCAGAAGAGACGGGAGCATCGCCATCAAAGTTTTCTTCTGTCTGCCCTGCCTGTTTCCGAAATTCGTAGAAGTCGCTCAAGAAAGCTGGGAACTTGCTTTTCCAGAGGGCGTACTCCTCATCGGTCAGTTCCCCGGCATCGTGCTGGGCGCAGGCTTTCATAAATCCCAGAATGCGGTATTGGAGCAATGCGCCTGGGTTTCTTGTAATGGCGTCTATGTCCGGCTTGAAATCATCCATTGCCACACTGTCCCTGAACACAAAATGGATATGCCCATCCACCTCTGTCGGGTACAATCCGTAAATCTCCTCCAGCTTGTATAATGCCTGCAGCGCCCCTTCCATATCCGAGATTTTTTCACCGCTGATGGCGGCGTAGTTGACCCGGAGTTTTCCGGCGATCTCATGGAGCGTCATAAAATCCGGCACACGGTTTTCCAGCTCATAATTCCTGATGGCGGACTCGCTGACCCCACACAGGCCGGCGAGTTCTTTTTGTGTCAGTCCCGCCTGCTGGCGGTAAAACCGGATGCGTTCTCCCTGTGTTGCGTCAATCGGCAATCCCATGATATGTCCTCCCCCTGTCCTGATGTTGATTGAGTATAGCCGTCCTGCCGCCTATTATATCATGCTCCGTTCAAAAATGAAAGGAATTTTTGCAAATCCCTTGACAGCACATTTCTGAACGGCTATAATGATAATTACAGTTCAGAAGTGAACTCTATGAACTTCCGTAAATAGAACAACCCGGCATACATGCCAAATCAGCGGCCAGCCCGGACAGGAAGGAGGTCAGCCGGACCACCCCGCCGCTCCACCCACTGTCTCCGCCAGCGTTATGGTGTTCGCTGGCGGATGCCGTGAAAGGAACTGTGAATGACGGAAGAAAAAAGCAAAATCCCTGAACTGAAAGTGATCCCGGCGGAGGAACTGCTGGACACGACCTACACCCCGTCCGGCACTTTGATTGACGGTCTGATGGGTCAGGGCATCTACATCCTCGCCGGAGCGCCCAAGGTGGGCAAGTCCTGGCTGGTGCTGTGGCTGGCGAACCAGGTCAGCAAAGGCGAGCCGGTCTGGGGACTGAAAGCCGAAAAATGCGGTGTCCTCTACATCAGCCTGGAGGACACCTTCCAGCGGATGCAGCAGAGGCTGAACGATGTCAGCGGCGGCAGTCCCGGCAGTATCTGGCTGGCGACCGAGGCTCTGTATATCGGCGAGGGCTTCGAGGAACAGCTTGTGAATTTCCTCACTGCCCATTCCAATGTGAAGCTGGTGATCATCGACACCCTCCAGCGTGTCCGCAAGGCTGGGCAGGAGCAGTACAACTACGCCAGCGACTATGAGACCGTCTGCGCCCTGAAGAAAATCGCCGACCGTTTCCTGGTGACAGTGCTGGTAGTCCATCACACCCGCAAGGCCGGGTCTGCCGATTCCTTCAACATGATTTCCGGCACGACCGGGCTTCTGGGATGCGCTGACGGCGCTCTTGTCCTGCAAAAATCCTCCCGGATGGAGACCACCGCCACGCTGGATGTGACCGGGCGGGAGGTGGCCGACACGCAGCTGAACCTCTGCTTTGACAAGCAGAGGAAAGTGTGGGGATTTGTTTCCTTCGGGAGCGAGGCCCCGCAGAAAGAGCCTGACCCCATCCTGACCGCCGTTCAGACTTTTACTCAGGTGCATGGCGTGTGGCGGGGCTATGCCGCTGTGCTGTTGGACGAGTTGAAGGCGGAAACAGAAATCAACGCCGAGCCGAACACGCTGACCCGGCTGCTGAACGCCAATGTCGGAGAACTTGAGCGTGAGTACGGCGTCCGCTACCGTTCCGGGAAACGCACCGGGAAAGGTCGGCTGGTCTCTCTGCTGGATTTGAATGCTCCCTGGGGCAGCACCGACATGGACGATGTAGATAATGTAGGTAATGACGGTATTTTGAGTGCCGGTGACGGTCGTAAAAATATCTGCAATACCTACACAACCTACACGCCCACCCCTGATGATTCGGAAGGGGCGTGACGGTATGGAGAAGCTGAACATGAACCGGAGGGCTGTTCCGTCCCCGGAACCTGTGGAAGGAAAGGAGGTCAGCCGCCTGAACGATTACACCGAAGTCAAAATCGGCGGCGTGGTCTACCGGGTCAAAAGTGTATTTTCTGACAAAGGACAGTTGGGTGATCTGCTCGACTTGGCGGCGATGGAAAAACTCAGCCGTATCGCGTAAAGGGCCTTTGCATCAGAGTGTGAGCGTGCTATAATGGCGGTAGGTAATCGACCGCCATTCGCACTGCTCTTTGGGAGGTAAAATCAAAGATGCAGGAAACTTACAATGTTGGAATTTATTGCAGGCTCAGCCGGGAGGACGAGAGAACCGGCGAGTCCGTGTCCGTGGAGAACCAGAGGGAGATGCTCAGCCGCTATGTCCTGGAGCAGGGCTGGAACCTCTATGCCGCCTACTGTGACGATGGGGTCTCAGGTACGACCTTCGATAGGCCTGGGTTCAACCAGCTTATCGCCGACGCCACCGCCGGAAAAATCAATCTGGTACTCTGTAAGGACCTCAGTCGTCTCGGCAGAGATTATATCGAAAGCGGGAAGTATACGGACATCGTTTTTCCGAGCCTCGGCTGCCGGTTCATCGCCCTCAATGATGGGGTGGACACCGCTCACAAAAACAATGAGATGCTGGTGATTCTGAAAAATGTCATGAACGACCTCTACGCCAGGGACACCAGCGCCAAAATCAGGGCAGTCAAACGCTCCTCGTTTCAAGCCGGGAAGTATGTGGGATGCTATGCCCCTATCGGCTATCTGAAAAGCCCTGATGACAAGCACATCCTCATTCCCGACCCGGCAACAGCGCCCCTTGTGCGGCGTATTTTCGATATGCGCTGTCAGGGACTCAGTTACCGTAAAATCGCCACAACGCTGAATGAGGAGAAGGTGTCCACGCCCCGCGACCTCTACTACTTGCAGAAAGGCATGGTCAATCCCCGGCAGGACGGAGGCTACTGGCAAGCCCAGACCGTGAAGGCCATCCTTCGCAATGAGGTCTATATCGGTCATACGGTGCAGAACAAAACCGGCAATATCTCCTACAAGGTTCACAAGCAGGTGGGCAAGCCGGAGGCCGAGTGGATTCGTGTCGAGGGTACGCATGAGCCGCTGATTTCGATGGAGGTCTGGGAACTGGTACGGACAATCGAGCAGCAGAACGCCCGGAGCCGGACACAGGCAAATGGGGAGACCGCTCTGTTTGCCGGACTGCTTTACTGTATGGATTGCGGCTCGACCATGCGCCATCATGGGGACTACCACAAGTGCAAGGACGGGACCCCGGTCAGGTCCACCTATGAAAGTTACCTGTGCAATCGGTACTGCTGCGGTGGAAAAGACATTTGTACGGCCCACACGATGAATCAAAAGGTGCTGATACAGGTTGTCCTGACCGACATCCGCATGAAAGCGAAACAGGCGAGGAACGACCCATCCGGGTTGATTGAGCAAATCCAGACCCAGCGCAGGGCATCGTCCGCCGAACAGATGAAGCAGACCAGACTTCTTCTGACGGCTATTGAGAAACGGCTTGCGGAACTTTCCAGGCTGACCCAGGCCATCTATGAGGACAAGGTGATGGGGCGCATCCCGGAGGCCGTCTGCGTCCAGCTGATGAACCGGTACGAAGCCGAACGGGCCGACAAGCTGGAGCAGAGGGCGCATTTGTCGGGCGAGTTGGAGGCGTACCAGCAGGAGACGGATGATGTCCAGCAGTGGATGAAGCTGATTAGAGAGTACGCAAAGCTGGAAGAACTCGACCGTCCCACCCTCCTGCGGCTCATCAAGCGAATCGAGGTTGGAGAAAAGAAAGTCGAGGACGGATGCACCGTCCGGGACATCAAAATCCATTACAATTTCGTGGGTTATATCGAAGCCTGACACAAAAAAGCCCTGGTTTTACACCGGGGTACATACCAGCCAAACTATCTTGCCGGTTGCCAATGTATACATCGTTCTTTATGTAAGGTTCTCATTAAAAACATTGCGAATTACGGTAAAATCGTTGTCTCCTTTGGCACTGTCCACCGCATCGTTGACGGCGATAAACCGCACATCGTAGCTCGGAAAGACGATTTCCGTAAACCGACCAACCTGCAAATAGTCTCTGCCAAATCTGCTCATGTCCTTAACAATCCAAGTGCCAACCAAACCCTGCTCCACCAGGGCAAGCCCCTCCTGGACACCGGGGCGGTTGAAGTTCGTTCCGGTGTACCCGTCATCTACCAGCACCTTGGTATTCGTGAAACCGTGGGAAGCGGCGTAGCTGCTGAGGATACTTCTCTGATTTGCAATCGAGTTTGACTCCCCATCCACCAAATCTTCGTTGCTCAAACGGCAGTACAAAATCGTGCGTTTTGGCAGCGGGAGCCTGAAGGCCGAGTTGGAGGGCTATCTTGCTCAAGCAGAGGAAAACAAGCGCCGCCAAGAGGAAAACAAGCGCCGCCAAGAGGAAAACAAGCGCCGCCAAGAGGAAAACAAGCGCCGCCAAGAGGAGAAACGCCAGCGGCTCATCTCCGTCCTGGTGGAGAAGCGCAAAAAGCTGGCTCCGGCGGCGGGACTGATTTGGGGCGAGAGTTATCACACCGTGGGCCTGAAAGCGGACGGCACCGTGGTCGCGGCGGGTGACAACGATGACGGCCAATGCGATGTGTCCGGCTGGCGGCACGTCGTGGCGGTGGCGGCGGGGGAATACCACACCGTGGGCCTGAAAGCGGACGGCACCGTGGCCGCGGCGGGTAACAACTATGACGGCCGATGCGATGTGTCCGGCTGGCGGGACATCGTGGCGGTTGCGGCGTCGCTCTGTCACACCGTGGGCCTGAAAGCGGACGGCACCGTGGCCGCGGCGGGTAACAACTATGACGGCCGATGCGATGTGTCCGGCTGGCGGGACATCGTGGCGGTTGCGGCGGGGTCTGATTACACCGTGGGTCTGAAAGCGGACGGCACCGTGGTGACCGTGGGTAGGAATAGAACTGACCGGTGCGGTATCGACGACTGGACGGACATCGTGGCGGTTGCGGTGTCGCGCCTTCACACCGTGGGCCTGAAAGCGGACGGCACCGTGGTCGCGGCGGGTAACAACGATAAAGGCCGATGCGATGTGTCCGGCTGGCGGGACATCGTGGCGGTTGCGGCGGGGTCTGATTACACCGTGGGTCTGAAAGCGGACGGCACCGTGGTGGCCGTGGGTAGGAATAGAAATGGCCGGTGCGGTGTCGGCGGCTGGACGGACATCGTGGCGGTGGCGGCGGGGGAAGACCACACCGTGGGTCTGAAAGCGGACGGCACCGTGGTCGCGGCGGGTGGCAACGATGACGGCCAATGCGATGTGTCCGGCTGGAAGCTGTTCAACAGCTTGGATACGCTGGAACAGGAGCGGGAAACGGCCAAGGCCGAGCGCCAGCGGCAGGAGGCGGAAGCGAAGGCCAAAGCCGAGGCGGAACGTCAGGCGAAAATTGACGCGCTGGAGCGCGAAAAGCAGTCCCTGCAAGCGGAACTGCCTACCCTGAAAGGGTTATTTTCCGGTGGAAAAAGACGTCAGATCGAGGCCCGGCTGGCGCAGATCGAGGAAGAACTGAAAACGCTTTAACATACAGAAGGGAGAACCCACCATGTCTAAATTTGTCATCGAATGCCCCCAGTGCGGCAAGTTTGCCGAGGCAAAGACCGGCTTTTTCGCCCGGAAAAAGATCGACTGCACCTGCGGCTACACCATCAGCGTGCGCACCGACAAGCTGACCAGCCGGGAGTGTCCCCACTGCGGCAATATGGTGGTGTTCGACCAGTCCAGGGGGGAGCAGGCCAAGTGCCCGGTGTGCGGCGAACCCATCAACACCCAGGCCGAGCAGACCAAGATGGAGGAGTTCTCCTGCGCCCAGTGCGGCGTGCGGCTGCGCACCAGCAAGGCGGCGGAGACCTACATCTGCCCAGTGTGCGACTTCGAGAACGACGTGCGGGAGCGGCTGATGTCCGAGAAGATTTAGCACGACGGCCTGGCCAGCGTTATCAAGTACGAGGGGGACAACGAAACCCTGGTGTGGAAGCACCCCATTGAGGACTTCAACATGGGGTCCCAGCTCATCGTCCACGAGAGCCAGGAGGCCATTTTCTTCCGGGACGGCCAGGCGCTGGACCTCTTCGGCCCGGGCCGGTACACCCTGGAGACCCAGCAGCTCCCCATCCTGGAGAAACTCTATTCTTTGCCCACTGACACCGAGGGAACCTTCCACTCCGAGGTGTACTTCATCAACAAGGCCGTCCAGATGGCCGTCAAATGGGGGACGCCGGACAAGATTCGTTTCATCGACCCGCTGACCATGACGCCGCTGGAGATCGGGGCCTCCGGCGAGCTGAACCTGGCGGTGAAGGATTCCCGCAAGCTGATTGTAAAGCTGGTGGGTACCACCTCCGGCATCGCCTGGGGCGATCAGGCGGGGTTCACCAAATCCGTCCAGAACGCCTTCCGCCCCCTCATCGCCAACACGGTAAAGGCCAATCTGCCCGCCGTCATCAAGGAAAAGCAGATCGACCTGCTGGAGATCGACGAACGGGTCAACGAAATCTCCGGGGTCCTGCTGGAAAAGCTGCTCCCCGGCTTTGAGGAGTACGGCCTGACTATCCCGCAATTTTATGTGACCCATGTGGTGCTGCCCGAGGACGACCCCAACTTTAAGCGTATCCGGGAACTGCACACCGTCATGCTCCAGAGCCGGGTATACCAGGCGGAGGCCGCAGTGAAAACCGTCCAGGCCCAAAGCGAGGCGACCTACCGCACTGCCCAGGAGGAGAGCAAGGCCGCCATTGCCGCCGCCCAGCGCAAGGCGGAGCTGGAGCGCCAGACCACCCAGACCGAGGTGGCCCGCCGGGAGGCGGAGCGCAAGCTCATCGAGGCCCAGGCGGAGGCCCAGGCCCAGCGGATGGCGGGCCTCACCGAGGCGGAAATCATGCAGGCCAAGGGCTACAATCAGAAGGACGTGCTCCAGTCCGAGGTACAGAAAGCCTACGCCGCCGGACTGGGCCAGATGGGCTCCAACGGCGGGGGCGGCGCGTTGGGGGACATCGCTGGCCTGGGTGTGGCCCTGGGGGCCATGGGCGGCGTGATTGGCATGACCAGGGAGGCCGTGGCCCCCATGTTCGGACAGACGGAACCGCCCGCTGCTGCCGCTCCGGCGGCGGAGGGCTGGAACTGCGCCTGCGGGCAGAAGGGGATCACCGACAAGTTCTGCCCCGAGTGCGGCGCTCCCAAGCCCGCCCCGGCCGAAACCTGGGACTGCGCCTGCGGCGTGAAGGGGTTGACCGGCAAGTTCTGCCCCGAGTGCGGCTCCCCCAGGCCCGCCCCTGCCGAGACCTGGGACTGCGCCTGCGGGGCCACGGGCCTGATGGGCAAATTCTGCCCAGAGTGTGGCGCAAAGCGACCCGAGAAGCCCGTCGCCTGGGACTGCTCTTGCGGGACAAAGGGACTGACAGGGAAATTCTGCCCAGAGTGTGGGAAAAAGAAGGAGGAGTGACGCATGGCCGCATTACAATGTGAAATTTGCGGTGGCAAGCTAATTGGCAAACCGGGTGGTATCTTCGAGTGCGACTCCTGTGGGGTAGAATATTCTTCTGAGTGGGCCAAGGCTAAAGTGCAAGAGATCAAGGGGACTGTTAAAATTGAGGGACCTGTTCAGATTAGTGGTATAGTAAAGTTAGAAGATGGAACCAGTATAGAGAGTTTGATTAAGCGAGGCAATATTGCATTGGAGGATTGCGAGTGGAATGTAGCAAAGGAGATATTTCAGCAAATATTAAGTATTGACTCAAACAATGCTGAAGGATATCTTGGGCTTGCTATGGCTGAAAATAGTCTTTGTAATTGGGATGCCCTTGAGCAAAAATGGATGACCTCAAAACAATTCCATCAGAATAGAAGAATTTTACGGTTTAGACAGTTCGCTAAATCAGACTTAGCAGTACGCTTTGAAAAAATAGATCAAGCCTATAAACTAATACATAACCAAAAGATTATAAGAATGACTACACAACGTGCCCATATCTCTCCTGCGGCAAATTTACTTGTATGTAGTCAATTTCACACCGTAGGTTTAAATTTGGATGGAACTGTGGTGGCTGTAGGAAGAAACGACCAAGGCCAATGTGATGTACAGAGTTGGGGAAACATCATTGCAATTGGTGTAGGATATAGTCACACTATTGGTTTAAAATTAGATGGTTCTGTAGTGGCAGCAGGGGCAAAAGATTATGATTGCTGCAAAGTGCAAAATTGGCAGGATATTGTTGCAATAGCCGTCAGTGACTCACATACTGTGGGGTTAAAGTCAGATGGAACAGTTGTAGCCACGGGATGGAATGCGTTTGGTCAGTGTAATGTAGGAAAATGGAGTAATATTATCTCAATAGCTATTGGCAGAGAGCATACTGTTGGTTTAAAAGCAGATGGCACTGTGGTAGCAACAGGTAACAATGATGATGGTCGTTGTAATGTGCAGAATTGGAAGAATATTTCTACAATTACTGCTTTTGAACACAATTCTGTAGGTATACAGACGGATGGAGCAGCAATAATTATAGGTGCTAATGGTCCAAAACGACTGTTAGATATTGTAGAAGTGGGCGGAGGTTTTTATGGAGGCGGATTTATTGCATTATCGATAGATGGTACTTTCGATAATAGCCCTAGCTTTGAAGGAGAAATTGTTACAATGGCTATAGGCTTTGGTTGTAGTGCTTTTCTCCATTCAGATGGTACTGTAGTTGCAAATGGCAACGAAGATTATACATGGAATACAAGAGGTTGGCATGATATTGTAGCCGTTGCTGCCGGTTATGATCATATAGTAGGCATACAATCAGATGGTGTGGTCGTTGCCACAGGACGGAATTATGAAGGTCAGTGCAACACGCAGGGGTGGAAGCTGTTTAACAGCATCAACACTTTGGAGCAGGAACAAGCAAAAATCAAGGCACGCAAAAAAGCCGAGTGCCAAGCAAAAATCGCCGCCTTGAATGCGGAGAAAGCATCTATCAGGGCGGAGTTACCCACCATCAAGGGCCTGTTCTCTGGCGGCAAGCGCAGGGAATTGGAAGCCCGGCTGACCCAGATTGAAAAGGAGTTGAGAAAGCTGTGAAAAAGAATACGGCCCGCTGGTGGGCCATTTGGGCTGTGGTGCTGGTAGTCTATAACGTAATTGTCTTTGCTGTTCCGTTTCCGAAAAATACCGTGTTTTTCCTCAGCTGGACCTTTACCATGCTGGCCATTGCCGCCCAGTGGTACATAGTCCGCACCGCCTTTTACCGGGGCGAGGGGGTCAAGAGCAAGTTTTACGGCTTTCCCATCGCCAAAATCGGCGTGATGTACCTGGCCGCCCAGCTGGCGGCCGGGCTGGTGTTCATGGCCCTGGGCCTGGCCGCGGCGGTCCCGGTGTGGATTCCGCTGATTCTGTATGTGGTGCTGTTGGGCGCGGCGGCGGTAGGCCTTATTTCCACCGAAGCCACACGGGACGAGATTGCCCGCCAGGATACAAAGTTAAAAAAAGACGTATCTTGTATGCGAACCTTGCAGTCCAAGGCGATGGCAATGGTGCCGCTGGCAAAGGACGCTTCGGTTCGCGCCGCGTTGGAGAAGTTTGCTGAGGATATACGTTTTAGCGATCCTGTCAGCAGTGCGGCACTGGAGGCCGCTGAGTCCGACTTGTCTGCCTGTATCGACGATCTCCAGCAGGCGGTGCTGGACAATGACCAAGAGGCGGCGCTGTCGCTGGAGAAACGGGCGGAGATGCTTCTTGCCGAGCGTAACCGACTGTGCAAATTGGAGAAGCGGGCTGCACACTGACCATTGGAACACCGCATAAACATTCTACAAAGCTACCCCGGTCTCCCGCTCCGCCGCAGTGATACCCGCTACCAGCCCTCGAACACAATCAAGGCACTGGTTGGCAAATGGTTTTCCGGCAGGGCGAGGATATGCCGGATGGTACACACCGCGAACACATGGCTGTTCATTGTATCCCACTCTGCCAGCCGGACGATCTCCACTGTACCGCTTACAAAGTCAAACTGAATCTCGCCCCACTCGCCGTCGCAGTCTGCCTGATACTCATAGACTGCGGCGGCGATTTTCTTTTTTGTCCGCTTTACCGATTTCCGTTTGAGCCGGATGGCGTGGAGCGCACCGGCCTCCACCAGCAGGACAGTCAGTTTCTCCACCGCCTTGCGGTAGGCCCTCTCCGCACCGCTGGCGGTACTGCCCTCAAACATCACCGCCAATTCCTCAAAGGACTTGCGCTCGGATATTGGACTGACCCGGCCACAGGTCATACAGACGGCGTTGCGTTCCTCCAAAAGTCGTTGCTCCCGATAAGTCAGCTTTTCAAAAGCGGCACGAACCGCTTCTGCTTGAATGCCGTTCCAGAGGATCGCTGTATAGTCCCAGGAATCGTCCCTGGTCACATCCTCGCCGGTTTCCTCGCCGTCCTCGTCCTGGGCTGTGACATAAAGCGGAACCTGACTACGGTTGAGCCGGGCCACGGTCAAATACTGCTCCGCTGTTTCCTCGGAGCAGCCCTCTTTTTTGGCATACTCGCTTACAACCTTGCCCTTAGATTTGCCTGTTTTATTGTAGAGCCATGCAATATCCCGTACCCGCTTGTATTCGTCCAGAGAGGAAAAGGAGCCATCTTCTTCCATCATCCGGCATTGAAGCAGAGCGTTTCCAATGGTGTGATGAGCGTATGTTAGAAACTCCGCGCCCTTGTACGGGTCGTAGCTTTCCAGACATTCCAGCATAGCGAGAACACAGTTTTGTTTATAGTCCAGAAACCGCTCTGGGTCGTATCTGTCCAGCCCCTCCCGCAAGAGAAAGTTTGTAACCCGTCTATTCAGACGAGGTTCAATCTGGTGCAGGAAGAAAGCGAAAAAGCGGAGGTCATGCCATGTCTGCGCGGCAACGATGTACTCATTGACGGCATACAGCTCCGGCGGCGGGGGCGTGAGCTGATACACATGGGTGACTTCAAACATGGTGAGGCCGTGGGCATTTCCTTGAAACGGATATTTTGCAAATCGCTCTTTCACAGCCTCACCACCTTCGTCATTTCAAATAGTTCTGCGCCTCTGCCAGTAGTGCCTCCTGCGTCATTTCCGCTTCATACGGCCCAGCGGCATACTCCCGGTCAGCGATGGCCTGTTCCAGCTTGTTCTTCGCCAGCCGCTTCATCATGGCGGCGGTCTTTTCGTCCAGCGTCCCCCGATGCAGTTTCTGGATGATCGTATTGGTACGGCGCTCATAGATTTTCTTCAGCGGGTGATCGTCAGCCCGTTCCCTCTGCTCCCGCCCTCGAAGATTGCCGACCTGACGGCAGGTGCGCCCACGCTTGTCCCCTGGAGCCAGACCGCCGCAGTATTTTGTGGGTCTTGCGTCCGTGGTCAGGAACCATGTTCCGCAGATGGGGCATTTGCGGGGCGCATGGCCTACGCACAGCCCCTCAAACAAGTCAGAGCGGAACATCCCCACAAAAGAGACATAGTGCATCCGCTTCACAAGCTGGGACTTCTCGTTACCGGGAATGGTCGCGGCGGCATACTGAACAGAGGCGTTTGCAAGAGACATCCATCCGGAATTTTCTGCCGATAGGTCAGGGTCAGCAGAAAAGTATTGCCCGAAGCTGGCGGCGCATCCGCCCGGCGTTCTGTCGCTCTCATGGAGTTTTTCCGCAAACGGCAGAAGCTCCCGCTTGAACTCTGCCAGGGAGAACCCAAGGTGCGCCATGACGGGCAGTACCCGCAGCAGAGTGAAAGCCTTTTGGTATTTCGGTGAAACCGCCCCGGCAAGATTTCCAGACTTCGCAAAGTTCATTGTATTTTGCAGAAAGTCCTCCGTAAAAACGGTAGCAACATAGCCACGGACAATCTCATACTCCAGGCAGGAGAACGGCGGCATATCCCGCAAAAGCTCCACGATCTGAAAGGCGCTCTCCCTCGCCATTTCCATCTGCGCCGTTTCTGCCTGTCCAAGTTGGAGCGCCCCCATATACAGGTTGAGCGGCATACAGAGCTGGGACAGCTTTGCTATGACCTCATCGGAGAGGTTCAACGCGGCACAGGCCAGCGTTCCGGTCGGCATGGACTTCCCCCCATAAGTCACATTGTCCTGCCAGAAATCCAGCGTCAGAAGCGTGTGTTCAATCAAATTCAAGTGCGCTGCCTCCCGTCATGTTTTTTCATTTTCCATTATACCACAGCCACCTCCGATTGGAAAGATGGCTTGTCATGTTTTTTAAAACAGGGCTGTCATGCCGTTAGCCTGCTTTTCTCGAATTTGCTTATAACCATAGTAGAGAACCGTTGACTGGATGCGCTGGGAGTGTACCAGTCAACGGCTCTTTTTCGGAAGTCCTCCGACTTCCGAAAAACGCGGGAGTACAGAGGGCGGCAGGCCCTTTGCGCCAAGTCCGGAGCGGCGAGCGTCTGGTCAGTGTCCAGAGGTGAAACCTTTGGGCCGGGTGCAGGGTGACAACGCCTGCTCAGGTGTCCAGAGGGTGAAACCCTTGGCCCAGTAAAGTGATGCTCTGCGTCACTTTATACTGGGTTATTATCTGGCGCAAAACACTCAGATTCGGCGGCTTCGCCGCCCCCTGTCCACTCCCGGAACAGCAAAAAACGAGAAGCAGGAAGGAGAGCAGAATGGCAAAAAGATTGACCCGGCACAACGGGAGAGCCGGGAAAAGCGGCGTCTACAAATCAACGCACAATGACAGAACCTTCGATATCGAACACGCCGGCCACATTGACGGTGAGCGCATTCAGCAGAACATCTATTGGGATTGCTTTCGGGGTGCGACCTATCCAGCCCAGCAGGACGGGGAGGTTTCCTTCGCGGATGTGGAACGGGCCTTTTATCTGAACCGTTATTCCGACTACCTTGACGGCCAACATGAGCGGAACGCCAGACGCCGCCACTCCGAGCGTGACCGGAGCGTGGACGATCTGCTGGCGGACAAACGCTTCTGCCCGGAGGAGACCATCTACCAGATCGGCACGATGGAGGACTCCGTTTCCCCCGATGTGCTTCTGGAAATTGTCGGAGAATTTATGATGGAACTTGAGCGCCGTTTCGGTGAACACATTCATGTTATTGACTGGGCGCTCCATCTGGACGAGGCCACGCCCCATATCCATGAGCGTCATGTGTTCGACTATGTGAACCGCTATGGCGAGGTGGAGCCGAAGCAGGAAAAAGCACTGGAGGCCCTTGGGTTTGAACTGCCTGCCCCTGAGAAAAAGCCGGGGCGCACCAACAACCGGAAGATGGTTTTTGATGCGGTCTGCCGGATCATTCTGTTTGACATCTGCAAGCGGCATGGTCTGGCGGTGGAGGAAGAACCTGACCCCGGCAACCGTGGGCGCAGCTACCTGATGAAGAACGACTATATCATCCAGAAGCAGAAGAAATTGATTGCGGAACAGGGGACGGAGATTGAAGAAAAGGCACACGCGTTAGAGGCCGTTTCGCTTCGGCTGGAGGATGCCGAGGCCCTGATTGATGAGGTTACGGAAATCGCCTATGACAAGGCTGTGGAGCTTGTGACCGACGCCGTCCGCGCCGAGACGCAGTTGCAGGACGAGAAGATCGTCTCCGATTACAAAGATTGGTGTCTGTCCCCGGAGCGGCGCTTTTCCCCAGCAGAGAAAGGGCTTATCGGCAAGGTGCTGGGAAAGGCGCAGGAGCTGATCCACAAAGCCGCTCAAAAGGTGCTTGCCAGAGTGCAGACCGTTTTGCGAAAGCCGGAGGTCAGAGCCGCCGCCACCAGACAGATCAAGGAGAAAGCCAGAGAGTCCGTCCTCGCCAAACTGCAACAGGGCAGAGCCGAGATTGCCAGGCAGGATGCGGAGCGCAGGGCGGCGCAGTCCACAACGAGGCACGGCGTGGAGCGGTGATTGCTATTACACTGACAGAGGGAATTTCGGAAGCCGCTGCCGAAATTCCCCCTGTCATGTTTTTTGAAACGGGGTTGTCATGCCATTAGCCCGGTTTTTTCAAATTTGCTTATAACCATAGCAGAAGGGCGTGGCAGACGCCCGATTTTTACAGATTGGAGGGATACGAAAATGAATGAAAATGAAGAATTGCAGTCCGGGTTTCCCGACTGGCTGACGGAGGACTACAAACTCATGGAGCCGGTGTTCTGCCAGGCGTTCCTTCGGGAACATCCCATGCGCTGCATCCGGGGGAGGTTCTACACAGTGGACGGGCCGGTAGCGGACGAGAGCAGTTTGAAGCAGAAAATCTACGAGGAAATCAGCCCGTGGCTGGAAACCAAAATCGCCAGAAAGGTGGACGAGCTTCTGAACGCCCTGCGGATGGCGGCGTATTCGGAGCCGATAGCGTTGGAGTGCGACCGTATCCATGTTGCCAACGGCACACTGTTTGTAGATGGCCGTTTCTCGCCGGAGAAAATCTACTGCAACAACCGCCTGACCGTCAACTATCGCCCTGATACGCCGCCGCCAGAGAAGTGGCTTCGGTTCCTGTCGGAGTTGCTGTACCCGGAGGACATCCCCACCTTACAAGAATACCTGGGGTACTGCCTGCTCCCCACCACCAAGGGTCAGAAGATGCTGATGCTCATCGGCAGGGGCGGCGAGGGTAAGAGCCGGATCGGGCTGGTGATGCGTTCCATCTTTGGGGACAGCATGAATACTACCAGCATCCAGAAGGTAGAGAACAACCGATTCAGCCGCGCCGACCTGGAGAGCAAACTCCTGATGGTGGATGACGATATGGACATGAGCGCCCTGCCCAAGACCAATTATATCAAATCCATCGTGACCTCGGAGTGCAAGATGGACATGGAGCGCAAGGGCGTTCAGAGCTACCAGAGCCAGCTTTATGTGCGGTTTCTCTGCTTCGGTAACGGGGCCTTGACCGCCCTCCATGACAGGTCTGACGGCTTCTTTCGCCGCCAGATCGTGCTGACCACAAAGGACAAGCCCCCAGGTCGGATGGATGACCCGTTCCTCTCTGAAAAGCTGATTGCTGAACGCGAGGGGATATTCCTCTGGTGTCTGGAGGGGCTTCACCGCCTGCTGGTCAACAATTACCGCTTTACCATCAGTGACCGGGCCAAAGAGAACATCTCTGTTGTAGTCCGGGAGGCCAACAACATTGTGGATTTCCTGACCTCTGCCGGGTATGTCCAATTCAAGGCGGACAGCGAGGCCGCTACCCGTGACCTGTACGCCGCCTATAAGGTCTGGTGCGAGGATAACGCAGAGAACCCGCTGTCGCCCAAGAGCTTTTCCGGTTTCATCGCCCAGAACGCCGACGCCTACCGGCTGGAGGCCACCAACAATGTGTATATCGGCAGCGGCAAACGATGTCGGGGCTACCTGGGAATTGAGGTTTTAATAAGACCGACTGCTTTATAAAAAAGAAATGAAATTATCTGTACATGTGTACAGGCGTACAAGGGGGGCTGACCCTGTACCGATGTACGCATGTACGGATAGTTTTTAGTTCGCTCTTATTCTTTACAGGCAGTCACGCCCGACTGCCTCCAAAAGCTAACTGACCCAACAAACTATGAATTATGGAGGTACTATGACGAAAAATTTTGAACTGCTGACCTTTGAAGAACTTCTGAACCTGCCCATCGACATCGAGAGCTGCTTTGACCCCATCTTCGAGCCGCCCGCCGACTTCGTTGAGGAATGGCGCAGAAAGCGGGAACAGGAGAATCCGTTTTCCTGCACCGTGACCCGCAAGATTGGCAATACCTGGTATATCATTGAGACGGAGTGCGCCGGGGACGAGCCGCTTCCCAGCTTGATGCGCCGTATGATTTTTTCGGATAAGGAGGCGGTTTGATGTCGACAAAACGGGAAGATCATGCTATTATAGAGCCATGCACTACGGTACTGTCAGCTGACCCACACAAGAAAGGAGACAACAACGTGGATCAGCAGAAAATCACACGTTCCTGTAAAAACATCCCGCTTACAACAACTTGGCCTTTTCGTAAATCTCCGCCCGGTAGCGGAACGTGGACAGCGGCATCCCGCACTCCCTCGCTGCCGCTGTACCGGTGATGGTCCCGGATTTCCACCGCTGGTAGGCGCTGTGGTAGTTCTCCGGGAGCGGCCTGGGCGGTCGACCGAAGCGGACACCCCGCGCTTTCGCCGCCGCGATGCCCTCCGCCTGCCGCTGGCGGATGTTGGTGCGCTCGTTCTCCGCCACGAAGGACAGCACCTGCAAAACAATGTCGCTTAGGAAGGTCCCCATCAGGTCCTTGCCCCGCCGGGTGTCCAGTAGCGGCATGTCCAGCACCACAATATCGATCTTTTTCTCCTTGGTGAGAATGCGCCATTGATTTTGGATTTCTTCATAATTGCGCCCCAGCCGGTCGATGCTCTTGATGTAGAGCAAATCGTCTGGCTTTAGCTTTTTCATCAACTTTTTGTACTGCGGGCGGTTGAAATCCTTGCCAGACTGCTTGTCCATGAAAATGTTCTGTTCCGGGACGGCCATCTCCCGCAAGGCGATGAGCTGCCGGTCCTCGTTTTGCTCACGGGTGCTGACCCGAATATAGCCGTATGTATTGGGCATTTTCTTTCCTCCAAATTTTTCATATCATAGGCGTTCACCTGTATCCTTTCATTTTATAGGACAGCGTAAGTGCCGTCTCATCGTAATTTTGCGAAAAAGCACCAGCCACCATGACGGCGGCTGATGCGATATGCTTATTGGTTCAAATGTTTTTGATACTCCGAGGTCACAAAATCCTCATAGGCGCTGGCGATGCGACTGATCCGTTTATGTACCGCGCTGGCGGTCTGATAGCCCACCCTGTCTGCGATTTCCTGCTCGGTGTAGCCCTCCATGCGAAGCCGCAGGATTTCCCGGTCCCGTTCACTGATACAGCCCCCCGCAAAGGTGTCGATTTGCATCTGGGATAAAACACTCTGCTCAAACTCGCCCCGTGAACCGGCGGCATCGAAAACTTCATCCTCCGTTATCTCATCCAGAGAGAGGGAACTGCCAGAACGGTCATGGTGCCACTTTCGCAGAAAGTCCGTCTTGACGGCGCTGCTCCGTGCGTCGTAATCCTCTACACCACGGTTTTCCCAAATGGCGTCGATCACCGGCTGCCAATTCTGTTTCTCAATTACCAGGTCGGTGACGTTGCCGACGAGATTGCCAAACTGCCGGTAGGTCAGCCACGGCACTTCCACCCCCGGCGGTACGTCGTAGAGTGTTTGGAACGACAGACCGTTCTTCTCAAACTCCATCCGTATGTAGAGAATGATGGAGTAGGAGAGCTGCCACAGCGAGAAGCACCCTGCGTACTGCGCCCTGCTGCCAGGGATTTCCCGGTAGTGACCTTTGCGGTCTTTTACCTGGAAGAACTGCCATGCGCTCCAGGAGTAGCAGTCCCAAACCAACAGCTTGAACATATCGTCGCAGATGATACTGTCGTACTTGTCCGTCCGCAGTACCTCATAGGGACAGCGGGGTAAGTCCAGCGCTGATTTCCATTTTCCTGCAAGTTCCTTTGGCAGGCAGTAGAACAGAGTTAGCCACGATTTCCCGCCGTCTTGGGGTATCTCCACGACCTCACCGGGCAGTACGGCGATAAAGCCTCCGGGGCCATTCCGCTTTGCCACATCACAACCTCCTTGCTTTTACTTGCCCCTCTGCTATACATGGCTTGAAAAGGGGTAAATTGTTCCAATCCCAGCAAAATTTCTTGAAAAAACTTTTTGTCAAAAATCGACCTTTTCCAAACACATGATAGCGGAACATCATTGCAAACTCCATCGAATTGGGTCGCGGACAAAAAAACAGGCAGTGCATGGCTTGAAGATTCCATGCACTGCCTGTCATTTTGTCCCAATCCTATCTGACAGCCACCGTTATTTTTTTGCTACTGCTTTGCGGACATTGGCCTATATACCGGCCCCTGCTTGTTGGTGGCTGACCGCCCCCAAACCCCTGTGAAATCGGAAGCCATACCTTCCGATTTTTAAGCCGCCTCCGGTGTCTGCTGTACTGCTCTTACCCGCAGAGAATGGAAACTGTTCCGCACGACTGATCGGCGCATGGCCTGGTATAGCCACCTCCTGCTGATGGGCGCTTAGAGGCCCGCATTTTGCAAGGGATACAAGCGCCTAATTGTCCACGCAGCATCAACGGCCTTAAAAGAAAAAGGGAGCGCCCCAGGTATCTGGAACGCTCCGGCCTGCCCGTCAGTTTTGTTCTTATCAGGCCCATAGACAGGACAGGGTATATACCCTCGACACTTTCACCGCCTTCCCACAACCGCCATTTTGCCACAAACGAGCCGCTGCCTCTTGTATTTGGGTGGTGGTTAAACTCACCCTTTACAAAATACATCTGAGTATAAGGGAGTAGAAAGAATAGAAGCAGAGGCGTGCTCAGACCACATCCACTTACTGGTAAGTATCCTACCAGAATATAGTGTATCACAGTTTATGGGATATCTCAAAGGAAAAAGTTCGCTGATGATATTTGATAGACATGCCA
>RAYO01000042.1 GCA_003612335.1 bacterium 1xD42-67
ACCTCTTGTATTTGGGTGGTGGTTAAACTCACCCTTTACAAAATACATCTGAGGCCAACGCCACAGGTAAGCTGCCGGACAGGCATTTCAGCCGTCTCCTTGCCGAGTATGACGAGGAACAGGCCGCGCTGGAAACCTCCATGACGGAGTGGCAGTGCTTGCTGGACAACTGGAACGCCGACCAGGTGAGAATGGCGGAATTTATCGACCTTGCCAAACGGTACACTGACTTTTCAGAACTGACTACGCCCATGCTCAATGAGTTTATCGAGAAAATCATTGTCCATGAGGGAAGCGGGCGGGGAAAGCAGCGCCGCAAGCGGTTGGATTTTTACTTCAATTTCATCGGCGCATTTGAGGTTCCCGCCGACATTGTGACCCCGATGGAGCAGGAAGCAGAACGCCGCCAGCGGGAGGAACAGGCCGAGAAGGAGGAACGCTCCCAGGTGCTTGCTCAGGTTCGGTATGAGAGGTACGAGCAGGAGCGCCGGGAGTTTACCGCCAGGAAGCGGGCGGGCCTGTTGACCCCGGAGGAACAGGCGGAGGAAGAACGGCGTTTGGAGCGCAATCGGGCCTATCAAAAGAAACAGCGTGACAAGAAAAAGGCCAGCCAGCGGTCGAAGCCCCGCAAACGGTCATTGGAGGAACTTGCCAAGCTGGACAGGGCCGGAGCCGACCTCACCCCAGAGGAAGCGGGGCGGCTTGCCGCGCACCGCCGAATGAAAGCCGCACAGCACAAAGCATGGCGCGACAGGCAGAAAGCCGCACAGCCCCCGAAGCCTCAGCAGCGGACGCTGAAAGAACTTGCGGAATGTTCCGAAGCGGGCTTGCCCCTCACCCCGGAAGAAGCGGAGCGGCTGGAAGCCCACCGCAATCGGAAAAAGGCGGCCTTGCAGGATTTGAAAGCCCGCGCCGAAACTGACCCGGCAGCGGCGGCGGAGTTGGCACAGCAGAGAGCGCAGCAGTCCGAAGCGGTGAAGAAGTCCCGCCAGAAGATGTATGCGGACGCCGCCGCTGGAGATCCCGAAGCCCAAGCCCGGTATGAACGCTTCCTTGCCGCAAAGCGGGAGAACTACCACAGGAAGAAACAAGCGGAAGCCGAAGCCGTCCAAGCCAGCTAACGCAGATACAGAAAACGCCAGGGACAATGATAGTCCGTGGCGTTTTCATCGTTACTGCCGTTCCAGCAAATCCATATATTTCTGCTTTTCAGTATCAGGGATTTTCAGCGCCGCCATAGCCTGCTCAATCGTCAGGCCCATGGTTTCCATAAGATTTTTGAGAGAGGATAAAATACCGTCAGCGCGGCCCATCTCCCTAACGCCCTTGCTCAGATTGCACATGACCGACACCTCCCTTTCCATTGTCTGCGTCATTTGAATGTCGTAATCGTCCTTCAAGATTTTCCGCTTCTCCGCCTCACTGGTTTCGTTGGAGAGAAGCACATCCAGCATCCGAAGTACGCCATCATAGTTTGCCCCGTTCGGCCCGCCAAGGCACAGCATGATGATGGACAGCAAATCATAATTTCTGACAGGTTCTTTGCCCTCGCCTACCAAATGTTCCTCCACCAGCCGATACCGGGTGATGGTATTCTCCCGATACTGCGGCGGTTTCATGCAAATCCAGATGGAGTAGACCTTCTTGATTTTCTCATAGTGGGGGCCGGTGAACTCCCGGCCATACTGAGAAGAAATCATCCGGCAACAGTAGTATATGCCCCGCTTTATCAGCGGATAGCCGGGGTAAAAATCGTTCTGCGCCTCCACGTTGATGATGAGGGCAATTTGTTCCTCGGAGCCGGGGACGATGGCCCGGAAACGAACGTCATAGGTGACTGTCCCCTCGCGCACTGACTTGTCCTCAGTGTCCATGCCGCTGATGACTGTGCCGCCCTCGTCTGGCAGCACCGGGACGGCGGACACCTGGGGTTGGCCCTCTATGTATTTCTCGGCAATGTCGCCCACATCGCAATCCTTGTATTCTTCCAGGCAGGACTTCATAATCCGCGCCAGGATTGCCTTTTCAGACAGGACGCGCTTACAGGCCGCATCATAGCCCGCGCTGTCATCAGTGATGTGCAGCCCCTGGGCGATTGTCGTTTCTTCGTCCACCATCCTCACCTTCTTTCACTTCATTTTACCACAGCTTTGCCGGAGCGTCCACTACTTTTTTCAAAGGTCAAGCTGTGTATGTATGTGGTGGGTGAGGGAGGCACAGCGGGCCGCAAAGGAGGCGGAGAAAATTTCCTTTCCTGCTGATTGATTTGCTTGTGCCATTGTGCTACACTTCCTATGGACACAACTCAACAAAGTGGGATCTATGCGGAGGGACTTTTATTGAGTGTTTACACGTTTATGGCATCGAATCGACCGTTGCCTAAAGTGGTGCCAGAAAAAGAATATCCTCACATTTTCAATATTGATGAGGGTACGTTTTATGATGGTGGTGAAGATAATAACTTCTACCTGCTCCCGTTTGAAGATATTCAAAGCTATGCTGACACTGGCAAAAAGTATAGCGTATGTCTGGAATTGCATTATACGGATGGACGGGCAAAGAAGATATTAGAGTATATTAAAAATGCTTTGGAATACGACACCACGATAGAAATCTGGCATATTTGGTTGATGAATTATTACGAATATGATGAGCGTCCTGTCATTCAGAAGTGTACCGTCCCTTTTTCAGAGTTGACTGTTGATGATGTAAAAGAAATTTATGATGCGGAGATTTGGAATACGCCGGACAAAAGAAACCCAGGCAGGCCGTCATTTTATTGCTTAGTAATTGAGAAAGGATGATTGCACAATGCTAAAGCATCATTTTTTCGGTTTTGAGGTAGAGATAGACCAAGAGAGTACCCGCCGCTGGTACGCTACTGCGGAAGAATGGGGCTGCGATTGTGGCGACTGCCGCAATTTCCTTGCATTAGCGCATGAGAGGCGGTTGCCTTCCTTCGTGTTGGAGCCTCTGGATAAGCTGGGCATTCCACCAGAAAAAGCTACCTATGTTTGCCTGCTCTATTCTGATGGAGAAGGACATCACTATCAGTTCAGCTATCGCGTTGCAGGAAATATTCTCATTGGCGAAACAAACGCAGAAGAAAATGGACAATGCCAACATGAGCCGTACCCTTACGGCGCACCAGGATTTCCAGAACCCCATTTTGATTTGGAGTTTTGGGTGACGCTGCCATGGGTGTTGGACGAGCCGAGAGCAAACGCAAAAGGCGAAGAATTTGAGTATTCATTCCTGGATAGCAACGCTTAACAAGGGCACACAGGCCATAGTATAAAACGCAGAGAGAAAGATTTTCAGATTTTCCACTCAAACGAAACGCGGTCGCTGGTGGCCTGGACCTGGGAGAGAATAATGTCCGTCACCTGCCGTCGGTCGTCAAAGCCAATCGTGTTCCAGTTCTCCAGATGGGCAGACAGAAACTCAATTTTCTGTGGAGATATTGTTTCCGCGTTCAGTGCCGCGATTTCCTTTATCAGCCGTTGACGGCTGGCGTCCAGCTCCTCGATCTTCCCGTTGGCATAGGACAGCAGAACCGCATTGGCCCCGGTCAGGGTATTCAATAGCTTCTCGATCTCGTCCTCCACCTGGGCCAGCTCCACATTCAAGGCGGTTAGCTTGGGATTGACGATCGTTGCTTTTGCGGTCAGGGTTTGAAACTCGGAGAGCTTCTTCACCATCTCCCCATAGACAAATTGCTCAAACTCCGCCGTCCGAAGCGTCCCGCAGCCCTCACAGCTTTTATTGTCCGCCCGCTTGGAACACCGAAGATACTGCGTCCCTGCCGGATTGCCCACGCTCATAAGGGCATACCCACAGCGCCCACATTTGATTTTTCCGGCCAGCCAGGTATTCCGGGCCTTGCGCCCGCCCTGGAACGTGATATTTGCCAGCAGCTTCTTCCTGCACCGCAGCCAGGTATCGGCGGGGACAATGCCCTCGCTGGGGGCCAACACAAGGATCTGCCCCCGCAGATCCTTGTGTTTTCGCTCCTGCACGTCCCGGCCCTGGTAGAGATAGTAGCCGTTTGTCCCGGCGAAGTCCGCCGCGTCGTTGACTACCACCGCTCCCTGACCCTTGAAAAACTCGTACAGCTCCAGGTCGGCCTGGGCATAAATTGGGTTGCGGAGCAGTTGGGAGATAAAGCCCCGTTTCAATTCCTTGCCGTAAATCAGGATATTGTTTTCAGCAAAGTACCGTGCAATATCCCCGAACGATGTGGACGGCTCGGCGTACATCTCAAACATCAACCGGGCGATATTCGCCGTGGCGGGGTCCGGGATCATCATTTTTGTGCGGATGCCCTGGAGGGTGGTAGGCTCCAGCTTGAAACCGTAGGGGGCCGCGCCGCTCATGTGGAAGCCCCGTTGACACCGGGAGTAGTAAGCGTCGGTTACTCGCTTCTGAATCGTCTCGCGCTCTAACTGAGCAAACACAATGCAGATATTCAGCATAGCCCGGCCCATTGGCGTGGACGTGTCAAACTTTTCCGTGGAGGAAACAAACTCCACGTTGTACTCCTGGAACAGCTCCATCATGGTTGCGAAGTCCAGAATGGAACGGCTGATACGGTCCAGCTTGTAAACCACCACCCGGCGAATTAAGCCCTGTCGAATGTCGGCTAAAAGCTCCTGGAATTTTGGCCTGTCCGTATTCTTCCCGGAATAGCCCTTATCTTGGTAATCTTTGTGGTTCCCACCCCTTAACTCGTACTTGCAGAACTCGATTTGACTTTCAATGCTGATACTGTCCTTGCGGTCCACGGACTGTCTGGCGTAGATAGCGTCGATACGGTTTTCCATGATAGCTCCTTTCCTGTCGGGAAATAGAGCTGTCAACCTTTACAAGTATATTATACCAAAGACAGCCCCAGGGCACAAGGATGTCACTCGGTCAGCGCATTTCCGCGCGGCCCGGCGTGTATTTGTGGAACACAGTGTAAAGCCCCGCCTCGATCTCCCGCTTGCGTCTGTTCCGCACCTTGGGCGCAAGAATGGGGGTCAGATTTTCAACAGTGATGGTTCGGCCCTGGAGAGAGGCCGTTTTCACTTCTCTGTGATAATTGGTTCGGGTATGCGGCATATTCTATCCTCCTGTGTAAACGGGGTTTTTAAGCAAACAAGTTTCCCTCTTGTCCCGTGGGGAAACGCAGAAAGGCAGCACCCGGAAAAGTGCTGCCCTTCAACCTTGCCCCACTTCTGGTCACGGTGGCCAGAAGTCCAGCGAGGATAAATCCATTTCGATCCATGATTGCGCCGAATTTGCCATGCGCCCCGGCACAGGGGGAGCATCCCAGGCCGCCGTTGGCTCCGGCTGTCATAACTCCGCAGGATTGCGAAGCTCCCCCGCAAGTCCATGGGAGGGCGTGAGCAAGTTTCATTATCCCCCGCGCTGTCGTCGCGCCCGGCTTGCCAGGGCCAGGTCAAAGGTTCGCGCTGATCGCTCGGCCCGCTTCTCTCACCTCCTTGAGCGGGCTGTCCTGGCGGCGCGCCTTTTGTCGCTGTTCACGCAGGTTTTGTGCCTGGAATACTGTGTATTCAGTTGTCCTCAGTGTATAAGTCTCTTCATACATCAGGCGGGTTTTGGCCGATTTCGGGTACACCTCAATGAAAATTTTTCAAAATTTCTGAAAGATTTTTTAAGCCCCGGCGGATACTGTCGCAAATGGAACTTTCCACCACATTTTCAGCCTTAGCAATTTCAGACTTCTTCTTTCCCAGAATGTAGTGGGCATACACCCTTCGAGCCTGGATGGGCGGGAGCTGGTCAAGAGCGGCGTAGAGGGCGGAGCGGTTTTCCTCGTCCAGAATAATCTCCTCCGGGGTCAGAGGAGGGAACATCACATCCGGCTCAAAGCCGGGGTCAACGTCCAGGGAGCACTCGTTATGCTCCCGCTTGCGCCGCTTATAGCTGTCGCACTGGCGGCCCCCGCTGGAGAGAACGACGGCGATCTCCTCCGACACTTCCAGGGTGATATTTTCGGTCAGATAGGGGTAGTAACGGTTTAATTTGATGGTTGTCATATGTAACCTCCATTTCGATATTGGTGGAAAGGAACAGATCGAAATGGAGGGGGCGGGGAGCGGCAGCGGGCCTCTGGACACCGTGTCCAGAAGCTCCGCCTGGATAGAAAAACGCCCGCACAGCGCAAGGCTACACGGACGTACCGGGGCGACAGGATATTACATTTTTCGCAGTTGCGGCCAGGGCTTCCCTTTAGAAGGGGAGGGCTTTTTTTGACAGCAAACTATAAGAAAAGGACATAGCGATACCTCCCGGATACCGCCGTGTCCTTAAAAACGGGTGACTTTAATACACCCTCCGTTTTCCATTTTTCAAAAGAAAGCGGCGGCTTGAAATTTGATGTTTCAAAACCGCCGTCTATCAGTATCTTTCAACCGCAAAACAACGACTTTTGAGATATTTGCGCTTATTCGTTTATAAATTCTATATCAATATCTCCGTTGTTATTGATTGCGGCCATCATTTTGCTTCCGTTGCCCTTTGCACTTGGTAAATTGCTCTCTCCTTTTTTGATGGAGCAGGTAATCGCATAATCATCATAGCTCCCGATGATCGTCCCGGTAATATCTCCGTTTTTGTTTTCCAGCGCGATGGAGTTTGCGGCGCTGATGTTCTCAAAGGAAATGTTTCCTCCGTTGGTAGATAAGGCCAGCTGGTCTGTCACGGTCAATGCGGACAGGGATATGTCCTCTTTTGTGGTGCGGAGGGCCAACACGGAAAGAGCAGTATTGGGTATCTGGATCGTGATTTGATCCGCACCAGCAGATTTGCTCCCTCCGATGTAGTCCGTCCACGTTTTATCGCTTTCAGAGATCATCGTCAGAATACCGCTGTCAGACACGGAAATATCATAAAATTCTTTCGCGCTTTCCGCATAGTCAATATGAAATTGTCCATCGCCGGAGGGGATGACCAAAATTTCCCGGTCGGCTACTTTAACGTCAATTCCGCTGACCGTTACTCCCTCCGGCGTGTATGTCCTTGTTTCAAAGTTATCCCCCTCGTCAGAGCAGGCAGAGAGGGACGCGGACAGCACTAAAAGCGCCAATATCAAAGATAATTTTTTCTTCATTTCTATATGCCTTTCTTACAGTGTTTTCCGTTTCAAAACAGCCAAGCCAGCAGCACTTAGGGCGGCACTCAATCCCATACAGACAACGATATGGAGCAGCGCATTGGGACTAAACATAATCACTTTGAAAAATCCAGCCAAAAGCCCACGCAACGGGGCGATGGGTGTAAAAATACAAATGATGGCAACCAAAATAATGTCAGTGAGCCAGCCGTACCAATGGGGCTGCATGGATAGCAGAACATGGAGAAACACCATGCTCAGAAGCAGAAACACAGCTTGCTGAATAAAAGCAAAAAATACATTGTTTTCCATCCAACCACACACCCCCATCAAGTTGATTACGGTTTGCGTATGGTTAAGAGGGTCGATCAAAAGGTGTATCCCTGTGTTGAGTAGGGAAATCAGAAGGGCAAGTCCCCCGTAACTGACCAACGCGCCAAAATAAAAATCCTTTTTGCTGGCTCCCAAGTAAATCAATTTTTTGAAGTCATAAAACACAAAGAAAAACGGTGTCAGCACAGCCAAAAGCCATGTATAGTTTCCGTTACTTAAAGCAATGGCGGAGTCGCCGGAGGTCGTGGTGCAGAGGACCACCACTGCCGTAATAATAAAGCTGATTTTATTGCTGGCAAGCAGCCGCTTTACAATGGAAAATGTTGCTTTCATGCCTTTACACCTCCCTTATGGCCCACCATTTGAACAAAAAAGTCTTGGAGGGAAAGCGGCGTAATTTCTAAAGACGCCTCATGCTTTGGCGGCTGGTCAAAAATATAGCTGGTCACAAGTCCACCCACGGCACCCTGCCCAATTACATTCAAATTGGCGGTTGCCGCGTCCACATCTTTCTTTAGCCCACTGACACTGAACGCCTTTTCTTCCACGGCTTGCAGGGTATCAAAGAAGCGGATATGTCCCTTATCAATCATAATCAGTTTGTGGATTGTCTTTGCGATTTCTTCTATAATGTGAGTGGATACAATGATAATTCGGGGATGATGCTGAAAACTTTCGGTGAGCATTTCATAAAATTCTACCCGCATAATCGCGTCAAATCCCAAAACCGGTTCATCCAGAAGAATGACCGGGCGGTTGCTGGCCAGACAGACAATGGTGGAAACCATCGTTTTCATACCGAGGGAAAGCTGGTTGAATTTCTTCTTTCTGTCCAGTTCAAACCGCTCCATCATTTCCATAGCAAAGGAATGGTCAAAGTCCGCATTTACTTCGGACGCAATCCGCAGGAGCTTTCCAACAGGCAGATTGAAATGCTTGGCGAAGTTTTCGATGTAACTGACCCCGGTATCCAGCGTTGCCGTTGGGATCGTCTTTCCGTCCACTTTGATTTGACCGCTGGTAACATTCTGATAGCCAGCAATCGACTTCAAAAAAGTGGTTTTGCCAGCGCCGTTTCGTCCCAGCAGACAGTAAATGCCAGGTTCATCTACGGTTAAGTCAATTTTGTTTAGCACAGATGACTGACCATATTGTTTTGTGACATTTCTCAGTTCTATCATGTCAATAATCCTCCTAACTGCACCGGAGTGGCAAACACTTGCAAGCAGGGGCTCCCCGGTGTTATAATAGCATAAACCTTTACGTTACATTAAAGTCAAGAGGGAAATCAGGATGGATAAGAAATTCTTTTCAATCGGGGAGGCGGCGGAGCAGGCCCAAATGACAACCGTAACCCTCCGTCACTATGATCGCATTGGGCTGGTCAAACCCAGCAAGGTGGACAAACACACCCAATATCGGTACTACACCGCAGAGGATGTCGTCCGGCTGAATACGGTCCACGCCTTGCAGCAGATGGACCTGCCGTTACAGGAAATCAAGCGGGTTTTGGAATATGACGACTTGGAAAAGATTATCGAATTTTTAGAGCAGGCAGAGCAGAAGGCAGACGAAAAAATTGCTTCCTTGTGGTACAGTAAGTCGAAAATCCAAGTGGCAAGGGCTGACTATGAGAAAAAGCTCCACCACTGGCAGACCCCAGAAGGGGCGTTTACAAAGAAGTTTCCAAAGCGTACGATCATGCTGGCTGGCCTTGTTGAAAAAATTACGGCAGATGATTTGTGGAGCTATCAACGCCATTTTTATCAGCGTCTTTCTCCCGGACAAGAAAAGCAATTTGCCTTTGAAGATTTGGCTGGCGTATATCGGGATCACTCCTCGGCCCGCTATTTTGCTGTGTGTACTCGCTATACGGAAATAGACAGACTAAAAATTATTCCTGCCGGGACATACTTGTGTGCTGACTGTACCGAGGAAAACTGGCAGGAAACTCTGGAAGAATTGGTGGAAATAGCGAAAACAGAATACCATGTAAGCCCCTCTTTCTATTTACAGTTCGTGGTGATCTCCGGTATCCTACAATGGAAATACCAGCTTCAAGTTTGTATTGGGGTATAAATCAAGGCTGTTAGGAAAAGTGCCCTGGCTTTTGTGGTGGCTGGGAGGTGCGATAAATGGCAAGCAGGGCAAGTGTATAACACTTGCGATTTTCGCTTTGCGAAAATGCTTGTTGGGGTGCCCCCAAACCCGCCGGAAGCCTCTGGGCACCGTGTTCAGATGCTTCCCTGTCTGCGGCCCCGTCGATGACGCTCCTGGGCCTTATGCGCTTACAGCGCCACCACCTCCGAAAGTTTCTCCAGCAGTTCAGAGAGAGGTCCCCATAAATCCGTATAGTCCTTTTGCAGGGTCTTGATTTCTTCGGGGTAAACTCCACCGTAGGTATTCGCCCTGACAGCGATTTGTAGGCTAAGTACCCCGCGCCTTGCGAAATCACTTAGGCAGGTTTCGGTGTACTCGCCTCCGAACCGGACGTACAGCTCTCACCGTATCCGGCTCTCCACTTGTTGGCTTAGTGTTCCTTTATGCAAATTGACATGACAATTATGGCAGAGGGCCATTGTCTTTCGGCGTCGCCCCTGCATAACCCGTTCCCATTCATTTTTCCCAGACAGGTTTTTCAGCTTTCGGACGTGGTGTATTTCGATGGGAATGCCTGCTGCCCCACACCATTCGCATATCTGTGCCTTCAGACGTTCTGCCAGGGGATTCCTTGTCCAGAAGATTCCCTTACTTGGCATTCCATCTATGTCGGGCTTTGTTGAGGGCGGCTTTCTGGCAAATCCCTCATCATAGAACAGTCTTGTCCTTTGCTGACCTGTCGCTGTGGTAAATGTCACCCCGAATCCTTTGCCAACCCGGTATTTTTCAATGATATTGCGTTTCTTTGTCCTGTATTTGGCGGCAAAGGTTTTATACATGCTGTACTCCATCACATATTTGAAGTGATGAAGCCAGCTGCTGTTATTGGCAAGCGAGTAGTAATTGCGGATTCCCCGAATTTCTCCATTGTATCGGTCTATAATTTCCAGGTCACTGTGGTCTTTCAAAAAATCACGAGACTTTGGTTTCCAGCTTTCCGTTCCACAGTGCAGCATCATCTTCATAGCGCCATATCCCAGCAGCTTATTTCGGATAAGAGTCTTGGGTACTTCCAGGACGATTTTATTTCCGAATTGCCTCTGGATTCGTCCACTCTTTCCTTTATGTGGCTGGTTAGATTTGCGTATAGTGATGTCGTAGCCTAAAAACCTGGCTTTGCTGTTTGCGTGGGTAATCAGCGTTTTTTCCATGGATAGCTCTAAGTGAAGGCTGCTCTCTAAGTATTGAGCTATTTCTTCTTTTAGCGTCATAGCGTCCATCTTGCTGCCAATCACACCAACGAGGAAGTCATCTGCATACCGCACATATTGTAGGCGCTTAAAACTGTTATCCATTGCGTCAGAGGCCGGTGTATTGAGAAGTGTTTGCTGGGTCTGCCAGAGTTTCTCTTGGATGGTGCTCCTTTGGTATGGGTCAGCACATTTTGCCAGCTTTTGCTGTAATGTCCTCTTTCGCCGGGCTATTTTGGCGTATTCTGGTGATGTTTTCCGCTTCGTGCCTCTGTCAAACTTCTTTTTCAACTCGTTCATGTACTGGTCGAGTTGGTCAAGATAGATGTTTGCCAAGATTGGGCTGATGATTCCGCCTTGGGGTGTTCCGCTGTAGGTATTGTGAAATTTCCACTCCTCAAGATAGCCGGCTTTCAGGAATTTGCGTATCAGCCTTAGAAAGCGTTCATCACCAATTCGCTTGCGAAGGATAGAAATCAGAACTTCATGGTCAATGTGGTCAAAAAATCCACTGATATCACCTTCAATAAACCATTTCGTCCCTGTATATCGCTTTTGAATCATGGACAACGCAGTGTGGCAGCTCCTGTTTGGCCTGAATCCATGGGAGGTGTTCGCAAAGCTGCTTTCATATATACCTTCCAGCAGCATACGCACTACCTCTTGCACTAATTTGTCCTCTACTGAGGGGATTCCCAGAGGTCGCTGCTTGCCATTCTTTTTCGGGATGTAAACTCTTCTGCTTGGGGCGGGTTTGTATTCCTCTGTTTTCAGGGCTTGAATGAGTGCAGTAATTCTCTCAATGCTCATTCCGTCTATGGTCTTTCCGTCCGCACCTTTTGTCATGTTTCCTTCTTTTGCGTATATCTTTTGGTACGCCGCCAAAAAGAAATCCTGATTAAAGAGATTGCGGTATAACCGTCGATAGCAATAGCCTTTGTCATTTGCATGGGATTTCAAACTATTCAACACATTGTCTGGATTTCTCACGGTGTCTCTCACACCTTCCTTCCTTTGCATTGAAGCAACAAGCTGTCTCCCTTCGCCATGTAGACGGCTTTCCCGTCCTCGGACTACTATGGAGACTCCGTTGCCATGCCGGATATTCAGGGGCTTTCCCCATAGCCGTTTTCGGCATTCCGGTTTAGGCAATCCTCGTTTAGTACGATTGCAACTGGCACATCTGCTGTCGGATGTGGATTCCGTCCGTTTCCTCTATATGAGGCTGGCCGCAAGCAACTCTTACCCAATTTACTCAACCAATGCATATGGGCGCTCACGGTACGGCGTTCATAGCTGCTTTCCGCCGCAGGCACAACAATTCCCCTTGGGACTTCCATTCAGGCAGCTTGGCTTTCATCCTTGTGCAGATTTCATGTCTCACCATTCAGTCGTGGCCCAGCAACTGGCCAACTCATGGCTTTTCCTACATGCTATTTTCCCCTTTGGGTTTCCCCGCCAGGTTAGTGGATGACACGGAGTATTAGAGTTTTACTCCCCGACTGCCACGTCGGGTTTGCAATCGCCCTTACGAGCGCACGGTTGATGTTATTGCCGATGTGGTGGATCTCCGTGCGTAGGTCCTTGATCTCCTGGGAGGGGCGGGCGCGGATGGGCGTCCCTTCGATCAGCCGGACGAGGTAGGCCCTCCGGGATAGGCCGCACTGCTTGGCCTGGGCCACCAGCCGCTGGTACTGCGCCAGCGTCAGTTCGATGTGCAGGTGATGCCTGCCACGCTTATCTGCTCTGCTCATGCCGTCTCCTTTTCCCCTTGGGAGCGTTGTCGTCTTTCTCCGCCTGGATCTCCTGTTCAAAAACTCTCTCCAAATCAAACACATTGCCATAGGGAACACCTTTCCGGCTGTAGGGCTTCATGGGCATGGGAATCTGGGCCTGCAATCCCTTCAGCTTCTCCCAATACTGCGGGAGAAACTGATAGATGGCTTTCAGTTCCTTCCGGTTCTTGTTTTTGCAGCACCAGCAGGACACCCTGTCCAAAATGTCATACAGCCGGATACCATTTTCCTCCCAATAAAATCCCCGCTCATAGCAATACGCCAGACAGTCCGTCTCCGTCATCCCCGCTTCGGCCAGAGGAGAACACTTGGGGGCCTCCAGCCTCGCCAGACGCTCCGGTTCGTCTGCGGCGATGCCCACATAGTGGATGTCCGCGTCCAGGGCCACACCGTCCAGGGAGAGGGTCTTGAGCTTGGTCCCCCAGCGGCAGGGGCCGCCGCACCAGCCGTAGCCCAGGTGGAAGCCGTTCTTCTTGGAGTTGACCGGCCTGTCCAGCATATTGTATAAAAACGGGACACCCGGCCTCACCTCGGTGAACCGGATGCCCCGCTGCTCCAGGACCGGCTTGATCCGGTCCCGGATATCGTATATGGCTTGAAATTCCATTTCCGAATTGTAAAAGATCACTTCGTCCAATCGTGTGTTTCGCTCCAGTAATAATAAGAGCATGGCGAGGGAGTCCTTGCCAAAGCTCACTGAGGCGACACTTCGCACTCCACGCTCCTCTCCCGGCCTGTGACCGCAAATTTCCGCCCGCAGGCGGCATAGGGGACAGGGGGATCACCCCCTGCAAGCGCGCAAAATGTACATTTGCGCTATGCTTGCGCCCTCACCGCCCCCTGGGCGGTGAGGGCCTCGGCCCCGCTGTAGGCGGGGCTTCGTTTCAAGCGGTAGGGTGATTAGAATTGGCGGGCGGAGCCCGCGCTCTCTGCAAAAATCTCGCTTCAACCATACTAAACTGTACCCCAAGTCAAGGACAATTATAGGGTGTCACTCAGGGGCCTGGGGCGGTCTCACAAAGGGATCTGCG
>RAYO01000043.1 GCA_003612335.1 bacterium 1xD42-67
GAGGCGATCGAAGTCCTGCAGGCCGTTGGCGTGATGCAGGGCGACGATAAGGGCAACTTCGACCCTGACCGCACCGTGTCTCGTAACGAGATGGCGATCGTCATGGCCAAGCTGCTCAACCTGGACTACAACTACTACAGTGAGAGCTGCCCCTTCTGGGACGTGCCCGACTACGCCAAGCCCTACGTGGGTGCCTGCTATGCCAACGGCATCGTGTCCGGCTACAACGCCACTACCTACGGCGGCGCTGACACCGTGACCGCTGTCCAGGCCGCCAGCATGATGATGCGCGCTCTGGGCTACTTCCAGTACGACAGCGACTACAAGGATGGCTTTGTGATCGCCACTGTGAAGCAGGCTTCCAAGATCGGTCTGTTCAAGGACATCAACGCCAACCAGGACTCCCCCCTGACCCGCGACCAGGTGGCCCAGCTGACCCTGAACACCCTGGAGAGCGGTATGGTGGAGGCCAAGAAGACCACCTCCGACATCAGCTTCGGCTCCGGTGACACCGCCGTGACCATCACCGGCGCGGTGGACTACGTCTATGTCACCAGCGACGACAACAAGATCAAGGACGCCATCGACAACGTGGAGGCCACCACCATCGGCGTGAACAACGGCGGCTCCATCGTCGAGCTGGGCGAAAAGCTGTACAACGGCGACCTGAAGAAGTACGGCGAGAAGACCAACGGCTCTGCCGACGAGTTCGACAGCTTCGGCCGTCCCTCCGTCACCTGGACCTACAAGAACGACAAGGTGGGCACCTACGCCAAGGAAGCCGACCTGATCGCTACCTACACCAAGAAGGTCTCCAAGGGCGACATCTACGGCCTGCTGAGCAGCGCCGTCCGCTCCGACCTGGAGAAGAGCGCCGCTACCCTGACCGTCACTGTGGACGGCTATGCCAATGGCAGTGTGGGCGGTAAGGCTGCGGCCGATACCCTTGTCCCCGCTAACTGGTACGTCCGCAACAGCAGCGATGCTGTCTACACCTTCGGCGGTGTCACCGGCTCCAGCCGCAACGGCACCCTGACCGAGGTCTATCTGGACAAGGACAACAATGTCGACATCGTGATCATCAACACCTTCGTCTACCAGGCTACCAGCGACTACAGCTCTAACCGGGACGACGTGAAGATGGCCCCCGCCGGCGACACTGCCCTGGCCCTCAAGGCCGGTGAGCTGACCCTGAAGGGCGAGGACTTCAACATCCAGGACGTCAAGACCGACGACTACCTGCTGATCACTGCCGCCAGCAAGACCGGCTCCGCCTATGAGGTGCAGAGCGTGAAGGTGGCCGAGAAGGTCACCGGCGAGGTCACCGGCTATGCCGACAAGGACTCCGTCACCATCGACGGCACCACCTACAACTACTCCGCCACCACCAACAAGGACGGCTCCTATGTGCGCGACACCACCTACACCGTGGGCCAGGACGCCATCGTGGTCCTGGATGAGTACGGCTATGTCATCGCCGTGGACGAGGCCGTGTCCTCCAACAGCTTCGTATTCATCGAGGATCTGGACGGCACCAGCGGCCTGACCACCAAGGCCGTGGCCGACGCCTACTTCACCGACGGCACCAATGAGGAGATCACCGTCGATCGAGTGGACAATGTGAAGAGCGCCAGCGCTCTGATCGGCAATAAGGGCAGCTACATCAACAAGTGGTACACCTACAGCGTGAACAGCGACGGCAAGTACGTCCTGTACGCCCTCACCAGCGGCCGCGCCAATGCTAGCAAGGAGTATACCACGAGCGACAACGATACCCAGATCGTCCGCAATGGCAAGGTGGACTTCCTGAAGGACGGCAGTGCCATCGCCAACGACAAGACCATCATGCTGGTCAAGGACAAGGACGGCGACATGACCGCCTACACCGGCACCACCAACATCCCCGACATCAACTTGACCAGCACCAATAATCGGACTGTCACTGTGTACTATTCCACCAACTCCAAGGGCTACACTGAGTACGCCTTCGTGGACCTGGAGAATGCCGGTTCCTCCGTGGTGGACGGCGGCGACGACACCAGCTTCCTGTATGTCCTGCGCTTCAAGGACACCATGAGCGGCGCCAACGCCACCCGCTACTGGAACTACTCCACCATCGATCCCGAGACCGGAGCAGAGGAGAAGGTCCCCTTCGACTCCAACTACTTCTCTGGTGCTCACCCCTATGAGCTGCGCTACAAGCCCCGCTACAACAGCGACGAGCGCATCACCAGCCTGACTGCCGTGCCCAACGAGTGGGGCATCAGCACCGGCAAGTACTTCAACCGGGCCATCGCCGGCGACGGCACTGTCAAGTACAGCAACGGCTCTCTGAAGATCGGTGATGTGAACTTCATCGTGGTCAGCGACAGCAAGATCAATCTGGTCATCGTGAAGGATGACAGCACTGCCTCCCTGCTGGCCGATAAGGGCGCCGATCATGAGATCTACTTCGAGACCCAGCCCCAGACCGTGGACAGCCTGCTGAAGGACTATAAGGTCACCGGCACCATCGCTGGCGCGACCAAGTCCTCCACCAGCTCCGTCATCGATACCCTGTATATCACCGTCACCCATGTCGGCCCCGGCACTCCCGCCACCTCCACTGATATCAATGGCGAGCTGACCGCCCCCAACGCCCCCGCCGAGGTGGAGAAGGAGAACGTCACTCTGAACAGTGGCGTCAGCGTTCCCGACGGCAAGAACCTGGTCCTCAAGGGCGACGTGAACGGCGGCGGCCAGACCATCGCCGCCACCGGGACCACTGGTACTGTGGAGCTTAAGGACGCCGCTGTCAGCGGCTCCCTGACCGTCACTGCTGCCACTACCCTGTCCGGCGCTGTCTCCGTGGCCTCCGGCAAGACCCTGGACCTGGCTACCGCTACCCTGTCCGGCACTCTGAGCGGTGAGGGCGCTGTGACCGTGGATAACGCCACTGTAGCGGCCAGCACCACCCTGAACGCCGACAGCGGCAATGTGAACATGGACGCCGCCACCGTGGCCGGTACCCTGAACGTCAATGATGATGTGACCATCGGCACCGCCACCGTGACCGGCACGATCAACGTGGCCGCTGACGCTACCCTGACTGTCAGCACCAACGTGTCCGGCGCTGGCAAGATCGTCGCCGCCGCTGCGGGCGCCAAGATCGCCGTCGGCAGCAGCGCGGACGCCACGAGCCTGCTGACCATGGTCAATGACGGGGTCAAGTTCTATGACAACAATGGCGATGCGATCACTGAGGCGGCCAACCTGGCCAACAAGACCTTCGTGTGGCGCGAGGCTGGTTGGAAGCAGCCTGCGGGCCCCGCTCGTGCAGCCGATGCTGGCGAGGCCGGCTGGGTCAGCCAGGACTATGTTCCCGGCGGCGAGGCTACGCCCTCTATCAAGAATCTGCATGTCGCCGTGATCGACAACGCCACTGAACTGATCTCGACCACCGAGAGTTGGGGCGTCAATGGCGATGCGACAGAGGTTTCTGCGATCCTGAAAAAGTGGACTGGCACCGAGGACACTAATACCGCCAACGGTTGGCTGAGGGATAATCCCTACGTGTTCATCCACTGGGAGCGCAGCGAGGGTGTTACAGTTGCGGGCCAGAAGGGCGACATCACGATCAAGTGTGGTGAGACGGAGTATAAAGGTGTTCTGGACTCCTTCGGGACCTTCGGGACCGAGAATAACAAGGACAACCGCGCGAACTCCTACTTCCTGTTCAAGCAGAACGACGAGCCGACTGACGCCGGCGTTGCCGGGGAGAAGCCTGAGCAGACTACCAGCTATACCATCACTGTGGAGTGGACCTATGATAGCGAGACCAAGACCGCTTCTGACACCTACGAGTACAAGGTAGAGAGCGGTACTGACGAGGCTGAACAGTGATCGTTGAGGCCGACCAGTAAGACCCTATCCACAAGAACGCCCCCGGACCGCAAGGTCCGGGGGTGCTTTTGCCCTCTCCGTCACGGCTCCGCCGTGCCACCTCCCCCAAAGGGGGAGGCAAGGGCGGACGCGGAGAGGTCTGCATCTTGGCTCCCCCTTTGGGGGAGCTGGCTGGCCGCAGGCCAGACTGAGAGGGCGTCCCCGCAGTCAGCCGTCAGGCTGACTGCGAGGCCCTCATTTCATGCCGTAGACGGTGGCGGTGGCGCGCAGGAGGGTCTGGGAAGAGGTGGGGGAGAGGCTGAAGCCTCTGGCGTTCTGGTAAGTGTCGCCAAAGCTGAAGGCTTTCCCTGATTCAGCCAGCAGGAGCCCTGCGAAGGGCAGATCGCTGCGGCGCATGGGGAAGAGGACGGCCATGATATCGTTGCTGTAGATGAGGGCGGTGTGGTCGTCCCTGCTCCCCATGGGGTAGAGGCGGCAGGTGCCCGAATCCATCTCGGCGTGGATCACGGCCACCACGATTTTCCAGGCGGTCCAATCGATGTCGTTCAGGAAGACAGCGGCGCCGGTCTTGCTCTGGGGGTATGACACGGTCTTGATCGTGTGGAGAGCGGCCTTGTCCTCCAGGGCGGCGACTGCCGCCGTCCGGGCGGAGACCTCCGCCGCGACCGCCTTGTCCCGGGCGGTGGCCTCCGCGTCGATGGCGTCAGCGTTGGTGCGGAGCGCGGCGTCGATCTTGGCGTTGTCGGCGTTGAAGTCGATGCGCTGGACCTTGTCCCCCGCCGCCCACTGGTTCAGCTGGTAGTGTTTCGTTTTGTCCATGGTGATCCCTCCTTGTTTTGTAGAGGGGATGCTCCCTCTACTACCGGCGGGCAGGAGGGGAAAGGGGGACGTTCCCATACATTTAATGGGAATGGGGGCGCACTGCGCCCAAAAACGGCCCTGCTCCAAAAAAGATGGACGCAGGGCCGTTCTTGTGGTAGGATAAGGGGGAAGAGGAAAGAAAGGGGGCGGATGTCATGCCGCAGATGTTCCTGCCGGGAGAGGTGCTGGCGATCGCCGCCCAGGCGGCGGACCGGCTCCTGGCGCTGGACAGCGGCGACGCCGCTCTGCTCTATCTCCAGCTCCTCCGCCGGGGCGGGACCCAGGGCCTGCGGTGGCCGGAGGACCGGCTGGGGGCCGCGTTGGACCAGCTGCGGGCCCAGGGCCTGGCCCCCGGGGAGCTGCCCGCGCCTCCGGAGCCCCCGGCCCAGGAGGTCCCGCCGCCGGAGTATTCTACGGAGGATATCTCCCAGGCTCTGGCCGACCGTGCGTCCACCTTCCCGGTGCTGGTGGACGAGGTGGAGCGGCGGCTGGGCAAGCGGCTGTCGGCGGCGGACTTGAAGCGGCTGTATGCCCTCTACGACCACCGGGCCCTCCCCGCCGAGGTGATCCTCATGCTGGTGGGCTGGTGCATCGAGGAGGCCCAGCGGAAATACGGCCCCGGACGGATGCCCTTCCTGTCACAGATCGAGAAGCAGGGCTCTGCCTGGGCCCGCCGGGGGATCGACACCATAGAGCGGGCGGAGGAGCATATCGCCCGCCTCACCCGCCTGCGGGGCCGGGAGGCGGAGGTGCTCCGCCTGTTGGACATCTCCCCCCGCCCCCTGGTGGAACGGGAGAAGGCCTATATCGCCGCCTGGGACGACATGGGCTTCGAGGACGAGGCCATCCGCATGGCCTACGAGCGCACGGTGCTGAAGAAGCAGTCTATGGACTGGGGCTATATGAACGGGATCCTCCGCCGCTGGCACGAGAAGGGGCTGCACACCGCCGCCGCTGTCCTGGCCGGGGACCGGGACCCCCGGCCTATCCGGGCCGGCGGGAAGCAGCGCCCCCCGGCGCCCCCCGCCGACCAGGAGCGCCGGGCCCGGGAGGACATGGAGCGGCTGCGCCGTATGATGGAGCAGATGAGACAGGAGGAGAACTGATATGCCATACGACGCCAATGTGCTCCGCCGGGCCTCTCAGCGGCTGGAGGAGGACCGCCGCCGCCGCCGGGAGGAGACGGAGCGGCTGCGGCGGGACGCCTATGCCCGCCAGCCCAGGCTGGAGCAGCTGGACCGCCAGATCCAGGGCACCATGGCCCATCTGGTGGCCGCCGCCCTCCGCCGGGGCGGGGATCCCGTCCAGGCCGTCCGTTCGGTGCGGGAGGAGAATCAGGACCTCCAGCGGGAGCGGGCCGTCCTCCTGGGGAGCATGGGCCTGCCCGAAGATGCCCTGGACGGCAGGCCCGCCTGTCCTCTGTGCGGCGACACGGGCTGGCGGGGGGCGAAGATGTGCCGCTGTCTCCAGGAGCTGTGCGCCCAGGAGCAGATCCGGGAGCTGTCCAAGCTGCTGGACCTGGGAGAACAGTCCTTCGATTCCTTCCACATGGACTACTACAGCCAGACCCCGTGGCCCGGCCGGGGGGTCTCCCCCCGGCAGAACATGGAACTGGTCTACGACGTCTGCCTGAACTACGCCGCCAAATTCGGCCGGTTCCGCCTGAAGGACCTGTTCCTCTCCGGCCCGCCGGGGCTGGGCAAGACCTTCCTGTCCGCCTGCATCGCCCGCACCGTGTCAGAGCACGGATCCTCGGTGGTCTACGACACGGCGGGGAACATCTTCGCCCAGTTCGAGGCCCGGAAATTCCTCCGGGACCGCCCTGACGGTCTGGAGGCCCGGGACGAGACGAAGCGCTACCTCAACTGCGACCTGCTCATCCTGGACGACCTGGGCAGCGAGCTGACCACCCAGTTCACCCAGACCGCCCTCTACGAGCTGATCAACGCCCGGCTGGTGGGGGAGAAGCACACCGTGATCTCCTCCAACCTGTCCATGGAGGAGGCGGCCCAGCGCTATTCCCCCCAGATCGCCTCCCGCCTGGAGGGGGAGTATCATATCCTCCACTTCTTCGGCGATGACATCCGGCTGCTGAAAAAGGGGCGGCTGTGACCAGAGGACGAAACAGACGGGACCGCCTGTCCGGCGGTCCCGCTCCTCATGCTGGGGGCTCAGGTCGTCAGGTGGAAGGCGAAGCCCGCCACCTGCTGCTCCAGATAGACGAATCGGATCTTCCCCGCCTCATCCCGGCGGATGGTGTCCTCCTGGAAGCCGATCCCCTTGGCGCTCAGGTCGGCCATCGCGGCCTCCACGTCGTCAGTCTGGAGGGCCACATGGCCGTGGGCCCCCCGGCGGTCGTGCTTCATCACCTCGAAGATCTCGCCGGCGAAGAGGGCGGCGGGGGTCTCCTGGGAGATCTCCAGCCCGAAGAGGGCGCACAGGGTCTCGGCAGTGGACCGGGCCCCGTCCTCGTCCCGGTGGTTGATGCCCACATGCTTGATGGTGTAGCGAATCTCGTTTGACATGAGATGCCCCTCCTTGTCCGTTCAGATGGTACTACTTTACCAAAGATCTGCCCGAGTGTAAAGGGCGATTCCTCCTGTCCTCGGGGGGATGCTCTCCCTTTCCGCCTCATTTTTCGAAAAAGACCTTTCCCATCCGCCGCAAGTATGCTATAATCCCATGTGATCCCAGTGGATCTCAGGAGGTACCTTCATGCCATACGCTGTCCTCGCCGCGGTCCTGGTGGCTGCGGACCAGATCGTGAAGTATCTGGTGATGACCAACATCGAATTTGGGGCCCATGTCCCCTTCATCCCCCATATCCTGGAGCTGACCTATGTGACCAATACCGGGGCCGCCTTCTCCATGTTCTCGAACTATACCTGGCTGCTGGCCCTGACCTCTCTGATCATGTCGGTCCTCCTGGCCCTGGCCCTGTGGAAGGGCCTGTTCAAGCACCCTCTGGGCAAGCTCACCCTCACCCTGCTGCTGGCGGGGGCGGTGGGCAACCTGATCGACCGGGCCTTCCGGCACTATGTAGTGGACATGTTCAACGTGCTGTTCATGGACTTCGCCGTGTTCAACGTGGCCGACATCTGCGTGGTGGTGGGGGGGATCGCCGCTGGGCTGTACTATCTGTTCCTGTGGGACAAGCTGGAGGCGCCCCGGGAGGAGCCCGGGGAGGAGGAGCCCCATGACCGAGCTGAAGCTGACAGCTGACCGGGAGGGGGAGCGGGCCGACGCCCTGCTGGCCCGTCTGATCCCGGATCTGACCCGCTCCGCCGCCCAGAAGCTGCTGGAGCGGGGCGGGGTCACCTCCGAGGGCAGGACGGTGCGCAAGAACGACCGCCCTGCCCCCGGCCAGGTGCTGGAGGCGGTCCTCCCCGACCCGGAGCCGGCTGACGTCCTCCCCCAGGATATCCCCCTGGACGTGGTCTATGAGGACGGGGACCTGATCGTGATAAACAAGCCGGTGGGGCTGGTGGTCCACCCCGCCCCCGGCCACCCAGACGGCACCTTGGTCAACGCCCTGCTGTACCACTGCGGGACCTCCCTGTCGGGGATCGGGGGCCAGCTGCGGCCGGGGATCGTCCACCGGATCGACCGGGATACCTCCGGCCTGATCGTGGCCGCCAAGAACGACCGGGCCCACCTGGCCCTGGCCGCCCAGCTCCAGGACCACTCTCTGGCCCGGACCTATGAGGCGGTGGCCGTCGGCGGGTTCAAAGAGGACAGCGGGACAGTGGACGCCCCCATCGGGCGGCATCCGGCGGACCGGAAAAAAATGGCCATCGACCGCAGGAACGGCCGGGAGGCCGTCACCCACTGGTCCGTCCTGGCCCGGTGGCCCGGCTATACCTATCTGGAGTGCCGGCTGGAGACGGGACGCACCCACCAGATCCGGGCCCACCTGGCCTCCATCGGCCATCCCCTGCTGGGGGACACGGTGTACGGCGCCAAAAAGCCCGTCCCCGGCCTGGCCGGCCAGTGTCTCCACGCCCGGCGGCTGCGGTTCGTCCACCCCTCCACCGGCCGGACCATCGAGGTGGAGTGCCCGCTGCCCGGCTGGTTCCAGGCGGTGCTGGAGAAGCTGGACCGGGGCGCGCCCTCAGGATAGTCACCGCTTCGGACAGGGATGGGCTGAGGCCCATCCCTGTCTCTCCTTCCCGACAAAAATTCACGGAATATTTCATTTCCAAAGGGGCCCGATCGTGGTATAATACCTATATCTGTGAAAACCGGGGAAGTGTGCCCCAAAAAGCGCGGGGAGGAAGGGAGCATGAAGAACAAGGTAGTGGTGACCATTGGCGGGAAGGATTACACCATGGTGGCGATGGAGGACGAGGAGTATGTCCGCCGGTGCGCCCAGCTGGTGGACAGGCACCTGGCAGAGGTGATGGGGGCGGGCCGGCTCTCCCAGTCAGACGGGGCCGTGCTGGCCGCCATGAACATCGCCGACCAGTATCTGAAGGAGCAGGAGGCCGCCGAGAACCTCCGCCGTCAGGTGAAGGAGGGCCTGGAGGAGGCCAGCCGTCTGAAGCTGGAGCTGTCCGAGGCCAAGCGGGAGATCTTCAAGCTGGGGACCAAGAAATAAGGGGGAGGATCGCCTATGATGGAGCTGCTCTCGCCCGCTGGATCCATGGAGGCGGTGACCGCCGCCGTCCAGAACGGGGCGGACGCCGTCTATTTTGGATATGGGGATTTCAACGCCCGCCGGGGGGCCAGGAACTTCACCCAGGAGGAGGCCGCAGCGGCGGTCTCCTACTGCCATCTCCGGGGGTGTAAGGCATATCTCACCCTGAACACCCTGCTCACCGACCGGGAGCTGCCCCGGGCGGCGGAGGTGGCCGCCCATGCCAGCTCCATCGGCATGGACGCGGTGATCGTCCAGGACCTGGGGGTGGTGCGGATGCTCCGCCAGTCCGTCCCCGACCTGCCCATACACGGCTCCACCCAAATGACCGTCCACTCCCTGGACGGGGCCAAGCTGTGCGCCGACCTGGGGATGGAGCGGGTGGTGCTGGGCCGGGAGCTGCGCGGGGAGCAGGTCGCCTATCTCTGCCAGCACGCCCCCATCCAGGTCGAGGTCTTCGGCCATGGGGCCCTGTGCATGTGCTGGTCGGGGCAGTGCTTCTTCTCCTCGGTGATCGGCGGGCGCAGCGGCAACCGGGGGATGTGCGCCCAGCCCTGCCGCATGAGCTACGGTTGGAACGGGAAGGCAGACGGATATCCCCTGTCCCTGAAGGATCTGTCCATGGCGGGCCACCTGAAGGAGCTCCAGAGCATGGGAGTGGCCTGTTTGAAGCTGGAGGGGCGGATGAAGCGGCCCGAGTATGTGGCCATCGTCACCGGGATCTATGCCAAAGCCCTCCGAGAGGGCCGGGAGCCCACGGCGGAGGAGGTGGAGATCCTCAAACAGGCTTTCTCCCGCCAGGGCTTCACCGACGGATATCATACCGGACGGAAGGGGCCGGACATGTTCGGCATCCGCCAGGAGGAGAAGGAGCCCAAGGAGCTCTATGCCCAGGCCCGGGCCTCCTATGAGAACGGGGAGGAGCGCAAGGAGCCGGTGCGGTTCTATGCCCTGATCCAGCCCGGCCAGCCCGCCCAGGTGGCGGTGGAGGACCGGCAGGGCCGGGTGGCCCGGGTGGAGGGCCCGGCGCCCGAGGAGGCCCGGAACGTCCCCCTCACCCGGGAGAAGGTGGAGGCCCAGCTCTCCCGCACCGGAGGCACCCCCTTCGGCTGTGAGAAGGCCACCGCCAAGGTGGCGGAGGGGCTGTCCCTCCCCCTGTCCGCCCTCAACGACCTGCGCCGCCGGGCGCTGGAGGAGCTGTCGAAGGCGCGCCAGGTCCTGCCGGAGCGGCGGAGGGAGCCGTTCCAGCCCGGGGTCCGGTATGAGAACCCCCGGCAGGCGCCGGTGCTCACCGTCTCTCTGCGCACCGCCGCCCAGGTGAGCGCCGATCTGCTCCGATCCAGGCCCGCCCTCCTCTATCTCCCCGCTGACGAGGGGGCGGCCCACCCGGAGGTGGTCCGCCGCTGCCAGCAGGCGGGGGTCCCCGTGGCTGCCGTCCTGCCCCGGATCTGCACCGACACAGAGCTCCCCCGGCTGGAGAAGGAACTGCTGGTCCTCCGGGGACTGGGCGTGGATCAGGCCCTGGCCGGGACCTGGGGGGCGGTCCGGCGGGCCGCCCGGCTGGGCTTCCAGGTCCGGGGGGACTACGGCCTGGGGGCCTACAACAGCCAGACCCTGAAGGAACTGAAGCGGCTGGGCCTGCTGTCGGCCACCGCCTCCTTCGAGCTGAGATTCCCCCAGATCCGGGACCTGTCCAAGGCCCTGCCTGTGGAGCTCATCGTGTATGGCCGCCTGCCCCTGATGATCGTGGAGAACTGCATCATCCACGGCCGGTCCGGCCAGCACACCTGCGGCAACGTGAACCTGCTCACCGACCGGAAGGGGGAGCGCTTCCCCGTGGTCAAGGCGTGGGGCTGCCGCAACGAGATCCTCAACTCCAAAAAGCTCTTCCTGGCGGACAAGCAGTCCGACTGGAAGAAGCTGGGCCTGTGGGGGGCGCGGCTGATGTTCACCACCGAGAACGCCCTGGAGTGCGCCCAAGTGCTGGAACGGTATTTGGATCAGGGCAGATATCAACCAAACGACTTCACCCGGGGGCTGTACTACCGGGATGTGGAATGATCGGAGCTCACTATCATGGACTTGAAGATAAAAGCAGTCTCCCCGAAGATCGGGAACGAGATCCCCCTGCCCTATTACGCCACCCCCGGGTCGGCGGCCATGGACCTCCACGCCTGCATAGACGGACCGGTCGTCATCCCCGCCGGAGGGCGGCGGACGATCCCCACAGGGATCGCCATCGCCCTGCCCGATGCAGGCCATGTGGCCCTGGTCTACGCCCGCAGCGGCTTGGCCATCAAGCACGGGGTCGCCCCCGCCAACTGCGTGGGGGTGATCGACAGCGACTATCGGGGGGAGATCCTGGTGGGCCTGCAAAACTCCGGGGAGTCGGATCTCACCGTCCAGCCCGGCGACCGGATCGCCCAGCTGATGATCGCTCCGGTGATCCAGGCCCAGATCCAACTGGTGGACGAGCTGGACGACACCGCCCGGGGAGCGGGAGGATTCGGGTCCACGGGGACATGAGGAAAGGCCCCTGCGGGGGAGGATAAGGAGGGACACCGACATGTTCGGTCTCAAGAAAAAGAGAGAGGCGCCGGCGGGAGACGCCGGGAACAGCCAGTTCAAGGAGCTGTCCGCCCAGTTCCAGCCGGAGGAGCTGACCGTCCTGGCAGTCACCGGGGCCAACGGCTTCAGCGGCGGCAGGGCCGGCAAGGAGAAGCTGTGGCGGGCCACCATCGGCCTGACCGCCTGGATGGAGGAAGACAGCGGCGAGATCCATCGGGGGGACACGGGCCTGACCGCCCTGGCCAACGACAAGCTGCTGGATCACCTGCGCCGCCGGGCCCGGCCTGACAACATCATCAAGTTCCGGGCCCGGGCGTCGGAGGACGGCCGGCGCCTGCTCCTCCTGGACCTGCCCGAGCAGGCCTTCCACCCAGAGCTGGACACCATCCTCCAGGAACAAAAAATGCCCGTCACCTTCTGGGAGGACGGGCTGGGCACCTTCACCCTGGACCGCCAGGTGGACTGGTTCGAGACCGAGGTGGACTGGCTGGGGACGGAGGTCTCCCTGGTCTTCGACCGGGATGAGGACCGGGCGGACTGCATCAGGAACGCCAAGGCCCTGCTGGCCGCCGCCGCCGGCTGGGACGAGCGGGTCCGGGTGTATGCCGCAGATGACCTGCTGGTGTCCGCCAACGACTGGGCTGAACAGATGGAGGACGAGGAGCCCCAGGAGATCACCAGAGAGCAGTTCATGGAGCGGATGGAGCTGGAGTCCATCGAGATCCGGGCGGACGGCTCCTTCGAGTTCTGGTTCGCCGACGGCGATCTGTTCTACGGCCACTCTATCCACGTCTCCGGCGACATGGAGCACGGCCCGGACGACGCCGGCATGGAGGGATAACATATGCGGGACAAATGGATGGCCCCGGAGTGGCTGGCCTGCCCGGGGATCCCCCAGTACTCCATCGGCTGGCGGATGGGCTACGGCGAGGACTACGTCTGCAAGCTGGGGACCTGGCTGGACAAGCTCAGCGACAAGGAGCGGGCAGAGTACGACCGCCTGTTCCCCATGCCTGTCTTCTGGGACGACGTCTCCGTGATGGAGGACGGCGAGGGCCTGGACCCCTCTCTGCTGTACGACGGGGAGGACTACTTCCTCCGCCACTGGCGGCCCAACGGCGAGCCGGCTTACAGCCGGGCCAAGCTGGAGGCGGACATCGCCGCCGGGAAGCGGGCGAAGTGGGTCCACTTCTGGGGCCACGCCCCGGAGAAGGACGGCCACATCACCGAGACCTGCCTGAGCCAGTGGTGGATGGCGGAGTTCTGGGTGGAGGCCCAGCGATACTGCTGCATGGAGCAGTACATGATGGCGGAGAAGGCCCGGCTCTTCGAAGACGAGGAGACGCTGGAGAAGATCATGGAGGCCACCGTTCAGGGGAAGATCAAGGCCCTGGGCCGGGAAGTGAAGCACTTTGACCAGACCGAGTGGGACAAGTGCAAGTACACCATCGTTTTGACGGGGAACTATCAAAAATTCCTGCAAAATCCGGAATTGAAGGACTTTCTCCTGCGCACCGGGGACAAGATCCTGGTAGAGGCCAGCCCCCGGGACCGGATCTGGGGCATCGGCATGGGCAAGGCCAACGAGAACGCCCAGATCCCCGCCGCCTGGCGGGGGCAGAACCTGCTGGGCTTCGCCCTGATGGAGGTCCGGGACGAGCTGCGCCGGGTGTGCGCCAACGAGGACAAGATCGACTGGGCCCTGAGGCCATGACCGCCGGGCGCGCCCTATGAGACCGGGCCCAGCGCCTCCAGGAGCAGCCGGGCACAGGTGCGGAATCCAAAGGAGAACTCGCGCTCCCGGTCCCGCCGGTCGATCCGGTCCCGCAGGGCGGTGAAGCGGTCCACAAGATCCGTGCCGTACTGCGCCTGGAACAGATCGCATAGCTGGGAGTATTCTCGTTTGATCTCCTCCAGCTCCGGATCGTCTGGGGCTTGCGGTCTGTTCAAATTGATGTATAATGTTTCGATGATACTTTCCATGTTATCGCCTCCAAAGCAGTACTCTTTAAGAGGGCCCTCTTTAAAGGTGATTATACCCCTTTAAAGAGAACATGTCAAGGAGTGTTTCCATGTTCACCAAAGATCTATTCGGCAAAAGGATTTTAGAGCAACGAACAAGGTGTTGTGAGACGCAGGCAGTTCTTGCGGAACTGCTCGGCGTCAAGAAAAATCACATCAGCGAGATCGAACGAGGGAACCGGACCACCTCTGCCGAGCGGATCGCTCTGATCTGCGAGCACTACAAGGTCTCCGCCGACTATCTCCTTGGCCTCACCGACGACCCGGAGCCGAAATATAGGGCGGAGACGGACGGCTGAGGAAAAAGCCTCCTTTTCCCCGCTAGGGGGCTTGGAGACGGGGGGAACGCCCTCTCAGTCTGGCCTGCGGCCAGCCAGCTCCCCCAAAGGGGGAGCCAAGACGCAGACCTTACCGCATCCGCCCTTGCCTCCCCCTTCGGGGGAGGTGGCATCTGCGGAGCGGATGACGGAGAGGGCAAAAGGAGGCTTTCCCGCCTGCGGGCGGGAGGAGAGCACGTATAATGAGGTGTTGTTATGAAGATCATATTGGCCTCCCGCTCTCCCCGGAGGCGGGAGCTGCTGGAGCGGATGGGGATCACAGATCTGGAGGTCATCCCCGCCGAGGGGGAGGAGATCGCCACCCGCACCCTCACCACAGACCAGCTGGTGGAGGAGCTGTCCCGGCGCAAGTGCGCCGAGGTGGCGGCGTCCCGCCCCGAGGATCTGGTGATCGCCGCCGACACGCTGGTGGAGATCGACGGCCGGGTCCTGGGCAAGCCAGTCAGCGAGGAGGACGCGGCCCGTATGCTGGCCGCCCTGTCCGGCCGGCTGCACAGGGTGTATACCGGCGTGACGGTGCGCCTGGGCGACCGGACAATCACAGCCCATGAGATGACCTCCGTCCGCTTCCGAACCCTGACCCAGGCGGACATCATCCGATATATCGCCACCGGTGAGCCCATGGACAAGGCGGGGGCCTATGGCATCCAGGGCTACGGCAGCATGTTGGTGGAGGGCATCTCAGGAGATCATTATAATGTGGTGGGCCTGCCGGTGTGCCGGCTGGCCAAGATGCTGATCCGGTTCGGAGTGGACCCCCTGGCCCTGGCGGCGGAAAAGGAGCAGAGAACGTGAAGGATTTCCTCCGGCAAAACGGCATACTGCTGCTGGCGATCGCCCTGCTGCTGTCTATCCTGATCGGGGCGCTGTCCTTTGTGATGGGGGGCCAGGCCGACCCCCTGTCCGACCTGATGGGGGTCCTCACCACCCCCATCCGCCGGGGCGTGTCCGCCGCCGCCGACTGGGCGGAGGGGGCCTATGGCTATGTCTTCCGCTATGGGGAGATGGAGCAGGAGCTGAAGGACCTGCGGGCCCAGGTGGGCGAGCTGGAGGAGCGGGTCCGTCAGGGGGAGGAGGCCATCCGGGAGAACGAGCAGCTCCGAGAGCTGCTGGGATTCCAGGCCCGGCGGCGGGGACTGACCACCGAGCCGGCCAAGGTCACCGGCCGGTCCACCTCCAACTGGGAATCCACCCTCACCCTGAGCAAGGGCACCTCCGCCGGGGTGGATGCGGGGGACTGTGTCATCACCGAGACCGGCGTCCTGGTGGGGGTGGTGGCTGAGGCGGGGACCAACTGGTCCACCGTCTCCACCGTGATCGACACCGATACCCAGATGGGCGGGATCGTCAATCGGACCTACTCTGCCGGCGTGCTGGAGGGGGATTTCGCCCTGATGAACAAGGGCCGGCTGAAGCTGAACTACCTGCCTGAGGCGGCCCAGCTGGTCTCCGGCGACGAGGTGCTCACCTCCGGCCGGGGGGACATGTTCCCCTCCGGACTGATGGTGGGCCGGGTGGAGGGGGTCTTCACCGACCCCTCCGGCCAGACCCGCTATGCCGTGGTCCAGCCCGCCGTGGCCCTGGATTCCCTGATCGAGGTCTTCGTCATCAAGGATTTCGAGATCGTGGAATGAACAGCATCCCCCACCAAGGGGGGAGCCCTATGTGGAGGAGCTTTTATGACACGACGCGACCTGATCCATAAATGGACCGTCTACGCCCTGGGGCTGCTGCCCGTCTGGGTGCTGGACGCCTACATCCTGTCCCGATACCCCCTGTGGGGGACCTCCCCCATGCTGCTGCCTCTGGCGGTGGCGGCGGTGGCGGTGCTGGAGGGGGCCTACGCCGGCACCGGCTTCGGTCTGGCGGTGGGCCTGCTGTGGGAGCTGGCCTATCCCGGGGGCTTCGGAGGGCTGGTGTTCTATCTGGCCCTGGCCGGGATGGCCATGGGGGCGGTGTCTCAATACGCCCTGAGCCAGTCCTTCGCCGGCTGTCTGATCTGCTCGGCGGGGGTGCTGGGGCTGCTGGACCTGCTCCGGGTGGCCCGGGGGCTGCTGGTGGACCTGGCCAGCCTGTCCGACCTGCTCCAGGTGGCGGTCCCCGAGTTCCTCTGGTCCCTGGCCTGGACCCCCCCGGTGTGGCTCCTCTTCCGGACCATCTACCGCAGGGTGGGCGGGACGAAGCTGGCATGAGACAGATATTTTGAAGGCGGAGGGGAGAAAAATGGGAGACCTTCCCGCGAATACCTATTTTTTGGAGTATGTGGACGGCGGCTTTCTCTGCAACGACAAACATCGGGTGGAGGCGCCTTTGACCCTGGAGGCCCTGAAGGAGGCTGCGGCCCGGTGTCCCAAGCTCACCGGGCTCTGCCTGGACCGCACGGAGCTGGGAGACGAGTGCTTCCCTGTCCTGGCCCAAATGCCCAAGCTGGACATGCTCTCTCTGTTCGGCTGCCAAAACATCACCGGTCATGGGCTGGAACTGCTGGCGGACCTGCCGCTGAAGCATCTGTTCCTCCAGCGCACCGCCCTGGATGACCAGGGGCTGGCCCAGGCGGCGAGAATCAAAAAGCTAAAGAAGGTCAACATCGCGGCCTGTCCCAATGTCACCGCCCAGGGCCTGCTGGATATCCACTGGCGGGACGGCCTGCAGGTCAGCGACACGGACCTGCACGACGACCAGGGCAAGGCGGGCCTGTTCACCCGGGAGGAGCGCAAGGCCTATGAGGACGCCCGGACCTATAAGTCCCTAAAAAACTCCCTGCCTCTCACCGCGCCGGAGCTGGCCGGTCCCATCGCAGCTCTGGAGGGATTTTTTGACGACATGGACCGCTGGGAGGGACTGGTAGAGGAAAAGGGGCTGGACGGTCCCGGGATCCGCGCGGACATCGAGGATCTGTTCGTCCGGCGGGTGAGCTGGGAGCCCAAGCCCGGCTGGCGGCCGGCCCACCTCCACGGGTCCGCCGGCGGGACCTACGCCGGCCACCGGCTGATCTGCGGGGAGCGGGTGACCAAGAACAGATTCTGGATCTACGCGGAAAACGACATCTTTTACTACCGCTATCTCCTGCGCCTGGTGGACGGAAGCTGGATGATCCACAACGCCCAGTGGTGCCAGCAGGGGAAATGGTCCTTCCACGGCCTGTAAAACGGATACCGCACCGCCAAAAAGGAGACTCTATGGATACCAAGCAATTCCACCGCCGGGTGTGGGCCATGGTGCTGCTGCTGGCCATCATGGTCACCGGCATGGGCGCCGCCCTGTATGACCTTCAGATCAACAACGGCGACAGCTATTACGAGCAGACCCAAAAGAAGATCGCCGAGAGCCAGAGCGTCCCCGCCGCCCGGGGCCAGATCCTGGACCGGAACGGCCAGGTCCTGGTGTCCAACAAGGTGGTCTATCAGGTCACCTTGGACACGAAGCTCATGGGGGAGGACCGCAACGAGATCCTCCTGGCCCTGATCCGGGCGGCCCGGATCGAGGGGGTGGAGTGGAACGACAGCCTGCCCATCAGCCGGACGGAGCCCTTCTGCTTCACCACTGACACCCCCTTCTACACCGTCTCCTCCAACGAGGAGGGGGTGATGGAGCGCAGCCTCACCCGGCTGGGGAAGCTGGCTGACAAAATGGACTGGATCGACGACCCGACCAAGGAATCCCAGCCCGCTGCGGCTTCCGCCCCCAAGGAGCGGAGCTTTTGGGGCAAGGTGAAGGACTTCTTCACCGGCGGCGGCAAGGCGGAGGAGCCCGTCCAGACGCCGGCAGGGCCCCGGCCCCTCCCCAACGCCCGGCAGCTGCTGGGGCAGATGTGCGCCAGCTTCGGCATCCAGGGAGAGGGGGCGGTGGACAGGAAGGCGGCGGAGAAGGACGGCCAGACCGTCCCGGAGCTGAACATCGGCGACCTGCCCCCGGAGGACGCCCGAGCCCTGGCCGGAGTGCTCTATGAGCTGTATCTGCGCTCGAAGGAGGTCTATATCGCCAATGGATACGTCTTCGCCTCCGATGTGGACATCGACTTCATCTCCCGAGTGAAGGAGCAGGGGCTCACCGGCGTGGTGATCCAGCCCACCACTGTCCGCCAATACCACACCCGCTATGCCGCCCACCTTTTGGGCCGGGTGGCGCTGATGAGCCCAGAGGAGTGGGCCTATTACAAGACGGTGGATGAGGACGGCGATGGGACCGCCGACTACCAGATGAACGATGTGGTGGGCAAGGAGGGGGTGGAGCGAGCCTTCGAATCCTACCTCCGGGGCCGTCCCGGTACTCGGACGGTAGAGCGGAACACCAAGGGGAAGGTGGTCTCGGAGGATTGGACCACCGAGCCGGAGCCGGGGGACAACGTGATCCTCACCCTGGACATCGGCCTCCAGGCCTATGTGGAGAACCTTCTGGCCGAGTCGGTGCCCGAGCTGGAGAGCGAGAAGACCGAAGGCGCCGCCTGCGTGGTGCTGGATGTGGACACCGCCGAGGTGCTGGCCGCCGCCTCCTACCCCACCTTCGATCTGACCAACTACGCCGCCGAGCTGGCAGAGAAGGGGGACGACCCCCTTCACCCCTTCCTGAACCGTGCCCTCCAGGGGGCCTATCCCCCGGGCTCCACCTTCAAGATGATCACCGCCATCGCCGGCCTGGAGGAGGGGCTCATCACCCCCACCACCAAGATCCGGGACGAGGGCCGGTATACCTACTACACCCCCGACGGCCCCATGTGCTGGATCTACCGGCAGTTTGGAGGGAGGCATGGACTGATCGACGTGTCCACGGCTATCGAGGTGTCCTGCAATTACTTCATGTTCGATGTGGGCCGCCAGCTGGGCATCGACCGGCTGGACGACTACGCCGCCCGCTTCGGCCTGGGGGAAAAGACGGGGATCGAGCTGGAGGAGAACACCGGCGTCATGGCCAGCCCAGCCTATACCGAGGCCCACGGCCAGACCTGGTATGAGGGCAATACCCTCTCTGTGGCCATCGGCCAGGAGAGCACCCAGGTCACCCCCCTCCAGCTGGCCAACTATATCGCCACCCTGGTCAACGGCGGCACCCGGAACGCTGTCCACCTGCTGAAGGAGGCCAAATCCAGCGATTTCTCCCAGGTGACCTACCGGTATGAGCCCCAGGTCCTGGATACGATCCAGATCCAGCCCCAGAACCTGGAGGCGGTGAAGGCCGGGATGCTCCGCCTCACCACCCAGGGTTCCGTCCGTTCCGCCTTCCAGGGCCTGCCTTTCCAGGCGGGGGCCAAGACGGGCTCCGCCCAGGTCAGCGCCCAGACCGAGTCCCACGCCGTCTTCGTCTGCTTCGCCCCATACGACGACCCGGAGATCGTGGTGGCGATGGCGGTGGAGCACGGCGGCAGCGGCGGCGAGCTGGCCCATATGGCGGCGGACGTGCTCAGCTACTACTTCTCCTCCCAGGAGACCCGGGAGGAGATCCCCATGGAGAACACGCTGATCCGGTAAGACTGTCCTGCACCGGCGGAGATCCTCCGCCAAAGATGCCCCAGCGGAAGAGCGGGCGGATGGGATCCGCCCCGATCAGATCGAGAAGGAGATGTATCATCCATGTCAGAAAACTGCACCCACGATTGTTCCAGCTGCTCCGCCGACTGTTCCTCCCGGGACCTGCGGGTCCCCGCCAACGCCATGTCCAGCATCAAGCGGGTCATCGCGGTGGTCAGCGGCAAGGGCGGCGTGGGAAAAAGCACTGTCACCGCCTCTCTGGCCGCAGCCATGGCCAAACGGGGCCGGAAGGTGGCCATCTTAGACGCCGATATCACCGGCCCCTCGATCCCCACCGCCTTCGGGATCCACCAGCGGGCCACCGGCTCCGACGCAGGGATCGACCCCGCCGTCACCCCCGGGGGGATCGAGCTGATGTCCCTCAACCTCCTCTCCGCCAACGAGACGGACCCCGTGATCTGGCGGGGGCCGGTGATCGCTGGAGTGGTCACCCAGTTCTGGCAGGAGGTGATCTGGGGGGACATCGACTATATGTTCGTGGACATGCCCCCGGGCACCGGCGACGTGCCCCTCACCGTCTTCCAATCCCTCCCGGTGGACGGGGCGGTGGTAGTCACCTCTCCTCAGGATCTGGTGTCTATGATCGTGGCCAAGGCGGTGAACATGGCCAAGATGATGGACATCCCTGTGCTGGGCCTGGTGGAGAACTACAGCTATTTCCAGTGCCCCGACTGCGGCAGACAGCACGCGATCTTCGGCGAGAGCCGGATCGAACAGGTGGCCGCCGAGCTGGAGGTCCCTGTCCTGGCCAAGCTGCCCATCGATCCCGCCCTGGCCGGCGCTTTTGACGCGGGACGGATCGAGACCTTCCCCACCAACTATATGGACCAGCTGGCCAGCCAGCTGGACAGCTGAAGCAGGATACCCGGCGGGGCGCACCATGTGCGCCCCCATTTTACAGCTCTTCTTGCAAAATATGGGGGATCCTCTCCCGGCCCTCCCCTGTCCGCCCCTGGAGGGCCGATTTTTTCGTCACTCTCTATGCAGTTTTTTATCCGATCCCCCCTGGTGGACCGCCGGGCCCTTTTTCTTGGGGCAGAGGGGTTTTCCACATTGTCCACAGAGTTCTCCACACTCGTCCTCCACAGGATGTGGGATCGATCATCCACTTTTTAGTTTCCATAACATTTGTCAAGGCTGAATCTTATACAAAATTCCTCCGGAGGCCATTTTTGCAGGGAAAGGTGTGTCTTCCGCCGGAAATGTGAAAGGAGCTTCCCCATGTCCCTCCAGACCGACACCATCGCCGCCCTCTCCACCCCCCCGGGACCGGGGGCCATCGGCATCCTCCGCATGTCAGGGCCGGACGCCGTCCGTATCGCTGAGAGATGCTTCGAGTCCCTGGGCCCCAAGGCTTTGCAGGACCATCCCCCCCGGACGCTGGTCTATGGCTCCCTGTTGGACAGCGGGGGCGCGCCCATCGACCGTGCGCTGTGTACCTATAGTCTGGGCCCCAGCAGCTACACCGGAGAGGACACAGCGGAGCTGCAGTGCCACGGTTCGCCCATGGTGCTCTCCCTGGGGCTGGAGGCCCTCTTTGCCGCCGGGGCGAGGCAGGCGGGCCCGGGGGAATTCACGAAAAGGGCCTTCCTCAACGGCCGGCTGGACCTTGCCCAGGCGGAGGCGGTGGGGGATCTCTTGGAGGCCCGGAGCCGGGAGGGGGCCCGCCATGCGGCGGGCCAGCTGGCCGGGGCCCTGTCCGAGCGGATCGGGGGGATCTGGTCCGCCCTGGTGGACGTGATGGCTCACTTCCACGCCGTTTTGGACTACCCAGACGAGGACATCGACCCCTTCCGCCTGGAGGAGCTGGATACCGCCCTGGCCGACCAGGAGGGGGAGCTGTCCGCTCTGCTGGCCACCTGCGGCCGGGGGCGGCTCCTGCGGGACGGGGTGGCCTGCGCCATCGTGGGCCGGCCCAACGCGGGCAAATCCTCCCTCCTCAACGCCATGGTGGGCTGGGACCGGGCTATCGTCACCGAGATCCCCGGCACCACCCGGGACACGGTGGAGGAGCGGTGTGAGCTGGGGGGCGTCCCCCTGCGGCTGATCGACACCGCCGGCCTCCGGGACACCGACGACCCGGTGGAGAGGCTGGGGGTGGAGCGCTCCCGGCGGGCCATGGAAGAGGCGGGGCTGATCCTGGTGCTCATCGACGCCTCCCGCCCCGCGGCCGAGGAGGACTTCTCCCTCCTCCGGCAGGCTGTGTCCCTGGCCCCCGCCATCCTGGTGTGGACCAAGGGAGACCTGCCCGCTGCGCCCTGTCCCGTGGGACGCTATGAGGAGATCGGCTGTCCGGCGGTGACGGTGAGCGCCAGGACCGGATATCTGGACGAGCTGTGCAATGAGATCTCCTGCGCCTTCCCCCAGGACCTCTGGGGCGGCTATGGGGAGATCCTCACCAATGTCCGGCAGGAGGAGGCCGCCCGCCGGGCCCGGGAGGCGGTCCGCCGGGCCAGGGAGGCACTCACAGCCGGCGTCACCCTCGACGCCCTCCTCACCGACGTGGAGGAGGCCCTGTCCGCCCTGGGAGAGCTCACCGGCCAGTCCGTCCGGGAGGAGGTCACCGACCGGATCTTCGCAAAGTTCTGCGTGGGGAAATGAGAGAGCGCCCAGGGGACGTTTCACACGTCCCCCGGGCGCTTTTTCCATTCACTCCCCCCGGAAGAGGATCACCCGGATCCGTCCTCCAGCGGGCTCTGGCTTGTCATACCAGGCGGTGAGGGACTTGCCGCTCTCCTCCGCCCGGGCCAGGCTGGACAGGTAATACTTCCCGCCGCGCAGCTCATAGACGGCTACGTCGTCGGCCAGGGAATACCGCTGGCTCCCCGCCACATACTGTTTTCCGGCCAGTTCGCCGGACTTGACGGCGGTGAGGGCCCGGATCCGGGTGGGGCTGGCGGGATCCCCCACCACCTGGATGGCCCCGCCGGTCACAGGATAGCGGGTGCCGGTGCCGGGGATGGCGTAGGTCTGGCCGCCCAGGTCGAACTCATAGCTGTAGGACTTGTAGCTGTCATCCCCCTGCTCCTCGAAGCGGGTGAGGATGCCGTACTGATAGGCGTCGCCGGTGACGTCGTTGAGGATCATGGCCTGGATCTCCCCCTGGGCGTTGAGGGAGTACCAGCGCACCTTGCCGCTGTCCAGGCTCAGCCCTGCCAGCCGCTTGGGGTAGAGCACCGCCCCCCGGCCCTCGCTCACGTCCAAGATCTCCACATCCTGGGCGAAGCGGTATTTGTCCACCTTGGTCCCGGCGCTGTCCACCCGGCCAGTGAGGGACCCGGAGGACAGCCCCCGGAGAGTGACCTCCCCGCTCTCCGACACGATGGCCCGGACCAGGCTCCCAGCCCGCTGGCTCCCCTTGGTCTGGTACTGATAGGTCTGGCCGTCGGTGGCCAGGAGGGTGACGGTCTGGGCGGTATAGGTGCCTCCGCTCCCGTCAGGATAGGCGGCGTTGGACACCTCCACCACCACCCCGGCCCGCTCCCCGGCGCTGGCGGACACATCGGCCACAGCAGCCGCGCCGCCGCTCCGTCCCAGCAGGAGGGTCACGGTATCCCCCAGCCGGTACTGGCCCAGATCGGACAGCGCGTAGGCCGCGGCGGAGCTCTCAATGGCATAGGTCCGGCCCGCCACCGTCACCGAGACAGGGGCGGCCCGGTCGGGCTCGATCGCCTGGATCGGACCGGTGGCCTTCCTGGCATAGGCCCACAGGGTGTCCATGGCCTCGTTCCAGTAGATCACGTCATAGTCCTGCACAGCGGCCAGAGAGGCCAGATCCCCGTTGCGGTAGACCTTCGCGGGGGCGAAGGAGAGGGAGGACTTCCAGCTCCCCTGGGCCACCACCGGCCCCTCCATCTCCCCGTTGATCAGAGAGACCAGGTCGGGCTTGCCCGAGGCGTCCAGGCTGTGGCCCAGGAGCTGGATATAGGGGCCCCCCTCTCTGGTCTTGGCGGAGAGGAGATCGTAGAAGAGATAGACCGCGTCCTGCCGGGTGATGGGGGCCTGGGCCCCGGAGGCAGAGACGCCCCGGTCCAGCTTCAGACTGTGGAACATGGCCATCTGGCCGGAAGGATAGGCCCCGGAGAAGTCCTCCGGTCCGTAGCCCAGCAGGGCCAGGACGATGGACACCGCCTCCGCCAGCTTGACCTCCTGGTCGGGGCGGAAGGTTCCGTCGCTGAAGCCGGAGATCAGCCCCCGGGCCACCCCCGCCTCCACATAGCCGCTGGCCCAGTGGCTCCGGGGGACGTCTGGATAGGGGGAAGTGGCCGCCTGGCCCACCCCGTCCCCTCCGGGGGAGGCCTTGATGGCCATGGTGATGAACTGGGCCCGGGTGACCCGCTGGGACATGGCTCCGTCTCCGGACATGATCCCCAGGGCGGTCACCGCCTGGAGGGCCTCGTCCAGAGGAGCGGCGCTCCCTGCCGCCGTTGCGGGCAGGACCAGCGACAAGGTGAGGCAGAGAGACAAAAGCGCGGAGAAAAGGCGTTTTGTTTTCATAGGACACGTTCCTTTCTGTATCAGGGATGCAGGGGCGTCAATCATACCGCAGCGCGTCGATGGGGTTGAGCTTCGCCGCCTTGTTTGCGGGCAGGTAGCCGAAGAGGACCCCGATCCCCACCGACACGCCGAAGCTCAATCCGATGGCCCCCAGGGTGGGGGTGGCTCGGAAGACCACGCCCCCCATATTGGCGGAGAGCATCCCGCCCAGCAGGGCCTCCAGGCCCTTGGCCAGCAGGCAGCCGAAGGCGATCCCCAGGATCCCGCCGATGGCGGAGGTGGTGCCTGCCTCGATGACGAACTGGCTGCGGATGTCCCGGCGTTTGGCCCCCAGGGACTTGCGGATCCCGATCTCCCGGGTGCGCTCGGTCACCGACACCAGCATGATGTTCATGATCCCGATGCCGCCCACCAGGAGGGAGATCGCGGCGATGGCCACCAGCACCCCCATGGCCACCCCCATCATGCCGTTGATCTGGTTGGCCTGCTCGGCCATGGTGGTGATATAGAAGTACTGATACATCCCGTCGTCCGTCCGGTAGAACTTGTTGAGCCAGGCCTCGATGACCTTTTTGGCGGCGTCGGCGGTCTCGCCGGAGGTGCTGGTGAAGATGTATAAGCCCACCCACCGGTCGCCGACGATCTCCATGACGGTACTGTAGGGCATATAGATCTGGTCGTCCTGACTGCCGGGGAGCATCTCCAGCTCGGCGTTGCGCTTGAGCACGCCCACCACAGTGAGAGTCCGGCCGTTGATGGACAGATGCTTTCCCAATGCGTCGCCGCCGAAGGCCTCCTCCTCCAGATAGGCCCCGATGACGCAGACCGCCTCCCGGCGCTCCACATCCATGTAGCTGATGAAGCGGCCCTTGGCCAGCTGTTCGCCGTCCATGGTGTAGTTGGTGGCGGGGTTGTACATGATCTCGCTGACACCGTACACGTTAGTTCGGTCAAACTTCTCGTCCCCGTGACGGACCACGCCGCCCAGGTTGACGTAGGGGGATACGCCGGTGAGGACGTGGGAGTTTTCGTCCACCAGGTCATACAGCTCATCCGGGTCGGGCATCATGCCGTCTCCCACAGACCAGAGCTGGGCCTGGATCACGTTGATGCCCAGCTTATCCACCTGCTGCTGGACCATGCCGGTGAGGCCGTTGCCCAGCGAGAGGATCACGATCACCGCCCCCACGCCGATGATGATGCCCAGCATGGTGAGCAGAGCCCGCATCTTGCTGGTGGTGAGGGATTTGATCGCAAGGCGGAAGGACTGTCCAAAATTCATGCGCCTGCCTCCTCTTCCTCGTCCTCCCCGTGGGGCTGGACCACCGCCCGGGGGTCGCGGGAGTCGCCGTCGTAGATGATCTTGCCGTCCTGAAGGCGGACGATCCGGTCCGCCTTCACGGCGATGGAGTTGTCGTGGGTGATGAGGACCACCGTGTCCCCCTCCCGGTTGAGCTGCTTGAGGAATCTCAGCACCTCACGGCCGGTGCGGGAGTCCAGGGCCCCGGTGGGCTCGTCGGCCAGGATCACCGAGGGGGTACCGGCCAGGGCCCGGGCGATGGACACCCGCTGCTGCTGGCCGCCGGAGAGCTGAGAGGGCAGGTTCTTCCCCTTGTCCGCCAGCCCTACCCGCTCCAGAGATCTCAGGGCCCGCTCCCGCCGCTCCTCGCTGTCCACTCCGGCGTACAGGAGGGGGAGCTCCACGTTCTCCAGCACGGACAGCTTGGGGATCAGGTTGTACTGCTGGAAGATGAAGCCCAGCATCTTGTTGCGGATCTCGGCCTGCTGGTCGTCGTCCATGGTGGACACGTCCACGCCCCCCAAGTGGTAGGTGCCTGAGGTGGGCACGTCCAGACAGCCGATGATGTTCATGGCGGTGGATTTGCCCGACCCGGAGGAGCCCACGATGGCTACGAACTCCCCCTGGTCGATGGTCAGATCGATCCCGTCCAGGGCATGGACCGTCTCGGAGCCCATCTGATAGATCTTATAGATATCCTTCAGTTCGATGAGGTGTTCCAAGGCGCTCAGCCTCCCATCCCCTGGACAGGCACCAGAACGGTGTCGCCCTCGCTCAGGCCGGAGGTGATCTCCACATATTCCCCGTCTCCGCCGCCCAGGGTGACGGTGCGCTCCTCCACCTTGGTGGGATCTGCCACCGTGGCCCCGTCCGGAGACAGGCAGCCCTCCAGGGGGATCAGCACCGTGTCCCCCCGCTGGACCGCCGCTGCCGGGATGGACAGCACGTTTTGGGACCGCTCCACGATGATATCGGCAGAGACGTTCATGCCCGGGTTCAATCCGCCGTAGTCCTCCAGCAGGATGGTGGCGGGATAGGTGGTGAAGCCGTTGGTGGTGGTGCCGTTGATGCTCACCCGGTCCACCCGGCCCTGGAAGACCTGGCCCGGGATAGCGTCGGCGGTGATCTCCACCTCCTGGCCCGGCTGGACCGCGCTCAGGTCCAGCTCGCTGATGTCCATCTCCAGCTTCAGATAGCTCAGGTCGTAGATCACGGCCAGAGAGCCGGACTCGATGTTGTTCACGTTGTCCCCCGCCTTCACGTCCTTCTCGATGACGGTGCCCGAGATGGGGGCGGTGATGGTATAGTCGTCCAAAGCGTCCTGGGCCCGCTGGAGGGAAAGACGGGCGTTCTCCAGGGCGATCTCCATGTCCTCCAGGGAGCTCCGGGCGGCGCTCCCGCCCAGAGAGGCCAGCGCGGACCCGGCGGACACCCTGCTCCCGGCGGTGACGGGCACATCGGTGACCTCGCCGGAGGTCTGGGCGGTGATGGTCTGGCGCAGGGCCTCCTCAAGGCCGCCGCTGCCTGCGCAGGCGATGTCCCCCACCTGGGCGGTGGCGGAGTTGGCGGCGGTGAGGGCCCCGGGATTCTCCACCCGGATCTTCACCTGGCGCACCAGGGCCCCGCCCGTCCCCACCAGGTCGGCGGAGGAGACCGATTCCACCGTCCCGGGCAGTACCTCCAAAGTGCCGGCCACCGTGACCTGGGCGCTCTGTCCCGGAGAGAGCTGCTGGGCGTCGGCGGAGTGGAAGGGCAGAGAGAGGGTGAGGGTGGACAGGTCGGCCACCTCGGCGATGGGAGTGCCGGGGGCGACGGTGTCCCCCTTTTGGACCAGCACCTTCTGGACCACCCCTGCACCGGAGGCCCGGACGGTGAGGTCGGCGGCCAGATCGTCATAGCTCTTCTGGGCCTGGCGGAGGGCCAGCTCGGCCTGCTGGATGCCCATCTCCGCGTCCTTGGCGTCCAGGCGGTAGAGCACGTCCCCCTTCTCCACCCGGTCCCCCACCTCGAAGGGGGCCTCCAGTACCTCGCCGGTGACCAGAGGTTTGAGGTAGTAGGAATCGATGGGGGTGACGGTCCCCGTCCCTGATACCCCCACGGTCAGGTCCCGGCGCTGGACAGTGTCGGGGAGATACTGGCCGGCAAGGGCCGTCCCGCCGCCGTTGGAGGGCTTCAGCGCGAACCAATAGACGCCCAGCGCCGCTGCCGTCAGGACGGCGGCGCGCCGGATCCATCTCTTCCGCTTCTTGGGCAGCTTGAGAGAGGGAAGCTTCCGCTCCTTCACAGGCGCGGGCGCCTGAGGAGCCTCCTGTGTCTTCATCTGGGTCGTTTCCATGGTCACTACTCCTTACGCTTCTTGGATCTGCTGTCTCGGGGCCTGGATCTGGGCCCCTATGTACTGCCGGTCTTTTGGTCTGTTCCATGAAAGACATGGTAGCAGAGAAATCTTACATTCCTCAAAAGAAAAGTTAAAAATTCTATTAAAATTTTCCAGGGCCCCTGTTGGACAGGCGCCCGCTCCCTTTGAGGAGGACGGGATCTCTCCGTCCCGTTCCCCGCCTGTCCCGGGGCGCTGTGAGGGGGCCGGCCGCCGGCGGAGAGCCGGGAATGTTCCGGCCTTTCCCACACCTTACACCTTCCACCAGGGGGAAAGTCAAGGGGAGATCTGGCCGCAGGCAAAAAAATATTTCGACGGAGGGCCGCATAGGAATTTTGACCTGGGGATCTGCCCTCCTACTTTACAGCGGGCATGTGGTGTGTTATAATATAATTTGAACAACTATCTGTTCTCCCTTTCAAAAGGAATGGTCTTCCCGGTCAGCCAGAAGGGACCGGTGTGGTTTTAGGAGTGTGACGGTATGCAGCGCATCAACATCAAGGGATATAGCCCCGGCCTGCGGTGGAGCAGCCTTCGGATCTTTTGGCTGCTGGCCCTCATGGTCATGGTGGGGATCGTGGGCATGATGGTCAGCCAGCAGCTCCTGCTGGACAACGCCAGGACCCTGGGCAAGAACCTTGTGACCAGCTATTCCAATGATGAGGACAGCCAGCTCAGTGAATATGACCGGATCCTCACCACGGCCATGTATTATATGGAAGATATGTCCGATCAGGGTGTGGACGGAGACACCTTTGGGGCGTGGATGACAGATTATTTCGAGAAGAGCGCCTCCCTGACCGGGATCGAGAGCCCCAATGTCTATGCGGTGCTGGATGGTCAGCTGGTCTCCACCAACGAGCTCCTGGACAGCGACTATGACTATCAGGCGCAGTCCTGGTATCAGCTGGCGATGGCGGCGGAGGGCCGGGTGATCTTCACCGATTCCTACCGCAGCGACATATACGACGGTCAGCCGCTGGTCACCGTCGCTGTCTCTGCCGCAGGGAGCGACAACGCCATCGCTTTGGATGTGCCCATCGATCATTTCCGGGCGGGCCACACCGTCCAGGACCTGCCGGTGGGCGGCGCTTACTATGTGCTGGACAAGAGGGGCAATCTGCTGTATCACAACGTCCCCTTCGAGGCCACAGAGGAACTGCTGGAAGACTATACCAAGGACCTTTTCGACCGGGTGTCGAGGGGGGAGCTGGACGGCAAGGACAACTCCATCATCGGGGTGCAGAAGGTCAAGCGGGGCCTGTATTACCAGCATACCGTCAACGGCTGGCTGTGCATCCTCACCGTCCCCTATGAGACCCTGCTCCAGGGGGTACAGAGCATCCTGGTGTGGTACGGCGCTGGTCTGGGGCTGTGCATCATAGTGGCTGTGGGCATGTGGCTGCGGGACCGCAGGCTCAGCCGGACGGCCCAGCGCACCGCCGAGACGATCCAGGTCCTAGGCAATATGTACTACGCGATCTACCGGGTCAACGTCCAGACAGGCTCCTTCGAGATGACCAAGGGCTCTGACTTCGTCAAGCGGGCCTTCCACGAGGAGAAGGGGGATTACCCCGATCTGGTGAAGGTGATCGTCTCCAGCCTGGACGAGTGGACGGGAGAGGACTTCGCGAACAGCTTCTCTCTGGAGAACATCCGAGGTCTGCTGGACCAGCAGGTCCGGGACTTCGGCGGCGAGTTCCTTCTCCAGACGGACGGGGGCCAGCGCTGGATCAGCGTCCGGGTGCTCACCGACCCGGTCAAGATCCCCAACGAGGCGGTGATCTGCTTCCGGGACGTGGAGGACGAGAAGGAGGAGCAGCAGCAGCAGGTGTATCTGCTGAAGGGGGCCCTGTCCGCCGCGGAGCAGAGCGAGAAATCCCAAAAGCAGTTCTTCTCCATCATGAGCCACGACATGCGCACCCCGCTGAACATCATCATCGGCATGGCGGGGCTGGCCCTCCAGCCCGACTGTGACCGGGAGAAGATGGTGGGCTATCTGAACAAGATCGGCGCGGCCAGCCAGCAGCTGCTGGCCCTGATCAACGACATCCTGGAGATCTCCCGTCTGGAGCAGGGCAATGTCTCTATGGAGATCAAGCCCTTCGACCTGTGCCAGTCCCTGGAGACCTGCATCTCTCCCTTCCAGTCCCAGGCTGCCAGCCAGGATAAGGGATTCCGGCTGTCCATCGATGTGAAGGACCGGATGGTGAAGGGGGATCCCGCCCGCCTGGGCCAGATCATCAACAATCTGGTGTCCAACGCTATGAAATTCACCCAGGCGGGGGACCAGATCTCCATCTCCCTGCGGCAGATGGACGAGGGCAAGCGGAACAACTACCTCTTCACTGTGGAGGACACAGGGGCCGGCATGTCGGAGGAGTTCCTGCCCAAGCTCTTCGACCCCTACGAGCGGGAGCTGCGCTTCGGCGCCAAGGAGGTCATGGGCACAGGGCTGGGGATGCCCATCGTGAAGAATCTGGTGACCCGGATGGGCGGACAGATCGCGGTGGACAGTACCCTGGGCAAGGGGACCACCTTCTCTGTCACCCTCCCCTTCGACGTGGGGGAGATGCTCCTGCCCGCCTCCCAGAAAGAGCCGCTGGAGCTGGTCCAGCTGGAGGGACGGCGGATCCTGCTGGCAGAGGACAACCTGCTGAACATGGAGATCGCCACCGAGCTGCTGAAGATGCGGGGGGCCGAGGTGGTCCCCGCCGAAGACGGCCGCAAGGCTCTGGACGCCTTCCAAAATTCCGCGCCCTTCACCTTCGATGCTGTCCTCATGGACATGCAGATGCCTGAGATGGACGGCTGCGAGGCCACCCGGGCCATCCGGGCCCTGGAGCGCCCTGACGCCAAAAAGGTGCCCATCATCGCGCTGACGGCCAACGCCTTCGCCGAGGACATCACCCGCACTACTCAGGCCGGGATGGATGCCCATCTGGCCAAGCCGATCAACATCGAACTGCTCTGTGCCACTCTGACCAAGCTGATGTCGGATCGGAGCCCGGCCCAGGATAAGACAACGACGGAACAGGAGTGAATACAGCTCATGGAAAAGAACACGGAACAGAGATATACCATCCTGGTAGCAGACGATTCTGATATGAACCGATTCATGCTGCGCAACATGCTGGAGGAGTCCTATGACATCATCGAGGCGGAGGACGGCCTCCAGGCGGTGGAGCTGCTGCAGAAGCAGGATACGGAGATATCTCTGGTCCTTTTGGATATCGTGATGCCCAACCTGGACGGCTTCGGCGTGCTGGCCGCCATGAACAAGAACCAGTGGATCGAGAGCACTCCGGTGATCATGATCTCGGCGGAGAACACCCAGTCCTACATAGAGCGCGCCTATGAGCTGGGGGTCACCGACTATATCAGCCGCCCCTTCGACGTGATGGTGGTCCGCCAGCGGGTGATCAACACCATCATGCTCTATGCCAAGCAGAAGCGGCTGGTGGGGATGGTGGCCGATCAGATTTATCAGAAAGAGAAGAGCAACAACCTGATGATCTCCATCCTCAGCCACATCGTGGAGTTCCGCAATGCCGAGAGCGGCCTGCACGTGATCCACATCCAGACCATGACGGAGATCCTCCTCAAATGTCTGGCAGGCAAGACCAACAAATACAAGCTGGACCGAGAGAAGATCAACCTGATCAGTATGGCCTCCGCCCTCCACGACGTGGGCAAGATCGCGATCCCCACCGAGGTGCTCAATAAGCCGGGCCGTCTGACCAAGGAGGAGTTCGAGGTCATCAAGCAGCACCCGGTCTATGGGGCGGATATGCTTCGGGACGTCCCTGGCCAGGGGGAGCCTCTGGTAAAATACGCCTATGAGATCTGCCGCTGGCATCACGAGCGGTATGATGGCCGGGGCTACCCAGACGGTCTGGCGGGGGAAGAGATCCCCATCTCGGCTCAGGTCGTCGCCTTGGCCGACGTGTACGACGCGCTCACCAGCGAGCGGGTCTATAAGCCGGCTTTCACCCACGAGAAAGCCCTGGAGATGATCACCAACAACGAGTGCGGCACCTTCCAGCCTCTGCTGCTGGAGTGTCTGATGGAGAGCGGCGATGAGATCCGTCAGGAGATGGAGCTCCACTCCCTGGGCCGAAGCGATCAGCACGCCCTGGAGAGCGTGGCGGCGGAGCTGCTCCAGCACAAGGAGCTGTCCACCACCGACCGCACCATGCGGCTGCTGGAGCATGAGCGGATCAAATATCAGTTCTACGCTGCCATGAGCCAGGAGGTCCAGTTCGAGTTCACCTTGGACCCCCTTATGCTCCGGATCTCCAAGCTGGGCGCCCAGCGCCTGGGCCTGGAGGAGACGATCGCCGACCCCGCTGACAACATCCAGGTGCTGAAGATCTTCGGTGCGGAGAACCTGGCGCAGCTGACCCAGGCCGTGCGGGCCACCACCCCCGAGGAGCCTGTGGCCCACTACGAGTGTGAGATCCTGATCGGCGGTCAGCTCCGGTGGAGCCGGGTCATCTGCCGGAGCATGTGGTCAGAGGAGGATGCTCCCGAGTATACCGGCGTGATCGGCAAGGTGCTGGACATCCACGATGAGCGGACCCGGATGATCGAGCTGGAGCACCGGGCCTCCCACGACAGCCTCACCGGCCTGCTGAACCACGGCGCCGCCCAGGAGGAGATCCAGATGATGCTGGACGGCGCGGTCAACAAGGAGTTCGCGATGGCGATCGTGGATCTGGACCACTTCAAGCAGATCAACGACCAGCGAGGCCACATCTTCGGCGACCAGGTGCTGAAGTATATGGCCCAGAAGCTGAGCCAGAGCATCCGCCGGGGGGATATCGCCGCCCGGGTGGGCGGCGATGAGTTCCTGATCTTCCTGGCCTGCAATGACAACCTGGAGACAGTGGTAGATCGGATCTTCCACTCCATCTGCGGCGAATATCAGGGGATCCCTCTGTCCCTCAGTATGGGGATCGCCCGGAGCGACTCCGGCGACCGCACCTATGAGGGGCTGCTCCATCAGGCAGATCAGGCGCTCTACGCCGTCAAACGTCAGGGCCGGGGCCACTACCGCTTCCACGATAGTACGATGGATGAGATGCTGTCCGTCCTCTCCCCCATCGAGAGCAGCGGGCGGCTCAAGCCCCAACAGACAGAGGAGGAACATGTATGACCATCCAGGAGTGTTATCATGCGCTCGAGGGCGACTACGCCGAGGTGCTCAGCCGGCTGTATCGGGAGGAGCTGGTGAAAAAGTTCACCGCCATGTTCCTGTCGGATAAGTCTTTCAAGCTGCTGGAGGATTCTATGGCCTCCGAGAATTTTGAGGAGGCTTTCCGTGCGGCCCATACCTTGAAGGGGGTCTGCCAGAATCTGAGCTTCACGAAGCTGTTCCATTCCAGTCATGAGATCACAGAGGCCCTGCGTACGAAGGATTTCGACCATGCCCGGTCCCTCCTGCCCAGAGTGGAGATGGACTATGCCCAGACCTTCTCCGCTGTACAGGCTTTCCACAAGGGCTGAATATCCGTCCCCCCAGGGGCCGTCCGAAAGGACGGCCCTTTTTCTGTTTTCAGGCAAACCGTGCCCAGGTCTACCAAATGTCTACCAAAAAAGGGCGTCAAAGCCATGGGGGACAA
>RAYO01000044.1 GCA_003612335.1 bacterium 1xD42-67
AGCCGGACCCCGCTGGCCAGAGCGGACTTCACAGCGTTGACACAGGTTTCCCCGTGGAGGCTGTAGGTCCCCAGGCCGTTGATGGGCATTTCGTAGCCGCTGTTGAGGGTGACGCTTTTGGTCTCAAAGTTGAACGCCGCCTTACCGGTGGCAGAAGCTACCGTGTCCACCACTGCCTCCGGTTCGGGCAGATCAAGGCCGCTGATCCAGTCCTCCATGGCGCTGCGGGTAGTTCCACCGGCAAACCTGCGTCCGGCAAGCCAGTTGGCGTCGCTGGCGAGGGAATGGAGGTTGGTATCACTGGAGCCGATACCGCTGGAATGGGAGGTGCAGAATGGGACAATGGTTTTCCCGGTAAGGTCATAGCTTTCCAGGAAGGTACTGATGATCCGGGGGGCCTGCCCGTGCCAGATGGGATAGCCCAGGAAGATCACATCATAGTCCGCCATATTTGCCACGCTCCCGGAGATACCGGGGCGGGCGGCAGGGTCGTTCTGTTCCCGGTCAGCCCTGCCATTGGTATAGTAGGCCAGGTCAGCGTCCGTATAGGGGTCCTCCGGTACGATCTCATAGAGGTCGGCGTTCAGAATATCCGCCGCGTACTCCGCCAGAGGGCGGGTCGTGTTGGTGGCGGAGAAATAGGCCACCAGGGTCTTGCCGCCTACTGCCGGTTCCGGCTGGCCGCTGGTATTGCTGCTTAAATAGTGATAGAGCATAGAGGCAACTTCCCCTCGGTTGATATTTGTTTTGGAATTGAAACGGCTGTTTTCCAGCATACCGGCCAGAATATCATTGTCCTCGGCCCAGCGGACTGCCGCCTGTGCCCAGCTTGAAATAGAGGACATATCGGAAATATCCGCTGTTGCAGCATTCTCAGGCTCTCCAGCATAGCGCCAAAGGATCGTAACCGCCTGTTCCCGTGTTGTAGGGTCGTTTACGCCGAAGGTTCCACTGTTGTAGCCGGAAATCACGCCGGTTTCCGCCACCCAGGCCACTGCGTCACTGTACCACGCGCCAGTTTCAGCATCGGAAAAGGCAGGCGGAGCAGAGACAGCGGGCGTTCCACTCATACGGTAGAGAATGGCGGCCAGCATGGCCCGAGTCAAAGTTCCTTCTGGGGCAAACGTAGTATCCGAAGTGCCAGCCATCAGGCCGTTTTCCCGGCAGTATTCCACGGCCTGGGCGTACCAGGCATCGGCGGGAACATCTGTAAATCCAGTGTTCTGGACGGACAGTCGTTCCACATTGTCCGGCTGGTCAGTCTCTGCTGCGCAGGCAGGCATAGTAAGGAGTATGCAGATTAAAATGAAGCTGGTAAAGATTCGTTTTTTCATAAAACCTCCTAAATCAAGATATCTTTCGTTGGATAGAAGATGTCTGAGGGACCGCCTTCATGACCTTGGCGGGGACGCCGCCCACAATCACGTTGGCGGGGACATCCTTTGTCACCACCGCCCCCGCCGCGATGATGGCACCATCCCCAACGGTCACACCGGGGAGAACGGTGGCGTTGGAGCCGATCCACACGTTTTGCCCAATGTGGATCGCGGCGGGGTAATTGTCCTTCCGATGCTCTGGAGGAAAGCCGTGGTTGATGGTGGCCAGCACCACCCCGTGGCCGATGAGACAGCCGTCTCCGATGGTGATACTTCCCTGGTCCTGAAAGCAGCAGCAGGCGTTGATAAACACGTTTTTGCCCACGGTGATATTTTTGCCGCAGTCGGTGTGGAAGGGCGGAAACAGGGCGAAGCTCTCGTCCACCGGCTTTCCCGTGATTTGGGAAAACAGCTCCCGCACCTCTTCCGGCGTGTGATAGCGGCTGTTCAGTTCCATGGTCAGCCGCAGGGCCGCCTGGGCCAGCTCGTGCATCACCTGATGGGCCGGGGAACCGGCCAAAGCCGGTTCCCCTCGGGCCATACGCCGCAATACCTCATCCTGATTCATCCGTCCCGCCTCCTTCTCAGCGGTTGAAGTTGGTCCAGTGGACCATCTCCGCAGCGGGAGGTTCTAAACCCGTTTCCCGCCCTGCCTCAATGCACCCCAGCAGCCACGCCATATTCCGGCCCAGGTTCCGCATGGTCTGAAGACCCTCCGTGTCCTGCACCACCAGCTCCGGGGCAGGGCCAAAGACCATATTCCAGTAGGTGGAGGACACAACAGGCATTTCTGCGTTCAGCAGATACTTGTTCAGCACATCCAAAGAGGCCGTAGTCCCAGCGCGGCGGGCAGTCACTACAACGGCGGCGGGCTTGTGAAGAAAGGCTTCCACACCGGCATAAAAGACCCGATCCAGCAGGGATAGAATCTGTCCGCTGGGGTGGGCGTAATAGACGGGCGAGCCAAACACAAAGCCGTCCGCTTCCTTCGCCTTGGCGATCATCTCGTTCACCATATCATCGCCAAAGACACACTGGCCTTTTCCAGCGCAGCCATTACACCCGATGCAGTCCCGGACGGGGCCGCCGCCCATCTGGACGATCTCTGTCTCCACTCCATCGGTTTCCAATGCCTTTGCCACTTCCGATAAAGCGAGATAGGTGCAGCCGTTTTTACGGGTGCTGCCATTCAGTAATAAGACCTTCATATTCACATCTCCTTTTCCCACTCGCGCAGCGTATTGATATTGGCGGTATCCCCAAGGGCTTCCAGCTCAGAGATTTCATCCGCCGACAGTGCGATCTCCGCAGCTTTCGCGGCGGCTTCCACCTGTTCTACCTTCGTCACACCGATGATAGGAAGGGTCCCCTTGGCAATAGCCCAGGCGGCAGCAATCTGTGCGGGGGAGGCATCGTATTTGCCGCCGATCTGCCACATTTTTTCAATCAGCTTCCCCAACTGCGGAAGAACGGGGCCATAGCATTTGGCCCGGTCGCTGCCCTCCGGGAAGGGGTGAGCCGTATCATACTTGCCGGAAAGCGCCCCCTGCTCCAGCACCATGTAGGCGTAAAAAGTGATTCCATTCTCTTTGCAGTAGTCCAGAATTCCGGCCCGCTCCGAGGAACGGTGCAGCAGGGAGAAGTGGTTCTGAACAGCGTTGACTTTCAGGCCGGAGGCTCCCAAAATCTCATTGGCCCGTTTGATCTCGGCCAGATTATGATTGGACACGCCAATGGACTTGATCTGGCCGCTCTGTGCCAGAGGAATGAGCTTGGGGGTCCACTTCTCCACATCCATGGGGTTGTGAATCCAGTACACATCCATCACATCCGCGTGGAGGCGGGCCTTGCTTCCGTCCAGCATCTCCTGCATGGCCTCCGGGGAATCGCTGGCGATCTGCGGAGTGAACTTAGTGGAGAGGATCACCTGCTCACGGGCAACGTCCTTGACGAAGCTGCCCAGGATGCGCTCGGAGGTCCCCTCACCGTAAACGGTGGCGGTATCCCACAGGGTCAGGCCGCATTCCAGCGCCTTGTCAAATACCGGGCGCAGATCATCTTCAAACAGATGGTTTCCAAACACCTGATCTCCGCCAGCCGCGCCAGCGCCCCAGGACCATGCGCCCAGCGCAATTTTCGGCATCGTATTCATCAGAAATTCCTCCTTGTTTTTGACTCACAGATGATTCTTGAAGAAAGATTCCAGCTTGTCAAAGGGAATCTTATCAAAGTTGTCATAGAGGTCCACATGGTCCGCGCCGGGAACGATCACCAGCTCCTTCGGTTCCTGGGCGGCGGCATAGGCGTCCTCGGAGTAGTACCGGGAGTGGGCGTTCTCTCCGGCAACCAGCAGAATGGGTCTGGGCGAAACCTCCTTGATGTTGGTCATCAGCGGGAAATTCCAGAAGGACACCGGCATGGTGGCGGTCCAGGAGGTAACAAAGTTTACCGCGCGGGGATGGCGGGCACGTTTGGCGTAATACTGGAAAAAGGCGGCGAAGGCGGGATCAGCGCCCTCCGGCAATTCCTCCGGGACCTCCATGGCGGCGGTCAGGAGATTACCGGCCTCGTCAAAACCGATCTCATGATTGCCCAAGGCATAGGTCCCGCTCTCCGCGTCACGCCACCGCTGCTGGCTGAGATAGTCCTTGATTTTCAGACGTTGTTCTTCCGTGTAGTAGTCCATGTGGCCCCGGCTCATATCGCGGGACATATCGTACATGGAGAGGGTAGCCACCGCCTTGATTCGGGTGTCAGTCCCTGCGGCGGTGATGGCCATGCCGGACAGTCCGCAGATGCCCACAACTCCGATTCGCTCCCGGTCCACATAGTTCAGCAGGCCAACGTAGTCCACGGCGGCACTGTAATCCTCGGTGAAGATGTCCGGGGAGGCGGTGTTGCGGACTTCGCCGCCGCTCTCTCCGCCAAAGGACGAATCAAAGGCCAGGGACACGAAGCCTATGGAGGCAAACTGCTGGGCGTAGAGGCCAGCCGCCTGTTCCTTCACCGCGCCGAAGGGACCCGCCACGATGATGGCGGCGTTCTTCCGCACCTCATAGCCCTCCGGCAGATAGAGGTGGCCCGCCAGCTCAATGCCGAAACGGTTCGTGAAACGAACCGGCTTCATTTCAATGCTGGGGTCAATTTTGAATGTGCGGGTTTCCTTGTTTTCCATGTTCAAAGTCTCCTTACTGATTTCGATTCATTTGGTAGAGCAGATAGTCCAGACAATCGATCTTTTTCTGGTCCGCATGGTAGCAGTCCAGTAAATAGCGGCGGTGTTTTGCAAGCAGGGACAGTCCCGCTTCTTTTTTGCCATTTTTCAGAAGGTCAATAAACTGGTCAATCAGTTCATTGTCACATCCGGCATCCACAAGGTTGGTGACAACATCCTGCTCCTGCTTGGTTCTCTCTGCCATAGTCCCGCCTCCTTACAGTGGTTGATTATAGAGGCAAACCTTCAAAATATCAAATACACATTAAGAATAAAACTGCATACTTGAAAGGTATGCAGTTCTTTGCTATAATGAAGTGCAGAAGCAACAGGGAGGTGTTCCTTTGGACATACGGGTTTTACAATACTTTCTTGCAGTAGCAAGGGAAGAAAGCATTACCAGAGCGGCGGAGACTCTGCGAATGACACAGCCGCCTCTTTCGCGGCAGTTGAAAGATCTGGAGGATGAGCTTGGAAAAAAACTGCTTATCCGTGGGAGCAAAAAAGTCACGCTTACGGAGGACGGGATGCTGCTCCGTAAGCGTGCTGAAGAAATGATTGACTTGATGGAAAAGACCAAGGCGGAGTTGACCAGCTCAGATGAAAACATCAACGGCGAAATCTATATTGGGGGCGGGGAAACTGACGCTATTTCCCTGTTTGCCCAAACAGCCGGAAAATTGCAGGAAAAATACCCGCTGATCCACTATCACATTTACAGCGGCGATGCGGAAATCGTGATGGAGAAGCTGGACAAGGGCCTGATCGATTTTGGGCTTCTGGTGGGGCCTGTGGATGTAAGCAGGTATGACTATATGCGGCTTCCCATCAGCGATATTTGGGGCATCCTTATGCGGAAGGACAGTCCACTGGCAGAAAAAGACGTTATATGTGCCGAGGACTTATGGGACAAGCCGTTGATCGTGTCCCATCAGACATCCATCAGCAGTGATATGATGGCTTGGCTGAAAAAAGAGGTCAGCAAACTGAACATTGTTATGACCTATGACTTGATCTTCAATGCGTCCCTGTTTGTAAAAAAGGGTATTGGCTATGCGATTGCATTGGACAAAATTATCAATACCACTGGGGACAGCGAACTTTGCTTTCGCCCGCTATCTCCCACCTTGGAGGCCGGGCTTTGCGTTGTATGGAAAAAATACCAAGTGTTTTCCAGGGCTTCTAAGGAGTTTTTGCGCCTGCTGAAAAATGAGCAGGAAAACGGGATATAGATTTTGAATTACAACCGGCTTAAGATATACGTGAGCAGTAGCGGCAAGCAATGGCTCGGTATAGGCCAATGTTCATAAGGCAGTAGGTTGTACCTCCAGGCTGTGGTATAACTTTGCTTACACCGAGTCCTGCCGGTTCAACTCATCCATCGGGATAAAACCGACAAAATCATACTGAATGCGGATGTTCTGGTGACGTTTCCCGTCGATTTCAACCGGCGCTTCAACGTAGATGCCCTTCACCAGCTCCCGCAGGGCGTAGGGCGTCAGTTCCTGCAAATCCGAGTATTTCCGCACCTTTTCAATGAAGGACTCCAAATCGACCTCGTTCTGCGCCTGAGCCTCGATTTCCTGCCGCAGGGTATCCGCCTCAGCTTTCAACTGCGCCTGCTCATCCTCATAGGTCTTGCTCATCATGGCAAAGCGGTCATCCGAAATACGGCCTTTCACATTGTCCTCATAGAGGCGGATAAACATCTGGTCCAACTCCCTGATGCGCTGCTCCACCTTTTTCAGACGCTTTTTCCGTACCTGTACAGCGTCCTCTGTGTTCAGCTTCATCCGCCGTTCTATCACCGCCCGGAAGTGGGCCTCATGGCAGGTAACATAGGAGATGACCGTTTTGATGTGCGCCCAGACCAGTTCCTCCAGCACAACGGCCCGGATAAAATGCGCCCCGCACTTGTCGCCGTGCATACGGTGAGTAGAACAGATAAAGTAATCCTGGCGGCGCTCAAAACTTTTGCAGGTGTAAAAGTAGAGTCGCTTCCCGCAGTCTGCGCAGTAGACCAGCCCGGAGAACATACTGCTTCGCCCCGCTTTTGTCATGCGGTGGCGCTGCTGGCGGATTTCCTGCACCTTGTCAAATACGTCCTGGTCGATAATCGCCTCATGGGTTCCGTAGAACCTTGTGTAGATGAAAAAGATACAAGCAAAAAATGCAGAAATAAAATTATTCAATGCGAAAGAAAAGACAGAGTTGCAATGAGTAAAGCGAGAAAAAGTTGGATTTTTCAAAACGGCCTCCCGTTTCAAAAATTTTACGCAACAAAGATGCAAAATCCGCCGTTTACAGACGGAGTAAAGTCGCTATCCCCCATAAGATTTCAACACACAGCAAAACGCCGCCCTCGCTTACCGGAAGCCATTCGGTGGGCCGAGGGCGGCGTTTTTGTTTCAATATTTAAGGAGGAGTACCCACATGGCATATCGGAAAGTATATTTTCGCATCCGTACCGACTGCTACAACTCCGGCTGGTCAAGCGATGCCGGCAGAGCCGCATTCGAAGAGGAAAGCCGCCAACTATTCCAAGCATTGGGGTGGACGGCTGCCCTGGGCTGCAATGGAGGCTGCGATACAGTTACCAAGGACCGGCAGGACCTCTATCTGCACCCAGACAGCTTCAGCGGCGTAATAGATGAGGCCAACATCCAGTCTCTGCAAGAGCAGCTGTCAAAAGCGAAAACCTTCCGCTTTTATCAAGCTGACTGCTATGAGGAATATCAGAATCTGAGCGATGAGGCGTACCTGGCGGAGCTGGAGGCAAAGCGGGATGAGATCACAGACTATATCCTGAAAAAATGCAGAACAAAACGCAGTAATCTCTATATTGTAGACCCCGTTGCGACTCACATTGCGAAACACTTTGAAGTCTGCCGCCTGTGCGATAAGGACAGGCATAACAAAATAGGGAACCAATTCGTAGCTGAACTGATGGAGCAGCTGATCCAAAGGGGCCGTCTGGTCACCGCTAAAACGTCCTATGGCGAGGGCATCCGCACCGCCACCAATAAAGAACGCGGCATCCTCCGCCAGCCCACCGGGCAGATGGACGGGCAGATTGCCATGGAGAATCAGAAAACCGATGCTCTCAAAAAGAAAAAAGGACGAAACCCGACCACTCCCAGCCGGTAAGAGGTGAGCCTTGGGCCGTTTCTTGCCGCCACCTGTTCACATTGGTGGTTCTGCTTGCTTTGTCTCCCAATCCTTGTTGGTAATGATAATAGCTTTATCAATGCCTTTCAGCTATACTTGCGATGCAATCAGCGGAAAGGAGAATGGAAGTATGGAGCAAAAAAAGAACCTCTGCGCTCAGATACCACTCAGCCTCCATGACCGAGTAACGGAGGCCAGAGAGCAGTCAGGCCTGACCACCGCGCAGTACATCACCAACCTGTTACTCGAATACTACGAAATGAAGGAAAATGGGGGTAAAATGATTATGCCTAACAGCAGCAGAACGATGGCCTTCCAGATCCCGGAAACCCTTTTCCAGCGGATCAAAGCCCACCTGGAGCGTGAGACCCAGCGCACCGGCAAGAAGCTGACCCAGCGGGAGTTCGTGCTGGGACTGGTCGAGGAGGCCCTGGAGGCAGCGGAGCGGCAAGCCGTGGAGGATATCCCGGAGCCGGAGGAGGAACAGCCCAGCGAGGACGCCGGTGTCAGCCCCTGCGAGGCCCAGCCGGAGGGCAGCGACACCCAGCCCCAGGAGGATGGCGAACCCGCCGTGTGGGGCGCGTAACGAGCCGTATGAGGCCACAACAACTGAACAGCAGATGAGAAGCCTCCAGAGTATCCCAATCACCGGGATGCTCTGGAGGCTTCTTTTCGTTTCGCCGGAAGAAGGAGGTGAACAACATCACGAAACAAAATGCAGCCTTTCGTTTCACAGACGAGGAGATGAAGACCGCCAAGGGGACAGACCTGCCGGATCTGCTGGAACACTTGGGATACAGTATCCGCCGGGTAGGCAGCCGGTACCACACCACCAGGGAGAGGGACAGCATCCGCATCAAGGAGCGCCGGACCTGGAAGCGGTACTCCAACGGCACAGGCGGAGATGCCATCACATTCCTGCAGGAATTCTGCGGCAAGGATTTCCGGGAGGCGGTGAATTACCTGCTGGAGTTCAACGGCAAGCGCGCCAGGGACTCCCCCATCCCCCACTCCAAGCCTGCCCAGAAGAAGGAAAAACCTGTCTTCACCTTGCCCATCGCCCATACAGATCAGCGGCGGGTATTTGCCTATCTTCAAAAGAGAGGCATCGCCCCCCAGGTCATCCGGGGCTTCATCGAAGCTGGTCTTCTGTATGAGGACAGCCTGCATCACAACTGCGTGTTCGTGGGCCGGGAAGCCAGCGGCAAGCCGGTGTTCGCCAGCAAGCGCGGCACCTACGACCTGAACGGCTCCGGCTTCAAAGGAGATGTTCCTGGCAGCAACAAAGATGTGGCCTTCCGGCTCCCCTGCGACCCGGCATTGGATCACGTGGCGGTGTTCGAGGCCCCCATCGACCTGATGAGTTTCTGCACTCTGCACCGGGCGGTCACCAGCAACGCCGTGGCCCTGTGCGGCCTCTACCAAGGCCCGCTGGACACCTACCTGCGGGAGAATCCGCATCTGAAGCGGATCGTTCTGTGTTTGGACGCGGACGGGCCAGGGAGGGAAGCCACAGAGAAGTTCCAAGCGGAGTACGCAGAAAAAGGCTACACCGTATCCGCCCGCGCCCCCGCCCAGGGCAAGGATTGGAACGAGTACCTACTGCAGCGAGGCCGGACCAGAGAAAGGGGGAAATAGGGCTCCCACGGCAGCCCAGCGAAGCGGGTGCCGTGGGAAAAGGAGGAGCAGCGAAGTGAGCGAGTCCTGCCGCTTGCGGCGGGACGAGGGATACGGAGCTTGCGACGACGCAGTCAGGCCGCTGCCAGATAATTCATCATCCAGGCTGAAAAATACGAAAAAACGGAGGAAAATACCATGAAACGCATTTTCACCATCCTGTGTGCCCTGGCCCTTGTCATGGCCGGGAGCGCCACCGCCCTGGCCGCAGATGACACGGGCCAGAGCGCCAGCTACTACCCCATTTCCGTGGAGGAGTACACCTACGGAGACTTTGACGAGCTGCGGATCAACAAGACCTATCAGCTCTCCCTGTCGGACGATCCCAGCCTCATCCCTACGGAGGACTTTGTCCGCAATGGTCGAAGGTATTACCTGCTGGACATGACCCGGAAAGACGAGGTGGGCGTGGATATCCAGACCCATACCGAAGCCGTCACCCAGGCCAGCGATACCAATAACCTGGAAACCATCCTCCAGCGGCTGGACGCGGAGATGGAGGTGACCACCGAGGACGGCTATGTGGGCATCCTTCGGCTGGACCACACCAGCGTCCAGGTCGCTACGGACGGCTACGCCACCAAGACCAGCACCCTTACCGCCAGCCGCAGCTATCCTAATCTGTCTGAGGCGGACGTGTCCCTCATCCCCAAGAGCATCGAGGATAAGGGCAAGACCCTGACCCTGGGGGATGTGAAGTGGAGCGAGTCCATGGATGTGGACGGAGAGGGCAACCCCGTCACCCGGTACACCGCCACCGCCAGCTATACCGGGACCGCCTCCAGCCGGTACGCCACCGGCTACACGGTCAGCGCCAGCTACACCGGCGAGGTGTCCAAGCCCAACTGCGCCGTGGTCACCTACACCGCTATCTTCGGCAGCGAGAAAGCACCGGAGGAGTCCAAAGCCCCTGGCGGCAACGAGCAGCATGACCCCGCCCCTGGTCAGACGGAGGACGGCAGCACGGAGGCCCCGGATACTGTGAAGGAGCCTGTGGATCTGTCCGGCCTGAAACGCCCCGTGATCATTGGTGTGGTGGTGCTGGCCCTGGGTGTTGGCGGCGTGTTCGCCTTTAAGAAATTCAAAGAGAGGAGATGAAGCCCTTGAAATTCCGCAGTTTTCTGCTGGCTATGATGCTGTGCGCCCTTTGCTGCGTCCCGGCCCATGCGCTGGAATACAGCTTCGATGCGCCGGAGGATTACCTCTTCGGCCAGCCCACCAGCGATGACACCATCTACGAGTGGGAAAACCCCAACGTGGACCGGAGCAAGAACACGTCCCTGATCGCCCCTGGTTTCGGGACCCCCACCAGCTACCTCCCTGGCAGCGGCGAATATCTCACCCCTAACCTTGTCCCCGGCGCGTTGTCTGGCGGGCTGGTGAATCAGGTGGGCAGCGCCGGGGCCAATGCTACCGGAGGTGTGGCTGGCAGCTCCGTCATCCCCGGCCAGTATCCTTCGGTGGGCGGCAATGTCACCATGACCCAGGTCCCCGGAAGCAATCCCACCGATATCGCCCAGGGCAATACCACGGGCGGCTATACCGAGGTGACGGACAATCTCTACTACAGCAACGGCAGCTTGGGGACGCTGAAGATCCCCGCCATCGACCTGACTGTCAAGGTCTACCAAGGGACGGACAGTGCCGCGCTGAAGAAGGGCGCGGGCCATTTCACCAACACCAGCATCTGGGACGGCAACGTGGCCCTGGCTGGCCACAACCGGGGTGTCCGCAATGATTTCGGGAAACTCCACACCCTGTCCGTGGGCGATGCCGTCACCCTGACCACCATGCTGGGGACCCGGACCTACGCCGTCACCAGCGTGGAGAAGGTCAGCGTGAACGACTCCAGCGGCACCGCCTCCACCACTGACAACCGAGTGACCCTCTATACCTGCGTCATGGATCAGCCGGAGTACCGTTGGTGTATCACCGCCATTCAGCAGGGATAAAACTGTCTGCCGATTGTGTTCGACTTTCCCCGCCTTCTGTGGTATGGTTCGGTTTGCGAAAGCCCCACCATATTATGAAACGGAGGAATCGAGCATGAAAAGCAAAAAGATCGTGTCCCTGCTCTTGACCGGAGCCATGACAGCAGCCCTGCTGGCCGTCCCCGCCCAAGCGGCAGAGGCTCCCCAGATCTACACCATCCAAGCCACCCACTGGAGCCGGGAGGACTTCTCCCAGGAAGCCAGCCCGGAGGTATTCACCGGCGTGTACAGCCGGGAGCTGTGCAACGCCATCCGCCAGACCATGGTGGACAGCACCAGCGGCACCGCCCCCGCCTACACACAGGTGAGCAAGGAGGACTACAGCTCGGTGAAAAAGCTGATCGGGCGCATGGAAGGGGTGCTGCGTTACGAACACCATGTGCCACAGAACTTCACCGACTACTGGCGGTACCTGGACTACTTCGCCGTGTCCACAGAAATGCCGGAGAACTACCAAGCGCCCCTGGACTTCATCCAGCCGGTCATCGAGGCCACGGCGGAGATGACGGACCGGGATCGGGTGGAAGCCTTCAACGACTACATCCGCACCCTGCTGGCCTACCAAAAGGGAAAAACAGCCGGCATCACCCAGACCTTCGCCCCTCACACCGGGGAGCTGAAAGCGGCCTGCGGGTCCTACGCCAGAGCAATGAAGTTCCTCTGCGCGGCGGCGGACATCCCATGCTTTACCGTCAGCAGTAAGACCCACACTTGGAACCTCGTGTATGTGGATGGTCAATGGCTCCATGTGGACGTGTCCGCCAACGACCTCTCCGGCAGGAACGGGGTCCTGCTGGTGGAAAGCTACCAGACCGGGAGGGATCAGGCCCCGGAGGCCACCGCCTTCCTCAAAGAACTATTCGTACCCGGATCAACGAAATAAGCAAGATACATCCTTCACGCTGGCAGGCCGGAAAACGGCCTGCCGCTTTTTTGTTCTCAAACAGATCGCAACAGAAAGGAGTTTTCATGAAACACAAGCCTTTTACCCGTTTTCTCTCCCTGTTGTTGGTGGTGGCTACGCTGGCCAGCCTGTTCACCCTGCCCGCCAGCGCCGCCTCGCTGAACGGCAGCGGCACCGTCAACATCCAGTACCTGGGCCGCCATGAGTACCTGTCCAAAAGCACGGGCGGCAGCCTAAGCGGCAGCAGTTGGAGCTACACCAGCAACGACGGTCTCACCGGCACCGCCTACTGCGTCAACTGGGGCCTGTCGGCGGTCTCGCCCAACAAGGCCCTGACCCTGCAGGAGTACGACCGGAACCCCCAGACCATGGGGGTGTTCGCCAACGGCTACCCCATGCGCACCCTGGAGCAGTTCAAAGAGCTGCATCCCGATGACGTGCGGGGCATCGCCAGTCTGACGGAGGACGAGTATAAATACGCCACCCAGGTGGCGGTCTGGGCCTCCTGCGGCCAGCTCTCCGTCCCCGGCACATCCTTCACTGCGGGCCGGGCCGCCTTGGTGGAACCCACCTCGGACGCCCAGAAGATCCGGGTGTATGACAGCGTCAAGGCCATGCTGAAATACTCCGCCCACTGGACGAAGAACCTTTACACCGGCCTGTCCATCCGGGCCGAGGAGGATAAGGATGTCCGCGGCGTGGAGGTCCTCAACGAGTACGGCCTGGAGGGCGCCGCCGCCGACAATGAGGACGGCATCAAAAAGGAGACCATCAACGGGAAAGAGTATTACACCCGCTTGATGTATCTGGCCTCCGCCACCTCCACCTGGATCGATGGCCGGATGACCAAGGTCTATTCCACGGACGCGCCCCAAGGGACCATCTTCGTGGCAGAGAATAACTCCCCCCTGGAGACGGTGCAGGAGAACGGGGCCACCTGCTATAAGGTAGACACCAGCAGGGCGCACAATACCAACCTCAACTCCAACGGCGAGGAATACTACGGGACATTCAAGGTCTGTATCCCTGTGGACAATGCCGCCGCCGAGGGCAGCTTTACCATCAAGGCCATCGGCGGTGTGGCGCAGTACAACCTGTTCCTGGCCTATAACCCCTCCGCCTCGGAGCAGTCCTATATCGTGGCCGACCCCGGCTACACCACCCTGGAGGCCCAGGCCCCCTTCAAGTGGAGCGGCTCGGATCTTCCGGAGAACGCCAGCCTCCAGATCGTCAAGGCCGGCGCAGGCGGCGCGCCCCTGGAGGGGGCCGAGTTCACCCTCACCGGCAGCGGCGGCACCACCGTCTCCGGCACCAGCGACCGCAACGGCCAGATCGTCTGGACGGACCTCCCCGCAGACGAGACCTACACCCTGACCGAGACTGCCGCCCCGGAGGGCTACCAGGTCATCGCCCCCATGAACATCACCCTCACCGCTGGCCGCACCGAGTATGTGACTGTGACGGATGAGACCAATAAGGGCTTCACCATCAAGAAGGTGGACGCTCAGAACAAGGCTTCCCTTCAGGGGGCCGTGTTCGTCTTTGAGCAGATCGATGGCAGCTATAAGACCACCGGCATCACCGGCTTTGACGGCACCGTCTCCTTCCAGGGGGATGAGCTGCCCTATGGCTCGTACAGGGTGACAGAGCAGTCCGCCCCGGAGGGCTACCAGAAGGATACCCGTGTGGAGACGGTGGAGTGGGACGGCACCAAGGATGTGACCATCACCTTCGAGAACGTCCGTGACATCGGCCTGACCATTGTGAAAAAGGATGGGGATACCGGCGTGTCCCTGCCTGGGGCCACCTTCGATGTGTTTGCCGATGGTGAGAAGATCACCTCCGTTACCACCAATGACGCCGGCGAGGCGTATGTGTACGGCATCAAAAAGGAAGCCTACATCGAGGTCGTGGAGACTGCCGCCCCCACGGGCTATGTGCTGGATAAGACGCCCCATGGCATCCACATCGACGCATACGATCCCGCTATCCAGGACGATCCCGTCCTGACCGTGGTCAACCACAGCAAAGCCTCCCTGCGGATCATCAAGATGGACCGGCAGAGCGGGGACTGGCTCCCCGGCGTGACCTTTGAAATCTACAAGGACACAGAGCTGTTCGACACCAAGACCACCAACGACAACGGCGAGATCTTGCTCTATGATCTGGAACCCGGCACCTATCTGGTGAAAGAGGTGGCCACCGATGACGAACACGTCATCACCGCCGCTCCCCAGCAGATCGAGCTGAAAGCTGGGCAGACCGCCACTCAGGAGCTGGTGTTCTTCAACAGCAAAAAGCCCGGTATCCATCTGGTGAAGGTGGACAGTGTGACCATGAAGTCCCTGCCCAACGTCCGCTTCGAGTTCAAGCTGGTGGGCGGCAGCTACCGGCAGGAGTTCACCACCGACATCAACGGCGAAATTGATTTGTCCAAGCTGACCCCCGGCGTCTATGAGGTGCGGGAGCTGGAGGCCCCGGACGGGTACCTCATCGACGATGCCGTCTGGGTGGTGCAGATCGACCCAGATGAGGATGCCTCCTTCGTGTTCACCAACACCCCCAAGCCCTCCTTCCGCCTGATCAAGACCAGCTCGGACGGCTCCCGGCTGGGCGGGGTCCACTTCCGCATCGCCAAGGTGGAGGATGGGACCCACTATCTGGACCGCATCACCGATGAGAACGGCGAGATCAACATCACCGACCTGGAGCCGGGTGTGTACAGTGTGAAGGAGACCGCCACGGTGTCCGACCACATCATCGACCTGCGGGAGTACCATGTGGAGCTGTTCCCAGGCCAGACCAGCACCATCACCATCGAGAACCAGAAGCGGCCAGACCTGATCGTCTACAAAAAGGACGCGGACACCGGCGAACCCATCCCCAACACCGTTTTTCTGGTGAAAGCGGCAGACGGGCATAGTATCGATGAGATCAAGACGGACAGCGAGGGCAAGGCTACCCTGTCCAACCTCCTGCCCGGAGTGTACGAGATCTCCGAGAAGTCCGTCCCAGCCCCCTGGCTCATGGACGCCCCGCCCCAGCTGGTGACGCTCTACGCCAACCGGGAGCATACCGTCTATTTTGAAAACCACAAAAAGCCGACGCTGACCATCAACAAAGTGGACAGCGTCACCGGCAGCCCCATCAAGGGGGCCAAGTTCCAGGTCTGGTACGGCTCCAACAGCACGACCACCGGGGAGCTGAACAGCCTGGGCGTGTTCTTCTCCGATGCCAACGGCCAGATCGTCATTGATGACCTCCGGGACGGCTGGTATAAGGTGACGGAGCTGGAACCCGCCGCAGGCTTCACCATCAAGCAGCCCGCCACCCAGGAGTTCTACATCAAGGGCGGCGAGAGCAAAACGGTGGTGTTCGAGAATACCCCACTCAATGGGATCGTAGTGGAGAAGTATGATTCCGTCACTGGCGAGGCCCTCCCCGGCTGCACCTTCCAGCTGAAGTACCTGGGCGGGACCAGCGGCACAGGCGGCACCGCCATCGGCACGAAGGTGACTGGCAAAAACGGGACCGCCATCTGGACGGGCCTCAAGCCCGGCACCTATGTGCTGGAGGAGGTGGACCCTGCCGATGGCTACAGTATCATCCAGTCCTCCGAGACCATCTTCCTGGCGGACAGCGGGGAGCAGAGCGTGGTCACCGTGCGCTTCACCAACGCCCCGGACGGCACACTCCTGATTCGGAAAGTCTGCTCCGTCAACCCCTCTGTCACCCTCCAGGACGCGGAGTTCAAGGTGGTCTACGCGGACGGCTCCGTGGTGGGCGACTCCAACGGCATCTACAGAACAGACGAAAATGGCGAGATCCGCATCCCCGGCCTGAAGCCGGGAAAGAGCGTGGTGGTCACCGAGACCCGCGCCCCCGCTGGCTTCATCTTGGACACCCAGAGCCAGACCGTCCAGATCCAGGAGGGCAAGACCGTATTCCTCACGTTCAAGAATCAGCCCAAGGGCCAGTTGATCGTGCAGAAGCGGGACAGCCTGACGGGCCAGCCCCTCCCCGGCGCGGAGTTCCGAGTGACTACCGCCGCTGGCTGCGAGGTGGGCCTGGACGGGGTCATCGGCACGTCCACGCTGACCCAGAACGGCCTGTTCACCACTGACAGCAACGGTGAGATCAGGATCACTAACCTCGCCCCCGGCGCCTATGTGCTGACCGAGACCAAAGCGCCGGCAGGGTACGTCATGGACGCCCCCAGCACCAACGTGGTCATCGGCGCCAATGGCGACACTCAGACGGTCATCGTGACCAATACCCCCAAGGGCGGCCTGATCGTGGAGAAGTACGACAGCGTCACCAAGCAGCCCTTGTCTGGGGCGCAGTTCAAGATCATGAACGCCAACGGGGAGCTGACCCCGGATAATGAGGGCCTCACCAGCTCCAACGGCCTCTACACTACCGATGTCAACGGGCAGATCGTCCTTTCCAAGCTGCTCCCCGGCACCTATGTGGTGTCTGAGGTCAAAGCACCGGACAACTATCAGGCGGACCCCACCCCGCAGACCGTGGTGGTCAACGCCGGGGACACTCAGACGCTCCGATTTTACGATGATCCCCTCTGCACCCTGACCATCCTGAAGCGGGACGCGGTGACCCAGAAGCCCCTGAAGGGCGCGGAGTTCACGGTCAAGGACAGCGAGGGCCGGAACATCGGACGGTACACCACCGGGGCAGACGGTACCGTCACCGTCTCCGGGCTGACCCCCAACGGGACCTATGTGGTGTCCGAGACCAAGGCCCCCACCGGGTACATCAAGGACGAGACTCCCAAGAATATCGTGGTGCGCTCCGGCGTGGCCAACACCCTGACCTTCGATGACGAACCCGCCACAACGCTGATCATCCGCAAATTCATCGAGGGGACGGAGAATGAGCCGCTGTCCGGCGTGGCCTTCAAGGTCGTGGACGGCAACGGCGGCGCTGTCGGCCCGGACGATGGCATCTACTACACCGACAAGGCTGGAGAGATCGTGCTGGAGGGCCTGGAACCCGGCACCACCGTGAAGGTGCGGGAGATCAAGACCGTGGAGGGCTACGTCCTCGATGGCACGCCCCAGGACATCCTCATCAAGGCCGGAGAGGCGCAGCAGTTGACCTTCTGGAACAAGCGCGCCGGTACCCTGGTCATCCAAAAGAAGGACAGCGTGACCGGCGCGTTCATCGCCGGAGCGCAGTTCCAGGTCACCTACGCCAACGGCGGGTACGTTGATAATGACAACGGCCATCTGAGCAGCAACGGCCTCTACACCACCGATGACAAGGGAGAGATCCGCATCTATGGTATCACCGGGACTGTGGTGGTCAAAGAGACCAAGCCTGCCCCCGGCTACGTCATCGACCAAAGCACCCAGACCCAGACGGTCACAGTGAACCCCCTGGACACCCAGACCCTCACCTTCCTCAACGAACCCCTGTGCAGCCTGACCCTGACCAAGCTGGACTCCGTCACCGGGAAGCCGATCCCCGGCACCGAGTTCACGGTACGGGATGGCAACGGCACAGTTTTGGGCCGCTACACCACGGGCAAGGATGGGACCGTGACAATCACCGGCCTTGTTCCCGGCAGCACCGTGGTGGTCACCGAGACCAAGGTGCCGAGTGGCTATGTCCTCAACAGCACGCCCCAGACCATCATCGTGAAAAACGGCTCCAATTCCGTGAACAGCGGAACTGTGGGCGGGACCACCAACGGCAATACTGGCGGCAGCACCAATGTGGGTGGCGGAACCAACGGCGGCAACGATTTGGTGTTCGAGAATGACCCCATTGGAACCTTTGAACTCATCAAAGTGGTAGAGGGAAACAAGGAGAAGCGCATCCCCAACGTGACCTTCGAGATCCGCCGCGCCTCGGATGATGCCTTGGTGGAGACAGTCACCACCGGCAGCGATGGCCGGGTGTCCCTCAAGCTGGACGCCGGAGACTACTACGCGGTGGAGACCGAGGCGGCGAAGGGCTTCAAGCTGGACGCCACGCGCCACTATTTCACCATGAAAAACGGCAAAAACACCACGCTGACTGTGGAAAACAAGCCTTTCAGCGGCATTCTTATCCACAAGACCGACAGCGTCACCGGCAAGGGCCTCCAAGGCGTGACCTTCCTGCTCTACGACAGCGCCAACACACCTGTGGGCCAGTACACCTCCGACAATTCCGGTTACGTCTACATCGAGAACCTGACTGTTTCGGGCCGCTACTACCTGCGGGAGCTGGAGAACGAGGGCTATGTCCCCGACACCCAGATGAAAACCGTCTATGTCACCGCAGGCGAGACCACCCTGGTGGAGTGGAAAAACATCCCCATCACCGCTCAGATCCAGATCGTGAAAAAATCCGCCGACTATAACTCCACCAATGGCCTGCCTGCCGGTACTCCGCTGGAGGGGGCTGTGTTCGAGATCTACGACAAGGCGGGCAATCTGGTGGATACCATCAAAAGCGACAACCGCGGCCTTGCCTCTTCCAAGCCCCTGCCTCTGGGCCGCTACACCATCCGGGAGGTCAAAGCACCGGCCAATTACGGCGTGAGCGATACTGAACTGACCGCCTACCTGGAGCATGAGGGCCAGATCCTCCGCTTCGAGGTGACCAACAAGAGCCTGACCACCGGGGTATCCATCACCAAGGCCGGTCCCAAGGAGGCCACGGCGGGACAGCCTGTCAACTATGTGCTGTCTGGCATCGCCAACAATTCCAACGTCATGCTCCAGTCCTTCTACTGGCGCGACACCCTCCCCGCCCAGGTGCGGCTGAACACTGTGGTCACAGGGACTTACAACTTCCCCGGCGTGTACAAGATCACCTACCGGGTAAACGGCGGCGAGTACCGGACGCTGGCGGACAATCTGAATACACAGAAGAACTATACCCTGCAGGCATCCCCCGCCGCCCTGGGTCTCGCGGCCAATGAGCGGGTGACGGAAGTGATGTTCGTGTTCGGGCAGGCCCCCGCCGGCTTCGCCCAGGTGGAGAAGCCCCAGATCAAGTGTACCGCTGTGGCTGGCCTGACGGCTGGCAGCAGCTTCGTCAACATCGCGGATGTGGGCGGCGTGTACAACGGGGTCTGGGTTCAGGCCATCTCCCGCTGGGTGACCACCGTCTACGGCAAGCCCACCCCGTTGCCCAAGACAGGGTATTGATTCCCCGTATCCCACTTCGCACCCAGGGGGGCCGTCAGCAGGCGGCTCCCCTATACATTATAAATAACATCTGAAAAGGAGAAAAAACTATGCTGAAGATCACTGCAACCGGAAACCTGACCAATGATGTGGAGCTGCGCTCCCATGAGGACGGCAAGCCCTACGCCATCCTGCGTATCGCCTCCGACCGCCGCTACCGGGACCGGGAGGGCAACAAGCTCACCGACTTCATCTCCATCAAGGTCCGCGGCGCTCTGGCGGAGCGGTGCGCCGCCTTCGCCTATAAGGGCTGCAAGCTGGCCGCCTCTGGCGACTTCGAGACCATCTGCTTTGCGGAGGACCCCACCCGCCAGCCCGGTTTTCTCATCAAGGCCACTGAGGTGGAGTTCCTGTCCCCCCGGAAGGTGGAGGAGGCCGCTGGCGCGGCCAGCGAGGATGGCAGCGCCGGTGAGGCGGCCTGATGCGGAACACCGGCACCATCTACAGCAGCGCCGAGCGCACCCCCACCGTCCTGCCTGAGATGGCCGAGCTGCTCCCCCCGCTGGCGGGAGAGCAGTTTGCCGCCCTGGAAGCGGACATCTTGAAAAACGGCTGTTACTCCCCGGTGATCGTCAACGAGGACATGGTGGTCATTGACGGCCACAACCGCCAGAGGCTGTGCGAACAGCACGGCCTGCCCTACCAGATGGCCGTGTTCGCGTTTGAGGATATGCTGGAGGCCAAGCAGTGGGCACTGGACACCCAGAAGGGCCGCCGGAATCTGGACAAGTGGGAGCTTGGCAAGATCGCCCTCCGCCTGAAGCCGGATATTGAGGCCAGGGCCAAGGCCAACCAGTCCGCTGGAGGGCAGGCGTTTCGTCCCTCAGAGACTACCGAGGAAGGTTTGGCAACATTGCCAAACCTTCCTTCTGCGCCCGTGGACACCCGCAGAGAGTTGGCGGATGCTGTTGGGCTGGGAGAGCGCACCATGGGCAAGGTCATGCAGATCGATGAACACGCCCCTCCTGCGGTGAAGGAGGCCTTGGACAGCGGCGATCTGTCCATCCACCAGGGCTATAACATCACCCAGCAGGTGCGGGAGCTGCCGGAGGAGCAGCGGGATGAGGCCGCCGCTCAAGCGGTGGAGCTGGCAAAAGCGAAAAAGGAGATCCAGGCGTTTGACGCCGAATCGGACCGCCGCCACAAGATCGCGGGGCTGTTCTGCAAAGCCTTTGAACGGGCTGTGCTGCTGGAACCTACGGAAGAAAATGTGCGGATTTGGACGCAATGCACCCGCATGACGCCGGAGGAGATCGAGGACAGTGCCAAGGAGGCCCGTGAGCTGGCGGAGGTGTTCGCCGCCATCGCCGGCATCCTGGAAACGCTGCTGCCGGGAGGCGACGGCGATGCCGGATGAGCTGTCTGTCCGACAGTGGCAGGAGAAGTTCCGGGCCGGGGCTTTTGACAGCAAGGACACTGCCGTCCAGCGTGAGGCGGGCTGGTGGGACTGGCACTGCCGGGAGGACGCTGTGGCTGGCAGGCTGAAAAGAATCGCTCCGGCCATCATGGGGATCGAATCCCCGCTTATTTTGGATCACTGCGCTGTCTGGTTTGTTAATGAGTACACGGAAAACAAGCTGCTGTATGACAGCGCCCGATTTGAGCGGCTGGGCGGGCCGATCAACGATCTGATTTTTATGGTCGATCTCAACGACCCCCGTCAGCCGGATAAATGGACCCTGTACACCAAGCGGTTCGGCTTCCACGCGCCGGAATTTTGCTGCAGCCATGTGCGGGATATGACTGAGTACATCAACAGAATGGCGCAAGAATTGGAACAGGGACTCATACCGCCGTTTTTGGCTGAGAAAGCGGCGGCTGTGGAATATATCCTGCACCGTCCTGCCCTTTACCCCTCCAGGGCCTTGCGCAGGGAGGGAGAACACAGCTACAGCTTCTTAGACCGGGATGATGGCAGCAGGAAAATGGTCCACGTTGCCCACAGCCTGAAGGATGTTCCTCCTGAATTTACATCCGGGGTCAGGGAGAGCGGCGGACTGTATGTCTACTGCCCGGAGGATGCTGGAAGCCCTCTGCCGACTCAGCAGCAGCCCCCGAAAAAATCTCAGAAAAGAAAGAAGGAGCCTGAACGATGAGCAAAGAACATCCCGCGCGGGCGGCAGGGCCTCCCGGCAGGCCCGCCCTGCCCTTGGAGGCGGAGCAGGAGATCATGGATATGCTGTCCGTCAATATGCGGATCAGCTCCGGGGAGATCGCCGCCATTTTGAAAAAGCACGGTGTGTCCGGGGACACGGAAGCCCTCCAGAACAGCTACCGAAAGCGGCTGGGCCAGCGGCTGATGTCCAGCATCCGGGATGAGAACGGCAGGCGGGAGGTGCTGGCCCGCGGCAGCGAGTACATCGTGATAGAGTGCTGCAGCGACCGGCAGGACCTCAAAGCCATCCGTTACCGCATCCGGCGCCAGATGAAGGGGCTGGACGTATCCTCTGGGAAAGTGCGGGGCCGCATCCGTGTGCTGGATCAACTGCTCTCCCGGTTCCGAAAGGCGGGCTGACCATGGGGCTGAGAGATATGCTCCGGGCCATCCGGGAGTACCCCGCCATTCACGCCGAGCTGGACACAGCCCGGTCTGAGCTGCGGCAGGCACAGCAGGCGCTGGAACAGAGCGAACAGGAGCAAGGCTCACTGCGGCTCACATTGGAGGAGCAAAAAGACTACACAAAGTTCCTGTCCAGCAAAGCGGAGGCGCTCCAGGCCGCCCTGGATGCGTTTTGCCCCCGGCTGTCCACGCCGGAGGAGTTGAAACGGTTTTACGATGCCATCTCCCCCGACATGGACCCCAGCGGCTTTACGCTGTACCGCATGGCTCAGGAACTGACGGGGATCGATGTGCCGTCCTGTTTCTCTTATGAGGACAACCGAGGACTGTTTGAGGTGATGGATGGGCATCAGCTTTTGGACTGGCTGACCGCTGTCCGTTTCCAGGCGGTGGAGTGGGATATGATCCCCAACAGCACCTACGAGTCCGCCACGCTGCTGGGGGTGGATACCTTCACCCCTGAATACCAGGCATTTGAACAGCAGCTCTATGGGAAGGTGCTGGCCCGTATGGGCTTTGAAAATCTTTTAGGGCCGGAGCAGGAAACAGGCGCTATTGAAAGCAAGGTGACGGAGCTGAAGCTGTACAGCCCGCTGACAGCCGATATATACATGGAGCCTGCCCCGGACAGTCAGGAACACGCGGATGGCACGGAACTGATGGTGAATCTGTATGGCGAAGATCTGACTGAGTATAAAAAAATCATTTTGAACGCCATTAAGGATGAGATGCTCCCGGAAATGAAGGAGCGGGGGCTGATGTTCGCCTTTTCCGGCTCTGAGTCACTCAGCGAAAAAGTTCTTTCTCTGTTCCCCTCCGTGGAGGAGGTGGACGGTGTGCTGTGCGGTGTTGCGGTCTGCCAAGTCACGGGGACGCTGACACCGGCTGAGTTGGAGGAATTGAAAGAGTTCTGCTCCAGCCAGTATGCTGACGGCTGGGGCGAGGGCTATGCCCAATGTCCCCGGCACACTGCGGACGGAGAGTTGTATGTGAATTTCTGGCAGGACAATAGCTTTTCCATTCTCACAAAGAAAGAATTGGAGACAGCGAGAGCGGCCAGCCGCCCTCCGCACCAGCCAAAACGGGGAGGTGACGCCAGATGAACGGCAGCATCACCGAGGTCAACAAGGATACTTTCTGGGAGTTGATCGCCCAGGCGAAGGAGCATCTGGGCGGCCCCAGCGAGTGGTTGATGGAACGGCTGATGGACCTGGGGCCGGAGCAGGCGAAAAAGTTCGATGACATCGCCAGCGCCTACACCAGCTTGGCGTATCAGTACGGCCTGTGGACCGCCGCCTCCGTCATGGAACGCGGCGGCTGCACCGATGACGGCTTCATCGACTTCCGGGGCTGGCTGATCGCCCAGGGCCGGGAGGTGTACATGGCGGCGCTGGCCGACCCGGACTCCCTGGCGGATGCGCCGGACTATCGGGACCAGCGCTTCGTCTGCCTCCCCCACATGGGGGATCGTGCCTATGAGGAACTCACGGGCCGGGAGATACATGAGGATTTTGACCCAGCCAGGTATAGTGCGCTGAAAGCGGAACTGAAGCAGGACATCGTGTACGGCGATGGGATCGGGTATCCCTATGATGCCGCCGATGCGCTGGCCTACCTGCCCCGCCTGTGCCGCAGGTATATGCCGGAAGGGGTGAGCATCGGCGCTTGGAATATCAACAGTTTGGAGATCAGAGCGGCCCGCGCCACCGCCCAGAAAAGCAAAAAAATCAAAAAGGATCGGGGTGATTCCAGATGAGCGACACCATCACCATCGGGGTGGACCACGGCTACGCCGCCATGAAAACCACCCACTGTGCTTTCCCCACCGGGCTGGTGGGGTACGACAATGAACCCTACACCCAGCGGGATGTGCTGGAGTACGGCGGCAAATTCTATGTGGTGGGCAGCGGACGCCAGCCGCTCCAGAAGGACAAAACGGTCACCGAGGACTACTACCTCCTGACCCTTGCCGCCATCGCCAGGGAGCTGGCCCACCGGGGCGCTGACAGCGCCGCCGCTGTCCATCTTGCGGCGGGCCTGCCCCTCACCAGCTTCGGGCGGGACAAGAAGAAGTTCCGGGCCTACCTGCTTCGGGACGGCCAGCCGGTGTCCTTCCGCTACGAGGGGATCGCCTACACCGTCACCATCGCGGAGGTGTCCCTGTTCCCCCAGGGCTACGCCGCCGTCCTCACCCAGCAGGAACTGTTGGACGAACCCTCCGTCATCGTGGCGGATATCGGGGGGTGGACGGTAGACCTGATGCGGCTGGACAACCGCGTCCCCAACGCCGCCACCTGCCGGAGCCTGGAGCTGGGCATGATCCGCTGCCTGGACGAGATCGCGGAGCAGGTGCGCCGCGCCCTGGGCCTGTCCATGACGGCGGCGCAGATTGAAAGCATCCTGCGGGGCGAGGTTGGCAGCACCGGCGAACAGGCCAGGGAGATCATCCACCGGGAGGCCGGGGCCTACGTCCGCCGCCTGCTGTCCGCCATCGCGGAGAGCGGGCTGGACGCCCGGGCCATGCCCGCCGTCTTCCTGGGCGGCGGGGCCGCACTGCTGAAACGCCTCGTTTCGGCCACAGACGGCCTTTGCCGCCCGCTTATCCTGGATGACGTATGTCTGAACGCCAAGGGCTACGAGCGCCTTGTGGGCCAGTTGTCGCGGGCCGTTGGCAATGCCTGAAAAGCGGAGAGTGAACCTCTCCCTCAACCTGTCCGCCCCCCACCAGCGGGAGGCGTGGGGAATCATCCGGGCTATCCCCGCTGGACAGCGGACGGACGCCGTGTGCCGGATGGTCTGCAAGGGCTATAAACGGGACGCTCTGCTGGAGGAGATCCGCGCGGTCATCCGGGAGGAGCTGCACAGCGTGGAATTTATCTCTGTAAAAGAAAAAACCGAGCAGCCGCAAGGGGCCGGGGACTTGGATGACAATGTCCTCGGCTTTCTGCTTGCGCTGCAAAATGATGGAGGTGACGAATGACCTGATCCGCTATTTTGATATGTTCGCGGGGATCGGCGGCTTCCGGGCCGGACTGACCCGCGCGGGCGGTTTCCAGTGTGTCGGCCACTGCGAGATCGACAAGTACGCCGATGCCAGCTACCGTGCCATCCACGATATTGGGAAGGAGGAGAAATACTATCCCGATGCAAGAGAGATCGACCCCGGAGACCTGCCCCACTTCGACCTCCTGTGCGGAGGTTTTCCCTGCCAGGCGTTTTCTAATGCTGGCAAAAGAAAGGGATTCGATGACGCCAGAGGCACTCTCTTCTTTGAGATCGCCCGACTGGCTGAAGCCCGGAGACCTGCGTATCTGCTGCTTGAAAATGTTCCCGGCCTTCTCACGCATGACCAGGGGAGGACGTTTGCTGTCATCCTCTCCGCGCTGGATGAGCTGGGGTATCATGTCGAGTGGTCAGTGCTTAACAGCGCCAATTTCCACGTCCCCCAATCGCGGAAGCGGGTGTTCCTTATCTGCTATCTTGATCCCCGATGCGCCGGCCAAATACTTCCTGTCTTCGGAGATGACGCAAAAGCTCTTATACAGCTCATCGGCGGGCCGCAGGGATCGAGAGTCTACGACCCGGAAGGGTTAGCCTGCACCCAGACCTCCGGCGCAGGCGGCATGGGCGGCAAGACAGGTCTGTACCTGGTGGACCTGAGCAAAGGTGCGCCGGAACAGACGGAGATCGCCCGGTGTCTCACCGCCCGGTACGGGCAGACGAGCCTGTCCACCCACCCCAGGGAGCGCTCCGGTGTGCTGCTGATCAAGGAGGCCACCAAGCGGGGCTACAAGGAGGCAGGCCCCGGCGACACCGTGGATCTGGGTTACGCCGGGAGCAACACCCGGCGAGGCCGTGTGGGCCGTGACATCGCCCACACCTTGGAGACCAGCAGCATCCAGGGCATCGTGGAACGCGGCGGGCGTATCCGCCGCCTGATGCCCAGGGAGTGCCTCCGCCTCCAGGGCTTCGCGGAGGACCAGATCGACCGCCTGCTGGCTATCACCTCAGATGCCCAGGCGTACAAGCAGGCCGGGAACAGCGTCACTGTCAATGTGATCGAAGCCATTGGCCGCCGCATCCGGGCGGTGGATGAGCAGCTCCGGAAGGAGGACGCGGCATGAGCGAGATCGGAATCAAGGATCAGTGCTTCGGTGTCGAGGTGGAGATGACGGGCATCACCCGGAGACAGGCCGCTGAAGCACTGGCCACCTATTTTGGGACATCGCCCCAATATCTGGGGACCTATTACGACACCTGGGGCGTGACCGACCCGGAGGGCAAGGTGTGGAAGCTGATGAGTGATGGCAGCATCAAGCCAGAGAAGAAAACTGCGGGCGGGTACATATCCGCTTCCGGTACGGACAGCAGAGAGTATCAGGTGGAGATGGTCACGCCCAAGCTGACCTACGCTGAACTGCCCAAGTTCCAGGAATGTGTGCGCCGGGTGCGAAAGGCCGGGGCCAAGGTCAACGGCTCCTGCGGCATCCACGTCCATGTGGACGCCGCCAACCACAACCGCCAGAGCCTGAAGAACCTGATCGGCATCATGTATTCCAAGGAAGATATTTTATTTAAGGCTTTGCAGGTGAGCGAATCCAGAGCGGAGCGCTGGTGCAAAAAGGTGCGGGAACCCATGCTGCGGCAGGCCCGGACGCTGTCCTCGGACGAGACCACCGACCTCACCCAGCTGGAGCGGGTATGGTACGAGGGAGATGTGGAAAACACCGAGCATTATAACTGGACGCGCTACCATGCCTTGAATCTGCATTCTGTCTTTTACCGCGGCACCGTGGAATGGCGGTGCTTCAACGCTACCCTCCACGCCGGGAAAATAGCCGCCTATGTGAACCTGTGTCTCGCCATCTCCGCCCAGGCCATCGCCCAGCGCAGCACCGTCATGCGCAAGACCAAAAGCGAGAACGAGCTGTTCACCTTCCGGGTCTGGCTGGTCCGCCTGGGCCTCAACGGTGAGGAATTCAAGCATACCCGTGACCATTTACTCGCCCACCTGGAGGGGGATAGGGCGTGGCGCCACGATAAGGACAGCTATGAAGTCAACAAAAAGAAAAAACGCAATCGAGAAGCAGAAAGGTGATGCAATATGAAAATCTGTATTGACGAGCGCACCCACGAGGGCAGCGCTGTGGAGATCATGGAACAGCTCCGCCAGCAGACCTTCGACCCCACGGAATACCCGGACACTGAGAGCTACATTTTCCAGCTTCGGAGCAACTTCATCCGGGCCACCGACCTGGACTGTCCCCTGCCGAAGTCCGGTGTGGAGGGGCAGGCGCTGGCCATGTTCGCCCATCTGGCCAAGGCCGGGGCGCTGACGATCTTGGAGGAATGACGATGGAACAAACTTTGTATTTCGCCTACGGGAGCAACATCAACCTGGGCCAGATGGAGTACCGCTGCCCGGACGCCTCGGTGGTGGGGCCGGTGACCCTGGAGAACTATGAGCTGCTGTTTCGCAGGGGCGGCTTCGCCACCATCGCCCCCAAGGAGGGCGAGACCGTCCAGGGTCTGCTGTGGAGCATCACGCAGTCGTGTGAGCGGTCCTTGGACCGCTACGAGGGCTATCCCCGCTTCTATGACAAGCAGATGGTGACGGTCCGGGACAGTGAAGGGCGGTCACTGTCCGTCATGGTGTACATCATGGATGAGCGGTTCCGGGAACCGATGCTGCCCACCGATTCCTACTACAACGGGATTCTGGAGGGCTACCGGCAAAACGGCCTGCCTGCGGACGCTCTGAAAAAGGCGTGGGACCACGCTGTCCAGGAGGTACATCAGGAGACGGAGCGGATCAACGCCGCCTGTATCAAGCCTCAGAAACGGAGGAATGGACATGAGCGATAAGATCAGAGTTCTGGTGGTGGAGCCGATGAAGCCCTGCGAGGTGCGGGAGATCTGCGGTCTGGATGATATGCAGGCCCTCGTGGGCGGACACATCCAAGCTGTGTATCCCTTTCGGGATGAAGTGGCTCTGGTCTGCAACGAGGAGGGCAAGAATCTGGAACTGCCCTATAACCGTCCGCTGACTGATGGTCAGGGTATCCCCTACGATATGATCTGCGGGACATTTTTTCTGGCCGGTGTTGGCCCGGAGGACTTCATTTCTCTGACGGACGATCAGATCCAGCAGTACAAGGATCTTTATGACAACGTCATGGTCGTAACAGCCGAGCGCCCTGCCGCCCAGACAGAGATCGCGCCGGAGGCCACCATGCTGGACTTCGCTGTAGCCTGCCGATTGACGTTCCGATTTGTTCGTGATGGACAAGAAGCTGCTGAATCGAAAGATGCGTTCATCAGCCACATCACAGAAGTGTTTAACGAGGACACACCTCTGGCGGAACGGACGGTCGGGGGGGTGGACTTTGATTTCCGGGATGGTTGTGCTGAAGTACATTATACGTTTGCCAGCCAGGAGAAAGACAAGGCAAGCGCCGAGGTATTCTCGGAACAGTGTGTGCGGGATGTGCAGGACCGGCTGGAGGGATTTGGCTGCAAAGTAGAAAAGATCGAGTGCTTTGCGGAGGAACTGGAACCGGACCCCGTAAGAGAGCCGGACAAAGGCCGTGGGAACCAGGAAAAGAAGAAGGGACACGGTCATGACCGATAACACCATGAGATGGGAGGGGCCATATGCCTGACTACAACCTGTCCAGCATCGGGGCGGTGTCCGCCTCCGCCGAACTGGCCCGCCTCCGCGCCAGCCGGGAGCCGGACCAGGACAGCTACAATGCCGCGTGGCTCCACGGCTACGCCGACGCGCTGGCCAACGTGGCCGACGCGCTGGAACCCCAGCAGGAACTGATGGACGCCATCATCGGCTACATGGGGGAGCAGCACGACAGCGCCGAGCTGTACGGCATCCTCCATGACACCCTGGAAATGTCCGATCAGGAGATCCGCTCCCTGGGCTTTGATCTGCCGCAGTGCAAGGAACCGCTCCAAGCCCATCAGGGCACAAAATCTGCAAAAAGGAAAGGAATTTATCATGAGAGATAACTACATTCTGACCGCCGAGTCGGTCACCGAGGGCCACCCGGACAAGCTGTGCGACGCCATTGCCGACAGCGTCCTGGACGCCTGCCTGAAGCACGATCCCGCCGCCCGTGTGGCCTGTGAGGTCATGGCCACCGCCGGGAAGATCATCGTGGCCGGGGAGATCACCGCCGCCGAGCTGCCGGACATCCCCGCTATCGTGTGCCGGACTGTTCGGGAAACCGGCTATGGATCGGACTATGAGGTGGAGGTCATCACCCATGACCAGAGCGGCGATATCGCCGGCGCAGTTTCCCAGGATGTCCAGATGGGCGCCGGCGACCAAGGCATCGTGTACGGTTTCGCCTGTTCGGAGACGGCGGAGCTGCTGCCCCTGCCCGTAGTGCTGGCCCATCGGGTGACGCTTCTGCTCACCAACGCCAGAAAAACGGGGACCATTCAGGGTCTGGGGCCGGACGGCAAGGCCCAGGTGTCCGTGGAATACCAGGGCGGCAAGCCCCGCCGGATCGCCGCTGTGGTGGTCTCCTGCCAGCATGACGCGGACAAGGATATGAACGAGCTGCGCCGGGAGGTCACGCGGCACGTCATTGTCCCCGCTCTGCGGGAGCTGTACCCGGACCACAAGACGGAGGCTTTTATCAATCCCTCCGGGCGGTTCGTGCTGGGCGGCTTCGAGGCGGACACCGGCCTGACGGGCCGGAAGCTGATGGCGGACACCTACGGCGGACTGGCCCCCCATGGCGGCGGGGCGCTGTCCGGCAAGGACGGGAGCAAGGTGGACCGCAGCGGGGCCTACATGGCCCGGTACATCGCCAAGAACATCGTGGCCGCTGGTCTGGCGGAACGCTGCACCGTCAGCCTCGCCTACGCCATCGGCAGGGCCGAGCCGGTAGCTTTGGACATCGACGCCCACCAGACCGGGAAGTACCCGGAGGCTGTGTTGGCGCAGGCTGTTCAGGCTGTGTTCGATCTGACCCCTGCCGGGATGATCTCCGCCCTGGGGCTGGACCATCCCATCTTCGCGCAGTTCTGCAACTACGGGCACTTCACCCACCAGGACGCCCCCTGGGAACAGACCGACCAGGTCGCCGCGCTGGTGGATGCTGTGGGAGGTGACCGATCCAATGGATGATGGAATGGATTATAATGTTCAGACCACAGTACATTTCCGGCTGGACTTTGACGGCTCCGGCGAGTTCAATACGCTTCTGCTGCCGGATGTTCAGAAACAGTTCGTGCAGCACGTCAAAGAAGTCTATGAGCAGGATGATACTCTGGGCAACGGCTACGTCTCCAGCGATCTGAATTTCCGTTTTGATGGCCGTATGGTGCAGCTGGAATATACCTTTTCCTGCCATGACGAAAACGAGGCTGAAGCGGAAAGCTTCTCCGCCTACTGTGTGCGGTGTGTTCAGGAGGCGCTGGAGGGATTTGGCTGTAAGATCAGGAAGATCGACTGTAAAGCCGAGGAAGCGGACATGACATGGCTGGATCGGCTGGAGGACGCGATCTTCGGCCCCAGAGACAGCGCACAAAAGCAGCCTCCGGTAGCAGAGGATAAGAGCGGCAAAACGGTATCTTCCAAAAAGAAGAACTCCCGACAAGAGCGGTGACCATGAACCGGCCCAAGCACATTGCCTCCTGCAGTTTTGGGAAGGACTCTCTGGCCACCATTTTGCTTGCGAAAGAGCATGGTGAGCCTCTGGATGAGGCGGTCTACTGTGAAGTGATGTTCGACAAGGGTGTCTCCGGCGAGGTACCGGAGCATCGTGACTTCATCTATGATACCGCAATCCCCGCTCTGGAACGGATGGGGATAAAAATCATCATCCTCCGCTCGGAAAAGACCTATGTAGACTTGTTCACCGGGCGGGTGACCCGAGGCCCGAAGAAGGGCATGGTGCGCTCCTTCACTCTGTGTGGGAAGTGCGCCGTCCAGCGGGACTGCAAGGTCAGGCCCATCCAGCGGTACCAGAAAACCCTGCCGCCTGGGACGGTTCAGTATATCGGCATCGCTAAAGATGAGCAGGAACAGCTGCTCCGTCTGGAGGGCGGCAGACAGGTGTCCCTGCTGGCGAAATATAATTTCACGGAACAGGACGCATGGCAGCTCTGCGAGGATGCCAATGTCATTAAGTTAGTGGATGCAGTTCAATAAAGGTATAAAGGAGAAGGTTTTTTCATGAGAAAATGCAAGCAC
>RAYO01000045.1 GCA_003612335.1 bacterium 1xD42-67
TAACCCCGGGCCGCCGCCACGGAGGCCAGGCCGATCCCGGTGTTGCCGGAGGTGGGCTCGATGATGGTGGAGCCGGGCTTCAGCTTGCCGCTGGCCTCCGCCTCGTCGATCATCGCCTTGGCAATGCGGTCTTTTACCGACCCGGCGGGATTGAAATACTCCAGCTTAGCCAGAATGCGGGCTTTCAGCCCCGCCTCCTTCTCAATGCGGCTCAGCTTCAGCAAGGGCGTCTTGCCGATCAACTGGTCGGCGGATGTGTAGATATTGGACATATATATGACCTTCTTTCTTTATATTTGTGTTTTGCTAGATGGAGCAGGATCGACACCACCGGTCCCAGATTTTTGCAATGCGGCAAGGAAAACAAATCACGATACCGCAGACAGCGCCCACAGTGGCCTGCAATATCTGGAAGGGAAGTTTTAAGATTGCATACTCAGGAGTGCTGTACAGAAAGGCTCTGCCCAGGGAGTAGCCCACCACCATAACGATCGCTCCGAGCGTTGCACCCAGAACGGCCCCGCTGAAGCGTTTTTGGGGTAGACCGTGGGCGCAGAGGGAGATAACAGCTGCCTGCAGTCCGTGGGTGACCAGCGAGACAAACATGGGGGCCGGGTAGAAGAACATATCCCCCAGGAACGCGCCGATCCCGCCCAACGCGAAAGCGCCCAACGGGTCCAGCAGGATCGCGGCGGTACAGATCACAATATCGTTCAAATAGAGATGTCCGCCCGGCACCGACATCCCAAAGGAACTGAGGGCGATATTCATTGCCATAAAGACAGCGGTTACGGTCAGCCAGCGAACGGGGGCACGCTGGCGCAGAGATTCAGATTTCACAGTGTATTCCTCCTTTTTATCCCCGCGTTTCCGATGTAAATATATTCCTATATACCCACTTTGTCAATAGGTATATTTCCGTTTCTTGAAATCCTATTTACCTTGTGGTATGATAGGACAAAATAGGAGGGATCTTTATGATGATTTCCACAAAGGGCCGGTATGCGTTGCGGTTTTTGGCGGATGTGGCGGAGCATCAGGGCAGCGGCTTTGTGCCGCTGAAGGATGTGGCTGCCCGCCAGGAGATTTCGGAAAAATATTTGGAGATCGTGGTGAAAGAGCTGGTAAAGGGCGGGCTGCTCGACACTTTACGGGGAAAGGGCGGCGGCTACCGGCTGAACCGGCCACCGGAGGAGTACGGTGTAAAGGCTATTATTGAGCGTATGGAGGGGCCGCTGGCCCCTGTTGCCTGTTTGGAGCCGGGGCAGGATATCTGTCCCCGGAGCAAGAATTGCCGGACGCTCCCTCTTTGGCAGGGACTGGATAAGGTAATATCTGACTATCTTACTCAGTTCACCCTGGCGGATCTCATTCGAGAATAATCATTTGAAGGAGAAAGAAGTACTATGACGCTCCAGCAGCTGAAATATATCATTGCTATTGCGGACAGCGGCTCCGTCAACTCGGCGGCCAAAAACCTCTATGTCTCCCAGCCCAGCCTGTCCAGCGCCGTGAAGGAGCTGGAGGAGGAGATCGGCTTTGAGCTGTTTTACCGCTCCAACCGGGGGGTGACCGTGACGGCGGAGGGAGAGGAGTTCCTCAACTACGCCCGGCAGGTGTGCCAGCAGTATGCCCTGCTGGAGGACCGCTTTGTGGCGGGGCGGTCCAAAAAGAAGTTCTCCGTCTCCACCCAGCACTACACCTTCGCCGTCAATGCCTTTGTGGAGATGGTGCGCAGGGTGGGCATGGAGGAGTACGAGTTCTCTATCCTGGAGACCCGGACCTATGAGTGCATTGAGAACGTCCGGGACTACAAGAGCGAGCTGGGTATCCTGTATCTGGATGAGTTCAATGAGAAGTATCTCACCAAGCTCCTGGAAGAAAACAACCTGGAGTTCCACCCCCTGCGGGACTGTGCCACCTGCGTCTACCTCTGGGGGGAGCATCCCCTGGCCCGCCGGGACCGGCTGACCATGACCGACCTGGAGCCCTACCCCTGCATCGCCTTTGAGCTGGGGAAGCAGAACTCCCTGTTCCTCTCCGAGGAGGTGATGAGCACCTACCAGTACCGCCAGCTCATCCGGGTTGCCGACCGGGCCACTGTGCTCAACCTGATGAAGGGACTCAACGGCTATACCCTGTGCTCGGGCATCATTTGCCGCCCCCTCAACGGCTCGGAGTACACCACCATCCCCCTGGCGGAGGGGGGCGTCATGCACATCGGCTATGTCCAGCGCCGGGGCAGCCAGCTCAGCCGGCTGGGGGAGCTGTACCTGTCCGAGGTGCGCAAGTCCATTTTGTTATAGCTTTTTCCTATAGCCCGCCCCTATTTTTGGGTATTAACACCCGGGGCGGGTTTTGTGCTATCCTTTGAACACGTCACAGGAAAAGAGGAACATTATGATTCAATTGGAACACGTCTCCAAGCAGTTTGAGGCGGGAAAACAGACGGTGGAGGCGGTGAAGGACGTGAGCCTCCACATAGAAAAGGGGACCATCGCCGGCATCATCGGCTTCTCCGGGGCGGGAAAGTCCACCCTGGCCCGGTGCATCAACCTGCTGGAGCGGCCCACTGAAGGAAAAGTGACCGTGGGGGGCGCGGAGCTCACCGCCCTGAGCGAGCGGCAGCTGCGGGAGAAGCGGAAGAAGATCGGCATGATCTTTCAGCACTTCAACCTCTTCGCCTCCCGGACGGTGTACGGCAACGTGGCCTACCCCCTGAAGGGCAGGAGCAAGGGGGAGATCGACCAAAAGGTCCGCTCCCTGCTGGAGCTGGTGGGGCTGTCGGACAAGGCGGAGGCCTACCCCTCCCAGTTGTCCGGGGGCCAGAAGCAGCGGGTGGCTATTGCCCGGGCTCTGGCCAGCAACCCGGAGGTCCTCCTCAGCGACGAGGCCACCAGCGCCCTGGACCCGGAGACTACCCGGTCCATCCTCCGTCTGCTGAAGGAGGTCAACCGCACCCTGGGGGTCACCATTGTAATCATTACCCACGAGATGGGGGTCATCAAGGAGATCTGCGACCAGGTGTATGTGATGGAGGGGGGCCGGGTGGTGGAGTCCGGCGACGTCTTCCAGGTGTTCGCCTCCCCCAGAGCGGCGGTCACCCGCCGGTTCGTGGATAGCACCTCCAACTTCTCCCGCATCCAGGAGCTGCTGGACGACCCGGCCCACCCCATCCGGCTGAACCCGGGGGACTACCTGCTCCGGCTGAACTACCTGGAGCGCAGCACCTCCGAGGCGCTGATCTCCAACATCTCCCGGCGGTTTGAGCTGGATGTGAATATCCTGCTGGGCAGCATCGAGCTCATCGACGGCAATCCTCTGGGGGGCCTGGTGGTGGTCGCCGGGGGCGGCCACGACAAGATAACCGCCGCGGTGGCCTACTTATCAAAACGAAATGTGTTGGTGGAGGTGATTTCCCATGGCTGAGCTGCTCAATCAGATCATCCCCGATGTGGTGGTCCGGTCCGACCAGCTGTGGCGGGCCTTCTGGGAGACCATCCAGATGGTGTCCATCTCCGGGGCCATCTCCCTGGTGTTCGGCATCCCTTTCGGGGTGCTGCTGTTCACCACCAAGGAGGGGGGCATTTTGCAGAACCGACCGGTGAACTTCATCCTGGGCAAGATCTGCGACTTCTTCCGCTCCATCCCCTTCATCCTGCTGGGCATCCTGCTCATCGGGCTGAGCCGGCTGATTGTGGGCACCGGCATCGGCGTGCGGGGGATTATCATCCCGCTGCTCTTTGCCACCATCCCCTTTTTGGGGCGGCAGGTGGAGAGCGCCCTGGCCGAGGTCCCCGCCGGCCTCATCGAGGCAGCCGAGGCGATGGGCTCCTCCCCCTGGGAGATCGTCTGGCGGGTGTACCTGAAAGAGGCCGTCCCCGGTATCACCCGGGGGGTGACCATCACCATCGTCTCCCTCATCAACTTTACCGCCGTAGCCGGGACCCTGGGGGCGGGCGGTCTGGGCAACTTCGCAATCATGTACGGCCACAGCAAGAACCTGCCCCAGATCACCTGGACGGTCATCCTGATCATCGTCGTCCTAGTGAGCGCCGTCCAGTTTGTGGGCGGCTATATCGCCAAGAAAGCGACCCATTAAAGCGTCTGTTCTCCCGCCTTTGAACCGGGATAATGGAATATTTGCCCCATTAAAGGAGGAACTTAAAATGAAAAAGAAGAACATTTTTGCCCTCGCGCTGGCCGCGGCCCTGGCCCTGTCTCTGGCCGCCTGCGGCGGAAACAACGGCGGAAACGGCGGCAGCTCCAGCCCTGTCTCCGGCTCAAACCTGGGCTCCGCTTCCGGCAGCACTGCCGCTGCACCCACTGTGGTCAAGGTGGGCGTGGTGGGTGCTAACAATGGGCAGTGGGACACGGTCAACAAGCTGCTGGAGGCGGACAACATCCGCTGCGAGCTGGTGGAGTTCGCCGAGTACAAGCTGCCCAACAACGCCCTGGACGCCGGGGACATCGACCTGAACGCCTTCCAGCACAAGGCCTACCTCCAGAAGGAGATCGACGACCTGGGCTACGACGTGTCCGTCCTGGGCGACACCATCGTGGCCCCCCTGTCCCTGTACTCCGACAAGATCACCGATGTCAGCGAATTGAAGGAGGGGGACAAGATCGCCGTCCCCAGCGACCCCACCAACGAGGGCCGGTGCTTTAAGATTCTGGAGTCCGCCGGCGTGCTGGAGGTGGACCCCGCCGCCGGCTACATGCCCGAGCTGAAGGACATCACCGCCAACCCCCTGAAGCTGGAGTTTGTGGAGGTGGAGGCCGCCAACACCGCCAGCCTCCTGCCCGACGTGGCCGCCGCCTTTGTCAACGGGGCCCACGCCATCGACAACGGCCTGAACATCGACGAGGCTATCTACGTGGAGCAGGTGGAGCCCGGCTCCGACAACCCCTACATCAACATCATCGCCTGCCGCACTGCCGACCTGGACAATGAGGTCTACAAGAAGGTGCTGGCCGCCTACCAGTCCGCCGAGACCGCACAGGCCATAAAGGACATTTTCAAAGGCACCTACATCCCCGCCTTTGAGTATTAAGCGCTCCCCCGGGGGCGGGAGTCCCCCGGCAAAACACGGTTCCCGCCCCTCGGAGAGGGGCGGGAACAAACATAACTTTGAGGTGAATCAATATGGCTATCCATCCGCTGATCGAACAGGACAAGGACTACATTATCTCCCTGCGCCGCTGGTTTCACAGCCACCCGGAGCTGAGCATGAAGGAGTACCACACCGCCGCCAGAATTGAGGAGGAGCTGAGCGCCCTGGGCATCCCCACCCGGCGGGTGGGGGAGACCGGGGTGCTGGGGGTCCTCAAGGGGCGGAAGGGGCCGGGCAGAAGGGTGGTCCTCCGGGCGGACACCGACGCCCTGCCCATCCAGGACGAGAAGGCCGTCCTCTACGCCTCCCAGTGCCCCGGGGTGATGCACGCCTGCGGCCACGACGCCCACACCGCCGCCCTCCTGGGGGCGGCCCGGGCGCTGAAAAAGCTGGAGGACTCCTTCTCTGGGGAGGTCGACCTCGTCTTCCAGCCCGGGGAGGAGTACGGCGCGGGGGCCGTCCTCTTTGTGCGGGAGGGCGTTCTGGAGGGGGCGGACCGCTCCTTTGGCGTCCACATGCAGTCCAACCTGCCGGTGGGGCAGGTTGCCATGAATCTGGGGGCGGAGAACGCCTCGGTGGACCACTTTACCATCCGGATACACGGCAGGAGCGCCCACGTCTCCACCCCGGAGCTGGGGGCGGATGCCCTCTACGCCGCCGCCCAGATTGTCACCGCCCTCCAGGGCCTGGTGGGCCGGCTGAAGAGTCCCACCGACCCCGCCCTCATCGGCGTGGGGGTGCTCCGGGCCGGGGAGGGGTACAACATCGTGGCCCGGGAGGCGGTGATCGAGGGCACGGTGCGCTGCTTCTCCGAGGAGACCCGGGCCATGATAAACGGCAAGATCGCCGATACCGCCCGGGGAGTGGCCGCCCTGTACAACACCACCGCTGAGATCGAGACCGAGTCCTTCACCCGGGCGCTGATCAACGACGCCGGAGTTTACGCCGAGGCTGCCCCTGTCATTGAACGGGTGGTGGGAAAAGGGAACCTGGTGGCCAAGGAGCTGTCCCTGGGCGGGGACGACATGGCGGAGATCATGGCCGTGGTCCCCGGGGTCTACGCCTTTGTGGGCAGCGGCAGCGAGGCCGTCCCCGGCTCCCGGCTGGCCCATCACACCCCGGGCTTTGACGTGGACGAGGGGGCGCTCCCCATCGCCGCCAGCCTATATGTGGAATCTGCTCTGTTTTGGCTGAAGCAGCGGACATAGTACAAAAATTTTGCAGTCTGCCGCCTCTGTTTTCATATAAAAATCCTCTTGTAAATTCAAGGAAAGGCGCTATGATAGCTTTGCATTTATTCCATATCCTGCAAGGGGGAATCGGCGATGTCCTATCACTATCTATTGGATCTGGCTTTGATTTTATTGAGTACCAAGCTGTTGGGGATCGCAACAGGAAAATTCCAAATGCCGCGGGTGGTGGGCGCGCTGCTGGCCGGGCTGATCCTGGGTCCCGCGGCGCTGAATATTCTGTCAGAGACCGCGTTCCTTTCCCAGCTGAGCGAACTGGGCGTCATCGTGATTTTGTTCACCGCCGGAATGGGCACCGACCTGCGTGAACTGCGCGGCGCCGGAAAGGCGGGCTTTTTGGTGGCGCTGTGCGGCGTGCTGGTACCCATGCTGATGGGCACAGGCTTTGGCTGGCTGGCGGGACAGGCAGGCTGGCTGCCGGGAAATACCTTCCTGGAAAACATCTTTTTAGGCACGGTACTTACCGCGACCTCTGTGAGCATCACAGTAGAGACGCTCAAGGAGCTGGGGCACCTGGACACCCGGGTGGGCAGTACGATCCTGGCCGCCGCCCTGATCGACGATGTGCTGGGCCTGGTGGCGCTGACCGTGGTGTCCAGCATGGCGGGCGGCGGAGGCAACCTGCTGCTGGTGTTGCTGAAGATCGTGTTGTTTTTTGTCTTTGCCGTCGCCGCCGCGTACGGAAGCACCCGACTGTTTCGCCGGATCATCGCAAGCGCCCACCAGAAAAACCTCCGGCGCTATCCGGTTTTTGCTTTTGTGCTCTGCCTGCTGCTGGCCTACTGCGCGGAGGAATTTTTCGGCGTGGCCGACATTATCGGGGCCTTTGTCGCGGGACTGGTGGTGGCCTGCACCCCCAAAGCCGGTTACATCCGCTCAAAGTTTGAGCCCCTGAGCTACCTGCTGCTGACCCCGGTGTTCTTCGCGGGAATCGGCATCAAGGTGGAGCTGCCCCAGCTGAACGGGACGCTGGCGGTCTTTTCCCTGCTGCTCCTGGCGGTGGCGGTTTTGTCCAAGATCATTGGCTGCGGCCTGGGAGCTAAGCTGTGCGGCTTTGACGGAGCGGAGTGCCTCCAGGTGGGAACCGGCATGGCCTGCCGGGGTGAGGTAGCTCTGATCGTGGCCAACCGGGGGTTGTCTATGGGGGTGCTCAGCCAGGCCATGATGACGCCTATCGTGATCACTGTGGTGGGCTGCGCAGTGCTGACGCCGGTTTTACTAAAGCTGTGCTTCAGCGGACAGCCCAAGAGTACAGCGGCGGGCAATGCACTGGCTGACCACTACCATAAGGCGGAGCAGCTGGAACTTATGTCCGATGAGATGCTGAGAAAAAAGCCTCAGTGAGGCATTTTTTAGCGTGGGTAAGGGCTTTTCTCCGACAGCTTCCGCTCAAAGCGGTCCTTTCGGGTATCTGTGGGGACCGGAGTAGGATACTGTCCGGTAAAACAGGCGTTACAGCAGCAGTCCCGCCCGATAAGTGCCCCCAGCCGTTCCGCCGGCAGGTAACCCAGGGAGTCCGCCCCGACGATTTGAGCAATCTCCTCCACGGTGTGACGGCAGGCGATGAGGTTCTCCCGGGAGTCGATGTCGGTGCCGTAGTAGCAGGGGTTGAGGAAGGGGGGCGCAGATATCCGGAGATGAATCTCCTTAGCTCCCGCCTCCCGCAGCAGGCTGACGATCCGTCTGCTGGTGGTCCCCCGGACGATGGAGTCGTCCACCAGCACCACCCGTTTTCCCGCTACGCTGTCCCGGACGGCGCTGAGCTTGATCTTCACCTGATCCAGCCGGTGGTCCTGGCCGGGGGCGATGAAGGTGCGGCCGATGTACTTGTTTTTGATGAGGCCGATGCCGTAGAGGATACCGGAGGCCCGGCTGTAGCCCAGGGCGGCATCCAGGCCGGAGTCGGGCACCCCCACCACCACGTCCGCATGGACCGGGTGGGTATGGGCCAGGATTTCTCCCGCCCGCAGCCGGGCGGCGTGGACGGACACCCCGTCGATCACCGAATCCGGGCGGGCGAAGTAGATGTACTCAAAGATGCAGGGGGCAGGTTCCGCCTTGCCGCAGTGTTCCCGGCGGGAGACAATACCATCTTTGGAGAACACCAGAATCTCTCCCGGCTCCAGGTCCCGGACGAACTCCGCCCCCACCGCCGTCAGCGCGCAGCTCTCCGAGGCGGCCACGTAAGTCCCGTCCTCCATTTTGCCGTAGCACAGGGGACGGAAGCCGTGGGGGTCCCGGGCGCAGATCAGCTTCTGGGGGGACATGAGCACCAGGGAGTAGGCCCCCTCCAGCCTGTCCATAGCGACGCTGAGGGCATCCTCGATGGAGGGGGTCCTCAGCCGCTCCTTGGTGACGATGTAGGCGATGATCTCGGTGTCGCTGGTGGAGTGGAAGATGGCCCCGGACAGCTCCAGCTCGTCCCGGAGGGGGGCGGCGTTGCTGAGATTTCCGTTGTGGGCCAGGGCCATGCGGCCCTTCTGGTGGTTGACCTCAATGGGCTGGCAGTTGCTCCGGTTGGAGGCCCCGGTGGTGCCGTAGCGGGTGTGGCCCACCGCCATAGTTCCCCGGGGGAATCGGTCCAAAATCTCTTCGGAGAAGACCTCCCCCACCAGCCCCAGGTCCTTGTGGGAGGCGAACACCCCGTCGTCGTTGACCACGATGCCGCAGCTCTCCTGTCCCCGGTGCTGGAGAGCATACAGGCCGTAATAGGCCAGCCGGCCCACGTCCGCAGGACGGGGTGAGATCACCCCAAAAACGCCGCATTCCTCATGGATACTCATGATAATACCTCCAAATCACAACGGAATAAGTATGCCCGGCCAGCGTTTCCACTGTCCGGGCGATGGCTTCGGTGATGGATGGATCACGCGAAGAGAGGAGCTTCGATCGGTTTATCTGGCAAAGGTGCGATAGTATTCGTCCAGCATCTTCCACAGCTTCTTCATAGTAAATCCTTCTTTCCTTTTAAACTCGTAAGGTTTATTGCTTCCCTTTGGATGTTCTTATGCTAACACAGAAACCGAAGAAAAGGAAATACATATATCATTGCAGCTATCATATCTTTTTGATATGATAGGCCCCCGCGCCCAACGGGCGCGGGGGCTGTCTCCTGCTATGATTCCGCCTGATTTTCCTCCAGGTAGTCCCGGACATAGCGGATAAACTCCCGGGTCAGCCCGGAGGGGGCATGTCCCTTGTTCCAGACCAGGATATACTCCACCTGACGTGAGGGCCGGGTCACCACCTTGGACACCACCAGCCCGTTGGATACCCCAATGGTCTGAGGGAAGATGCTGATCCCCACCCCATGGCTGGTCAGGGCCGCCGCGTCCATGTAGTTGGACATCTCGCAGAGAATCCGGGGCTCCGCGCCGATCTCTCCGAACCAGCGGCGGATCGCTTCGATCCGGGACTTCCGGCTGGGGACGATGAGCGGCTCCCCCACCAGGCTGGACAGGGGGATGGAGTCCCCCTCCGCTCTGGCCAGGGGATGGTCCGGATGGAGCATGGCGGCCCAGGGCTCCCGGCCCACGGGAAAGCCCTCCAGGTGCTCAGTGTCGTAGGGTGCGGCGATGACGGACAGGTCGGCCAGCCCCTTGCGCAACCGGTCCAGTGCATCGTCGCTGCTGCCGTTCCACAGGTTGTAGCGCACCAGGGGGAACTCCTCCCGGAAGCCGGCGATCCACCGGGCGGCCAGAAAGGGGGCGCGGCCCTCCACCATGCTCAGATAGATGGTGCCGGTCATCCCCTCCCGCAGGCTGGAAATCTCCTGCCGGGTTTTGTCCGTCAGCTCCTGGATCTGAATCGCCCGGCGCAGCAGGAGAGATCCCTCCTCGGTCAGCTCCAGACGCCGCTTCCCCCGGAGAAAGAGCTGGACCCCCAGTTCCTCCTCCAGGGCCTTGATCTGGTTGCTGAGGGGCGGCTGACTCATATTCAGCTTTTCCGCTGCCCGGGTGATGTTCAGCTCCTGGGCTACAACGGTAAAATAGTGCAAGGTGCGCAGCTCCATGATGAGGCCCCCCATATCATTCTACTACGTCTGTTCATTATAGGCCCTGTGGCCTCAGCTGTAAAGAGAAATTGGTTAGGGAGATTGGACTTTGCCAAATGGCGGAATAAAAAAGATTGATAAACATATTTATTCGACTTGTTTTCCCGGCAACACGAGGTCGAATTGGGATATTAAGAATTATCGTTGAAAATTCCGCATATTTCCCTCGTCTCCGGCTGGGGAAACACAGATAAATAGCGGGGTATATGCGGCAGAAAACGATTTGAGCAGTCTTTCCTTTAGTATAATTAGTATAAACGGCACTGCTCCATTATAGCTCCTCTAAAAAAGGGCAGAAATCTTCGCACCAGCTCCACACAGCCGTCCTCCCCCAGGGCCTCAGAGTCCAGGGAGAGGTCATAGCCCGCAGTGTCCCGCCACTCCTCACCGGTATAGTAATGGTAGTAGGCGGCGCGGCGCTTGTCCTCCACCCGGATGTGCCTGGCCACTTCCCGCTGACTCCAGGCCAGGGAGTAAGACGCCACTCGGGCGAGGCGGGCCTCCAGCGGGGCGTGGATGAACAGCCGGAGCACATTAGGGTGGCCGGCCAGAAGGTAATTGGCGCACCGGCCCAGGATGATGCAGGATTCCGCTTCCGCCAGTTCCCGGATAATCTCCGCTGAGAGTACTACTGTTGTCAAATTGATCCCTTCTGAGAACTGAATTTCCTTTATGAAATAATTATTCTTTCTTAGGGAATTTCTTTCAGGTGGATGGATAGATTCCAGGGTCAAATGATCTTGGAGCCTTTTTGGGGCTTATTATCATATCGAAAAGATATAGTAGTTACAAGGGAAAAAGTATTTTAATTTTCAAAATTTTGGTGCTATGATGGGAACGCTCAAAGGAATGCTCCTCTTTTTTTGTGTGATCCATCCATCACCAAAGCTGTGGCCCGGGCGGTGGGGACACCGTCCGGGTCTAACTTTTATCGGGCAAAGGAAGTGCTTCGGCGATGCTTTCATTTCTAAAAGAGGAGGGGGTCAGCTCCGAACTGCTGGAGAAGCTGGCTCAATTCCGGACAGACAATCCCACAGAGCTGCCGGAGCGGGTCCCCGTCCCCCAATTTCACTACTACGGGCGGGAGGTCTGGGAGCAGGCCATCGCCGCGTTGCTCTGCGGAAAGAATTTGCTCCTCACCGGGGGAAAGGCCACTGGCAAGAACGTGCTGGCGGAAAACCTGGCCGCAGTCTTTGGCCGCCCCGCCTGGAACGTGTCCTTCCATGTGAATCTGGACGCCTCCGGTCTGGTGGGGACGGACACCTTCACGGAGGGGCAGGTCCGTTTCCGGCCCGGGCCTGTTTACCAATGTGCCCAGCACGGGGGCTTCGGCATTCTGGACGAGATCAACATGGCGAAGAACGAGGCACTGGCCGTCCTCCACGCCGTTCTGGACTTCCGGCGGGTGCTGGACATCCCGGGGTATGACCGCCTCCCCATGGCCCCCGCCGCCCGCTTCATCGCCACCATGAACTACGGCTACGCCGGCACCCGGGAGCTGAACGAGGCCCTGGCCTCCCGGTTCGTGGTCATCCAGATGCCCGCCATCAGCCCCGAAAATCTGGACCGGCTCCTGCTGCACACATTCCCCGCCCTGCGGAAGAAGTACCGCCAGCAGCTGGGACAGATGTTCTTCGATCTTCAGAAGAAGTGCGAGGGTGGGGAGATTTCCCCCAAGGCCCTGGACCTGCGGGGGCTGCTGGACGCCCTGGAGCTGATGGCGGCGGGGGTTCCCTCCGGGCCCGCTCTGGACATGGGGATCACCAACAAGACCGCCGACGGCTATGAGCAGGGCCTGATTCGGGACGTGATGGCGGCTCGGGTCTCCCCCAAGCTCACCCGAGGGGAGCTGTTCGGCCCGTGAGCGCCCACCATACCGCCGGACAGCGCCGGGCGATGAACCAGGTCTGGAACGGGGCGGGTGTCTACGGCTTCGAGCCCCTGTTCCTCTCTCTGAACGGCGACGGGAGCCCGAACCTGTACTTAAACACCATTGTGGGCTGTGTCCGCAAGTGGTACGGGGAGGAGGGGCCGGCCCGGCTCTTTCAGGCCTGGGCGGGGGACCGGCGGCAGGCGCTGCTGGACGACCTGGCCTGGCTGGCCCTGGAGAGCGCCGCCTATCAGCTGGAGCTGCCCCAACGGCCCATTCTGGCCGACCTGCGCCGGGACTGGGCGGTGGAGTTCTTTGATAAGGAGCACACCCTCTCCCGCCAGGAGTGGATGGCAAAAAACCAGCTGAGCTACACCATGCAGTCCGCCCGGTGGAGGGCAGTGCTGGGAAAGCGCCCCCCGGTGATGACCCCCTATGAAAGGCGGCTGTCCGCCGCGTTGGCCTTGGGGCCAATGGAGGAACAGGAGCTTTTTCCCGCCATTTTGGAGCTGTTTGCCCGCTTTCGCCTCTTTGACGGCAGGAGCCGCCCGCCTTCCGCCTTGCGGCTTCACCTCACGGGAAAATGGGCCGGGGTGATGACCCGGCTGATGCCCACAGAGATCGTCCACACCGATGTGGCCTCTGTCGGACACGGAAAGGGGTCAGATGAGGGGGACAGCACAAAGTTGGACATCCGCCGAGCCAGTATCCGGCTGAAGGAGGACGTTTCCTCTGACCGGCTGTACATCCAGAGCTGCTTCGGCCCCTCCCTCCTGCCCCAGCGGGAGCTGGCGGCGGCGGAGCAGAAGCTGTGCGCCGGCCTCCATTTGGGCTGTCATCTGTGGTACACTGCCGGGGTCCCCACCCCGGAGCAGGCACCCGGCGGGGAGGCCCGCCGGCTGGCGGAGCAGGCCCGGCTCCAGCAGGAGCACAACCGGGAGGCTTTCTCAGCGGACGCTGCCCTCTACCAAAACACGATCCGGCGGCTGACGGAGCAGATTCAAAACTGTATCCGGGTCCACAGCCAGGCGGAGGAGGAGACCGCCCGGAGCGGAAAGTTGAACACCCCCCGTGTCTGGCGGGCGGCGGCGCTGTCCGACCGGCGGGTCTTTGTCCGGGAGACGGACTCCGCCCGCCCCGGCTTTTCGGTGGACCTGCTGCTGGACGCCTCCTCCTCCCGGATGCACTGTCAGGAGGCCGTCGCCGCCCAGGGGTACATCCTGGCCGAGAGCCTGGCCCGGTGCGGCGTACCCGTGCGGGTGTCCGGCTTTTGCAGCCTGCGGGGGTACACCGTCCTCCGGGTGCTCAAGGACTTCGGGGACAGCAGCGGTCAGGTATTCCGCTACTTCGCCGCCGGCTGGAACCGGGATGGCCTGGTCCTCCGGGCGGCGGGAGAGCTGCTGGAGGTCCCCCCGGAGCAAAAACGGCTGCTTCTGCTCCTCACCGACGCCAGCCCCAACGACAGCCGCCGCATCCCGCCGGGCGGGGACTACCCCTTCGGCCGGGACTATGCCGACGCCCCGGCGGTGGAGGACGCCGCCCGGGAGGTCCGGGCTCTGCGAAAGCAAGGCATCCGGGTGGGGGCGGTGTTCATGGGACCAAGCCTGAATGTCCCGGCGGCGGAGACCATCTACGGAAAGAGCCTGGCCCACATCCGGTCCATGGACCAGTTGGCCGCCGCTGCGGGGGCGCTGATCCAGGCGGAGATACGGGAGTTGGAGTAAAAACTTTGTTAAACGGTCCGGCCGCGCACCATACGCGGCGGGCTGAAATATAAGGGAGGTATATTTATGGTAAGTTTTCTTGTGTGTCTGGCCCTGTTGATTGCCGGCTACTTTGTCTACGGCAAAGTGGTGGACAGCACCTTCGGCCCGGACGACCGGGAGACCCCCGCCGTCCGCATCAACGACGGGGTGGACTATGTGGTCATGCCCCAGTGGAAGCTGTTCCTGGTCCAGCTGCTGAACATCGCCGGGCTGGGCCCCATCTTCGGCGCGCTGTCCGGCTCTCTGTGGGGACCCAGCGTCTTCCTGTGGATCACCTTCGGCACCATCTTCGCCGGCGGCGTCCACGACTACTTCGCCGGGATGCTGTCCGAGCGCAACGAGGGCGCGTCCGTCTCTGAGATCACCGGTATCTATCTGGGCGGCGGCATGAAGAACGTCATGCGGGTGTTCAGCGTGGTGCTGCTCATCATGGTGGGCACCGTCTTTGCCGTGGGCCCCGCCGGCCTGCTCCAGCTGCTGTGCAAGAACGCCGGCGGCATCCTGGCCAACAAGATGTTCTGGCTCATCCTCATCCTGATCTACTACTTCATCGCCACCTTTATCTCTGTGGACAAGGTCATCGGCAAGATCTACCCCGTGTTCGGCATCTGCCTGATCATTATGGCCGTGGGCGTGGCCTTCGGCGTGATTACCAACTCCAACTACGTCATCCCCGAGCTGTGGGATCACCTGTACAACATGCACCCCTCCGGCACCCCCATCTGGAGCTTCATGTTCATCACCGTGGCCTGCGGGGCCATCTCCGGCTTCCACGCCACTCAGTCCCCGCTGATGGCCCGGTGCATGAAGTCTGAGCGCCAGGGCCACATGGTGTTCTACGGCGCCATGATCTCCGAGGGCATCATCGCCCTGATCTGGGCCGCCGCCGGCTGCTCCATCTACACCGGCACCGAGCTGCTGGGCATGGGCGCCGGCGGCCCCACCGCCGTCTACGACATCTGCCAGAAGACCATGGGCTCCGCCGGTATGGTGCTGGCCATGCTGGGCGTCATCGCCTGCCCCATCACCTCCGGCGATACCGCCTTCCGCTCCGCACGCCTCACCCTGGCCGACTGGTTCAAGATCGACCAGAAGAACTACGCCAACCGCCTGAAGCTGTGCGTCCCCGTGCTGGGCGCGGGTGCCATCCTGGGCATCGGCAACGCCCTGGGCAAGATCGACTACAACGTCATCTGGCGGTACTTCAGCTGGTCCAACCAGACCCTGGCCATGATCGTCCTCTGGGCGGCCAGCATGTACCTGTTCCAGCAGAAGAAGAACTACTGGATCACCGCCGTCCCCGCCACCTTTATGAGCGCGGTGTCCTGTACCTACTTCATCCTGGGCGAGGAGTGCCTGGGCCAGCTGCTCAACAAGCATGAGGTGGTGGACGGCGCCCGCAAGCTGGTGGCCTACAACACCGCCCTGGCCTACCCCGTGGGTATCGTGTTCGCCGCCGCCCTGCTGGGTATCTTCCTCTACGCCACCAGGAAGCAGACCGCCAAGGCCTAACACCAAAACACCAGCCGCTGCCTGTACGACAGCGGCTGGTATTCTGCTTGTCTTGACGCCTGGGGGCCGACATGGTAAAATCAGTTCGTTTAATTTTCGTTTTGGAGGTATCTCGCTGTGAAAGACATGATTGCATATTGCGGACTGAACTGTGAAAAATGCGACGCCTATCTTGCGACCATTCACGATGACCAAGTGTTGCGTGAAAAAACCGCAAAATTATGGGCTGAGTTAAATCAAGCTCCCATTCTGCCTGAACATATCAACTGTCAAGGCTGCCGCGTTGAGGGAGTGAAAACGGTATTTTGCGACAGTCTCTGTGAAATTCGCCAGTGTGCGCTGAAAAAGGGCGTTGCGACCTGCGGTGACTGTCCGGAGCTGGAAAATTGTCAAATTGTTGGAGCGGTTATCTCCAACAACCCCGAGGCTCTGGAAAATCTGAAAAGGAACTAGGCGATCATCCATGCTATTCAAACCAGTACAGCTGGGCCGGGAGGCCCTGGATCGGAATACCCTGATTGCGGACCGGAAGTCCTGCAAGCGCTTCGGCCCCTGCGGGGTAGGGGAGAGGGCCCTGTATCTCAGCAGCTTTTGCCTGAACTGCCGGTACTACCTGCCCTGGTCCGGCGTCACCCGGGTGTTTAAGCGGGTGGCTATGAGCAAGGGGGGCTTCTCCCACAAGGGCATCTTCGCCTCCATCCCCTACCTGGTGGTGGAGTACGATGGGGGCGAGGAAAAGCAGTGCACCTACAAATACGAGGAACAGGTGGACCAGCTCCTGGCCTGTTTGAAGCGGACCCACCCGGAGATCAAGCAGGTGAGCGCCGCAGCGGAGGAGCGTCTGGCAGAGCGGGAGCAGCCTCCCAAGCCGGAGCTGACCCAGGAGGCCGTGGACACGCTGAGAGCGTTGAAAGCGGCGGAGGCCGTCCTAAAGAAACGGCCCGACCTGTATCTGGAGCTGAGCAAGTCCGCCCGGCAGCTGAGGCAGCTGAACCTGATCCTCTCCGCCCGCCGGGGCGGGAATATGAAGAAACGGGAAGCGGACATCCCGCCCTGCGCGGAGCGGGCCAAGGCGGCCATGGAGGCATTCCTGACGGACTACCAGCCCTTCCCCTTGCCATCCCGCTACGCCCACCCCATCGTCCTCCGCCGGATGAGGCGCTGTATTGAGACGGGCCGGGCTGCTACCCCCGAACAGGCCCTGGAGGCAGTCAAGTCGGACCTGAAAGCCCTGAACTCCTCCGTCCAGGTGAGCCAGGAGGAGCACGACGAGGTGGTGGCCGTGAAGGCCATGTTTCTCAATGAGGGCTATCGGTAGATCATGTCATTTTGCAAGTTGTCAGCAGAAGTAATTCATAAATGTGATTCCATTCTTAGTCAATCTGATGATTTGCGGCTCTTTTTGAATGTGTTGTGATTTCCCCATCGCAAGGGCAAAGGCGTCTTTGAGCGAGTTTTCGCGGATGTCTGCGCCCTTGCCTTAACACGCCAAAAGTATGTCCATCGACGAGGTACTGAAGATCTCCGACCTTGTTACCATCCACATGCCACATGCCCCTTACCCCCGAGACCAAGAACCTGTCTAACGCCAAGTCCATCGCCGGGATGAAGGACGACGCCGTGGTGCTGAACATGGCCCGGGGCGGCATCGTCAACTGAGGAGGATATGTATGAGGCCTTGAAGTCAGGTAAGATCGGCGGCTATGCCTCCGATGTCATGGAGGAAGAACTGGTTGACGAAGGCCTGGATACAAAATTCCACTCGCCGCTGATCGAATGTGATAACTTCATTATCTCTCCCCATTTGGGCGCTCAAACCGTAGATGCTTCCCGGGATATTGGCGCTTATATCATCCAAAAAGTAAAAGACGCCCTAGATTTGTGCGCAAAGTAAAGACATGATCAGCACAGGCCGTCTCCGTCACATTGTGCTCCATGTTATCGTCCTCAAAGAAGATAGCCATGATGATGATAGGCACCGGGCACGTTCTGGTCATCCTTACGCCGTTAAAAAGATGGTCGCTGGGTTGACAAAAAAGCGGTAAGGCCACTTTTCGTAGTCGCCCTGTGCCGGGTCATGTGACCTGGTCTCATTTTTACTTCGATCACATACCTCGCTCTCGGAACCCAGTATCGCTTGTATGTCTATCTGAAACCATCTTGGCGTTGTAAAATAGACGTGTTCATATTGCGCCCGCAGCTTAATGGGCGAACGAGACCAGCAGGTCGGTTTATTGCGCTCTAGGCAAATATCGGAGAGAAGTTGCCGCCGGCTCCACATCGTCTGACGAATAATATTTTTTACCGTTTTATTTCGTTTTCCATCTTCACAAATTAAGATCATCCCTGTTGCTTTCGTCTCATAGCTGCCGTATTTTGTATAGAACAGTGATCCCTCCGCCCGCACCTGCCACTCCATGCTCCCGTCCCCTATGTCATAGACAGCCAGCTTTTCTTTTCCTGCAAGCACCATCCCGGTAAAGCGTGTAGTGGACAGGATACCCGGAGCAATATTCCTCCAGCAAGCCGAGGGAATAAAAACAGGTTGCCGTGATTCCGGCACTTCCGCGACGGCGAGGATACCGTGTTCCTCCATCAACACTGCCATGCGGGACACCTCCATCACTCGCTGGATGGACTGCTCCCCGCCACCCGCTGAGATCAACGGCTTGATGTTAGGGAACAAAGCACGCCCCTTTGCCAAAATTGACACGCTTCCGTCCTTGCGTTTGGTGAGGTACTTGTTCTTCGTCAGTGGCCGAAAAGCATAGGATAGGGCTACATGGTCTCCAGTTCCCTCCGTATCCAACAGATGCAGACAACTGGCATAGTCCAACAGGTTGAACTGGGCCAGATGTCGGATCAGCTTTAATTGGTTTTCGTGTAATCTCATTTGATTCCTCCAAATAGAAAGATTGGGCGGTCAGGCCAGCGGCTTCTTCCAAAGCTGTTGACCTGCCGCCCGATTTTGTGACTGCTTTCACGGAAAACAATCACCCCCTCAACTACTAAAGCCTTCGCTTAGTCCTCCAGAGAGTTGCCGTTAAGATACGCAATCAGCCGCTCGGTATAGATGCGGATGTACCGCTGCCGGGTTCCAATGTTGGCGCCCAGCAGGCAGAACGGCTTCCGGCCCTCCGCCACCAGCTTGGACAGCTGACGGGGCGAGACGCCTAACAGTTCCGAAGCTACCTTCAGTGGTGTAAAGTTGGGATACTCCCGACGCAGCTTGTTCGTCGCTTTGTTGTCCACAGGTATTTACCTCCTTTCTCCGCGTATTGCAGTTTTTTGCCGGTGTTCAGTCGGACTGCTCTTTTTTGCCCAACTGTTCCACGAGTGCTTGGACATTGATGTAGTACACGCCGCCGATTTTGATGTGCGGGATCGTGCCGTCCTTACATCCTTGCCGCAGAAAATACTGCGACAGCCCCGTGGTCTTGCAGGCTTCCGTAATTTTTTGGAATGGAACCATAGGCATTACCTTCTTTGCATAAATTACACATACTCGCCATGCTATCTATTCTTATCGCTTATATGCGATATTCAAATCATACACCTGTCATGTGCCATTGTCAATACTAATTTTTCTTGTTTTGAAATTGCCTTATTTCTTCAAAATTATATATTGCTTTTCTGCAACTATCGTGGCATAATGAAGCCCTATTACAAAACAGGAGGGAACACCATGACCACAGGAGAAAGAATCCGTACCCGCCGCAAGCAGCTCGGTATGTCGGTGGACGATCTGGCCGCCAAGCTGGGCAAGAACCGCGCCACCATCTACCGCTATGAGAGCGACGCCATCGAGATGCCCGCCAGTCTGCTGAAGCCCCTGGCCGATGCACTGGATACCGTCCCCGATGAGCTGATGGACTGGGGCAGTCTGCTGGTCAGTGAAGCGGAGCACCAGGACAAGATGCAGGAAGTTCTGCCGCTGATCACAGATGGAATTTCAATCGAGGGCAAAAACCAAAAGTACATTTTGGTCAAAGCCCCTGCACACGGCGGCAAATTGGAATCTGAGCTTCGCTCTGCACTTCTGACCCTCTACCAATTTAATAACAATGGTCAGGACACAAAAATGCGCACTCTCCGAATCTTGGGAGAATTGGTGTCAACGCTTGATGCCAAGGATCAGGAAAAACTAGTATCCTACGGAGAATTTTTGGATGCACAGAGCCAGAAGAAAAGGGGGATTTCTATGGAACACCCTTACCAACGCGAATAAAAGGAAAGGAATTTTTATGGCATCAACCAGAAAACGAACCACCAAAGACGGACAAATCTTCTATGAGATCCGGGTCAGCCGTGGACGGGGGAAGTCCTACCTAACCACCCGCTGGTATCCTCCGGAGGGCTGGGGGCAAAAGGCTATTGAACGTACACTGGCAAAGGAGGCCTCGGAATTTGAGCGCCGCTGTCGGGAAGGCGAGGTCGTCAGTCGTGCGGAGCAAAAAGAAAGCGACCTCCGGCAGAAGCGGGAGGCCACAAAGATTCAGACGTTGCGACAGTACGGCGAAGCAGTATTTATGCCAGCTAAGGGCGTCACAATGAGCGAGAATGGCCGGTGCGCTTACCAGGGCAATCTCAATCACTGGATATATCCGGCTCTGGGCAATCTGAAAATGCCCGATATTACCCCGGCCAATATCTCCGCTCTGTTGCTCTCTATGCAATCGGATGGCAAAGCCCACGCAACCTGTGTCAAGGTCTATACCATCCTGCACAGCCTTTTCAAAATGGCCTATATGGCCGATGTAATCTCTGCCAATCCTATGGATAAGGTGGAACGTCCAAAGCCCCGCAAAGGCGAGATCAAGGATAAGGACGTGGAATCCTATTCGACTGAGGACATCCAGCGTATCTTTGCCGCACTGGAACATGAGCCGTTGAAGTGGCGTACCCTGATGCACCTGTTGATTGACACCGGTATCCGCCGGGGTGAGTGCTGCGGACTACAGTGGAAAGACATCGACTTCAAAGCTGGTACGATCACAATCCGAGGAAACCTCTGCTACACACCGCAAAAGGGCATTTACCTGGACACGCCCAAGAGTGGCAAAGTGAGGATCATAGATGTTGACCCGGAGATCATTGGGCTACTCCAACAACTCAGGCTGGAACAGGCAGAACACACCATCAGCACCTATGTCTTTACCCAACAGGACAGCCCGGAGCCGATGCATCCTCAGTCCCCAGCCAGGTATATGCAGAAGTTTGCCAAGAAGTATAACGTGCCAGGACTTCATCCCCACAAGCTACGTCACACCTTTGCCAGTATCGCAATCACCAACGGCGCCGATGTGGCCAGTGTATCTGAGAAGCTGGGGCACAACGACAAGGCCGTCACCCTCCGCATGTACACCCACGCAGACCAGGAAAGCATGAAGCGGGCCAGCCAAATTTTCAGAGATGCTCTGAAAAAAGCTGGTCAGGCGTAATGTGAATCAGTACCTTAAAATCTATCGGTATGGGTTTCTGTATGGGTTTCCTGCCGGGTAGTTTTCCCTCCAGGGAAAAGTAAAAACCTGCTATCCCTTGCGGGACAACGGGTTTCTCTGGAGCTGCTACCCAGATTTGAACTGGGGACCTCATCCTTACCAAAGGAGCAAAACAAACATTTTCAGCCAAGAACAGCCAAAAAATAAAAAATTTCGGCGTACAATCCGACTTTTGCGGTGTCTAAAAAATTGCAAACTCGGATAGAAGGCCAGAGCTACCGCCTTAAAAGCCCATGGCCCGCAGGCCATCAGAGCGTCAGCAATTCGCCAGAATTGCGATAGCGTACCAACCTTTAACCCCGCCTTGCACCCAGCCGCCGACAACTACCCAGGCCCCAGCCGTGGCGGGCCACCCAGCCGCCGACACACTCACAACGCCACTTTCAATACAAAATAAACCCCCGCCATTTCTCATTGAAACAGCGGAGGCATTTTTATGCTTTATTTTCCAAATGCACGATATAGGAATGTCACCGCTTGCGCCCTTGTAACTGTAGCCTCCGGGCTGAACGTGGTTGCGCTTGTGCCCGAGGTAACGCCATTTTTCAACGCCCAGTAGACCGGCTGAACAAATGTATTGCTGTCTTCAAGCGGCACATCATCAAAGAGCTGTTTCTCAAATGCTCCTTGGTCAAACTCAGCGCCAGATACTTTCCACATGAAAAAGACTGTCATTCCACGGGTACACGGCCAGCCGTCCTCGTAGGTATCAGCCCCTACCAGCCTTTGCTCCACACCCCAAAGCAGGGGCTTATAAAAATAGGCTGTCTCTTTAATATTTGGGTATGGTTTTTGAATAGTAGGCTCCGGGGAACCGTTGGCACGCCACAGGAAGGTCAAAATTTGAGAAATTGTACAAGTTTCATCGGGGGAGAAGGTGGTGGCGGTCGTGCCGCTGGTGATACCCTCGGCCACGGCCCAAGCTACCGCCTCTTCATAATACGCCCCCGCCGCAACATCGGTAAAGGCGGTTTTGGTGGGCGTTTCAGGTGTTTCGGGGGTGCTGGGGGTAGTAGCAGAAGCAAACGGGTTTGTTTTTGTGTCTTCTGTCACAACATAGAATGCGATTTTATCGGTATCGAAGTCATAACCGTTTGCAAGAACTTCCTCGCTCAATTCGCTCTCCGGGGTGCAGCCAAGTATGGTAAAATCGCTAAATACTTCTTCCATATATTCGGAAGTTTCTGTCCCTCCAAGGTCGTAAGCCCGATAGCCCAGGGGGCCGTCCCCAACCCCGCCGGGAATAAAACGGCCGCCTGTCCAGGCCGCAGTTACAGCCGCTCCATATTGATATCCCATGCCTTCCGGGGCGGTCACCACTGTGCCGGGCGCAACGGCATAAATCACGTCTATACCGCTCAAATATTCCTCGGCATACATCAAGCCCCCGACCCATAGAGCTCTAACCTTTTCAATGTCCGAGCCGGACATGGTGTACAAAACAGGGCTACTCAGCGTGTGGGTCTTACCTCCGGTGTCCGTCACGGTGGTACTTCCGGCGGCGTTTACGGAGCTATCTGTTTTTTCAGCGGCACAGGCTGGAAGTGTCAGGCCAAGGCATAAAACCAAGGCCAACGCAAAAGATAGTGTTTTCTTCATAGCGTTCTCTCCTTTGTTTTTAATAGGGTTATCTCCCCTGTCTCAATGGTTCAGCCCTTGGGGGTGGGACTTCCCGGCCCCCGTAGGCGTTCCCATCAAGACAACAAAAGCGGCGCAGGGGTATAAATCCCTACACCGCCGAAGCTACGCACACGGTCCACCTGATTTTCCCCATTGATTATTGCCGGGGAAACCGTTATAATGGCCTTGGGCGCAGATAATTTCTGCTGTGTGGGACTGGACTTAACGGGCCTCCTGCATAGGGCCTTGGAGGGTTGCCCCCCTCCTTGGCCTGCCTTTTATGCTTCTGCTGTCTTGTGACCCTATTTTACCTTATCCGCCAATCCAATACAAGCCCCATTTTCAAATTTTCCCGTTTAGCAGGATAAATAACGCCGCCCCAACTACTCTTGGAGTAAGTTGGGGCGGTGCTTTTACTTATCGCCTTTTCTCCGCCTATCCTCTTTTCCGGAGGCGAGGTCTTTCAAAATATCTACAAGCAAATCTGCACAAAAAGAAACTATATCACATTTTTCCCCAATAGTTCCTTTTGGCAAACACTTAACCATCTCTTCTTTCAGCTGTGACAGTCCATCCTCGGAACATTGGCTTCTCATGTAATCCTCAAATTTATACCTATCGCAACTACTTAATATAATACTTGCGTCTCCCTGGGAGATGAAGCGTTCCCCCTTAAAATAGTATTGTATTGCACGATCGCTTTTATTTAAAATCGGATTTCTGGATTTGTTGTCATACGTCTTTGCACCTGGTTTCCCTTGCATAATTTGATTGGTGAGCATTTTTATAAATTGGGTTTCGCTCTCGCCATTTCTCAAAAACGGAAAGAGTACATTCACAAATTCACTAAATGTAAGTAATGCCATTTTAAGGCCTCCTTTTATTTATTCGTTTATGTTCGTACATGTTCGTATTTCTCCTGAAGTCCCTCCTTAAACTTGATATACTACAGACAATCAATCGACCACCCCCTCAAATTCATGCCGACGGGCATTTCATATATGTCTCTTTGTCCGGTATGCGTACGGGCCGGGCAAGGAGACACGTTCCTATAAACCAACGAACACAAAGGAGGCCACAATGGCAAATATTATCACTCTCATCCTTTCAGCACTTAATGGGGGCCTGGATTGGGTTATCCTAATCGGAAAAACCCCCGTATATCCCTATGAGAACAGGAAGCGCACAAGCGATATTCCCGAAAAGTATCGCTATAAAGTGGTCTTGCCGGGAAACAACTATACGGAGCTTAACGTTTCAGTTCCAGGGAGTGTGGACGCTCTAGCCGCCGTAACAGACGAGCAGATTTCAGAAGGTTGTGCTAACCTCCGTCCTCTGCTAGTCCGTTTCACGGATTGCACTGTCAAGGTGTACAGCAAAGACAACGAGCAGAAATTGACCGGAACCGCAAGCGGTGTGGAATTGGTAAAGCTCAGCAAGTAACTACAAACCCATGGAGGCGGGGCCACGGTCCCGCCTCCCCGGAGAAAGGACAAAAGAATGTTAGCGTATTTACAGAATTTCCCCTATGGCGAGCTAGTGTTCCGGTTCCTGATTATCTCGCTGGCCTTCACTGTCACAACCTGTTTTGTTGACTTCCTTCACCGCCCCTGGCACATCGCTAGGCGTGTGTCCCGCACCCTCCACAGGTGGAACATCAAGACAGCCACAGGCGAATATCCGGTGCTAAAGCGGGTGCGCAGAAGCCCTCAGAGAAAACATGAGTTAGTGCTGGAACTGGACGGCAAGGGATTGAGCTTGGTAGATATGGACCGACACCGGGAACATTGGCGGGCTGGCCTCAATGGTGCGGTTAGAATGGAGTATGGAGACAAGGATACTATCATCTACCTGTACTTTCTCCCCCGAAAGTATGTGAAGCCCACAATTATCACCCCGAACGACAATGCCCTTGGTCCAATTAGTCTCGCTCAGTTCATAAACCTACTTATCGTTGGGGCCACAGGCACTGGGAAAACCATTGCTACAAAGGTCGTTATGGCAAAGATTTCCAGAATTGAAAATTCTAAAATCTGGATATTAGATTTTAAGCAGTTTGACTTCCGGGATTATGTGGGACTCCCCCGCTATTACAGCTATACTGATTGTTTACAAGGGTTAAAAGACTACTATTCCGCTTTCAAAGCCCAACAGGAAACAGGTATAGCAGACGCCCCAAATTACTTGGTAATAGATGAATGGGGCAGTTTCATTATGTCGTTGGAGAAAAAGCAGGCAGAACAGGCTAAATCCCTTTTAGCAGAATTACTTATGTTAGGTAGAGCCTATAAGTTCATCCCGATAATCGGGATTCAGCGGCCTGACGCTTCATACTTCAATGGAGGGCGTGATAATTTCCATGCCTGCTTAGCCCTTGGCAATCTCAGCCCAGAAGGACGGCGCATGGTATTTCCTGACAGCGTGAAGGAACAAATCACGGACTGCAAAAAAAGGGAAGGGCACTTGTACATCGACGGTGTTGGATTGGAGAAAATCCAGATTTACAACATTCCTGACATGGATGCCTTGGATATATCCATTCTGGAAATGATGGGCCGCTAAAATTGACCGGGCGGGGCGGCGAAGCGAAGCGAAAGCCGCCCCGCCCTTTTACTTGATTTTTTAAGAACATTGGGCCGCGAGGCTGGAAAAGCAACGATGAAAGTAAAAAAAATATCAGACGTAAGACCAGCGCCCACAGATGAAGTAACACTAAAGACCGCCGGAAACGTCATGGAAATACGCTACGCCCGTAACACGGACGGTTCCCCAATTATTAAGCTAGATAAAGACCACGGGTTAGACACACGAACGGGAGAGGTCATAGACTACCAGCACAACCAAAACCGCGCCGGGGATATGGCCAGCGTCGCCCAAAGCCTGAAACGGCTGCGGGACTTGATAAACGCGAACTTGGAAGACCCAGACACAGCCCTGTGGGTGACGCTGACATATGCGGAGAATATGACGGACACGAAACGGCTGTATAAAGACTTTCACGCCTTTTGGAAGCGCTTTCTCCGCTATCTGAAAAAAGAGGGCCACCCACCTGTGGAGTACATAGCAGCGGCAGAACCACAAGGCCGGGGGGCTTGGCATCTGCATCTTTTGGAAATATTTCCCATCAAAGCCCCCTTCATCCCAAACGCACATATGGCAAAGCTGTGGGGCCACGGCTTCACCAAGACCAAGAGCTTAAAGGGAGTGGACAACCCGGGCCTGTATCTGACAGCCTACCTTGGCGACATGGAACTGACGGAGGCATTGAGCAGCGGCATAAAGCGGGGGAGGCTGGTGGAGGTAGAAGTAAAAGGCAAGCAAAAGAAAGCGATTGTAAAGGGGGCGCGATTGAAGCTGTACCCGCCGGGCTTCAATCTGTATCGCTGTTCCCGAGGTGTAAAGCGCCCGGAGGTCTGCCAGATGACGGAACAGGAGGCCCAGGCAAAAATCAGCGGAATGCCTCTGACATACGAAAAGACCATATCAATCACCGATGAAGGGGGGACGCTGCGAAATATCATCAATTACCGTACCTATACCAAACCAGCGGAGAGCGACAACGAAACACCTACTAAAACTGAACAAGGAACAAAATAAGTAGAAACTATCAGGAAAGCGAACAAAATCCGCCCGCCCACCAGGGCAGGCCACCTTTGAAAAAAATGAATTAGAAAAACAAAACATATAACCATCAAGAACAATCAAGAATACGACCTCCGCAATGTATCAAATGGAGGTTATATGAGCCTGTTAGAGCAATGGCCCGACCTGCTGACGGTCCAAGAGGCCGCAGAGATATTGCGGGCAACTCCTGCCCAAGTGGTTGACTTCATCCGGGCCCAGAAAATCAGTTGTACAGAAATTGCAGGAAAAACGCTCATTCCAAGGCAATATTCAGAGAATTTCATTGAAAAAAGTTGCAAGGTGTGTTATAATAAGGGTGTAGAGATAAGCACCCCCACCCCTGACAGCCAAGAGACACCGCACCTTGACAACTGCAAAAGTTCGGATTGTACGCCATTTCAAGGAGAGATTGAGATGGCAAAAATCACAAGAACTGTCACTATAAACGGCGTAAAACACTGGATAAGGGCCAGCACAGAGCAGGAATACGCTGACAAGCTGCTGAAGCTGGTAGGCACCCAGAGCACCGCCCCAGAGCCTAGCAAGCACCTTTTTAGCGACTACGCCCTAACCTGGTTTGAAACCTACTCCAAGCCCAACATTGAGACAGTGACAGCCACCACCTACAAGCGACAGCTGACCTGTCACTTGCTCCCCGCCTTTGATGGGCTGGCCGTGGAGGACATTACTACCGATGATGTGCAACGGCTTTTCAACGGCATGACCGGAGCCAAGGCTACCAAGGACAAGGCTAGGATGGTCTTAAATCAAATCCTGGACGCAGCTGTGGAAGATGGCCTAATCGCAAAAAGCCCCCTGCGGTCCAAGCGTATCAAAATCACAGGCAAGGCCAGCCAGCCCACCGCCCCCTATACCATAGAGCAAATGCGCTACCTTGTCCAGCATATCGGGGACATTCAAGACCCCATAGACCGGGCTTATTTGGCAATCCAAGCCCTGCACCCTCTACGCCTTGAGGAAGTGCTGGGACTTCAAGCCGCAGACATAGACCCCGAAAACGGAGCCATACACATTTGCAGGGCCGTCACTCACCCCACCCGGAACCAACCGGAAATCAAGGACACCAAGACTCGGAGTAGCGCCCGGACTATCGGCCTTTCTGCTTTAGCCGTTCCCCATCTTCCCCAAGTCAAAGAGGGCGAATTTGTATTCGGCGGTAAGCGGCCCCTGTCCTATACCCAGGTCAGAAAAATGTGTGACCGTATCAAGCGGGACACAGGTTTTACGGAGAACATCACTCCTATTCGTTTCCGCACTACTGTACTCACTGACCTATACGACCAAACCAAGGACATAAAGCTGGCACAGGCGGCGGCAGGGCATACCACCTCGGCCATGACCCTGCGTTACTATGTCAAAGGCCGGGAGACCATCAGCAAGGCCGCCGCAGTCGTTGACCGGGCCTATTCCGCATAATCCCCGGCAGTTGCAGGAAATTTGCAGGGTTGAAAACCTGGAAACCCTTGTGGCGCAACGGTTTGAAGCCCCTAGAAGCCCTCAAAAATTGCAAAATCTTTTGCAAAAAGCCCATTTTCCCGGTAACGAGGTCTTTTGAGGTTTTCAAACCGCCCCAAAAAGTTGCATATTTAAAGCAAAAGCCGCCTAAATCCGATGATTTAAGCGGTTTTTGTGGAGCTGCTACCCAGATTTGAACTGGGGACCTCATCCTTACCAAGGATGCGCTCTACCGACTGAGCTATAGCAGCATGACTGCTCCCCTTTCGGGGCGCTATAGGAACAGCCACCAGGCTGAAGGAGTCAAATGGCGACGCGGAAGGGACTTGAACCCTCGACCTCCGGCGTGACAGGCCGGCGTTCTAACCAACTGAACTACCGCGCCATCTAAACTTATCATAACAGATCGCTCTGTGGCTGACATGGCAGGGGCAGAAGGAATCGAACCCTCGGCACGCGGTTTTGGAGACCGCTGCTCTACCTGCTGAGCTATACCCCTATCTCTCAGATAAAAAGTGGTGGGCCTTCACGGGCTCGAACCGTGGACCGGCCGGTTATGAGCCGGCTGCTCTGACCAACTGAGCTAAAGGCCCATAGCCCGGACGCACGTTACTGGGAAAGAACGGCTTGCCGTCATCCTTGGCGGCAAGCCGCATCTTGGCGCCACCTGTTGGACTCGAACCAACGACCCTGCGGTTAACAGCCGCATGCTCTACCGACTGAGCTAAGGAGGCATGAGAAAAGGGTCCGGCCCAGCGGGCTGGACCCTTTCGTGTTGGCACTACCTATCTTCCCGGTCCGTCTCCAGACAAGTATTTTCGGCAGAAGCGAGCTTAACTTCCGTGTTCGGAATGGGAACGGGTGGACCCTCGCCCTAATCAGCACCAACTTTTTACTTTCTCCGAAAAGAAAGTAAGCAAAGAAAACTCTTGTTTTTCTCTCCTTACCGTCTTCTCACAGTAAGTATTATAACCGAACGCCTCGGGGATGTCAAGAAAAAACTTCAAGTGGTGACCCGTACGGGAATCGAACCCATGTTTGCGGCGTGAGAGGCCGCCGTCTTAACCGCTTGACCAACGGGCCATCCTCGATACATGTTCCGACTTCGATGCGGGAACATACCCACTACACCCTGAAAACCGAACAGTGGAAGAAAGCGGAGCAAGAGAGGGAACAAGCGCCTGCATTCTCATATGAGACCAAATAGGTCAAGCCCTCGGCTTATTAGT
>RAYO01000046.1 GCA_003612335.1 bacterium 1xD42-67
GAAACGCCTGAAAATCAAGGCTTTGCCACCATTTGCCGAGTTACATAAGGTTAGGGCTGGAACTTGCAAAATCTTTCGCTTCAACTGCTGAAGCACGGATTTAAACCAAACAGTGTCGAAATTATCCAGACCATTTTGCATCCGGTGTTTAATGTGGCGGTCAAGGACGGTTACATCCGTATTAACCCTACTGACGGGGTGATCGCTGAGATTAAGAAAAGCCATGATTGGGAAAAACCCAAGCGCCACGCATTGACAGTTCCTGAGCAGGAGGCATTCGTCGATTTTGTAGCACGAACTCCAACGTACCGTCACTGGTCAAACTTGTTCACTGTATTGCTTGGTACTGGAATGAGAGTAGGCGAGTGCCTTGGCCTTCGGTGGGAAGACTGTGACTTTAAGGGCAAGATTATTAATGTAAATCACAATCTCATACATCGAGTCACAGAAGCCGGGAATATGGAAATCCATATCACAACTCCGAAAACAAAGGCGGGCATTCGCATTATTCCGATGTTCGATGATGTGAAGCGGGCCTTGCTGGACGAGAGGCTGAAGCAGATGGAGCATGGATTTACACGTTCTGAGATAGATGGCTATTCTGGCTTTATCTTCCAGAATCGTTTTCAAGAGGTTCTTATTCCACATTTGGTAAATCGGGCTATCTGGCGTATCATCCGTGATCATAACATTGAGGCAGAAGAAACTGGAGCAGTCCGGTTACCGCATTTCTCCGTCCACAACCTGCGGCACACTTTTTGCACAAGGCTTTGTGAAAACGAGCCGAATATCAAAATCATCCAGGAAATCATGGGCCATCGGAATATCGAAACGACGATGGACGTGTATAACGAGGCCACCAAAGAGAAGAAGATGGAATCGTTTGCCAACCTGGAAGGCAAAATCAAGATCAGCTGAGTTTTACGACAGATTTTACGACAAATCACCGAATACACTGTGTAACGCTAAATAACAATATGCCGAGAAAGTTAGGAAAACCGCTATGAATGGTCAAGATTTGATAACTTATGTAACGGTATGTGGAGTGGCGAAACAATTCCCCACCATGAAGCCGCTGGACTGAGATCCTCAAAGCATCCAGAGGACAAGGAGCACATCGAACAACAGCTCTTGTCTTTGGGCGGCCTTCCATGCGGAAAGTCGACACCCGCTGAAAGCAGTTGTTTTTCAGCGGGTGTCTCTTTTAGGCTCACTGATCGATCGGGCTCCGGATACTACGAGTTGATGAACAGCTATCGTTTGCCGCAGGTCTTCGATCAGATCCTCCAAACGATTTGAAAACAGAGAGTTTTTCCGTTATGTGATGCTGCGGGATATGAACGACGCTCAAGAGAACGCCACAAAGGACAGCGACCTGGAACAGGTGGTATCTATCTGTAAAAAGGCTCAAAGGAGGAGCCGCAATATGGCTATAGATTTTAAAGTCATAGACAAAGACTGTATAAAATTTCAAAAACCATATAAGATCACATCACTACCAGAAATATTTCCTAAATTCTTTCTCGACAACGAGATCTATTTTCCAATATCAGCTTCGAGATCGCTATGTTCACTGGACCCTTATGATGACACATTGCTGTCATACGAAGAGCTGGAGATGATCCAGCAATTATGTGAGCAGATCCGCACCATATTTACAGACATCAAAGATCATTCAATATATGACACTTTAAAAAGATCAGGAATCAAACAGAAAGATCTGCTCGATCTTTCTGACTCCATGCAAGATCTTATCACGTATGCTCTGGATAACGACAAGGCTGTTTGGGCTGTAGGGGATTAAGAGCCTATCACAAAACCACCAATGAGGGCGAACGAGTTTACACCAGACGATAACAATGCAGGCAAAGTGAAGAAGGGCTATGTAGTTGACAGCTTTTTTCATAGCAAACCAGGAGTTTACGGAACCAAAGAAAACATTTTAAGTGAGGATCGGCGCAGCTTGACGCTGTGCCGATCCTCGCATTATTTTAATCTTGGGCATTTGGGATCGTTCTTGCGCTCCCTCCCATCTTTTATTTTGCCGTGTGTGTAAAGGATCATATCGATCCCATAACGATCGGCGATGACCAATATGGGCTCACCGACACGGCCCCAGACCATGCGGCCCCACTGCAGGCCGGATAAAAAAGATCAGCCTGCGGGGCCCAGGCCGCCAGCGCCTGTGCCCGGCAAACTGATATCACCGGCCGCTCTCAGGCCGGATGGATCGCCCAGGACACATCCCAGGCGCACTGTGGCAGCTTCTCTCCGGGATCATTGCGCCCACAGCTTGGGCAAATGGGCGTAGAGATCTCCACGGTCGCTCCACAGCAGGAGCAGGCTGCCCCGCTCGACCGACACAGTGGCCGGCACGCCCAAGAACTGGTTGCTCACTCCCAGCGGGAAGTCGCCCGTGAGGACATATCTCTCCAGAGGGTACTTCAGCCCCTTCAGGTCCACGCCCTCCGCCCTGCCGCTGTTGCACAGCACGGACAGGAAGCCGCTCATGGCCGCAGGGAAGGTGATGGACTGCCCGTCTCGGATACAGGTGGCCGCCGTCTTCTCTCCCGCCAGGAAGCCTTGGGCCCCATGGAGAGCCAGCCAGTCCAGGAGCTGGAGGTTCCCCAGAGTATGCTCCAGCCGTCCGCCGATCCCCCCCAAGAGGATGAACCGGCGGTAGCCCAGCTCCAGCCCCTTGCGCAGAGCATAGACCATATCCGTGTCGTCCTTCTCCGCAGGGAGCTGGATCACATTGGGATGGTCCGGTCTATGGCCCAGGGAATCGAAATCCCCCACTGCCAGATCGGGCACGACCCCATAGGCCATCAGAGAATCGAACCCCAGATCCGCAGCGATGACATAGTCCCCCGACAGGGGATAGGGCCTCAGGTCTGGGGTCAGGGACATGGCCCCTACGATATAGCAGATGTTGGTGGAAGGATCCATCGCGGTCGCTCCTATGCTGTTTTGTTCGAAGACCTGTATCCACGAGCGGTGGATACAGGTCCTTTTTTCAGTCAGGCGCCTGTCCGTCGTGGGCAGGCCATCTGCACTCGGTGAGCTCCATATGGTCGAAGACCGCCGTGAAGGAGGAATCCTCCGGGCTGCAGGCATAGATACCGAAAGCGATCCTGCCGGCCCCCTCCCACATATGGCACACCCGCATCTGAGTGAAATGCGCTCCGTCCTGGGAACACTCGATGCAGTAGTCATCCTCTCTGCGGCTGAACCGATACCACATCGTCTTGATCTGGGCAGGGATAGCGGTGGTGGCCCAGTCGGAATAGCCGTGGTTGGTCACCACACTCCCCAGATACTGGAAGTCTCCGTCTTCATACTCTACAGAGCCCTTGAGCCAATTCTCGCTGTCCAGGTACATCACGATCCCACACTGGTCGAACCGGCGGTGCGCACCGGAAAGATCGGTGCGCACCACAAAGGAGAAATACTTCTCCTCCGTCTCCATCTGGAGCACAGGAGCATCGTCATTCCGGAAATGGTAATACGTCCGCTGCCAGAGGTCGGTCCCAGGTCTCGTGGTGATCTGGATCCTGTCAGCCCCGATCTGGTGCTCCGCCGGCTCCCTGGTCCACCTCAGGCGGCCAGTGTCGAAGCCTATCCTCTCCATCCGATTCGACCTCCCCAAGTTCACCGGCGCCCGCCGCCCCGGCGGTTGCCGCCCTTCTTCTCGATGTAGCGCAGCTCAGACAGCTTGCTGTCGGAGGACTGCATGAACTGCTTCAGCCGGTCCTCAAAATCTGTGGGCTCCTTGGGGGGCTGATGGACGAACCCCATGGGGCGCGAAGCGCCGCCCTGACGGGGACGGCCCCCGCCGCCCTGACGCGGCCCGCCCCCCTGTCTGGGAGCACGCTGGGGCGGGGGCTCCACCTGCTTGATGGACAGATTGATCCGTCTGGACTGATCGATCCCGATGATCTTCACCTTGACCTCCTGCCCCTCATGCAGGTGGTCGCTCACCTCGTTCACATAGGTATAAGCGATCTCAGAGATATGGACCAGTCCGGACCTCCCGTCGGGCAGGGCCACGAAAGCCCCGAATTTTGTGATCCCAGTCACCTTGCCATCTACGATGGCTCCAACACCCAGCTCCATTGGTCTTGATCGTCCTCCCTTGTAAAATAACACACACACAAATGGGACCTGCGGTCCTCAGTTGGCCACATCGATGAACAGGGTCTCGCCCTGTTCCACATAGCCCCGGTCCCTGGCCACCTGCTCCAGCATCTCAGGGTCGTCGCTGTTCGCGATGGCCTCTCTCAGCTGGTGATTCTCCAGCTCCTGATCCGTCACCTGCTGGACCAGTCCGTCCCGCTGATCCCGAACGGTCTGGATCTTCCCCCGCAGCTCCAGCAGAGAGGTGGCCATATAGATCAGCAGGGCCAACACCACCAGCTTGGTCAAAAATCCGGCTCTTTTGAACTCCATGGACATCCTCCCCTCTCTCCCGAAGCGCACGGCGACGAATAGTACGATCCAGCTCCCCCGTTGTCTGCCCTATTCTATACCATTTCGTCACGGAAAGGAAGATGTTTTTTACAAGTTTTCTGATTTTTTTTAAAAGCCCCCCAGCAAGTCCCAGCGGAAAGGTCAAAATACCCAATAGGAGGGCCGCCAGATCGGCTCCCAGGTAGCCCAGACGCAGCAGCCAGGGGCTGACGGCCCAAAAATAGAGGGCGCCTCCCACCATGCAGAAGGCGGCTCCATACAGACGGATCCGGCCTCCCCAGGCCCCCTGGGACCAGAGGAAGAGGGCCGCCGTGGCCGTCAGCCAGAACAGCAGATCCAGCATGGGGCCCAGCAGCGGGACACGCACCCGGACCCGCAGGATCCGGAACAGATCGTAGACCGCCCCCATCACTCCCCCCAGCAGCAGGGCCTGACACAGGGCCTGGCCCTGCTGGATCACGTCCACGCTCATCCGCCCAGCAAACGGGAGAGCAGCCCGCCGCCCCGGCTCCGGCTCTGGGTCTCATAGACCAGGGCGTCCACCCGGCCCTCCACCTTCAGATCCCCCCCATCCAGAGACAGCTTCTCGATGTGCAGCCCCTCGCCCTGGATCTCCAGCCCGCCCCGGGCAGTGGTGAGGAGGATGGTCTCCTCATCGAAGCGCTCCACCTCCTCCACTCCGGAGACGATCAGCTGCTCCCGCTCCTCCAGGATGATGTGGTGGCCCATCACAGGACGGGCCCGGTCGTCCGCGAATGCCATAAAAGTCCCCCCTTTCTCTCCTATCCTATGGAGACAGTCACTGTCTTTATGCCGCAGATCGGGCAAGATCGTCTGATCCGCACATAGAAGATCCCGGACATTTGCGGTAGAATAGAAAAAGATCATATCGCCGGGAGGACGTACCTATGACAAAAGCTATCTTTTTCGATATCGACGGCACCCTGGTCAGCTTCCAGACCCACCAGGTCTCCCCTGGAGTGCTGGGAGCTCTCCGCCGTCTCCGGGCCAAAGGGGTCAAGCTGTTCATCGCCACCGGGCGGCACCGGAGATCCATCGGCCTGGCCGCCGATTCCTTCCCCTTCGACGGCTTCGTCACCGTCAACGGCCAGTACTGCTTCGCCGGGGAGCAGCTGCTCCGGACAGCCCCCATCCCCCAGTCTGTGATCGCCCAGCAGGTGGAGCTGCTGGAGGCCACCAAGGCACCCTGCCTCTTCCTGAGCAAGACAGGCACCCTCTTCGTCAATCCGGATCCCCGTGCCGATATCTTCCCCAAGCAGCTGGCCCACCCCCTCCCCGCCCCGGTCCGTCCAAGGGACATCCTGGACCAGGAGATCTATCAGATGACCGCCTTCTTCACCAAGGAGGAGGAGCTGGCCGCCGGCGACCGCTTCTTCCCCGGCCTGGAGGTCATGCGCTGGCACCCGGCCTTCGTGGACGTGATCGCACCAGGGGGAGGCAAGGACCGGGGGATGGACGCTGTTTTGGACCACTTCGGCTTCGACCTGTCCGAGTCCATGGCCTTCGGCGACGGGGAGAACGACCTGCCCATGATCCGCCACGCCCAGATCGGGGTAGCTATGGGCAACGCCGACGACTTTGTCAAGAGCCAGGCCGACTATGTCACTGGAACAGTGGACGAGGATGGGATCGTCACTGCTTTGGAGCACTTCGGCATCCTGTGACCCCGACTTTACACATTATTCACAAAATGGTGTAGCTTTTTCTTTGGAAGTGGTGTACAATAGAGACAAGCACCCACACTGTACACAAAGGAGGCTATCCCATGAAGCTGACATTCTTCGGCGCGGCACACGCGGTCACCGGGAGCTGCCACTGTCTGGAGGTCAACGGCAAGAAGATCCTCATCGACTGCGGCCTTGAGCAGGGCAGAGACGAACACGACGACAACGCCCTGGACTTCGCCCCCAACTACATCGACTATGTCCTGGTCACCCACGCCCACATCGACCACTCCGGCCGGATCCCCCTGCTGGTGAAGGAGGGCTTCAACGGCCGCATCCTCACCACCGGTCTCACCGCCCAGCTGATGAGCGTGATGCTCCGGGACTCCGCCCACATCCAGGAGGGGGACGCCAATTGGCACAACCAGAAGGGCAAACGAGCCGGCCTGCCCCCAGTGGAGCCCCTGTACACTCTGATGGACGCCGAGGAGGCCATCCAGATGCTGGAGACGGTGGAATACGGCTGGCTCTTCGACCTCTGCGAGGGGGTCAAGGTCCGTTTCACCGACGCAGGCCACCTGCTGGGCTCCTCCATCCTGGAGATCTGGGCCACAGAGGGCGGCGTCACCAAGAAGATCGTCTTCTCCGGCGATCTGGGCAACCAGGACCAGCCCATCATCCGGGACCCCTCCTTCGTAGACGACGCCGACTATGTGGTGATGGAATCCACCTACGGCGACCGGAACCACGAGCCCCCGGAGAGCTATACCGGGGCCCTGGCCCGGCTGATCGACGATGTCTTCTCCAAGGGGGGCAATGTGGTCATCCCCTCCTTTGCGGTGGGCCGCACCCAAGAGCTGCTCTATTTCCTCCGGGAGATCAAGCGGGACGGCTTGGTGACCTCACTGCCCAGCTTCAAGGTCTATGTAGACTCCCCCTTGGCCGCCGAGGCCACCAAGATCTACTCCGGCAACCTAAAGGGCTATCTGGACGAGGAGGCCATCTCCATCATCCAGGGAGGCGAGAACTTGTTCACCTTCCCCGGCCTCACTCTCACCCAGTCCACAGAAGAATCCCGAGCCCTCAACGACGACAAGACCCCCAAGGTGATCATCTCCGCCTCCGGCATGTGCGACGCCGGCCGGATCCGTCACCACCTGAAGCACAACCTGTGGCGCCCGGAGTGCGCCGTGGTCTTCGTGGGCTACCAGGGGGAGGGCACCTTGGGCCGCTATCTGCTGGAGGGGGCCCGGTCCGTCAAGCTGTTCGGGGAGGACATCTCTGTCCGGGCCAAGATCGTCAATTTCAAGGGCCTCAGCTCCCACGCCGACCGGGACCACCTGCTGGAGTGGGTGGGGCACTTCTCCCCCAAGCCTCAGCAGGTCTTCGTGGTCCATGGGGACAGCGAGGTCACAGAGCTCTTCGCCCACGACCTGAACCAGCGGGGCATCCCCGCCCACGCCCCCCTCTATGAGGAGGTCTACGATCTGATGACCAACTGTATGCTGGCCAAGGGCGTGGTGCTGGAGGTCAAGAAGACGGTAGGCTCCGCCGCGATCCCCTCCGCCGCATACCTCCGCCTCCAGGACGTGTCCAAGGAGCTCACAGATCTCATCAGCCGCAGCCGGGGCCGGCCCAACAAGGACCTGTCCAAGCTGGCGGAGCAGCTCAGGCAGGTCATGGAGAAGTGGGCATGATCCCACACAGTCTGGGGCAGGATCGCCCCGCCCCCTTCCGGGGCACAAAAGGCCCCAGGGCCGCCCTCTGGAGAGCCGTCAGGAATGGAGAACTTTTCTATGGGAATCGACCGCAAACAACTGAAACGGCAGGCTAAAGAGCGCATCGTCGCCGCAGATCCAAAGTTTTGGCTGGTGGCCCTGGCCTATCTGGTCATGACCACCGGAGTGGCTTGGCTCATCAGTCTGGTATTGGACGCGGTCTTTTTAGCAGGAGGCGGATCCGTCCCGGGATCGGACACCGTGGTCCTGTTCTTCCAGCTCCTCCTCCGTCTGTACACCACGGTGGTCCAGTTCGGCCTGTGCCTGTGGGCCCTGTGGACCTATCGAAAGATGGATCCCGATATCAGCTCTCTGATGCAGGGCTTCTCGGTGGCCGGGCGCGTCCTTTTGATGGAGCTGGGCATCTTCCTGCGGATCTTGGGGGCCTATCTCCTGGCGGCGCTGGTCCTCTCGCTCCCCTTCGCCATGGTGCTCGCCTATACCTCCTCCCCCAACGCCTGGACGGCCGCCATGCTCCTGTATCTCGCTCTGCTGCTCGTGGTGGTGATCGCCGCCTCCCTGCGGTACGCTCTGGCCCCCTATCTCCTGGCTGACCGCCCGGACGACGGGCCCATCCTGCCAATCCGCCGCAGCTCTGTCCTGATGCGGGGCTGGAAAAAGGAGCTGTTCAAGCTGGAGCTGTCCTTTCTGGGCTATGAGCTGATCGACCTGTTCCTGTCCGGATGCGTGATATTCTTCTTCCTCCGCCAGGCCGGCCTGCTGGTCCCCAGCGCCGCCCTGGACCCCCTTTGGCTGGACAAGTGTCTGACCGTGATCTGGTCCACCCCCGCAGTGATCCTCAGCAGTCTGGTGACCGTCCCTGTCCGTCTGTGGCTGATCCCCTATCGTTCCGTGGCCCGTGCCGGCTTCTACGATGCCAGGATCGTGGCCATGCAGGATGAGGAGATCCCCATCATGATGCCGCCTGTATAGGCGGGAAGGAGGCCGCTCTCATGGCACACAGAGAACAGTGGCTGGAGTGGGCCATCGAGCTCCAGGCTCTGGCCCAGGCCGGGCTCTTCTACGGCCGCGACAAGTTCGACCTGGAGCGGTATGCCCGGATCCGGGAGATCGCCGCCGAGATCGTGGCAAAGCACACGGATCTGTCCTCCGCGAAGGTGGCAGACCTGTTCTGCTGCGAGACGGGCTATCAGACCCCCAAGCTTGACAGCCGTGCGGCGGTCTTCCAGGGGGAGAAGATCCTCCTGGTCCAGGAGAGCGACCTGCTCTGGGCCCTGCCCGGGGGCTGGGTGGATGTAGACCTGTCTGTGGGGGAGAACACCGTCAAGGAGGTCCGGGAGGAGGCAGGACTGGAGGTCTCCGCCGACCGTATCGTCGCCATCCTGGATCGGAACAAACAGCCCGGCGTGCCCCCCTCCCCCTTCGGGATCTGCAAGATCTTCGTCCAGTGTACCCCGCTGGGCGGCTCCTTCCAGCCCAATCTCGAGACCCTGGACAGCGGTTTTTTCGCCCTGGACGAACTGCCTGCACTGTCAGTGGAGAAGACTACCGAGGAGCAGATCAGGATGTGCTTCGACGCCTATCACACCGACTGCTGGAACACGAGATTTGAGTGAACATCGGGCCGGACAGCCTCTCCCAGGGGGCTGTCTCCAGCTCATCCAGGGCCTGTATCTCCCCGCCGATGCAGGCCCTAAGATTTTTTCAAAAAGATTGGAACATCAGTTTGACATCTCCGAGATCTTGTGGTATAATATCAGCATCTTCCCAGGAGGACGGCCGCCCGCCCGGACCCCTCTGTCTGTATATGGGCAGTCTGCCCACTGAAAGGAGCCTGTCTTATGGCCAATTTGACCCGAAAACAGCAGCAGATCTACGACTTCATCCTGGCTTTCACCAGTGAACATGGCTACCCCCCCTCGGTGCGTGAGATCGGGGCGGCCGTGGGGCTGAAGTCCCCCTCCACGGTCCACTTCCACATGAAGGGGCTGGAGGAGGCCGGCGTCATCGTGAAGGCCGAAGGCAAGACCCGGGCCATCTCCCTGCCCGGCTTCGTCCGGGGGCCCATCGCTGAGGAGGAACACTCCCGGACCAACCAGATCCCCGTGTTGGGCAATGTAGCCGCCGGCGCTCCCATCCTTGCCCAGGAACACATCGAGGAATACCTCACCTTCGACACCCAGGGCCTGTCCGGCGAGCACTTCGCCCTAAAAGTCCGGGGGGAGTCCATGCTGGACGCCGGGATCCTGCCCGGAGACCTGGTCGTGGTCCACCGCCAGCAGCAGGTCCGCAGCGGTGATATCGTGGTGGCCCTCTTCGAAGATGAGGCCACTGTGAAGACCTTCCGCCGCCAGAAGGGCCATGTTTGGCTCATACCGGAGAATCCAGACTATCAGCCGATCGACGGCACCCGCGCCGAGATCATCGGCAAGGTGGTGGCTGTGATCCGCCGTTACTGAGCCCTTCCAGAGCAGGAGAGACCGGCGCCCCTTTCCCGTATCCGATCCACCACCATGAGAACAGGGAGGTCAGACCCAATGTCGTTCACCCTTGAGAACATCCAGCAGGCCCGGGCGCGGATCGCACCCTATATCCTCCAGACCCCGCTGCTCCGTCTGCCCGCCCTGGACCCCTATCTGGGGTGCCAGGTCTATGTGAAGGCGGAATGTATGCAGATCACCGGCGCGTTCAAGCTCCGCGGCGCTATGAACAAGATGCTCTCCCTCCCCCGGGAGCAGCTGGAACAAGGCGTGGCCGCGGCCTCCTCCGGCAACCACGGCCGTGCCCTCAGCTACGCGGCCAAGATGCTGGGGGTGAGAGCCACCATCATCATGCCCGACACCGCGCCCCCTGTCAAGCTGGACGCGATCCGGGAGCTGGGCGCTGAGATCGTCCAGTGCGCTCCTCAGGACCGCTACGCCACTGCCGACCGGGTCTGCGCAGAACAGGGCTCCGTCCTGGTGCCCCCCTTCAATGACGAGGACATCATGGCCGGCCAGGGCACGGCAGGCTTGGAGATCGTGGAACGATGCCCCGAGGTGGACACCGTGATCGTCCCCCTCAGCGGCGGCGGCCTTCTGGGCGGTGTATCCACCGCTGTCAAAGCCCTCTCCCCCAATACCAAGGTCTATGGAGCGGAGCCTGCTCCCCTCCCCCGGTACAGCGCCAGTCTGGCCCAGGGGGAGCCGGTCACCGTCCCCCAGCAGCCCACCATCGCCGACGCCTTGATCGGCAACCGGCCCGGCAGCCTGTGCTTCCCTGTGATCCAAGCCCATGTGGACGGCGTGGCAGCTGTGGACGACCCAGTCACTCTCAGGGCCATGAAGCTGCTCCTCACCCAGGGCAAGCTGCTGGCTGAGCCCTCCTCCTGCATCGGGATCGGGGCCGTCCTCCAGGGCCTGATCCCCGTCTCCCCCGAGGACAAGGTCTGTTTCCTGCTGTCCGGCGGCAATGTGGGCCTGGAACAGCTCCGCATCCTGGAGGACATCCCCCTGTGAATTGCGGAGCGCTCCTCTCCCCTATGAAAAAGATCCCCCGTACTGTAAGCACGGGGGATCTTTGCTGTCCTTTTGCAGGGGCGTGGTCTGTCACTTCGCGGCCTTGGCAGCGGCGTGAGCGGCCTCTGCGTCATAGCCGGGCTCCCAGACCTTGGTGTCCAGGACCCCCTCGCTACGGCAGACAGAAATGGTGCACACCATGTCGCCGCAGATGTTGACAGTGGTCAGGCCCACATCGATCAGCACATAGCTGGCCAAGATCAGGCCGAAGGCATCGGTGGGCAGGCCAAACTGGCCCAGGATCATCAGCACGAAGATGGAGGCTCCGGCCGGGATTCCGGCGGCGCCGATGGACATGATCAGGCACAGGAACACGATCATGATCAGCTCGCTGAAGGAGAAGCTCATGCCGTAGATCTGGGCGGTGAACAGCAGGCAGATAGGGATGTTCAGGCCGGCGCCGTCCTGGTTGACGGTGGAGCCCAGGGGGAAGGAGAACCCGCCGATGGACAGGGGCACGCCCATATGAGACTCACACAGCTCCAGCTCCAGGGGCACAGTGGCAGCGGAGGAGGTGGAGGAGAAGGCCATGATCAGGACGGACTTCACCCGGTTGACGAACTTGAAGATGTTGATCTTGCCCATGATCGCCAGCAGAACACCATAGACGATCACGATCTGGCTGATCATGGCAGCATACTCGGTGATCAGGAACTTGCCCAGGGGCAGGATCACGTCGGGGCCATTGGCGCCGGCCATATTGGCCATCAGGGCGAAGACGCCGATCGGGGCATACTGTAGGCAGATGTTGATCATCTTCAGGATCGCGGCGTTGGAGGAGTCCAGCAGGTCGATGAGGGGCTTCTTCTTGTCGCCGATCAGAGAGATCGCGACACCGAACATGATAGCAAAGAAGATCAGCGACATCAGATTGGCATCCGCCATGGTCTTGATGATGTTGGTGGGCACGATCCCCACGATGGAGTCGATGATGTTGGGGATCTCCTTCTCCACCGCGCCGGAGGTAGCGGCTTCAAAGCCCACGCCCGGCCTGATCAGAGAGGCCCAGGCGATCCCGTTGACCGCCGCCAGAGCGGAGGTGATGCAGTAGAACACGAAGATCTTGATGCCGATCCGGCCAAAAACCTTCAAGTCTGTCACTTGGGCGATGCTCAGGGTGATGGAGACGAAGATGACAGGCACCATACACATCTTCAGCAGGTTGACGAAGATCGTACCGAAGGGCTTCACCCAAGCGATGGACGGACCCACCGCGAAGCCTACGACCAGACCCAAGAGCATGCCCACGAGCATCTTCACAGACAGGCCGATCTTTCTTTTTTTCATGTTGGTTTCCTCCCTCTCTTTTGTCAAAGACACTGTTTCGTGGTGTTCACCGCATCTTCGCGATGAACTGCAAGATCCGTCTCGCCCCCTCCCTCAGATTTTCTTCGCTGTTGGCAAAGGAGATCCGGATGTTCCCCTGCCCTTTCTGGTCGAAGGCGGTGCCGTATACTGTGGCGACGCCCGTCTCCTCCAGCAGCTTGAACACGAAGTCATAGCTGTCTATACCCAGCTTGCTGATGTTAGGATACATGTAGAAGGTCCCTTCAGGAACGGTCAGGCTCAGGTCCTCACACTGGCCCAGCAGCTCCGCCAGCATGTCCCGACGCTTTTGATACTCCTGACGCATCGCGGCCACATCGGCCTCGCTGTTATCCAGCGCCTCCACCGCCCCCGCCTGGATGAAGACCGGCAGACAGGTAGCGGCGTACTGGTGGACCTTCAGCATAGGCAGGATCAGTGCCTCGTCCGCCGCCACATAGCCCAGCCGCCAGCCGGTCATGGCGTAGGCCTTGGACAGGCCGTTGATGGTGACCGTGCGCTCCTCCATCCCCGGGATGGAAGCGATAGAGACATGCTCAGCCTGACCATAGATCAGCTTCTCATACACCTCGTCAGATACCACGATGAAGCCATGCTCCATGGCTAGCTTGGCGATATCCTCCAGCAGCGCTCTCGGATAGACCGCGCCGGTGGGGTTGGTGGGGGTGCACAGCAGCAGGATCTTCGTCCTGCTGGTGACGGCCCGGCGGATGTCCTCGATATCGGGCAGCCAGCCGTCCTCCTCCCGGGCCCGGACCACCACCGGCGTACAGCCGGACAGCTTGGCCAGCTGGACGTAGTTGATGAAGCAGGGCTCGATGACGATCATCTCCTCCCCTTGGTCCAGGATGCCCAGGGTGGAGCACATCAGGGCCTCTGCGCAGCCGTTGAGCACCAGGATATTTTTCTCCGGGTCAGCCTGGATCCCATTGTCCCGCCGGAGCTTGGCGGCGATCGCCTGCCGGCAGGCCAGCGTACCGCGGTTGGGGGCGTAGTGGGTCTCTTTTTTGTTCAGCGACGCGATGGCCGCATCGATGATGTGCTGAGGCGTATCGAAGTCCGGCTCCCCCACCTGGAGTTTGATAACGGACCGTCCCTCTTTTGCCATCTTCCCGGCCAGTTCGCCGATCTGACGGATCTTCGAGAGCTGTATCTCATCCATATGATTGCTGAAGTGCATCGTCCCGATCTCCTTCCTGCCATTTTCAGATATCCAGAGGGTCCGGCGATCCTCCGCCCCTCCCCCCTGTGTTATGTCTATTTTTCCCAATGTTCTGCTGTTCGGCGGAGGATTTTTGTGCATGATCATTTTATACCATAGTTTAAAATCGTTGTAAAATGAATTATTTTGTGGTATATTATCTATACAACTGATAATATGATGTTTTTTGAGAACATGTGCCCTGCCCTGCAGATCTGGACCTGCCCCTCCGGATGCGATCATACGTCAGCCTGTCTTTCATAAAGTTGAGGAAATTCCAGTCCAGGCCCAGGATCCTCTATATTTCCTCACAGATCTCGTGTTTCCTCCCTTTCCAGACGATAAAAAAGCGCAGTCCGGCAGGACCGCATCCTCAACGAAAATCCAGTATTAAAATACGATTTCCACAGGATCGAAGGAGAAGGTATGGATACGAGTTTGATAGAGGCGTTCATCGCCCTGGTAGACTGCAAAAACTTCACGAAAGCCGCTGAATCCCTGTGTATCTCCCAATCCGCCCTGAGCTACCGGCTGGACCACTTGGAGAAAGAGCTGGATGCCCAGCTGATCCTCCGTTCCCGGGGGCGGAGGGGCTTTGGACTGACCCAGACAGGGACAGAGTTCATCCCCCTTGCAGAGCGCTGGCTGGCCCTGGCCCAGGACACGGTCCACTTCAAGAACGACACCCGGCAGCAGATGCTGTCCGTCTCCTGCGTAGAGACGATCTCCTTCCGCTTCGCCAAGCTCTACAAGAGCATCATCGACGAACAGCCCTTCCTCCTCTCCCTGCACACCTACAACTCCCCCCAGACCATCACCGATGTAGAGGATCAGATCATCGACATCGGCTTCACCGTCCGGGAGCGGGCCAGCAGGAACGTGGAGGTGGTCCCGCTCTTCTCTGAGCACCACTATCTGCTGGGCTGTCTCGCCTCCGACCGGCGGACCATCGACCCCCGGACCCTGGATCCCCACGACGAGCTCCTCACCGACTGGGGCTCAACCTTCCGCGCCTGGCACGACAGCTACTTCGGTCTCGACCACCAGCCCCTGGCGGAGGTAGACACCGCCTCCAGCGTGTTCAACTACCTGGCCGACGGCGTCTGGTGCATCGTCCCCGCAAGCGCCATCCCCTTCCTCCAGACCATCAGCGCCACCTATGGCCACCCTGTCCAAGTCTACGAGATGACCGCCCCGCCCCCCGACCGCATCTGCTACAAGGTGATCAACCGCACCCCCCGCCCCAACCGAATCGACAGCATCCGCTATTTCGAGGAACGGCTGGAGATCTTCCTGCGGGAGAACGACCTCCATCTCTGAACAGCGGCATGGAAAGAGCGCCGTCCCTGCCTCTATCAGCAGCGGACGGCGCTCTTTCACAAAAAGATCCGGGGCAGGAGGACAAGGGGACGTCCTCTCAGCCCCGGCAGATGCTATATGTTGGTAATGATCAGATGCTCCGTGTCCCGGCGGTTCCGGGAGCGGACATTATAGGCATATCTCTTATCGAAATTCAGGATCCGGAACTGTCCGGCATAGAGATCGTGTATAAACTGGGTGTTCTTGATCACCAGGATGAATCGGGCCGGGGTGCCCTGCAGGAACTGGGCCAGCCGCACCTGATCTGCCCGAGTGAAGTCCCGGCCCTCATAGTCGGAAAAATCAGTGTCATAGGGGGGATCCAGGAACAGGAAATCCCCTCTGTTGAGCTGTAGTCCCCCCAGGAACTGCTGGAAATCACCGCAGCCGATCTGGGTATTGGCCAGCAGGGCCCTCATCTCCTGGCTGAACATGGAATCGATCTTGGCCCGCATGTCCTTCCTATTGTAGGTCATCCCTCCGTAGGGGATGTTGAACTCCCCATCGGCGTTGTATCGGAACATGGAGCCATAGCAGGACTCCCGGATGAAATAAAAGTTGGCCGCCTGATAACCGGCCGTGTGCTGCGGCCCCCGGCCCAGGGCGATGTCGTTGAACACGTCTCGAAAATACATATAGTATCCACTGGTCAGACCGGTGACCAGGTTCTCCTTCAGATCCTTTGGTGAGAAGGGCTTCTTCCGGTGGTTGGATACCGTCCGGCGGAGCTTGTCCTCCTCCATCCGAAGGAGCTGGGCCAGGAATCTGTCCCGGTCCACCAGGAGCCGCTGGTCGAATCCCTCCATAAGGCGGTCCGCCCGCGCTCCGATCCACTCCTCCAGGGCTGGCCCCACCTGGCGCCCCCCCATCTCTCCGTCGTAGAGCCAGGAAAAGATCTCCATCAGCGTCCCGGCCTCCTCCCGGACCAGAGCTGTCAGGTGCTGGAAACTGCGGTCATAGCACAGGAGCAGCTCATAGAGCTCCTGGTCCTGGGCCTGGATCAGCCGGTAGAATTGGATCAGTGCTGGGGAGATATCGTTGACGGCGGCCTGGGCCGGACAGAGGTGGAAGAACAGGGCCCCGCCTCCAAAAAAGGGCTCGATATACCGCTGGAAGGGAGGGATATAGGGCAGGATCCTGTTCAGCTCCCTGGACTTCCCCCCAGGCCACTTGATGATCGGTCTCACATGCTCCTCTCCTTTCCCACTTTGGGATGATACCATGTTCCCCGCCGGTTTTCAACCCTTTTCCCAAACTGAGGCCCCCGGCTGATGCCGGGGGCCTTCCGGATTCAGATCTTGGTGATATCGATGGGGGTCAGATCCTCGCTGCGGCTGCGCTGCCGCACGGTGAGGAGGGCGCGGGCGGTATCGATGGCGGTGACACAGCCCACCCCATGCTCCACAGCGGAGCGGCGGATCCGGAAGCCGTCAGAGTCGTGCTTGCGGCCCCGGGTGGGAGTATTGATGATCAGGTCCACCGTGCCGGAAGCGATCATATCCAGGATATTGGGGTGGGCCTGGGACACCCGGTTGACGCTCTTGCACTCGATCCCCGCGTCGGTGAGGGTCTGGCAGGTGCCGGAGGTGGCGAAGAGCTCCACTCCCATCTCCTCGAATCCCCGGGCGATGGCCACGATCTCCCCTTTATCTTCATCTTTCACGGTGATGATGATGCGCCCACCCCGCTTGGGGGCCCGCATCCCGGAGCCCTTGAAGGCTTTCAGCAGAGCCTGAGGATAGGTCTCCGCCAGGCCCAGCACCTCGCCGGTGGACTTCATCTCCGGGCCCAGGCCGGTGTCTACATCGGTGAGCTTCTCGAAGGAGAAGACCGGGGCCTTCACGGCGAACCAGTCCGCCTCCCGATAGATCCCAGTGCCATACTCCATATCCTTCAGCTTCTCCCCCAGCATCACTCGGGTGGCCAGGTCGATGATGGGCACGCCGGTGACCTTCGAGATATAGGGGATGGTGCGGGAGGAACGAGGGTTGACCTCGATGACATAGATGTCATCGTCATAGAGGATATATTGGGCGTTGATCAGGCCGATCACCCCCAGGTGCTTGGCCATGTTCCGGGTGTGCTGGAGAATCAGCTCCCGATGCTTGTCCTCCAGGTGGAGGGGGGGATAGACGGCGATGGAGTCGCCGGAGTGGACCCCGGCCCGCTCCACATGCTCCATGATTCCGGGAATCAGGATGTCCTCCCCATCGAAGACGCCGTCCACCTCCAGTTCCCGGCCCATGAGGTATTTGTCCACCAGGATGGGGTGCTCCTGGACGGTCATGTTGATGATGTTCATGAACTCTTCGATGTTCCGGTCGGTGTAAGCGATCTCCATCCCCTGGCCGCCCAGCACATAGGAGGGGCGGACCAGCACCGGATAGCCCAGCTCGTGGGCGGCGGCCAGGGCCTCCTCGGTGGTGTAGATGGTGCGGCCCTTGGCCCGGGGGATACCGCACTTGGACAGGATATCGTCGAATCGCTCCCGGTCCTCGGCGGCGTCCACCCCGTCGGAGGAGGTGCCCAAGATCTGCACCCCCATGTCGGTGAGGGCCTTGGCCAGCTTGATGGCGGTCTGGCCGCCGAACTGGACCACCGCCCCCCAGGGCTTCTCCTGCTCCACGATGTTCTGCACATCTTCCGCCGTAAGCGGCTCAAAGTACAGCTTGTCGGCCACGTCGAAGTCGGTGGAGACGGTCTCGGGGTTGTTGTTGACGATGATGGTCTCACAGCCCAGCTTTTTCAGCGCCCAGACCGAGTGGACCGAGCAGTAATCGAACTCGATGCCCTGGCCGATCCGGATGGGACCGGAGCCCAGCACCAGCACCTTCTTCCGTCCGGACCCGTCGTCCCGGGCCTCGTTCTCCCCGTCATAGGTGGAGTAATAGTAGGGGGTCTCGGCGTCGAACTCGGCGGCGCAGGTATCCACCATCTTGAAGGCGGGGACGATGCCATACCGCTCCCGCAGGGCCTTCACATCGGCTTGAGCCATGCCGCACAGGGCACCGATGTAGCTGTCGGCAAAGCACATCTCCTTGGCCCGCTTCAGGGTGTCGATATCCGGTTCCCCCTTGCACCGCTTCAGCTCCTCCTCCATGTCGATGATCCGCTTGAAGCCGTCCAGGAACCAGATATCCATCTTGGTGATCGAATAGATCTTCTGGGGGGAGAAGCCCCGGCGCAGCGCCTCGGCCACCACGAACAGCCGCTCGTCGGTGACGTTCACCAGCAGCTCCTCGATCTCGTCGGTATACAGCCCCTCCAGTTTGTCCAGCTTCAGGGCCCGGACGTTCAGCTCCAGGGAGCGGATAGCCTTCATCACCGCCCCCTCGAAGGAGTTGGCGATGGCCATCACCTCGCCGGTGGCCTTCATCTGGGTGCCCAGGGTGCGGCTGGCGGTGGTGAACTTGTCGAAGGGGAGGCGGGGGATCTTCAACACACAGTAATCGATCGTCGGTTCAAAACAAGCAGTAGTCTTTCCTGTGACGGCGTTGGGGATCTCGTCCAAGGTGTAGCCCAGTGCCACCTTGGCGGCCACCTTGGCGATGGGATAGCCGGTGGCCTTGGAGGCCAGGGCGGAGGACCGGGACACCCGGGGATTGACCTCGATGACGGCGTACTCGAAGGAGTCGGGATCCAGGGCGAACTGCACATTGCACCCGCCCTCGATCTCCAGGGCGGAGATGATGTCCAGAGCGGCGGAGCGGAGCATCTGGAACTCCTTGTTGGCCAAAGTCTGGGCGGGCGCTACCACGATGGAGTCGCCGGTGTGGACCCCTACAGGGTCGATGTTCTCCATGGAGCAGATGGTGATCACGTTGCCCGCACCGTCCCGCATGACCTCGAACTCGATCTCCTTCCAGCCGGCGATGCACCGCTCGATCAGCACCTGTCCCACCCGGCTGAGGTTGATCCCCCGCTCGGCGATCTCCTCCAGAGAGGCCTGGTCATAGGCGATGCCGCCGCCAGTGCCCCCTAGGGTGTAGGCCGGGCGGACGATCACTGGATAACCGATCTCACCGGCGAAGTCCACCGCGTCCTTCACGCTCTCCACCACCAGAGAGGTGACACAGGGCTGACCGATGGACTCCATACAGTCCTTGAAGCCCTGACGGTCCTCCGCCTTGCGGATGGACTCGGGAGAGGTGCCCAGCAGACGGACGCCGTACTGCTCCAGGGTGCCGTTCTCGTGGAGGGCCATGGCCAGATTCAGGCCGGTCTGCCCCCCCAGGGTGGGCAGGATGGAGTCGGGCCGCTCCAGCTCGATCACCTGGGTGACAGAGGGGATGTTCAGCGGCTCGATATACACATGGTCGGCGATATCCTTGTCCGTCATGATGGTGGCGGGGTTGGAGTTGACCAGCACCACCTCCAGCCCCTCCTCCTTGAGGGCGCGGCAGGCCTGGGTGCCGGCGTAATCGAACTCGGCGGCCTGGCCGATGACGATCGGACCGGATCCCAGCACCAAGACCTTCTTCACATCAGTATACTTAGGCATCACTTGTCACCTCCCATAGAATCGATGAAGCGGTTGAACAGATATTCCGTATCCTTGGGTCCGGCGTTGGCCTCCGGGTGGAACTGGGTGGTGAAGCAATGGGGACGCTTGTACCGCAGGCCCTCACAGGTGCCGTCGTTCACATTGACGTGGCTCACCTCGGCCACCGACGGATCCACCGAATCAGCCAGCACCATATAGCCGTGGTTCTGGCTGGTGATGAACACCCGGCCCTTCTCCAGATCCCGGACGGGGTGGTTGCCCCCCCGGTGTCCGTAAGCCAGCCGGCCGGTCCTGGCCCCGGTGGCCAGGGCCAGCAGCTGGTGCCCCAGACAGACGCCGAAGAGGGGGATGTCGCTGTCATACAGCTTCTTCAGCTCGGCGATGATCTCCACGTTCTCTGCTGGGTCGCCGGGGCCGTTGGAGAGCATCACGCCGTCGTAGCCTCCGGACAATACCGCCTCCGCCGGGGTGGAGGCGGGCAGGACGGTGACCCTGCACCCCCGCTTGCGCAGGCACTCGATCATGTGCTGTTTGACCCCGTAGTCCATCATGGCCACATGGAAATGCTCCTCCCCACAGGCGGGGAATACCTCAGGCTCGCCCCGGGTGACCAGCGCCACGGTGTTCTCCACCCGGTAGGACTTCAGCTGTTCCAGCACCTGGGCGATATTAAAATGCTCCGCACAGGTGAGCATACCGTTCATGCTCCCCTCATTGCGGAGGATCTTGGTCAGCGCCCGGGTGTCCACGCCCTGGATGCCGGTGATATCATGTTCCTTCAGATAAGTGCCCAAATCGCCTTCACAGCGGAAATTGCTCCCCCGGGGGGACAGGTGGCGGACCACGAAAGCCTCCACCCAGGGCTTGCGTGACTCGTTGTCCTCGCTGTTGACGCCGTAATTCCCGATCAGGGGATAGGACATCACCACGCCCTGTCCGGCGTAGGACGGGTCGGTCAGGATCTCCTGATAGCCGGCCATAGAGGTGTTGAACACCATCTCACACACCCGGGTCTCAGTGGATCCGATGCTGGTGCCGGAGAAGATGCTCCCATTGGCTAAGATCAAGGTCGCTTTCATCTTTCGTTCACTCGCTTTCCGTTCCTGTTCTGGTGTCCACATGTTATCAAGTCATTTTATCGAAAGATCCTCCATTTGACAAGATGGCGTTTTCCCTTTTTCTGTATAATTATTCGGAGGATATTTGGGCAATTCGCAGGATAGATCTTCAGCGAACGGGAAAGCTATGGTCATCTGCAGGGGCTGGCGGCCTCAACGGCCCGTCCGTCAGACTGCGGCAGATCGGAGACCGGGCGTCCAGGGGCGCCCTTACGTTCTATCACAGGAGGCGATGCCCTTGTTCACCGGACTTTTGCGGACCATCATCCTATACATCCTCATCATCGCCGGCGTGCGGCTGATGGGCAAGCGGCAGGTGGGGGAACTGGAGCCCTCTGAGCTGGTGCTCTCCCTCATCATCGCCGATCTGGCCTCCGTGCCGATGCAGGACTACGGCATCCCCCTGCTCAGCGGCGTGGTGCCGATCCTCGCCCTTCTGGCCATCACGATGATCTTGTCGGTGCTCACCATGAAGAGCGTGCGGTTCCGAGCCCTCATGTGCGGACAGCCCAGCATCATCGTCCGGAACGGGACCCTGGACCAGCGGGAGATGGCCAAGAACCGCCTCACGCTGGATGAACTGCTGGAGGAGCTGCGGGGCAAGGGATTCACCGACCTGTCCGCCGTGAAGTACGCCATTTTAGAGACCAACGGACAGCTTTCCGTCCTGCCCTATGCCGATCAGAAGCCCCCCACGGCCCGGGACCTGAAGGTGTCGGTGGAGGAGGGGGGGCTGCCCCGGGTGGTGGTCAGCGACGGCCGCCTGCTGGAACAGAACCTGAAGGTCTTGGGCCACGACCGCCCCTGGCTGGAGAGGCAGCTGGCCCAGAGGGGGTGCCGGGATCTGTCCCAGGTGTTCCTCCTCTTAGTGGACGAGGCGGATGCCATCTATTTCGCAAGGAAGGATCTTTGATGTCTCCTGCCCATGTCCATCAGAAGATCTTTCAAAAAGAGAGGCGGACGACGTCCGCCCCTGTACGATAGGAGGTCCAGGCAATGAAACGTCTCTGGATCGCGGCCGGCCTTCTGGTCCTGCTGCTGGGGGCCAGCCTCGCCAACGGCTGGTACGCTCAAAAGATCACTGGCGAGATCCGGGAGGGCCTGCTCCAGGCCCAGTCCCTGGCAGAGCAGGAGGACTGGACCCGGGCCGAGGCGCTCACCCGGCAGGCCTATGAGGACTGGCAGAGCAGCCGTTCTTACTTCCACATCACCATGCGCCACAGCGACACCGACCAGGTCCTGCGGGGATTCCGGCAGGTGCTGGAATATCTCCAGCTCCGGGAACCTGACCAATACAACGCCGCCAACGCCGACCTCATGACCCAGCTGGAACTGCTGGCCGAGATGGAGCAGGCAGCTGTCGCCAACGTCCTGTGATGTGAAACAGCGGCGGGGCCCGATCGGGCCCCGCCGCTCCTTGCTCTACAGATACATCCCCCGCAGCGGGCAGTCGGACAGAGACACCCGGTCCGCCAGAGAGGGCAGGCCGTTGTCCCGCAGATAGTCCTGGAAGATCGCGGCGGACTGGGTGGAGCCCGGCCCGATGATGATCTCAGACACCAGATCCTCCATGCCCACCTGGATCTCCTCACACATGCCCCGCAGGTCCAGAGGGTAATACTTTTTGATCCGCTCCTTGGTCACATGGTAACAAGGCTTCAGATCCAGCCCCTCCTGCCCAAAGGGGGAGACCACCAGCCGCATCTCGTTCTCCGAGGAGAAGGAGGGGTGCTTGAAGGACACAGAACAAGCCCAGGCGTCCCGCATAGCTTTCCGGACTGCGGGATCCTCCCCGGACAGGGGCACGCCCTCCTCGATCAGCCGGCAGAACACCTCCACCATGGGATGGCCAGCCATATCGTCCCGGTAAAAGACGGTCTGGAGGGACAGCGCCCCCTTGGCGATCCGCTGGAGGTGCTCCCGCCGCAAACCGATACAGATCCCCCTGCCCCGGTTCCCATACCGTTCCCACTGTGCCGCGTCGTCCCGGTAGAAGGAGAAGCAGGCGGCAAAGGCGGAGTATTCCTTTTTCATCTCCTCCTGGAAGAGGTCCTGGACCGCCTCCACCTGTTCCTGCCTGCCCTCCTGCTCCAGCCGCTCCACCACCGCGCTGCACAGCCCCTTCATAAAGTGGCGCATCTCCGCAGAGTCGTTCATGCGCAGGACGTTGTTCACCCGCAGCTGGGCGCAGCGGAGGATCCCGTCTACCGCCTGGAAATCTGTGTAGTGGTAAAGGATGTCCTTACCAAACCGGTCCATCCCGCTCCCTCCGCTCCTTCGACTTCGCCGGCCCGCCGGCTCACTGTCCGATCAATAGTTCTCCGCTCTGAGCTGGAAATATGCCTGGGGGTGGGCGCAAACAGGGCAGACCTCCGGGGCCTTGGGGCCCACGTGGATGTGGCCGCAGTTGGCACACTGCCAGATCATGTCACCGTCCCTGGAGAAGACCAGGCCGTCCGTCACGTTGGCCAGCAGCTTGCGGTAGCGCTCCTCGTGCTCCTTCTCTATCTTGGCCACCCCCTCGAAGAGGGCGGCGATGTCATCGAAGCCCTCCTCCCGGGCCTCCTGGGCCATCTTGGCGTACATGTCGGTCCACTCGAAGTTCTCCCCGGCCGCAGCGGCCTCCAGATTCTCGGCGGTGGTGCCGATGCCCCCCAGCAGCTTGAACCAGATCTTGGCGTGCTCCTTCTCATTGGCAGCGGTCTCCTCGAAGAGCTGGGCGATCTGGACGAAGCCCTCCTTCTTGGCCTTGGAGGCGAAGTAGCTGTACTTGTTCCGGGCCTGGCTCTCCCCGGCAAAGGCGGTCCACAGGTTCTGTTCGGTCTTGCTCCCCTTCAGTTCAGGCATGATATGTCCCTCTCCTTCTTAATAATAATTATTTGCATTAAGGATAGAGATATTATATCAGTGTGTACCACCTTTGTCAATGGGAGTGGGAAAATTTTCTATGTCCCCTCCTGGAATCGCTGTAACCCTTGGTTGAGGATGGCGGTATCCCGCTTCTCCTTCAGCCACAGGGCGTACCACATGGCCACCAGGGCGCACTCCAGCAGAAGGATCAGCAGCAGCCCTCCCCAGACCGGAGCGCCGGTGAACCAGCCCAGCCCCCAGGCGCATCCAATAAAGATGAGGTTGGCCAGGACCGCCCAGAGCGCGATCCGCCTGCCCTGTCCCTTCCCTGTCCATTCCTTGCCCCAGGGGAAGATGAGGGACTCCAGACATGCGAAGGCGAAGCAGGCCAGCAGCATCTCCAGCAGGATGACGATATCCACCGTCCGATCTCCGAGCAGGACATTGACCAGCCCCTTAAAAAAGACCACAGCGGCAAAATACAGGCCCATGCGGTATTTGGTGTCGATGCCCCAGAGATAAAACCGGTCGAAATATTCCATATTAGCTCCTTTCTCACAGTCCCAGCCGCTCCCGCAGCAGGGGAGCATAACGGCGGGACACCATCAGCTTCTCTCCCGTCGCCAGGGTCGCCTGGATGCGTCCGGCCCCCTGGCTGACCAGGCTCCGGATGTGGTGGAGGTTGACCACCACCGATTTGCCCGCCCGGAACAGGCCCAGGCTGCCGTACCGGCTCTCCAGCTCCCCCAGGCCCAGGGCGATCTGGTACATGGCCTGACCAGTGTAGACGAACACCTGGTCCTCCATTGTCTCGCAGTAGACCACCTCGTTGGGGGCAAGGAGGGTGGTGCGGCGGCTGTCGTCCCACACGCACAGCCTCTGGAGCCCGGAACGCAGCAGGGACAGCACCCCCAGCATCTCCTCGCCCAGGGCCGGACAGCGCAGGATCACCTCATTCTCCGGGATGTCTATGTGTTCCACAGTGATCTTCATCGTTCCACCTCCTGTCCTAGGACAGCATAAGCCTATCAGAAACTGTGAGAGATCGCAAGGGCTGTGCCCCCAAGGCGTATCTGCCCGAGGGCAAGATGCAAAGGCCTGCTCTTCGGCCATCTCCTCCCCACAGAGGGATCCTTTTCAGAGGTAGTGATACCGCCTCCGATACCGCCAGATCAGCCCCAGGGCCACAGCGGCGCCCAGACCGTCAGCCACCACCACTGCCATCCAGATCCCATCCAGATCCAGGACCAGAGGCAGGAGGAGGACCATCCCGCCTCGGAAGAGGAAGGTGCGCAGGAAGGAGATCAGAGCGGACACCGGCCCGTTGCACAGGGCGGTGAAGAAGGCAGAACCAAAGATCCCAAAGCCCACGAAGAGATAGCTCAGTGCAAAGATCCGAAATCCGTGCACGGTCATCTCCAGCAGACCGGGGCTGTAGCTCACGAAGGCGGCGGCCAGGGGCCGAGCCAGCAGCTCCGACAGGGCCACCATGGACAAAGAGGCCAGCGCGATCACCGTCATGCTCTTGCGGAAGACGTTTTTCAGCTCATCCCAGCCGTCCGCCCCAAAATGGAAGCTGATGATGGGCCCCACCCCCATAGAGAACCCTAAAAATACCGCTGCGAAAGCGAAATCCACATACATCATCACCGAGTATGCCGCCACTCCCGCCTCTCCGACGATGGACATGAGCTGGAGGTTGTAGAGGATGCTCACCACTGAAGCGGACAGATTGCTCATCAGCTCCGAGGAGCCGTTAGAGCAGGCGTTCTTCAGTTCCCGGAGATAGAGCTTGGTGGGCCTCAGCCGCAGGGCCCCTCTGGAGGGTCTTACGAAGTAGAGCAAGGGGAGCAGCCCGCCAACTGCGTAACTGAGCACCGTCCCCCAGGCCGCCCCGGCGATCCCCATATCCAAGGGACCGATGAGGACATAGTCCATGATGATATTGGTGGCCCCGGCGGCGAGCGAGAACGCCAGCCCCATCTTAGGCAGCTCAGCGGTGACGAAAAAGACCTGGAAGGCCACCTGGAGCATGAAGACAGCGCTCCCTCCCAGCAGCACACGGCCATAGGCGATGCAGTCCTCCAGGAGCAGGTCGCTGGACCCGGCCAGCCGGGCGATGGGCTCGATCAGCAGGGCGCCCCCCACCGAGAACACCGTCCCCAACCCCAGGACCACCAGAAGGATCATGGTGAAATACCGGTCAGCCAGCTCCTGCTTCCCCTCTCCCATGGCCCGGGCCACTATGGCGCTGCCGCCGGAACCCAGCATGAAGCCGGCGGCGGAGAGGATCATGGACACAGGAAAGATGATGTTCACCGCTGACAAAGCCTCCTCCCCCACCAGGTTGGAGACGAAGAGGCCATCCACCACGCTGTAGATGGAGGTGAAGATCATCATGATGATGGAGGGCATCGTGAAGCGGAACAGTTTGGGATAGGTGAAGTGGTCAGAAAGTTTGATAGCCATTTGATGTCATTCCTCCTGGGAGATATCGAAAGATCCTTTCGCGCTCTGACGGAGCAGAGCGACATACCGGCGCTCCAGATCCAACAGGCCGGAGCGCTCCTCCGGGGACAGGCTTTGGAAGGCGCGCCGCTCTGTCTCCAGCGCCGGACGGATCGCCCGGTCGGCCAGGGCCCTGCCCTGTTCAGTGAGCTGGAGATACTTCTTTCGCCCCGGTCCGCTGGTGAGCCGGATCTGTCCCGACTGTTCCAATCGTTTCAGGGCGGAGTTGATGGTCTGCTTGCTGAGGATCAGCATGGAACCGATCTCTGCCTGGGTGACGGGACTTTGGGCCATCTCCATAGCATACAGGATCCAAAAGGCGGCATCCGACAGCCCGGATCTCCGGGCCAGACGGCGATAGATGTCCTCCTCCTCCTTATACAGGCGGTTGATCTCAGTGATGAAGCGATAAAAGGTCAGCTCTTCCATCTCGTCCCTCCAAAAAACATGTCCGAAACCGGACTTACTATAGTATAGTCCGATTTCAGACATATGTCAAGTGCCGATCTGCCGCTCATCTCTCCTCTGCTTGATTTCTTCGGACATATCGCGTATAATACATCTATCCTCAGCAGTAAGGAGGCCGATCATGGCATCTCAGAAAAAAAGACGAAGGGGCTGGCGGACCTACGCCCTCCTGCTCTGTCTCGCGGTGTTCCTGGTCTCTGGGGGCCTTCTGGTCCGGGATCTGGTCCGGTCTGCCGGGGAACAGGCGGCCAATCGGGACCTGGCCCAGCAGGTCCGGGCGGCCCGGGAGGCCGCGCTGGAGCAGACCAAGGAGCGCGATCCGGTGACCTTTGAATGGGAGCCCCCCAAATACGCCCCCTCGGGCAATCTGATCCAATACGACCCCCTCTGGCAGCAGAACAACGACATGGCTGGCTGGCTGTACATCGAGGACACCCAGATCGATCTGCCGGTGATGTACACCCCGTCTCATTTGGAGAAGTACCTGCGCCGGGCCTTCGACGGCAGCTATGCCCTCAGCGGGAGCCTCTTCCTGGGGGCCGACTGGAGCCCAGGAGCCGACCACGCCATCATCTACGGCCACAACATGAAGGACGGCGCCATGTTCGGCGGGCTGAGCAAATATAAGGACGCGGACTACGCCCAGGCCCACTCCGTCATCCACTTCGACACCCTGACAGAGGAGCGGGAGTACATCGTCCTGGCCGCCTTCTACAGCCGGGTCTACGAACAGCAGGCGGAGGGCGTGTTCCGCTACTACCAATACACCGACCTTTCCGACCGGGACCGGTTCGAGGAGTACGTCCGCCAGGTCCAGGCCGCCGCCCTCTACGACACCGGTGTGGATGCCCAGTATGGCGATCGGCTGCTCACCCTCTCCACCTGCAGCTATCACCGGGACAACGGCCGGTTCGTAGTGGTGGCCTGCCAGAAGCAGGAGCCCCAGACCGACCAGCCAGATGGATCGGACTGACCAGACAGAAGTCCCCCGCACCGGATCTGAACCGCACCCCGTCAAGAGGACAGAGAAAAAATATAAAGATTTTTCACAGCGCGGCAGGTAAGCCGCGCTGTGGC
>RAYO01000047.1 GCA_003612335.1 bacterium 1xD42-67
ATAGATAATTAACCATTATCTATTGTACCACAGTCCGGAATACTTTTCCACCTATTTTTCGCAAAATAATCTTGGCCGCAAACTGATTAAGTCTCAACTGAAAATGACTAATAATGAATCCCAGCCTGTTTTAAAGAATAGGCTGGGATTTTTTCTGTATGGGCAAAACTTGCGGCAACCTTCGGGGAAGGAGATGAAAAGGCGTGAAAAACCTTTGGGAAGGCATCCCTCGCACCTTGAAAAACAGAGCTCTCAGCTCTTATAGAGTCAGCAGGTACGTTAGGCATGAGGACCTGAGGAAGGATAGCCGTGTGAATGGAGCAGGCCATGATCCCTATTTTTAGAAAGGAGGTTATGGGTGAGCCGCACATTGCGCACAAGTAAGTCGTGGCGACTTAAGGCGATGACCCTCATGCTCAATCATGATACACTGTCCTGGCCATGGTCCGAACGGTATCCAATCCGTCGCAGGCTGTGGGGGATACCAGTATGCCCTGGGGGTAAGTCCCGTGGAGCGGTTTAGCCAGCCGCCACCTGCTGCTCATTGTTCTCTATAAACTATCATGGAGACCATTGGAAGGAGATAGTTACATAATGACTGTGGAAACTGGACAAGTTCCGATCCATTTAAAAATGACACTCACAATTCGAGAAGCAGCAGAGTATAGCAATATTGGGATAAACAAGATTGAAAGCCTATTGCGTGTACCAAATTGCCCTTTTGTCCTTTATGTAGGCACGAAAAGACTGGTTAAGCGAAAAGAATTTGAAGAGTTCATCAGCAAAAAAACTGTGATATAACCGCAGTTGCTATTGAGAAATAGACGCCGATATGGTAAAATAGCCGTGTTGCATTGGCTCTTTTTCTCACAACGGGAAAGGAGCTCACCATATGGGAAAGAACTTGAAAGGAAAAGAATGTGGCAAAGGTATCTGCCAAAGAAAGGATGGTTCTTATTACGCAAGATTTGTAGATAAGTATGGTAAGCGCCACGAAAAGTACGTTATGACGTTGCCAGAGGCTCGAAATTGGTTGGAAGAAGCGCGATTTGCGGACAAGCATGATAATATTCTTATCCCCTCAGATATGACGGTGGATGCGTGGTTTAATTTCTGGCATGAGAATATGATAGCTGATTTGGCCCCGAACACCCGTAGAAACTATCAGGAGCGGTATATCCACAATATTCAGCCTGTGATCGGTGGTATGCTTTTAGTTAATGTTAAACCTATGCACTGCAAAGTTGTTCTTAACAGGATGGAAACCGACTATGCTGGTTCAACCATTCGCCAAACATACATTACTATGGGGACAATGTTTAAGTCTGCGCTAATGAACGACCTTATCATCAAGCACCCTATGAATGGTGTCCGATATACAAAACCTGTTCGGGCCGTAGACGATATCAAGTATTTGACGGTGGAAGAGCAGAAACGGTTTTTAGAAGCGGCTCAAAGATCCCACAACTATGCCCAGTATGCTTTGATATTGGAAACTGGGCTGCGTACAGGAGAACTGATTGGGCTGACATGGGATGCCATCGACTGGGAGAAGCGAACTCTGACGGTCAATAAAACTTTGGAGTATCGACACAAGCAGGCTTTTTGGCGTGCTGGCCCACCCAAGACTCAGCAGAGCTATCGAACAATTCCTCTGACTAATCGCGCATATGAGATACTTCGTGGGGTTGAACTTAGCAGGAGCAGCCGAAAAGAGTCTCCGATGCTCTCGCAGACTTTGGAATATATGGATCGGCGAACCGGCATTAAAGAGCAGCTTGTTCTGCGGGACTTGGTATTTATCAATTTCCGAACTGGTATGCCCAATAAGAACAGCTCTTATGACACCCATCTGTATAAGCTCTGTGATGAAGCAGGAATCAAGCGATTTTGTATGCACGCTCTTCGCCACACTTACGCAACGCGGGCAATCGAAAGCGGTATGCAGCCGAAGGTTCTCCAAAAGCTGCTTGGACATGCCAGCATCAAAACGACGATGGATCGGTATGTTCACGTAACGGATGATTCTATGGCAAGTGCCGTACGTCAGTTTGAGTCATGCCAAGCATTTGAGTCTAATGGTGTGGACGTGGTGTAGGGGCACATCGCATATGCCGATCTAAAAGAACTGGTTAGTAAAATTTTTCATTTCCAATGGCCAGTTGGCCATAACTCTATAAAGCTAAATGCCAAAATGGTGTATAAATGGTGTGGTAGGCATCATTCAAACGCCGCAAACCCTTGGAAAATCAGGAGGTATGAGGAAATATGAAATTAGGCATCGTGGGCCTGCCCAACGTGGGCAAGAGCACCCTGTTCAACGCGATCACCAACGCCGGCGCGGAGAGCGCCAACTACCCCTTCTGCACCATCGACCCCAACGTGGGCATGGTGGCGGTGCCTGACCACCGTCTGGACAGGCTGAGCGAGATGTACCGCCCCAAGAAGACCACCCCGGCGGTGATCGAGTTCGTGGACATCGCCGGTCTGGTGAAGGGGGCCAGCCGGGGAGAGGGCCTGGGCAACAAATTTTTGGGCAACATCCGGACCACTGACGCCATCGTCCATGTGGTCCGCTGCTTCGACGATGACAACGTGATCCACGTGGAGGGCGCCATCGACCCTGTCCGGGATATGGACACCATCGACCTGGAGCTGGTCATGGCCGACCTGGAGATGGTGGAGCGGCGGATCGACAAGGCGAAAAAGGCGGCCAAGGGGGACAAGAAGTTCCTCCAGGAGGCGGCGGACTTCGAGGGCCTGCGCGCCTGGCTCGACGACGGCAGGTCCGCCCGGAGCTACGCCGAGGTGGACATCGCCGCCGAGTATCCCGACTGCGAGCTGCTCTCCCTCAAGCCGGTGATCTATGCCGCCAACCTGGACGAGGAGGGCTTCTCCCATCCCGCCGCCGTCCCCTACTACCAGCAGGTGGAGGAGCGGGCCCGGGAGCAGGGGGCCCAGGTGATCCCCGTGTGCGCCAAGCTGGAGGCGGAGATCGCCCAGCTGGAGCCGGAGGAGAAGCAGATGTTCCTGGACGACCTGGGGGTGGCAGAATCCGGTCTGGACCGGCTGGTGAAGGCCAGCTATGCCCTGCTGGGCCTGATCTCCTACCTCACCTCCGGCGAGGACGAGTGCCGGGCCTGGACCATCGTCCGGGGCACCAAGGCCCCCCAGGCGGCGGGCAAGATCCACTCCGACTTCGAGCGGGGCTTCATCCGGGCGGAGGTCATCTCCTATGAGGACCTGATGGCCTGCGGAACGATGGCCGCCGCTCGAGAGAAGGGGCTGATCCGTTCCGAAGGCAAAGAATACGTGGTCCAGGACGGGGATATCATCCTCTTCCGGTTCAATGTGTGATGTGTAAGGAGGCGTTCCCATTGGAGCCAGCTGAGTGTTTCGATGCCGGCGTCCAGCTGGGCTATCTCATCAGCCGGATGGGGCAGCTGGAGATGCAGGGGCATGACTTGAGAGAGCGGGTGTTGAAGCTCCCGCCGGAACAGCAGTTCACCTTTGCTCTGATGCAGACAGGGAGCCTGGCCCAGCTCTGGCGCACCGTGTCCCCGGAGGATGCGGTGGTGCTGGCGGCAGGGGTCCTGGAGGTCCCGGAGGAGGATCTGCGGGAGGATATGCGGACGGCCGTGGAGGCGGCCCGAGAGAGGATGGGGGATCTGGATACGCTATGAACATCTACTGTGATCTGTTCCTCACCTTTGCCAAGGTGGGGGTATGTACCTTCGGCGGGGGCTATGCGATGCTCCCTATCCTCCAGCGGGAGGTGGTGGAGAAGAAGGGCTGGGCCATTGACGAGGAGCTCACTGACTACTTCGCTGTGGGCCAATGCACCCCTGGCATCATCGCCGTCAACACCGCCACCTTCATCGGCTATAAGCACAAGGGGATCCCCGGCGGGATCCTCACCACCCTGGGGGTGGTGTTCCCCTCCCTGGTGATCATCACCGCCATCGCTGCGTTCCTGTCCAGATTCGCCGAATATCCGGTGGTCCAGCACGCCCTGACGGGGATCAACGCCGCTGTGGTGGCCCTGATCGCCTCCAGCGTGCTGAAGCTGGGCAAGTCCACCCTGAAGGGCGGGGCCGCTGTGACCATCTTCCTGTGCGTCCTGGCCCTGGCCGTCTTTGGGAATCTGGCCGACCTGGATGCCGGGGCCTATGGTCCCCTGGGACAGGGGCTGGAGCTGCTCACCTCCCCGGCGGCGCTGATCGTGCTGGCTGGGATCGCGGGCTGGCTGATCAAGGGCGTTTTCGGCGGGAAGAAAGGCGGTGAGGGGAGATGACCTTAGTATGGACCCTGCTGCGGCTGTTCCTTGAGTTCGCGAAGGTGGGGCTCTTCGCCGTGGGCGGCGGGCTGGCCACCATCCCCTTCCTCCAGGATATGGGGGCGGTGACCGGCTGGTTCACCGAGACCGACCTGACCACCATGATCGCCGTGTCCGAATCCACCCCCGGTCCCATGGGGGTGAACATGGCCACCTATGTGGGCTTCCAGGTGGCCGGCCTGTCCGGCGCGGTGGCGGCCACTCTGGGGCTGATCGCCCCCTCGATCGTCGTGATCGTCATCATCGCCGGCTTCCTGCAAAAGTTCCGCCAGTCCAGAACGGTGGATGCTGTCTTCTCCGGCCTGCGCCCCGCCTCCACGGCGCTGATCGCTGCCGCCGGGCTGGCGGTGGCCCTGGCGGTGTTCCTCCTGACGGGGGGCGTGGAGGAGCACACCTTCGCGGTCCACTGGCCCGCCCTGGCCCTGGCCGCCGCGGTGTTCGTATGTATGCGCTACACCCCCCTGAAAAAGCTCCATCCGATCGCCTTCATCGCCGCCGCTGCCGCCGTCGGCGCGGTGTTCCAGCTCTGACAGATGAAGTCCCGCCCCCTTTTGGGGAGCGGGACTTTCGTCATCTCTTCTCCTGGTTCCTGCTGTGCTGGCGGCGGAAGATGTTGTCCAGGGCCGATCTGCTGCTGTCCTTGGCGGACTGGCCCCCCTTTTGCGGCCCGGGGCGGGAGGTGACCGCCTCTCTGACCTGGGGCTCCTTCTCTGCCTCCGGCTTGCGCCGCTGGAGGTGCATAGTGCGGAAGATGTTCTCCAGGGGCTTCCGGGAGGCGTCCACCGCCTTGAGCATGTTGGGGGACAGGGTGCGGCCCGCCCGGAGGGAGAGGGCCCGGTAGACCATTTTGAACACATCGGGCTCGTTCTCATACCGGTCGGCCAGGTCGCTGCACACCATGGCGGTGTGGACCAGCTGGGCGGACAGGGGGATATCGTCCCGGGCCAGCTTGGAGGGATACCCTGTGCCGTCGTAGTTCTTATGGTGGTACATGGCCACCTCGGAGCAGTAGCTGGTCAAGGGCTCCCACTCCGGGGGACCGCCCTTGAAGAACTCGCTGCCCAGTTCCGTGTGCTGGAAGAACAGGGAGCGTTCCGGCTCCGGCTGCTCCGGCCCGCCCCAGATGATATCGTCAGGCAGGCCCAGCTGCCCGACCTCGGCAAAGCCGGAGGCCATACTGATCAGCTTGGCGTCGTAAGGGGTCAGTCCGGATTCTGGGAACAGCTGACAGTAGGCGGTGGACAGGGCGCTGGTGATGATCCGCAGCCGCTGGGTATAGCTGGAGAAAGCGGTGTCATGGTTCTTGCAGAAGCTGAGGAACTTCTCCTGCCACCGCTGGGTCAGCAGCTCCGCCTGTTCCAGGGAGATCTTCCCCGGAGGAGTATCCGCCTCCTGCTGCTGCTCCTCCTCAGAGCCCCAGGTCTCCTCGATGATGGTCCGGATCCGCTCCTGGGTGGCGATCGGGGCCAGAGGCTTGACCAGGAAGTCCACCGCGCCCAGCGCCACCCCCCGATACACCCATTCCGGTTCCGCTTCAGCGGTGAGGAGGATGATGGGGATCTTGGAGCAGCCCTCCAGCTTATGGATCCGCTCCATCACGGAGAACCCGCTGGGCCCCCGCTGCAGGCAGATGTCCAGCACCACCACGGCGATATCCAGGATATGCTTGCGCACCTGGTCGATGCCCTCCCAGGCGGTGGCCGCCCGGAGGACCCGGTAGTCCTTTTTGAAGATCTCGTTGAAGATCGCCCGGTCCAGCTCAGAATCGTCGATGATCAATAATGTGTTGCGCATAGTTCATTTCCCCTTTACTTCGATCCTTAGCTCTCTCCATTGGCGTGCTCGATCTCCTCGATCTCTCCCAGTGCGGAGGCGAATTTCTCTCCGGAGGCCTCGATCTCCTCCAGGAGCCCCTCCAGCTTGGTGATGTTCCGGAATTGGCTGGCCCGGAACTCGGTCAGGCCCGCCTGGGCGGCGTCGGCGATCTCATGGATCCCCAGATTGATGGCGAAGCCCTTCAGGTTGTGGAGGTGGAAGTGGAAGGACTCCGCATCCTCCTGAGCCAGGGCCTGGCGGAGGGTGGCCAGATTCAGTTCCTCCGGCAGGCGTTTGATAAAGTCCAGATACAAGTTGTCATTGCCCATGAGCCGCTCCACCGCAGCGTCTACATCCACGTCATTGTTCCGCAAAACATCCAGACAGCTCTGCATCTCATCCATAATTCGGTCGTTCCTTTCCTTTGATATGGTCTTTCAAAGAGCGATCAGGCACTGAGGCCGACAGCCGTCTGCCCACGGCAGCGCGGGCAGGATGAGGACATTATAACACGATCCCGCCCTCCACGCTAGAGGGATCTTGATCTTTTCCGCAGATCACGGCGGGGCACCTTCCGGCTGCGGGATGGATAAAAATACGTGATATCGGGATGTATATTCGTTTTGTGGAAAATATACGGAAATATCAGGGTGCTATATGTATACTCATGCAAAAAACCACTTGCGTTCTCCCAGAAAACGTGATAGACTGTCCCCATACGATGCGGAGGGACCGGACAGGCCCTGCTCCGGATATCGATGGAGGGAGAACGATCATGACGACTGTAAAAAAAGTAGTGCTGGCCTACTCCGGCGGCCTGGATACATCCATCATCATCCCCTGGCTGAAGGAGAACTATGGGGATCCTGAGATCGTTGCCGTCTCCGGCGACGTGGGCCAGGGCACCGAGCTGGACGGCCTGGAGGAGAAGGCCATCAAGACGGGGGCCTCTAAGCTGTATATCGAGGACCTCACCGACGAGATGGTGGACGAGGTGATCGTCCCCTCCATGATGATGGGGGCCAAGTATGAGGACTATCTCCTGGGCACCGCCTTCGCCCGGCCCATCATCGCCCGGCGGCTGGTGGAGATCGCCAAGAAGGAGGGGGCCGACGCCATCTGCCACGGCTGCACCGGCAAGGGCAACGACCAGGTCCGGTTCGAGCTGGCGATCAAGCGCTTTGCCCCCGAGATGAAGATCATCGCCCCCTGGCGGGAGTGGGACATCAAGGGCCGCGATGAGGAGATCGACTATGCAGAGGCCCATAACGTCCCCCTGAAGATCTCCCGGGAGACCAACTACTCCAAGGACAAGAACCTGTGGCACCTGAGCCACGAGGGCCTGGACCTGGAGGATCCGGCCAACGAGCCCAAATATGATGAGCCCGGCTTTTTGGAGATGGGGGTCTCCCCCTTCCAGGCCCCGGACGAGCCCGCCTATGTGACGCTGGACTTCGAGAAGGGCTGGCCTGTGGCCATCGACGGGGAGAGGATGAAGACCTCTGACATCATCCGCAGGCTCAACGACCTGGGCGGCAGGAACGGCATCGGCCTCCTCGACATCGTGGAGAACCGGCTGGTGGGCATGAAGGATCGGGGCGTCTATGAGACCCCGGGCGGCACCATCCTCTACCGGGCCCACGAGGTGCTGGAGATGATCACCCTGGACAAGGACACCAAGCACATGAAGAGCAAGCTGGCCGTGGACTTCGCCGATCTGGTGTACAACGGCAAGTGGTTCACCCCCCTGCGGGAGGCCCTCACCGCCTTCGCCGTGGACACCCAGAAGTTCGTCACCGGCACCGTGAAGCTCAAGCTCTACAAGGGCAATATCATCACTGCCTCGGTCACCTCCCCCTGCACCCTGTACTCCGAGGATCTGGTGACCTTCGAGGAGAGCGACTATGACCAGAAGGACTCCCAGGGCTTCATCAACCTCTGGGGCCTGCCTGATAAGGTCCAGGCGCTGAGAGAACAAGGAAAACTGTAAGGAGCGATCGCTATGAAGCTATGGGCAGGACGGTTCCAAAAGGAGACCGACACCCTTGTCAACGACTTCAACTCCTCCATCGGATTCGACGCCCGGCTGTACCGGCAGGACATCGCCGGGTCCATTGCCCACGCCCGTATGCTGGGCCGGCAGGGCATCATCGAGGAGCACGAGGCGGAGACCATCATCCAGGGCCTGGAGGCCATCCTGGCTGACATCGAGGCCGGCAAGGTGGAGTTCTCCCTGGACGATGAAGACATCCACATGAATATCGAGGCCATGCTCACCCAGCGGGTGGGGGAGGCCGGCAAGCGCCTGCACACCGCCCGGTCCCGGAACGATCAGGTGGCAGTGGACACCCGACTGTATGTGAAGGAGGAGATCCCCGTCATCATCGGGCAGGTGCTGGACCTGGAGCAGGTGCTGATCCGGAAGGCCCAGGCGAACCTGGAGACGGTGATGCCCGGCTACACCCACCTCCAGCGGGCCCAGCCCACCACCTTCGCCCACTACATGATGGCCTACGCCAACATGTTCAAGCGGGACGTCGGCCGTCTGGAGGACTGCCGGGCGCGGCTGGACGAGTGCCCCCTGGGGGCCGGCGCCCTGGCCGCCTCCACCTATGACGTGGACCGCTTCCAGACCGCCGCCGCCCTGGGCTTCGGGCGGCCCACTGACAACTCCATGGACTCGGTCTCCGACCGGGACTATGTCATCGAGCTGCTGTCCGCCCTGTCCATCCTGATGATGCACCTGTCCCGGTTCTCGGAGGAGATCGTGCTGTGGTGCTCCTGGGAGTTCAAGTATGTGGACCTGGACGACGCCTATTCCACCGGCTCCTCCATCATGCCCCAGAAGAAGAACCCCGACGTGGCCGAGCTGGTCCGGGGCAAGACCGGCCGGGTGTACGGCGCTCTGATGGCCCTGCTCACCGTGATGAAGGGCCTCCCCCTGGCCTATAACAAGGACATGCAGGAGGACAAGGAGCCCCTCTTCGACGCCATCGACACTGCGGAGCTGTGTCTGCCCGTCTTCGCCGCCATGGTGGACACCCTCACGGTAAGGCCCAAAGATATGGCCCGGGCCGCCGCTGGGGGCTTCATCAACGCCACCGACTGCGCCGACTACCTGGTGAAGAAGGGCCTGCCCTTCCGGGAGGCCTATATGATCGTGGGCCGGCTGGTCAACCTGTGCATCAAGACCGGCGACACCCTGGACACCCTCACCCTCCGGGATTTTCGGGCCATCTCCGGCCTGTTCGACACCGACGTCTATCAGGCCCTGGCCCTCAAGACCTGTGTCAACGGCCGGAAGGTCTATGGCGGCCCCGCCAAGGAGTCGGTGGAAAAGCAGATCGCCCTGATCCAGGAGTTCGTGGACGCGAGAAGATGAAGAGCCTCCCTCGAAGAGGGGGCCCTCAGGAAGGAGCAACGATATGTTCAATGAGATCGCCGGCGGCGTATGCGCCGCCCGGGGCTTTCGGGCTGGCGGCATCCACTGCGGCGTGAAGGCCGCCAGCAGTCCGGACAAGAAGGATCTGGCCCTGATCCTCTCGGAAAAGGAGTGTACCGCCGCCGGGGTCTACACCCTGAACCGGGTGAAGGCGGCGCCGATCTATGTGACCATGGACCATCTGGAGAAGGGGACTGCCTGGGGCGTGGTCGCCAACAGCGGCAACGCCAACGCCTGCTGTCCCGGCAGCCACGAGAACGCAGAGGCCATGTGCGCCGCAGCAGCGGCCGCCACCGGCCGGGAGGCGGCGGACTTCATCGTGGCCTCCACCGGCGTCATCGGCCAGCCCATCAACATCGGCGCCATCAAGATGGGGATGCCTGCGCTGGCCGCCGCCCTCCGCAGCGACGGTTCGGAGGATGCCGTCCACGCCATCATGACCACCGACACGGTGGAGAAGGAGACCGCTGTCTCCTTCACGGTGGGGGGCCGGGAGGCGCGCATGGGAGCCATCGCCAAGGGATCCGGCATGATCCACCCCAACATGGGCACGATGCTGTGCTTCATCACCACCGACTGCGCCATCACCCACGAGATGCTGGAGGATGCCCTGCGGGAGGTGGTGGCCCGGACCTTCGGCCGGGTCACGGTGGACGGGGACACCTCCACCAACGACACCTGCGCCATCCTGGCCAACGGTATGGCGGGCAACCCCCTCATCGAGTGGAAGGACGAGGACTATGAGACCTTCCGGTCCGCTCTGGAGCAGGTGTGCCGCCATCTGGCCCGGGCCATCGCCGGCGACGGCGAGGGGGCCGGCCGGCTGGTCACCTGCCGGATGACCGGCGCCCGGAGCGAGGAGAACGCCGAGCGGCTGGCCAAGGCGGTGGTGGGCTCCTCCCTGGTGAAGACCGCCATGTGCGGGGCCGATGCCAACTGGGGCCGGGTCCTGGCCGCTATGGGCTGCTCCAAGGCCCCCTTCCGCCCCGAGCATGTGGACATCTCCTTCCAGTCCGCCGCTGGGGAGCTCATGGTCTGCGGCCAGGGGGACGGTCTGCCCTTCGATGAGGCCAGGGCCAAGGAGATCCTGTCCCAGAAGGAGGTCGTCATCGCGGTGGACCTCCACGAGGGCAGCGACGAGGCCGAGTGCTGGGGCTGTGACCTCACGGCGGAGTATGTGCATATCAACGGGGACTACCGGTCGTAAGAGAGGACAGCCCCCTCTCCGCGGGAGCCGTGACAGAGGGGGCCATCACCGGGAACGCAGCCCGTTGGACTGACTGCTCCCTGAGAGAGGGAGCCAAATAAAGACAGGGGGGATCCTATCATGTCCTTCAATGAGCTGGACCGGGCCCAGATCTTGGCTGAGGCCCTGCCCTATATCCAGAGATTCACCGGCAAGACCATCGTGGTCAAGTATGACAGCGGCGCAGTCACCGGTCAGGTCCGGGACGACCTGCTCTCCGACGTCATCCTGCTGTCCCTGGTGGGCATCCGGGTGGTGGTGGTCCACGGCGGCGGACAGGAGATCACAGAGATGCTGGCCCGGCTGGGCAAGGAGCCCCGCTTCATCGACGGGCTGCGCTATACCGATGAGGAGACCATGGCAGTGGCGCAGCAGGTGCTGTGCGGCCAGGTGAACAAGGACCTGGTGGCTGTCCTGAACCGGCTGGGAGGCCGGGCCGTGGGCCTGTGCGGCCTGGACGGTGCTCTGTTCCAGGCGAAGATGCGGGATGAGAAGTACGGCCTGGTGGGCGACATCGCCAAGGTGGACGCCGCCATGGTGGCCTCCGCCCTGAACAGCGGCTACATCCCCGTGGTGGCTCCTGTGGCCCAGGGGGTGGACAGCCAGGTGTCGTATAACCTCAACTCAGACACGGCCGCCGCCCGGCTGGCCGTGGCCCTGGAGGCGGAGAAGCTGGTGCTCCTCACCGGCGTCCGGGGCCTGTTCCGGGATCCGGCCGACGAGAGCACCCTGATCCCAGAGCTCCAGCTGTCCTCTGTCCCCGCCCTGGTGCGGGACGGGACCATCTCCGGCCCTATGGTCCGCAAGGTGGACTGCTGTGTGGACAGTGTCCGCTCCGGGGTGGGCTCCGCTGTCATCCTGGACGGCAGAGTGTCCCACTCCCTGCTCACCGAGCTGCTCACCGACGCCGGCGTGGGCACCATGCTCACCAACTAAGGGGGACCGCCTGATGAAGAAAGATCTGCTGAAGCTGCTGGACCTGTCCAAGGAGGACATCGTGTCCATCCTGAACACGGCGGACCAGCTGAAATATGAGACCAAACACAACATCCACAAGGACTACCTCAAGGGCAAGGCCCTGGCGATGATCTTTGAGAAGAACTCCACCCGGACCCGTGTCTCCTTCGAGACGGGGATGTTCCAGCTGGGGGGCCACGCCCTGTTCCTGTCAGGCGAGGAGAGCCAGATCGGACGGGGAGAGCCCATCGAGGACACCGCCCGGGTGCTGGACCGGTACTGCAATGGCATCATGATCCGCACCTTCGCCCAGGAGGAGGTGGAGACCCTGGCCCGGTATACCCAGATCCCCGTCATCAACGGGCTGACCGACTTCTGCCACCCCTGTCAGGTGCTGGCTGACCTGCTCACCATCCGGGAGCACAAGGCGGCATTGGAGGGGCTGAAGATGTGCTACATCGGGGACGGCAACAACATGGCCAATTCCCTGATCGTGGGCGGGCTGAAGATGGGCATGGAGGTGGCTGTGGCCTGCCCCGAGGGCTACGACCCGGACCCCAAGGTGCTGGACTTCGCTAAGAGCAGCCCCGAGCATCGGTTCTCCCTCTTCCGCGCCCCCGAGGACGCCGCGGTGGGCGCCGATGTGATGATCACGGACGTCTGGGCCTCCATGGGCCAGGAGGAGGAGAGAGCGGTCCGGGCGAGGGCCTTCCAGGGCTACCAGATCGACGGAGGGCTGATGTCCCTGACCAACGAGGGCTGTATGGTGCAGCACTGCCTGCCCGCCCACCGGGGGGAGGAGATCTCCGCCGAGGTCTTCGAGGCCCATGCAGAGGAGATCTTCGACGAGGCGGAGAACCGCCTCCACGCCCAGAAGGCGGTCATGTACCTGTTGATGAAGGAAGAGGATCAGTAAGAGAGCAGAACGAAGGGAGCACGCCTGGAAGCGTGCTCCCTTCGTTCTTCCAAAACACATCCGGCGGAAGGAGGATCTGCCCTGGTCACATTTTTTGGGGAAAAGAGGAGACTTCCCAAGACCTTTCGTCTTGGGAAGTCTTCTGGTGGAGACAACAGAACTCGAATCTGTGACCTCTCGCGTGTGAGGCGAGCGCTCTACCGGCTGAGCTATGCCTCCATATGGAAACGGCTGGGGATGGTGGTGACCCGGACGGGACTCGAACCCGTGTTGCCGCCGTGAAAGGGCGGAGTCTTGACCGCTTGACCACCGGGCCGCTGATATGGGAACGGACAGGCATCCGTTTTTTATGATGGTAGCGGCAACTGGATTTGAACCAGTGACACCGCGGGTATGAACCGCGTGCTCTAGCCAACTGAGCTATGCCGCCGTGCCACGCCCTTCTCGAACAGGGCAAGGGATAGTATAGCGTATCTCTCTCCAGTTGTCAACAGGTTTTTCAAAAAATTTTCCTTTTTCTTTTCCCCTCCGGACGGAGGGCCCGGAGGGGAGGGATCAGTCTGGAAGGGCAGGGGACACCAGTTTAGAAAGTGTATCGAGCTGGCCCCGCCCAGTACAGTTAGCGTACAGGTCTGTGAGTTTGATCTCATAGCCGTCCTGGAACCGCAGGGCATAATGATAAGTGGTGTGGGTGCGGCGGTTAGCGCCGAGTCCGACCGCCTCATCTTTGCGGTAGTATCCTGCTTCCTCCAACTCCTCATAGGAGTGCCAGCTGGTCCGGATGCCCAGAACGTAAGTGGATACGCCGGAGGAGGCAGCCTCCGTCCGGCTGAGGCAGGAGAGCAGGACCGGCCCCCAAAAGAGCACCAGCCCGGCGGCGATCAGGAGCAGCCCGCCTTTCAGCTGGGATAAAAAGGGGCGGAACTCGATCTTGGATCGAGACCAGTCCCGCAGCGCGAGGAACAGGATGTTGAAAGCGATAGAAAAAATGCCTATGTCCAGCATACACACAAGAAAGGCCACGATCAAGCTGGAGAGACCATATTTCAGATAAAGGGTGTCAGCTCCCACCAAATACCAGCGGTGGAGCCAGTGCTCATAGACGAAAACATACAGGTACAGGGAGAGGGCGCAGCCTAAAAGAGACGCAAGGAATATCCCCTGATCCTGCGTTGTCTGCTTTTGCGTCGTTCGTTCCTGCGTTGTCTGCTCTTCCTGTTTCAGCCGTTCCTGCTGGCTGGAGGGGAGATGACTGTAAGCAGGCCCTTTCTTTTTCTTGCACCACCAGGCCTGCTTTTTGTCCGCCTTGACGCTGGACTGTGCGGCCAGCGCGCTGGCCCGCTCCCGCTTCTCCCGGAGCTTTTTCCGCCCCAGGGGAGCGGGAGATCTTTTCCCGGCCACGGCGGCTTATTTGAAGTACTCCGCGCCGCTCTCGAACAGGGGCATGTGTTTGTTCCCGGGGATGTTGACCGCCACGAAGGGGCCCCGGCGCTCCAGGTGGCCCATCTTGCCGAAGATCCGGCCGTCGGGGGAGAAGACGCCCTCGATGGCCTCCATGGAGCCGTTGGGGTTGGCCAGGATGTCCATGGTGGGCCGGCCCTCCAGATCCACGTACTGGGTGCCCACCTGGCCCTGAGCGATCAGGCCGGCGATCACGGCCTCAGGAGCCACGAATCGGCCCTCACCGTGGGAGACGGGGATAGTGTACAGGTCGCCCACATCGCACCTGAGCATCCAGGGGGACTGGACACTGGCCACCCGGGTGGTGACGTACCGGCTCTGATGGCGGCCGATCTGGTTGTAGGTGAGGGTGGGACAGGTGTCATCCATATCCCGGATCTCGCCGAAGGGGAGCAGGCCCAGTTTGACCAGGGCCTGGAAGCCGTTGCAGATGCCCAGCATCAGGCCGTCCCGGTGCTTGAGCAGGTCCATGATGGCGTCGCTGAGGGCGGGGTTGCGGAGGAAGGAGCAGATGAACTTGGCGGAGCCCTCGGGCTCGTCGCCGCCGGAGAAGCCGCCGGGGAGGACCACCATCTGGGCGCTCCGGATAGCCGCCTCCAGGGCCTGGGCGGATTGGGCCAGAAGATCGGTGGTCAGGTTGCGCACCACCACGATCTCCGGGTCGATGCCGGCGCGGATGCAGGCCCGGGCGGTGTCATACTCGCAGTTGGTGCCGGGGAAGGCGGGGATCACCGCCTTGGGGCGGGCCACCTTGTGCTTGCATACCGCCGGGGAGCGGCCCTCCCAGGAGATGGCCTGGACGGACTCGCTGCTTCCCGCCCTGGTGGGGTAGACCTCCTCCAGCACGCCCTCGTTGAGGGCAAAGAGCTCATCGATGGAGTAGCTCTCCGGCTTCTTGAACCGGTGGTGTCTCAGGGTGATGGTGGGTCCCGCCACCGTTTCGCCGATCTTGGAGGACCAATCGCCTGCGGGGATCTCCTCCGACAGCTCGGCGATGATCGCGTGGGGATTGCTGATGGACCAGAAGTAGCTTTCGATCTTTGGCTTGGCGTCCTGATCCACCTCAAAGCCGATCCGGTTGCCGAAGGACATCTTCATGATCGCCTCGGCTGCGGCCCCTTCACCCACGGCGTACGCGGCCTTGACCTTGCCCGCCTGGCACAGGGCGTGGAACTGGTCAAAGCACTCCTTGACCCCCTCCGGCTCTCCGCCGCCGCAGAAGAAATAGACGGGGTGGCCCGGCTCTTTGAACTCCGGAGAGATCACTTCGCTGGCCTTGATGGGGGCGACGGCAAAGGAGATCAGGGTGGGGGGCACGTCCCTGTCCAGGAAGGAGCCGGACATGGAGTCCTTGCCGCCGATGGCGGCGCAGCCATAGTCCAGCTGGGCAGACAGTGCGCCCAATAGCGCCTGGAAGGGCTTGCCCCAGCGGACCGGCTCGTCCCGGAGCTTCTCGAAAAACTCCTGGAGGGAGAGATAGACCTTTTTATAGTCCGCGCCGGCGGCCACCAGCTTGGTGATGGAGTCCTCTACCGCCTGGTAGGCCCCGAAATAGGGGGAGGCGCTCAGCTTTTCCGGGTCGCAGCCCCAGGCCATCACGCTGGCCTGATCGGTCTCCTGGCCAGGCAGGACGGGCAGAAGCGCGGCCATGACCTGGGCGGGGGTGGCCTGATATTTGCCGCCGAAGGGCATCAGCACGGACCCGGCCCCGATGGAGCCGTCGAACCGTTCCACTAGGCCCCGCCGGCTGGCGCAGGTAAGGCTGGAGGCCATTTCCCCAAAAGAGCGGAAGCGGTCTTCACATACTCGGAACCAGGCGTGTTTATCATAGGGGACCACGTGGACTGCCGCGTGCTTCACCGCGCCGTTGGTGTTCAAAAAGGCCCGGCTGAGATTGGCGATGGTCTGTCCCTTCCAGCGCATCACCATCCGGGGGCTCTCGGTGACCACGGCCACCCGATAGGCCTCCAGGTTCTCCTTCTCGGCGGCGGCGATAAACGCAGCCTCGTCCTCTGGGGCCACCACCACGGCCATCCGCTCCTGGCTCTCGGAGATAGCCAGCTCGGTGCCGTCCAAACCGTCGTACTTCTTGCGCACCGCGTCCAGGTCGATCTCCAGCCCATCGGCCAGCTCGCCGATGGCGACGGACACACCGCCGGCTCCAAAGTCGTTGCACCGCTTGATGAGCCGGGTGACGCTCCCGTCTCGGAAGAGCCGCTGGATCTTCCGCTCCTCGGGGGCATTGCCCTTCTGGACCTCGGAGGCCATAGTGGTCAGCGACTTCTTGTTGTGGCTCTTGGAGGAGCCGGTGGCTCCGCCGATGCCGTCCCGGCCGGTGCGGCCGCCCAGCAGAATCACCACGTCCCCCGGCGCGGGCCGCTCCCGGCGGACATTCTCAGCCGGAGCCGCGCCCACCACCGCGCCGCACTCCAGCCGCTTGGCGATGTAACCCTCGTGGTACACCTCGGCCACGTGTCCGGTAGCCAGGCCGATCTGGTTGCCGTAGGAGGAGTAGCCCGCCGCCGCCGTCTGGCACAGCTTGCGCTGGGGCAGCTTGCCCTCCAGGGTCTGGTCGAAGGGGACACGGGGGTCCCCCGCGCCGGTGAAGCGCATGGCCTGGTGGACATACACCCGGCCGGACAGGGGGTCCCGGATGCAGCCGCCGATGCAGGTGGCCGCGCCGCCGAAGGGCTCGATCTCGGTGGGGTGGTTGTGGGTCTCGTTCTTGAACATGAGCAGCCAGTCCTGGGTCTCGCCGTCCACATCGGCGGGGACATGGATGGAGCAGGCGTTGATCTCCTCGCTCTCGTCCAGCTCGGGGAGGAGGCCCCGCTTTTTCAGCACCTTGGTCCCGATGGTGGCGATGTCCATCAGGGTCTGGGGGCGCTTTGCCGCCTTCTCCTCGCCGTAGACCTCCACCCGGGCGGCTAAGTACCGGTCATAGGCGGCCTTCACGGCAGGGTCGTCGATCTGGATCTGGTCCAGGTGGGTGGAGAAGGTGGTGTGGCGGCAGTGGTCGGACCAGTAGGTGTCCACCACCCGCACCTCGGTGATGGTGGGGTCCCGCTTCTCCTCATCCCGGAAGTAGGCCTGTAAGAATCTCAGATCGTCGATGTCCATGGCCAGCCCCAGCTTGTCCAGCAGGGCGGTCAGCCCGGCCTCATCCAGGGCGGTGAAGCCCTCCGCCATGTCCACACGGTCGGGAGCGGCGTGAGAGCGCACCAAGGTCTCCGGCTTCTCCAGGGAGGCCTCCCGGCTCTCCACTGGGTTGATGAGGAAGCCCTTGATCTTGTCCAGATCCTCCTGAGACAGCCCGCCCCACAGCAGATACATCTTAGCGTAGGCGACAAGGGGGCGCTCCACTCCGGCCATCAGCTGGATGCACTGGGCGGCGGAGTCCGCCCGCTGGTCGAACTGCCCCGGCAGGGCCTCCACGGCGAAGAAGGCCCCTGCCATCCGGGGCATGGGGAAGTCCTCGTCATAGACCACGTCCACCTGGGGCTCGGAGAAGACGATGTCTCTGGCCCGCTGGTAGACGGAGCAGTCGATCTGCTCCACGTCATACCGGTTCAGGATGTCCACCGACTGGAGCCCGTCGATCCCCAGCTGTTCCCGCAGCTGCCGGCACAGGCCCTGGGCCTCCACATCGAAGCCCTCTTTTTTCTTGGAATAGCAGCGGTATACGCTCATATCGTTTCTCTCCTCCGTTTTCTGTTTGTAGAGGCGGACACCGTCCGCCCGCATGGCGCTCCGGGCGGCATCATCCGGACGGCTGATATCCGCTCCTTTCTTAGGATACGCTCCAGCTCTCGATCTGATAAAACACGTCCCCCCGCACCGGGGACAGCCCGGACAGCCGGCCCCACTGGGAGAGGACGGAGCCGTTCTTGAAGGCGATGGGGACGATGGGGACCTGCTCCTCCAGCAGGGCGAAGAGGGCTGCGGCTGCGGCGGGCTCGTCCTCCGGAGAGGCGGCCTGGAGGGACCAGAGCAGCCAGTCAGCGCCTTCTGCCCACCAGCCGCCGTAGTTGAGGGCGCCGGAGGAGCCCAGCAGGGGAGCGAGGTCGAAGTCGGCGGTGAGCACTGTCTCCCCCAGGTAGAGGTCGAACTCCCTCCGGGCCAGGGCGGCGGCGTAGTCCTCGAAGGGGAGCTGACGCAGCTCCACGGTCAGCCCCGCCGCCTCCAGCTGATAGGCGATCTGCTGGGCGGCGGCGGCCTTCGAGGCGTTCTCGCTGTTCACCAGCAGGACCAGCTCCCGGCCCTGGAGCCGCTGCTCCTCCAGCTGGACGGCCAGCGCCTCCGGGGCATAGGCGGGGGCGGACTGGGCCGCGCTCTGGCTGTACAGGGGGCTGTTGGGATGGACGGGGAGGGGGGAGGGGACCGCGTGTCCGGCATAGATCCCAGAGGCGATGGCGTCCCGGTCCACCGCCAGGGCCAGGGTCCGGCGGACCTGGCTGGTGCGGCAGATGCCCTCCTGGGTGTTGAAGCCCAGATAGAGCAGGCCGGAGGTGGGGTAGTCCCAGGTCTGGTAGTTGCCGCCGTAGCCCATGGCGTTGGTGGCCATCAGGTCCACATCCACCAGAGACACCTCCCCCGCGTCGAAGGCGTAGATCAGCTCGTCGCTCTTGCTCACCTTGTGGAGGGGGATGGACCGGACAGGCAGGGTCTTTTCTCCGCTCTGCCACCAGCCGCTCCGGGCGGTGAGAGACAGCTCCTCCCCCTCAGACCATAGGGTATAGGGCCCGGTGCCCGGAGGCCGGAGCCCGTCGCCCAGGGCGATGGGGATGTCCAGCAGGAGGGGCAGAGAGCCATTGGGCCGCCGGAGGGCGATTGCGATCTGATCGGGAGCCTCCGGGGAGGCGGTCACAGAGGTGACATCGGCCAGCCGGGCCCGAAAGCGCCCCTGAGGGGACCGGGCCAGGTCCAGGGCGTCGGCCACGGTCTGGCCGGTGAGGGGGGTCCCATCAGAGAAGGTGATCCCCGGCTGCAGGGTGAAGGTCCACACCAGCCCATCCTCGCTGACGGTGTAGCTGCGGCAGAGCACCGGCTGGGCCTGGAATCCGCTGTCTACCGAGAAAAGAGGCTCGTACAGCAGAGGGGACAGGGTCAGATTGGCCCGGTTGGCGGCCAGGGCGGGGTGGAGGCTGAACTCTGGGTAGACAGCCAGGGTGAAGGGGACCGCTGCTGAAAGCGGTACCTCCTCCAGGCCGGGATCTCCGCTGGAGGCGGCGGACTGGGCCGGGCCTGTCCCTCCGGCACAGGCGGTGAGGGAGAGGGACAGGGCGAGCAAGAGGGCGGCGATATGGTATCGTTTCATGTTGGTTCCTTTGTGTGATGGTGTGTGCCCCTGCACAGAGGTCTACAGGAGCTGTATCATAGCCGCCATACTGCCCCGGGCGTTCCCCTGGGCCCGGTGGGACCAGAAGTCGCCGCGGTCGCAGGCGGTGCAGGCGGGACAGACAGCGATGTGTTCCCGGCGCAGTCCGGCCCGCTCCAGCCACCGGGCGTTGGCCCCCTTCAGGTCCACGGAGTATTTTCCCGGCTTGGACAGCGGGCGGATGAAGGGCGCGGCGTCCTCCCCCAGTCCGGTCCGCAGGCCGTCGGGGACGTCGCTGTGGGTCTCGAAGCAGCAGGGGCCGATCCCCGGTCCGATGGCGGCCAGGATGTGCTCCGGCGCGCAGCCGTAGTCCCGGACCATGGCCTCCGCCGCCCAGGCGGCGATCCCGGCAGCGGTCCCCCGCCAGCCGGCGTGGGCGGCGGCGATACACCGCCGGACCGGGTCGCAGAGCAGGATGGGGATGCAGTCTCCGGAGAAGATGGTCAGGCACACACCGGGCTCATCGGTGATCAGGCCGTCGGCCTCGATGGCGCCGGGGATGGAGGGATCGGCCAGGATATCCCCCCGGCCCACCGGGCGGATGATATCGCTGTGGACCTGCTGATTCTTCACCAGGGCCTGGGGGTCGGTCCCCATGGCGGCGCAGGCCCGGCGGAAGTTCTCCCCCACCCGCTCCAGGCAGTCTCCCCGGCTGGCCCCCAGATTCAGGGAATCCCAGGGGATGGGGGACACGCCCCCCTGCCGGGTAGAGAAGCCGTGGGCCGCCCCTGCCCAGGCAGGGTGGGGACAGGCATAAAAAGGGACGCCATGGCGCTCCTGTCTGACGATCTCCATGGCGTCTCCTCCTTTTCTTGCGGATGATATCCTATTCTATCCTAAAACACGGGCCGTGACAACCCTCAACAAGGGAAAATAAGAGGAGATCTTCTCCCCGAGGGCAGGGCAAACTGCTCAAAGCTGCTCCAGCTCCCGCAGGGTGTCCTGGATGGTCTTCTGGGGCAGATAGACCGCCGCCATCTCTGCCAGCTGGGACAGGGAGAGGGAGCGGGCCGCGCCCACCATGGGGTGCTTCATGAATCTGCCGAACCGGCGCTGGAAAACGGCTTTCGACCGGGGGTCGTCCAACAGCTCGCCCACGGTGATGGTCCTGTTGCGTAAGTCCATGTATGTGTTCACCTCCTGCTCAGTCTATGCGCCTGGGGGCCGGGACTTGACGGCCGAATCGTCCGATCTTCCTGTCCTGGCCCCGCTCTCTTGAATCCGGTCCCGCTTTTTGGTATGCTGTGGGCAGAGAGGGAGCGGTCGTATGGATCTTTTGTCACTGTTCAGCCTTCAGGGCACACTGTTCGCCATGATCCTGATCGGGGCGTGGCTGAAAAAGCGGGGCGTGATCGACGAGGACGGGAAACGGTGCCTCACCGATCTGTGCATCCAGATCGTCATCCCCTGCAACACCTTCAAGTCCTGCCTGATCCAGTTCGACATGGGGATCTTCCAGTCCTGCGCCCTGCTCCTGCTGGCCTCCGTCCTCATGGAGCTGGGCTGTCTGGTCCTCAACCGGCTGCTGTTCCGGGGCTATCCGCCCCAGCGGCGGCGGATCCTCCAGTACTGCACCCTGGTGCCGATGAGCAGCTTTTTGGGCAACCCCATCGCCGAGGGGATCTACGGCCAGGTGGGGGTGCTGTACGCCGCGGTCTTCCTGATCCCCCTGCGGATCGCCACCTGGTCCGCTGGGACCTCCTACTTCGTGGCCGACGCCCACATGGACCGGAAGAAGGTGCTGAAGAACGTGGCCACCCACCCCTGTCTGGTGGCGGTCTATCTGGGGCTGTTCGTCTTGGTCGCCCAGATCCCCCTGCCCTCCCTGGTCACCGAGACGGTACGCTATATCGGCAGCTGCAACGCCGCCCTCACCATGTTCATCGTGGGCACCATCCTGGCCGACGTGGAGCCCACCTCTCTGCTGGACCGGCACACCGCCTCCTTCTGCCTCCTGCGGCTGATCCTCCTCCCCGCTGCCGCCCTGGGCCTGGGCCTGCTGCTGGGGCTGGAGCCGGTCCCCCTGGGGATCGCGGTGCTGATGATCGGGATGCCCGCCGGGTCCACTGCCGCCATCTTCGCCGCCCAGTATCACAGCGACGCCCCCTTCGCCACCCGGTGCGTCATCGTGTCCACCCTGGCCTCTATGCTCACCCTGCCTGTGTGGTGCTGGCTGGTGGGGTGAGGGGCGCGGAGCTCCTGTCATATCTCCTCCGCCGGAGAAATATGCTGACACAGACAGCGGTCTCGTGTCATGAAGCGTCCGCCTGTCCCTGGGACAGGCGGCTTTTTTATCCGGGAGGGCCTTTTATGCGGATGTATGAGCTCCTGATCCTGGCAGTCAGCCTGTCTATGGACGCCTTTGCGGTGTCGGTGTGCAAGGGGCTGTCCGCCGGACGGCCCCGGGCGGGGCACTGCCTCCTCTGCGGGGCCTGGTTCGGGGGCTTCCAGGCCCTGATGCCCCTGATCGGCTGGCTGCTGGGGGCGCGGTTCCAGGAGGCGATCGTCTCCATCGACCACTGGATCGCCTTCGCCCTGCTGTCGATGATCGGGGCGAACATGGTGCGGGGGGCCGGCGGGGGAGAGGAGCTGAGCTGCTCCTTCGCGCCGGGGGCCATGCTCCCCCTGGCGGTGGCCACCTCCATCGATGCCCTGGCGGTGGGGATCACCTTCGCCTTCCTCCAGGTGGAGATCCTCCCCGCCGTGCTGTCCATCGGGACCACCACCTTCCTGCTGTCCGCCCTGGGGGTGAAGGTGGGGGCGGCCTCCGGCGGGCCCCTCCGGGGCCGGGCGGAGATAGCGGGGGGGATCGTCCTGATCGGGATGGGGGCGAAGATCCTGGCGGAGCACATCCTGCTGACCTGAGGGGCGCGCACGGATTTGCTTTTTCTGCCAGGATGTGTTATGATGGAGGGGCCTCAAGGGCGACCTATGTAGTGTTGTGGAAAGAAAGGAGCGCATCATGAAAAAGTCTGAGAACCTGCCGCTGAAGCTGCTGATCGGTGTGATCGTGGGGGCGGCGCTGGGCCTGCTCATCCCCCAGGAGAGCACGCTGCCCTTTGCCGGCGCAGTGGTCAACATCGTCGGCACCGCCAAGTACATCCTGGGACAGCTGATCAACTTCTGCGTCCCCCTGATCATCATCGGATTCATCGCCCCGTCCATCACCAAGCTGGGCACCAACGCTACCCGGCTGCTGGCGGTAGCCATCGTCATCGCCTATGTCAGCTCGGTGCTGGCCGCCTTCATGTCCATGGGGGCCGGCTATACCATCATCCCCCATCTGGATTTCGCCTCCTCCGCCTCGGAGGGCGCCGGCCTGCCTGTGCCCTTTGAGCTGGCCATCCCCCAGATCATGCCGGTGATGAGCGCCCTGGTCTTCTCCGTCCTGATCGGTCTGGCCGCCGTGTGGACCAAGGCCAAGACCATCGCCGCCATCCTGGAGGAGTTCCAGAACATCGTGCTGGATATCGTGAAGCGGGTCATCATCCCCGTCCTGCCCTTCTTCATCGCCTCCACCTTCTTCCAGCTGGGCTGGAACGGCTCCATCACCAAGCAGCTGCCCGTTTTCCTGATCGCCATCGTCATCGTGATGGTCGGCCACTATGTCTGGCTGGCCATCCTCTACGGGGTCGCCGGGGCCTACTCGGGCAGGTCGGGCATGGAGGTCGTCAAGCACTACGGCCCCGCCTATATCACCGCTGTGGGCACCATGTCCTCCGCCGCCACCCTGGCCGTGGCCCTCCAGTGCGCCCACCAGAGCAAGGAGCTGCGCAGCGATATGGTGGATTTCGGCGTGCCCCTCTTCGCCAACATCCACCTGTGCGGCTCGGTGCTCACTGAGGTCTTCTTCTGCATGACTGTCTCCCAGGTGCTCTACGACGACCTGCCCAAGTCGGGCACCATGGCCCTGTTCTGTGTGCTGCTGGCAGTCTTCGCCATCGGCGCCCCCGGCGTCCCCGGCGGCACGGTGATGGCCTCTCTGGGCCTGATCTCCGGCGTGCTGGGCTTCGACGGCGTGGGCCAGGGCCTGATGCTGGCCATCTTCGCCCTCCAGGACAGCTTCGGTACCGCCTGCAACGTCACTGGCGACGGCGCCCTCACCCTGATCCTCACCGGTTACGCCGAGAAGCACGGGATCCGGGAGGCATGATCCCCGCACCGATTCTGGAAGGAAGAAGCGCGCGGCCCCATCGGGGCCGCGCGCTCATCTGCTTTGTTAGAGATCTGAGCTGAAGGTGTCGTCGAACTGGAGGTCGTCTGCGGGCTCCGGATCTCTGGGCCGCTCAGGGGGGGCGAGCATGGTGCTGCTGCCGTCCAGACGGCCGTTCTCCACCACCAGAGAGGCGGTGGCCACGTCGCCGTGGATGCAGCCGGTGCGCTCCAGACACAGGTTCTCCCGGGCGGTGATGCTGCCCTGGACCTCGCCGGCCACCCGCACCACGTCGGCGGTGACAGGGCCCTTGACGATCCCGGTCTCTGTGATGGTGATCGTGCCCTTCAGGTCGATCTCGCCGTCCAGACGGCCCTCCACCTGGACGGAGCCCTCTCCGTGGAGGGTGCCGGTGAAGGTGATCCCCTTGGCAATCACTGTGTTGTCCTGTGCCTTGGGCAGGGAAGGAAGGGCATCAAAGGGCTCTTCGAACATATCCCCGCCGGCGAACGGGACGGTCTCGACAGGTTCAGGCTTGGGCTGTACTCCAAATAGACCCATAATGAATCGCTCCTTACATCATTGTCGCTGCGCTGGGCCGCCAGGACTGGCCCAGGATATGGATACTGATAGGATTATAGCAGATCTTGTCCCGGGGCGCAAGTACAAAAAGGAGGAAAAAAACCATAGATCCAGAAAAAGAAATGACAGATTGGAAAAAATAGCGTATAATCAAGGCATACCATTTTTTTGAAGGAGGGATACCGCTATGACACAGGATCCCCGCCTGTCCCCTCAGGCCGATCCGAAGGAGACGGTCCAGCTGGCTCTGCCCCGCAGGATCCACCTGGTCCCCCTGGACGAGATCGCCGGTTTCCAGGTCCGGCCCGGCTTCTATGAGATCAATGGGGCCACCGCCATCCCCGGCGGCGTGAACTTCACCGTCCACTCCCATGGGGCCACCGCCATCGAACTGCTCCTCTTCCGCCGCACCGAGCAGGAGCCCTACGCAGTCCTCCCCTTTCCCCAGCACTACCGGATCGGCAATGTGTACTCGATGATCGTCTTCAAGCTGGACATCGAGGAGTTCGAATACGCCTATCAGGTGGACGGGCCCTATGATCCCAAGAAGGGGCTGATCTTCGACCGGACCCGATACCTCCTGGACCCCTATGCCAAGGCGGTCACCGGTCAGAGCCAGTGGGGGGACAGCGCCCCCCGGGGCCAGCACTACAAGGCCCGGGTGGTGAAGGACGACTTCGACTGGGGGAACATGCCCCAGCCCCTGATCCCCACGGAGGACCTGGTGATCTACGAGCTCCACGTCCGGGGCTTCACCAAGGACGTCTCCTCCGGCGTCCGCTACCCCGGCACCTTCGCCGGGATCATGGAGAAGCTGGACTACCTCCAGGAGCTGGGGGTGAACGCTATCGAGCTGATGCCCATCTTCGAGTTCGACGAGATGCAGGACTATCGGGTGGTGGACGGCAAGGTGCTCTACAACTACTGGGGCTACAGCACTGTCAGCTTCTTCGCCCCCAACACCAGCTACACCGCCTCCACAGAGTACAACCGGGAGGGCAACGAGCTCAAGCAGCTGATCCGGGCCTGCAACGAGAGGGGGATGGAGGTCTATCTGGACGTGGTCTTCAACCACACCGCCGAGGGCAACGAGCAGGGGCCCTTCTTCTCCTTCAAGGGCTTCGACAACAACATCTACTACCTCCTCACCCCCGACGGCCAGTATTACAACTTCTCCGGCTGCGGCAACACCATGAACTGCAACCACCCCATCGTCCGGCAGATGATCCTGGACTGCCTGCGCTACTGGGTCACCACCTACCGGGTGGACGGCTTCCGCTTCGACCTGGCCTCTATCCTGGGCCGCAGCGAGGACGGCTCCCCCATGGGGGCCCCGCCCCTCCTCCAGTCCCTGGCCTTCGACCCCATCCTGGGCGACGTGAAGCTAATCGCCGAGGCCTGGGACGCCGGCGGGCTGTATCAGGTGGGCACCTTCCCCTCCTGGAACCGGTGGGCGGAGTGGAACGGCCGGTATCGGGACGACATCCGCCGCTACCTCAAGGGGGACGCCGGACTGGCCCAGGGGGCCGCCCTGCGGATCGCCGGGTCGCGGGACATCTATGCGGACAAGAACCGCACCAACGCCTCCATCAATTTCATCACCTGTCACGACGGCTTCACCCTGTGGGATCTCTTCTCTTACAACGACAAACACAACCAGGCCAACGGCTGGAACGACACCGACGGGGCCAACGACAACAACAGCTGGAACTGCGGCGTGGAGGGGGACACGGACGACCCCGCCGTCAACGAGCTGCGCCGGCGGATGTGCCGCAACGCCTTCGCCCTGCTCATGTGCAGCCGGGGGATCCCCATGTTCCTGGCGGGGGATGAGTTCTGCAACACCCAGTTCGGCAACAACAACGCCTACTGTCAGGACAACCTGATCTCCTGGCTGGACTGGCGGCGGCTGGAGCAGGAACGGGACATGTTCCGCTTCTTCCAGTATATGATCCGATTCCGCAAGGGGCACCGGGTGGTGCGGGCCACCACCGGCAACGGGGCCTGCGGCTTCCCCGATGTGAGCTTCCACGGCGTCGCCCCCTGGCACGACGGGCCCTTCGGCCCCCAGGACCGGTATGTGGGGGTCATGTTCAGCGGCTGGGAGCGGGACACCGGGCCCCAGGTGGTCTATATCGCCTCCAACGCCTGGTGGGAGGATCTGGCCATCACCCTGCCGGAGCTGCCCGTTTCCATGGCTTGGATGCGGGCGGTGGATACCTGGCAGGCGGAGCAGAGCCTGCGGCCCGTCCAGGGCCGGCAGATCGTGGTGCGGCCCAGGAGCGTCATGGTCTTCATCGCCAAGTGAACCTGTCTGCGCAAAATGCCCATGCCCTGCGTCATGGGCATTTTGCAGGTCGTCAAAGCTCCCGTCTTCCGCAGGAGAAGGACTTTGAAGAACTGATCTCTTTCCTGAAGGAGGCCGGGTGCGAGTACAAACCGGGCAAGCGGCCATTTATCCGATGTAGGGGGCAGGACCGTTTTGCCCGGTTCAGTTCGCTGGGCGATGGCTATACGGTGGACGATCTGAAAGATGCTATTGCCGGGAAACGCAGGGAGCGGTCTGTGGGGAAAAGCCAGCAGGTCCACGACAAGAAGTTTTCCCTTCTCATTGATATTCAGGCGAAGCTGAACGAGGGGAAAGGAGCCGGATACCAGCGGTGGGCGACCCTCTTTAACCTGAAACAGATGGCACAGGTCATGTGCTTTTTGCAGGAGAACGAGATAGACAGCTTTGACGAACTGGCGGCGAGGGCGGATGCGGCAGTCACTCAGTTTAATGGTCTGGGGGACTCTATCAAGGCGGCGGAACAGCGGATGCAGGAGATCGCCGCATTGAAAAAACACATCATCAACTACTCCAAGACCAGGGAGAGTTAATTGTGACAAGGAACTATTTGCCGCAGAGGGCGGCGTGACCGAGCGTCACGCCGTCTTTCTGCGTCCATAGGTGGTTTGCGTAATTACAGGTTCGCTGATTTCCGGTACTTCTACTTCCTCC
>RAYO01000048.1 GCA_003612335.1 bacterium 1xD42-67
CGCGGGCTCCGCAGGGGGCGCGGAGGGCGTGGGCCTCACAGGGGGCGCAGGGGGCGTGGGACCTCCGGCCGCTGCCGGGGCCGACACGCGGGCGCCGCAGGCGCCGCAGAACTTGGCGCTGTCGGGCAGCTCCCTGCCGCAGTTCTTGCAAAACATATCAACATCTCTCCCTTACATTTCTTGTGCCCTATGGTCCGGACCCGATCACCCGGTCCGAAACGGAGCAAAGCTACAAAAAACTATCCCTAGTATGGCACACTTTCGCGCAAAAATCAAGAGGATCTCTGCCTCTTCGACCCGTTTCCTCCTCCCTGGGCCAGATCGGTCCGGATATCTCAGCCTATGCCCCGCTCCGGCCCGGCAGAAGGCTAAAGAAAATCTTAAGATCTCCTTAATGAGATCCTTATATTTCCTTTAGAGGATTCCACCGAACTGTATGATATCCTTTCATACAGTTCACGGAAAGGAGCGGATCGGCCATGACAGAGAAGTTCAAGACCGGGCTGTGCGTACTGGCCCTGCTGCTGGCGATCCTGGCGGCCTATGTACAGGAGATGTCCTGCCGCCAGAGCGCAGACCTGGGGAGCGGAGCCCGGCAGGGCCCCTTCGCCACGGTGGTCCAGACCGGGCCCGGCCGCTGAAACAGAGCCGCCCCGCCCAGAGGCGGCAGGGGCCCTCTGATATCTTATCGAGGAGGATCGTTATGTCTGAGATCTTACAAGTGACAGACCTGAAAAAAGTCTATGGGAAGGGCGGGTCTTTGACCCGGGCCCTGGACGGGGTGTCCCTGTCCCTGGAGGCAGGGGAGTTCGTGGGGGTGATGGGCCCCTCCGGGTCGGGCAAGACCACCCTGCTCAACTGCGTGTCCACCATCGACCGACCCGCCGCCGGCTCCATCGTCATCGACGGCAGGGAGATCGGCCGGCTGAAGGGGAAAGCCCTGGCCAGATTCCGCCGGGAGCGGCTGGGGTTCATCTTCCAGGACTGCAACCTGCTGGATACCCTCACCGCCTATGAGAACATCGCCCTGTCCCTGGCCATCGTGAGGGCCCCCGCCCGGACGATCGACCAGCAGGTCCGGGAGATGGCGGAGCTCCTGGGGATCTCCGACTGTCTGGCCAAATACCCCTATCAGATGTCCGGGGGCCAGCAGCAGCGGTGCGCCGCCGCCCGGGCCATGGTCACCCGTCCGGCCCTCGTGCTGGCCGACGAGCCCACCGGCGCCCTGGACTCCAAGTCCTCCCAGCTCCTGCTGGACCGGCTGGAGGCGCTGAACCGTGAGCTGGGGGCCACGATCCTCATGGTCACCCACGACGCCTTCACCGCCAGCTGCTGCCGCCGGGTGGTCTTCCTCCAGGACGGGAAGCTCTTTTTGGAGCTCCACCGGGGGAGCGACAGCCGGAAGGTCTTCTTCCAGAAGATCATCCAGGTGACCGCCCAGATGGGGGGAGGGATGGCCGATGTTCTCTAAGCTGGCCCTGCGCAACGTGCGCCGGTCCTTCCGGGACTATGGAGTGTATCTCCTCACCCTCACCTTCGGTGTCTGCCTGTTCTACACCTTCAACTCCCTGGACGGCCAGGGGGCCATGGTCTACCTGGCCAAAAACGGCAACCCCATCGTGGAGGCCATCATGATGATCATGGACATCTTTTCCGTCTTCGTGGCGGCGGTGCTGGCCAGCCTGATCCTCTATGCCGACCGCTTCCTCCTCCGCCGGCGGAAGCGGGAGCTGGGCACCTACCTCCTCCTGGGCCTGAGCCAGGGGCAGGTGTCCCGCCTGCTCTTCCTGGAGACGGGCCTGGTGGGCCTGATCTCCCTGGCCGCCGGCCTGGCCCTGGGGGCGGCAGCCAGCTCCGGCATGTCCGCCCTCACCCTGTCTATGTTCGAGATCGACATGTCCGGGATGCTGGCCCTGACCTTCTCCCCCCGGGCGGCGGGGAAGACGGTGCTCTACTTCGGCATCATCTTCCTGCTGGTGATGGCCTTCAGCGGGGCGCAGGTGTCTCGGGCCAAGCTCATCGACCTGATCCACGGGGAGCGGAAGAACGAGATCCTAAGGCCCCGTCCCCTGGGGGTGGCGGTGCTCCAATTCGTCCTGGGCGTCCTGTGTCTGGCCGCCGCTTACGCCATCCTCCTCCTCTTCGGCATGGCTCTGGCCATCGCGGTCCCCTTCCTCTGTTTCCCCATGCTGGGCCTTGGGACCCTGGGCACCCTGCTGATCTTCCGGTCCCTCTCCGGCTTCGTGATGAAGTTCGTCCAGGGGCGTCCGGGGCTGTACTTCAAAGATCTGAATGTGTTCACCCTGCGCCAGTGGATCGGCAAGGTCCACACCACCTATCTGGCCCAGACGGTGGTGTGCATCCTCCTGCTCCTGGCCATCGGGATCACCGCCAGTTCATTGGGCCTCAACGCCACCCTCACCGCTATGACCGACGGAGACGCCCCCTTCGACATCACGGTGCAGAACCAGTCGGGGGACACGGAGCTCATCGACTTCGACGCCCTCCTCCGGGAGAGGGGCATCGACCCGGAGGGAGCGCTGGCCTGGCGCTGTGACGCCCTGTTCTACTACAATGACGAGGCGGTCACCGGGTATGAGAACGCTAATACGGCCCTCCGGGTGTCGGACTACAACGCTCTCATGGCCCGCCAGGGCAAACCGGCCTACAGTGGGCCCCTCCCCTCAGAATATATCGTGTTCGGAAGCCAAATATCCACCGGGAATCTGGGCCTGGACTGCACGATCATCCCCGACGAGATGGCCGAACAGCTGGAGCCCCGCCGTCAGGTCTGGTCCGCCGACTACGCCGGGGAGATCAAGGGGGAGACGGAGGATCGGCTCCTCCAGCTGATCTGGCCGCTGAGCGAACGGCTGTCCCTCCGGGTGGAGACCCGGCTGTCCATCTACGCCGACATGATGGGCAGCAAGATCCTGGCCCTCTTCCTGGGGCTGTATCTGGGCTTCACCTTCCTCCTGGCCGCGGCGGCGGTGCTGGCCCTCCAGCAGCTGAGCCAGGGGGCGGACAACACCCGGCGGTACGCCATCCTCCGCCGTTTGGGGGCGGAGGAGAAGCAGCTGAAACGGTCCGCCACCCAGCAGGTGGCCCTGGCCTTCCTCCTGCCCTTGGTCTTGGCCCTGGTCCACTCCGCCGTGGGCATGAAGGCCGCCAACGACATCATCTTCTCCGTGGGCAAGGTGGACAGCGCCGCCAGCTCCCTCATCACCGCCGGGGTCATCCTGGTGGTCTATGGCGGCTACTTCCTGGCCACCGCCCTGGCTTGCCGCCGTATGGCCAGGAACGCCTGATCCCCTGGACCGGCAGGCGGGGACCGTCTCCCCTGGCCGGAGACCAGACACAGAGCGGCCCGGTGGGATCCCACCGGGCCGCCAGCCGTCATCATTTAAGGAGGAAAAGAAGAAGTCCGCGATCCGCTGCCGCTTTGGGGCCGGCGGGAGGGGGCCGGCTCCCGGCCCTCTCGTCCCATCCTATGCAAGACAGGAGGGAGGGGTCACAGCAAAAAGAGCCACACCGCCCAGCCCACCGAGGCTAGGGCCGCGCCCAGGGCCCCCCAGGCGGGGGCGGGGATCCGTTCCAGCCGCCGGTCCCAGGCCCGGCCCTGCTTCAGATAGCTGTCGGCGGCCTGCCGGGCCTCCCGCAGCACCCGGTCGGCCGTCACCCCCTCCCGGGCCAGGGCCTCCTCCTTGACGATGAAGATCGCTTCCTCGAACAGCCGGGGGTCCGGAGACTTCACCAGGATCACCTGCCGGGTGATGCCCTTTACCATACATGACCACATCCTTTTCCAGTGTTTTCCTCTAGTCTTGCCCGAATCCGTCCCAAATATCCCAGCCATCTCTCAGCTCAGCAGGAGATCCAGCTCCTCCACCGTGATCCCCGGCTGGAGGGCCATGCTGATCCCGTACCCGATGACCTTGGACAGATCCTCTACCTGGCTGTCGATGTCCTTGGGGGTGACCATCAGATCCCGGCCCTCCCCCAGGTCGGGCAGGTCGTCGGTGCCCAGCAGGTCGGCGGCCAGGGTGGCCCCATCCACCACGGTGGGCACCCCCACAGCGATGACGGGGGCCCCCAGGGCGTCCTGGGTGAGGCCCATGCGGTGGTTGCCCACCCCGGAGCCGGGGACGATCCCCGTGTCTGTGAGCTGCACCGTCCTGCACAGCCGGGCCAGAGAGCGGGAGGCCAGGGCGTCCACCGCCACCACGCAGGCGGGCCGGATCTGGCCGCACACCGCCCGCAGGACCTCGCCGCTCTCCATCCCGGTGTTGCCCAGCACCTCCGCCGCCAGCGAGGCCACCGGCCGCAGGTGGCCGAAGTGCTCCGGCATCTGGCGCACCAGGTGGCGGGTGACCAGGGTGTTCTGACGGACCTTGGGGCCCACGGCGTCGGGGGTGATGGCCCGGTTGCCCAGCCCGGCCACCAGGACCAGCCCATCCTCCGGCACCTCTTGGAGCAATCCGCCCAGCTCCGCCGCCACCGCATGGACCGCCCGGCGGAAGATGTCGTCCTCTCTGCGGGCCAGCCCCTCCAGGGCGAGGGTGACATAGTTCCCCCGGGGCTTGCCCAGGGCCTGCTCCCCCCGGCCGTCCAGCACCCGGACGGTGTCCACCTCGATCCCTTCCCGCAGGCGCTTGTGGGCCTCCACCCCGGGCAGGGCGTCCATCTCCCCCCGCTGCTCCTGCCACAGCTCCCGGGCCTCCAGGGCCAGATCGGTCCTCCGCATCCGCATGATCGTTCCTCCTCTGCGCAAGATGTTGTGGAAGGCTCTTCCTGTCCCGACTATTTTTCACGGTTTGGGAAAAAATATCCTGGGAGCAGAAAAAAAGCGAAAAAAACAGTTGATTTTTTCTCGCGCCGATGGTACAATACAAATCTGCACAGGCATGTCATGCCTGAATCGAGGACGAAGATCGGAGGAGGTGTTTGGTTTGCCGAATATCAAGTCTGCTAAGAAGCGCGTGCTGGTCTCCCAGGCCAAGGCCATGCGGAACAAGGCTGCACGGTCTGCCCTGAAGACCGATATCAAGAAGTTCGAGGCGGCGGTGGCGGAAGGCGACCGCAGCGAGGCCGATATCGCCTACAAGGCGGCCGTCACGGCGGTGGACAAGGCCGTCGCCCGGGGCCTGCTGCACCGGAACAATGCCGCGAACAAGAAGAGCAAGATGACCATCAAGCTGAACAAGCTGGCCTGATCGTGGATCGTACGGAAAGCCGTCTGTATCGCAGACGGCTTTTTTCGTATCCCTTTCGACAGGAGGATGTGGTATAGTTGGCGTGGCCGCAAAGCGGCCTGTGCCAGACTTCATGGTCAGCGCACGGGCTTTGCCCGCCAGCGGCTCTGCCGATGGTCGAAGATCGGTCTTGCCGATCTTCAAGCGTGATGACTATATGATCGGGGAGAGCCCCCTTCCCCAGAGGGAGCCTTTTCCTATAGTGTCAGGAGGCCGTGCCATGAAACGATTCCTCTCTCTGCCCCCGGTGTCCTTCCTGTTGGAGGCGGCGGATCTCTATGGTCAGGCGGGGGTGGCCCGGTCGGCGGCGGCCCTGTCCTATTTCCTGGTGCTCACCCTCTTCCCTCTGCTGGTGTGCGTCAACTACTTCATCGGCCTGTTCCACCTGGACCTGGAGGTCATGCTCCGCTCTCTGGACCAGGTGGTCCCCCCGGGGGTGCTGGCCGTCCTGGAGGACTATCTGGGCTATGTCTCTGGGAGCCAGTCCGACGCCCTGCTGATGGCCAGCCTGATCACCATCCTGATCTCCGCCTCGGCGGGGCTGCGCACCCTGCTGGCCACTCTGGACGAGATCCACAGGGCGGAGGAGGTCCCCGTCCTGCGGCGGGTGCTGGTGAGCGTGGCCCTGTCCGCCCTCTTCCTGGTCACGGTCTATCTGTCCGTGGTGGTGATCTTCACCGGAGAGTGGTTCTTCTGGTGGCTGCGGCAGGCGCTGCCCCCCCGGCTGGCGGAGCTGATCGGACCGCTGTCCAGCCTGTGGCAGTGGATGCGCTATCTGCTGCTGTTCTGCTTCGTGCTGCTGCTGATCCTCATCGTCTATCGGGCAGGGACCCCCAGAGGGGCGGTCCGGAGGCCGGTGATGGCCCTGTCTTCCCTGGGGGCCGCCCTGGCGATCGTGGCCGCGTCGGTGCTCTTTTCCTGGTTCATCGGGATGTCCTCCCGATACGCCCTGGTCTACGGCTCTTTGGCCTCGCTGATCATCCTGCTGGCGTGGCTCTATCTGTGCGGGAACATCCTGCTGCTGGGGGCGGTGGCGGGCCGCGTGCTGGAGGACCGGCTCAGGTCCCGCTGAATCGAAGAGGAGACGGCTCAGGCCGTCTCCTTTTTCCCGCTCCAGACCTGGCGGAGCCCCTCCGCCAGCCGGTGGAGGAGGACTGCCAGGGCGATGTTGGCAGCATAGGACAGCAGGTAATACAGCCGGTTGCTGGGACCGAAGGAGACGAGGCGGCGGAGCAGGGAGACCTCGGCGAACAGGCTGATGTTGAGCAGATAGATCTCCAGACTGTAGGTCCCCAGCAGGCGCAGGGGGCACCTCAGCCAGTCCAGGGGCAGGTGCTGGAAGAGCCAGCACAGGGCCAGGCACAGGGGGACAGTGGTGAAGAAGAACAGGTGGCACAGGGGGAGGAAGACGGGCCCCTGGACCCGGCCCATGGCCCAGAGATAGACCGCCCCCAGGCCCGCCCAGCCCCACCAGAACAGGGCGTCCCACAGGCCGATCTTCCGGTCCTCCAACACGTAGAAGCCCAGGAGGAGGCCCAGGAAGAAGACGGGGACCCGATACATCACGTCCAGCATGTTCCAGTAGCCGTCGTGCATCAGCACCTGGCACGCCGCCAGTCCGGCCAGGGCCCCCGCCGCCGTCGCCAGCTCCCGGTGTCTGCTCCGCCGCATCAGCCGGAAGCACATGGGGGTGACGGCGTAGAAGGTCATGGACCCGGCCACATACCAGTTGAAGGCTCCAACGGGCCGCACCCAGTAGTAGAGCAGCAGGCAGTTCCAGATCAGGGCGCTCCAGGGGGCCTGATAGCAGAGGATAAAGAAGATGGTGTAGGGCACCATCACGATATAATAGGCGGGCAGGACCCGGCTGGCCCGCCGGGCCATGAAGGAGCTGTAGTCCTGCTCCCGCCGGGCCAGGGACATCACCAGCCCCATGGAGGACAGGACGATGAAGATGTCCACCCCGCCGAACCCCGCCGCCCGGAGCCAGTTGATGGCCCAGTGGCCCAGGTCCAGGTCGAAGGAGTGGAACAGCATCACCCAGCCGATCGCCGCTCCCATCAGCTCGGTGCGGTATCTGCTCAAAACATCGTATCTCATTGGCGTCCTCCTCTTTCCTCGGGCGGCCATCCCCCGATCCGCACCGCCTCCCCCTGCCGGGATCCCCGCAGAGGTCCAAGCGGCGGGCCGGCCGCCAAACTGCAGCAGCGCTGTCTTGCCGTCCCCTCCGGCCGAGGGGCGCTCTCATTCTACTCTGCCGAAGCATCTATTGTCAAATCTTTCAGAGATCCTCCACTCTATCAAAGACGCCGGGACCGGCGTCCTTTTTCTCGGTGCGCCAAAAAGCCTCCCTTCGGAAAGGGAGGCTCTCCCGTCTGCGGACGAGGAACGGGATAGACAGATCTGGCTCCTTGCTGTATGATGGGGGCGAAAGGAGTGATCGCTGTGCCTAAGATCGACGCCCAGCTGGGCATCCGGGTGACCAAGGACCTGAAGGAGCGGCTGACCGCCCGGGCCAGGCAGGAGAAGAAGAGCGTGTCTGCCCTGGTGGTCCAGGTGATGGAGGCCTATCTGTCCGCCCAGGAGGAGGACTGATCAGTCCATGGGCTCCATCCCGAAGAGCGCGGCTGGGAGGACGTCGGACAGCTCCACCAGCACAGGATCCAGCCCCCCGTCCCGGTGGACGGCGGGCGCGCGGACCCTGGTCCGGCCGTCCAGGGGGCCGGTGGGCAGGGAGATCACCACACTGGGGGCCGACCGGCCCCACTCGGTGAGCATGGTCCCCCCGTGGAGGGAGACGATGTGCCGGGCGATGGTCAGCCCCAGCCCCGCCCCCTGGCCGGGGAGGGGCAGGTCCTGTCCCCGGCCCTCCTGGAACAGGGCGGCCAGCCTGCGCTGGTCGGGCAGGGGCCCATTGTCAGACAGGGCGGTCAGGGCCCGTTCCCCCCGGCGGCGCAGGGCCAGGGTGATCCGCCCCTCGCCGGTGGCCTGGGCGGCGTTGGCGATCAGGCCCAGCAGCAGCCGCCGGAGCAGCTCTGGGTCGCCGGGGATCAGCAGGCTGCGGCCCGTGCTCTCCAGCTCCAGGGCGATCCCCGCCTCCTGGAGCAGGGGCCTGGCCTGGGCCACCGTCTGACGGCACAGATCCTCCAGGTCCATGGTGACGGTCCGGAAGAGGAGGCCGTCTCCCTCCGCCGCCTCCTGGAGATACTCCAAGTTGCCCACCAGGCGGAACAGCCGGTGGAAGCTCTTGGCAAAGGCCCCGGCGTCCACCGGCTCCTGGGGCGAAGCGGTGGCGGGGCCCACCTCGGCCAGGATCTCCCCCAGCAGGGCGCGCAGCTGATACAGCGTCCCGTCCATCTGCCGGCCGGTGAGGGCGGTCTGAGGGGCGGGGCGGAAGAGGATCAGTTCCTCGCCGCCGGTGCTGGTGCAGCTGTAGGTGTAGCGGGCCGGACCGGCGGAGAAGGTCCCCGCCCCCATGGCGCCCGCCTGGGGCAGGACCAGCTGCTCCGGGACCGGGGCCCCCGGCACCAGGAGGGGCAGATAGTGCCGGGCCATGGCGTTGGCCTCCAGGACCGCGCCCTCCCGCGCCTGGACCACCCCCTCGGGGAAGGTGTCCAGCAGGGATCGTATCGAATCAAGCATATCAAAGGTCCCTCCTGGCCGGAGACACCGGCCGGTCTGGCAAATCTATCTGTCTCTCCTCTAGGTTGCGCCGGCGGGCGCGGGCATAGTACGGCCTACAGTATATCAAAATATCCCAGCCGCTACAATAGAAAATGTCGGATCTCGTCGAAAAAACGCGGCCCCCTTTGCCCGAATGCCCTATCTTCCTTGCCTCATGGCAAATTTACAGACGATTTTTTTTAGAAAACTATGAAAAAACACACTAGGAAAAGGGAGCGGAACAGGGTATAATATGGGATGCTACCAGTGCCGCAGAGCAGCTGCGGATATTTGATAAAAAAGGAGCAATTCATATGAGCATCAAAGTTGGCATCAATGGTTTTGGCCGCATCGGCCGCATGGTGTTCCGCGCCAGCCTGAATCACCCCGAGATCGAGATCGTCGGCATCAACGATCTGTGCCCCGCTGATTACCTTGCTTATATGCTGAAGTATGATACTATGCACGGCCAGTGCGCCGCCGAGATCGGCAGCACTGAGAACGCCATCGTCGTCAACGGCAAGGAGATCCCCATCTCCGCTGAGCGCGATCCCGCCGATCTGCCCTGGGCCAAGCTGGGCGCTGAGTATGTGGTGGAGTCCACCGGTCTGTTCCTGACCCAGGAGAAGGCCCAGGGCCACCTGGACGCCGGCGCCAAGAAGGTCGTCATGTCCGCCCCCTCCAAGGACAGCACCCCCATGTTCGTGTGCGGCGTCAACCTGGACAAGTACACCTCTGACATGGATTTCGTGTCCAACGCCTCCTGCACCACCAACTGCCTGGCCCCCATCGCCAAGGTCCTCAACGACAACTGGGGCATCACTGACGGCCTGATGACCACCGTCCACTCCACCACCGCCACCCAGAAGACCGTCGACGGCCCCTCCCTGAAGGACTGGCGCGGCGGCCGCGCCGCCTCCGGCAACATCATCCCCTCCTCCACCGGCGCCGCCAAGGCCGTGGGCAAGGTCATCCCCGAGCTGAACGGCAAGCTGACCGGTATGTCCATGCGGGTGCCCACCCTGGACGTGTCCGTGGTGGACCTGACCGTCAACCTGGCCAAGCCCGCCAAGTATGAGGAGATCTGCGCCGCCATGAAGGCCGCCTCCGAGGGCGAGCTGAAGGGCATCCTGGGCTACACCGACGAGGCCGTCGTGTCTTCCGACTTCCTGGGCGACCCCCGCACCTCCATCTTCGACGCCGACGCCGGCATCGCCCTGACCGATACCTTTGTCAAGGTCGTGTCCTGGTACGACAACGAGATCGGCTACTCCAACAAGGTGCTGGAGCTCATCAAGCACATGTATTCCGTGGATCATAAGTGATCCCGTCCCCCCTCCTCAGGAGCGCCGCTCACGCGGCGCTCTTTTTTGTTCGCAGGTCTATAATAGCATATATTGCTAAAATGCTATGTCGAATTTTGTATATCGAAAAATAATTATCGGAGATTGCTAAAAACAAAAAATTAGTATAAACTTTTTGCATACTGTACCTAAAAGAGGTGTCAGTATGCACTATCGTGAGCGGTTGAGAGCGTGGATCACGGACCATGACCTAAAGCAAAAAGCTCTGGCGAAAGAATTGGGTGTCACCGATTCGGTCATGAGCAACTGCTTGACAGGACGCAGCCAAATGCCGATCGAGATGATCGTCAAGCTCGCAAAGATCTTCAATGTCAGTGTGGACTATCTGACAGGGGCCACAGATGACCCAGCCCTGCCGATGAGGCTGGATGGAGCAGAGCGGGAGCTGATCGAAATGTTCCGCACCCTGTATCGCGACCAGCAGGATGCGGTACAGAATCAGGTCCAATTCTTTCAGAAGCAGAACCAAAGAGACCCGCACCAGAGCCCATTTTGAGCGGGGGAGTGCAGGCCGTCCCAGCCCTCCCGGGGGCTCCGCCGGAGGCGCCGGGACCGGGCATGAAAAATTTTTCCGCCGGACCAGACTTTTTCCTTTACATCCCGGGAAAATTATGATATATTGACTGGGCACATCACGTGCGCCATCCATCGCTTGGCTGCCGGGACACAGCCCGCGCAGGTGCGCGGGGCGGCACCCGCCCGCTGCCCAGCCCTTGGAGAGGACATTATGAAAGGTGGAAGATCCCCATGATCCGTAAGGACGAGAAAACGGCCGTCATCGAGGCCAACCGCACCCACGAGACCGATACTGGTTCCCCCGAGGTCCAGATCGCCATCCTCACTGCCCGAATCAACGAGCTGACCGCGCATCTGAAGGTCCACATCCACGACAACCACAGCCGCCGCGGCCTGTATAAGATGATCGGTAAGCGCCGCAAGCTGCTGGATTACCTGATGGCCAAGGATATCGAGCGCTACCGCGCCATCATCGCCAAGCTGGGCATCCGTAAGTAAGATCGTGTTTCATAGGGCGGCGCGTCTGGCGCACCGCCCTATGTTCGCATATACCCCGGCGTATTTGCTGGTCTTTTAGCAGTTGAATATGGCAGCGAAGCGCCCGAGCCGTCGTGAGCAGCGAGCCTGGACCGGAGCGAGAGATACAGACCAAGCAGGACCAAAGGCCCGGCTGTTTGTGTCCCGAGTCGAAGGGAAGGGGGAGCGACGCGAACAGGCGAGGCGTGACAACATGGGCGTATCGTTCCCGTATTCAAGTGCTAAAGGGCAGTGAGCTCTCCGGGGACACCAACGAAAAGGAGAATCGACATGTCAACGATCATCAAGCACAAGCAGTTCCCCAAGTTCAAGAGCTGGACCATGGACCTGTGCGGCCGTCCTCTCACCATCGAGGTGGGCAAGATGGCCGAGCTGGCCTCCGCTTCCGCCCTGGTGAAGTACGGCGAGACCACCGTCCACGTGGCCGTCACCGTCTCCCCCCGCCCCCGGGACGGCATCGACTTCTTCCCCCTGAGCGTGGAGTTTGAGGAGAAGCTGTACGCCGTGGGCCGCATCCCCGGCTCCTTCATGCGCCGGGAAGGCCGGCCCTCTCTGCCCGCCGTGCTGGCCAGCCGCCTCATCGACCGGCCCATGCGCCCCCTGTTCCCCTACGACTTCCGCAACGACGTGTGTATCCAGTGCACCGTCATGAGCGTGGACTACGACTGCTCCCCCGAGGTGGCCGCCATGATCGGCGCCTCCGCCTGCGTGAGCTATAGTGAGATCCCCTTCGCCGGCCCCATCGGCTGCCTGGAGGTGGGCTTCTGCGACGGACAGATCGTCCTCGATCCCACCCAGGAGCAACGCAGGACCAGCCGCATGGACGTGACCGTGGCCGCCACCCGGGAGAAGGTGGTGATGATCGAGGCCGGGGCCGACGAGATCCCCGACGAGATCATGTACGCCGGCATCGTCAAGGCCCACGAGGAGATCCGCAAGCAGATCGACTTCATCGACCAGATCGTCTGTGAGATCGGCAAGCCCAAGATGGAGTACGATCACGCCCAGTTCGATCAGGAGCTCTTCGACAAGATCGTGGACGAGTTCATGGACGAGGCCAAGGCCGCCATGGACACCGACGACAAGACCGTCCGGGAGCAGCGCTGGAACGCCATGATCGACCACTGGCACGAGAAGTATCTGGAGGACTATCCGGATATGGACCAGTACCTGGAGGAGTTCACCTATAAGTTCCAGAAGAAGATCGTCAAGGCTTGGCTGCTGGAGGGCCACCGGGTAGACGGCCGTGCCCAGAACGAGATCCGGCCCCTGGCCGCCGAGGTGGGCGTGCTGCCCCGGGTCCACGGCTCCGGCCTCTTCACCCGGGGACAGACCCAGGTGCTCTCCGTGTGTACCCTGAACACCCTGGCCGCCTCCCAGAAGCTGGACACCATCTGGGAGGAGACCGAGAAGCGGTATATGCACCACTACAACTTCCCCCCCTACTCCGTGGGCGAGGCCCGGGCCCCCCGGTCCACCAACCGCCGGGAGTATGGCCACGGCTTCCTGGCCGAACGGGCCCTGGCCCCGGTGCTCCCCTCTGAGGAGGAGTTCCCCTACGCCATCCGGGTGGTCAGCGAGGTGCTGTCCTCCAACGGCTCCACCTCCCAGGGCTCTATCTGCGGCTCCACCCTGGCTCTCATGGACGCCGGCGTGCCCATCAAGGCCCCGGTGGCCGGCATCTCCTGCGGCCTGATCCAGGACGATGAGGGCGGCTTCACTACCTTCATCGACATCCAGGGCGTGGAGGACTTCCACGGCGAGATGGACTTCAAGGTGGCGGGCACCAAGTCGGGCATCACCGCCATCCAGATGGACCTGAAGAACGACGGCCTCACCCATGAGATCATCAAGGAGGCCCTGGACATCACCCGGGACGCCCGCTTCGCCATCCTGGACGAGGTGATGCTGCCCTGCATCTCCGCCCCCCGCCCCGAGGTGTGCAAGTGGGCCCCCAAGATGATCTCCATGAAGATCGACCCGGACAAGATCCGGGAGGTCATCGGCAAGGGCGGCTCTGTGATCCAGAAGATCACCGCCGAGTCCGGCGCCCAGATCGACATCGAGGACGACGGCACCATCCACATCGCCTCCCCTGACGCCGCCTCCTGCGACGCCGCCAAGAAGATGATCGAGACCATCGTCTTCGTCCCCCAGGTGGGCGAGCTGTACTACGGCAAGGTGGTGCGCATCCTCCAGTTCGGCGCCTTCGTGGAGCTGGCCCCTGGCAAGGACGGCATGGTCCACATCTCCAAGCTGGCCGAGCGCCGGGTGGAGAAGGTGGAGGACGTGGTCAACATCGGCGATATGATCTGGGTCAAGGTCACCGAGATCGACGAGAAGGGCCGTGTCAACCTGTCCTATAAGGACGCCCTCCGGGAGATCAAGGCCCGGAAAGAGGCGGGACTGCCCATCAAATGACCCCTTTCAAAAGCGGGACGGCGCGCCGTCCCGCTTTTTTCTGTCCCCTGTCATAGGAGGGGAGACCGGTCCCGGAACGATGCCGCCAGCATATTGCAAGTTCCGGCGGGAGATGGTATGATAGGAGGCAGATCTGCCCTCTGGAGGGGGCTGAGAAAGGAGAACACAATATGAAGAGAAGCGCCCTGTCCCTCGCCCTGGCCCTGGCAGTATGCCTGGGGCTGACGGCCCCGGTCCTGGCCGATGAGAGCACCACCACCATAAGGACCGCCTATAAGGATCTGGACGCCCGCACCGAGATCTACACCGTGACCCAGACGCCGGGGAGCGACTACCCCTATCACGGCGCCATGCACGAGCCAAAAGGAG
>RAYO01000049.1 GCA_003612335.1 bacterium 1xD42-67
GCGTGTGGTACGGCCGCACCACCTTGGGCGGCACCAAGAGCGACGGCAGCTACGGCCTGGTGAATCAGGGCCAGATGGAGGGGGAATCCGCGGTCTCCTTCTACTCCGGCACCACCGACGCCTACTCGATGGCCCACTGGTCCTATCTCTACGGTCCCGCTCTGGAGGACGGGACCCGGGCCTTCCTGCTCTACTATAACTTCAACCAGGAGGGGACCGACTGCGCCCTGGTCACCAGCGGGGCTTATGATTCCAAGCTGATCGAGCTCTTCGACCATCTCAACGGCCTGAACTGCCCGGTGTTCATCCGGATCGGCGGAGAGATGAACGTCTGGGGGGCCCAGACCACCCCGGCAGAGTTCATCGCCGCCTACCGCCACATCGTGGACATCGGCCGCAGCCGGGCCCCTCGGGTGGCCATGGTCTTTTCCCCCAACTACAGCGGAGGGAACCGGCAGGACATGGATACCTTCTATCCCGGCGACCAATATGTGGACTGGATCGGCACCTCCCTGTACTACGACCGCTATCACCACAGCGGCGACACCGCCCGGGACGAGTTCTACGGCGTGGGGGTCTATGGCGACGCCATGCTCAACGTCCAGCAGACAGTGAATCTCTCCCGGCTGCACAACAAGCCCGTCATCCTCACCGAGGGGGGCTCCAGCAACCAGTTCAGCGGTCAGGACAACTCTTCATGGGCCGCCGAGCGGATGCAGAAGGCCTATTCCTTCCTGCCCATGGTCTACCCAGAGATCAAGTGCATCATCAGCTCTGACTACGGCAACGACTGGAGCAGCGTGGATTACACCTTCTATGACAACAGCGTGGTCACCTCGGCCTACCGCCAGGCCGTGGCCTCCAGCCCGGTCTATGTCCACGACTACCGGGACACCGGCGCCTACTACACCAAACTCTCCGCCTACACCGGCAAGTGGGAGGGGACCATGGACCTGGCCGCTTACACCTATTCCCCCGACAAGCTCAGCGCCGTCTGGTCGGTGGACGGCCAGATCTTCGCCACCTGCACCGACTACCCCTACGCCGCCTCCCTGGATGTGAGCGCCCTGGCCGGCGGGGATCACTCCCTCACCGTCACCTTCAGCAACGGCGCGTCCAAAAGCTATGCTTTCCAGGTCACAGAGGCCCCCGTCTATGCCCAGGACGGCGCTCAGGTGAGCAAGTGGGCCCAGGCCCAGGTGGATGAGGCCCTGGCCCAGGACCTGGTCCCCCAGGGGCTGGGGAGCGACTACCGGGTGGAGATCACCCGAGGCCAGTTCGCGGCGGCGGCGGTCAAGCTTTATGAGGCCATGAGCGGCGAGAAAGCTCCCGCTCCCTCCGGCTCCGCCTTCACCGACACCACCGACCCCGTGATCCTCCAGGCGGCGGAGCTGGGCTTCGTCAACGGGATCGGCGGCGGCGCCTTCGCCCCTGACGCCCTGGTGACCCGGGAGCAGGCCGCCTCCATGCTCTCCCGGGTGTATACCAAGCTGGGCGGGGAGATCCCCGCTGTGGAGTCCACCAGCTTCCAGGACGACGGCCAGATCTCCGGCTGGGCTCGGGACGCCGTGGCCTTCATGTCCGGCAAAAGGATCATCAACGGCTGGGGCGGCAGCTTCGCCCCCCAGGGGAACGCCAGCATCGAGCAGGCTATGATCATCTCTCTGGGGATGTCCAAGGGCCTGAGATGACCGCGAATCACAAGGGCCGCCCCATATGGGGCGGCCCTTTTCCGCCGGATCGGCCCTCAGATCAGGATCTGGGCCTCCGCCCGGCGGGCATAGTTCTGTTCCAGCATGGCCACGTGGGAGAGGAAGTCGGGATCCTCGAAATATTTGGCGTGGACAGGACAGCGGCGGACACAGGCCTGGCACTTGATGCACAGCCCCGCCGCCTCCATGGTCTCTCCGTCGATGCTGCCCACGGGACAGGACCGGGCGCACAGGCCGCAGTGCAGGCACTTGGCCCCGTCGGTGAGGGGCTTGGCCTTCAGGAACTTGGCGGGGGACATGTCCTCCTTCAGGGGGATGTAATAGGGCCCGATCTCGCTGCGGTCCATCTCCAGAGGGGGCAGGACCTCGCCAGAGAGCTTTTGAGCCGTCCGGGCGGCGAAGTCCTGGATCTGGGCCAGGTCGGCCTCGTCGGGCCGGCCGGCGCCCACCTGGTCGGAGAAGGCGTGGCGGCCGGGGAAAGCGGCCCCGGCGGCGATCTGGAACCCGTTGCCCTCCAGCAGCAGGACCAGCTCCCGCAGGGCCTCGTCGGGGCTGCGGTTGCCGAAGACGCAGATCGGGACGGCGGCGGTCCCCTCCCCGAAGATCTTGGCCTTGTATTCGGGCATCAGCTTGTTTGGCAGGCGGCCGGCATACACCGGGGAGGCCATCACCAGCAGGTCCCGGGGGCCGAAGCGCCGCTCCTCCTCCCGGTCCTTCGGGGTGGTGAAGGGGACCGCCTCCACCGGCAGGTCCAGACCCCGGCCCAGCGCCTCCGCCACTGCCCGGCCGATCCTCTCGGTGCCCCCGGTGGGGCTGAGATACAGCAGGCAGATCCGTTCGATGTGCATAAAGATTCTCCCTTCTCTCATGATACTGTCCCTATCTTACCACATGTGAGGGGGAGCTGTCCAGAGGGATCACAGGGGATGGAAGATGGGGCGCATCCTCTCGAAGGTGCAGAGCTCCCGGAAGCCGATCTCCCGGAGGATCTCCCGGATCTCTGGGAAGTGGTCGGCCAGGTGGGAGGCATCGTGGGCGTCGGAGCCCAGGGTGAGGACCCGGCCCCCCAGGTCGTGGTACAGCTCCAGGATCCGCTCCGAGGGGGTCAGATCCGGGAGGCCATAGCGGAAGGAGGAGGTGTTCACCTCGATCCCCTTGCCGTCCCGGATGGCCCGGCGGAGGATCTCCTCCACGATGGGCAGGATCTTCTCGTCTGGGTAGGGCCCATGGGGGTCGTACCGCTTGATCATATCCAGGTGGCCCAGGATGCTGTAGTCCTGGAACCCCTCCATGACCTGGAGGATCGCCTCGTAATAGGCGGTGTGGAACTGCTCCTGGGTCTTCCCCTCCTGGAACTGGCCGTTCCAGAACTCCTTCCCACCCACCTGGTGGTTGCTGAGGATCACGAAGTCGAAGGGCCAGCGGCGGAAGTCCTCCTGGTACTGGGGCACCGTCTCCATCTGGACACCGAACTCGATCCCCATCCGGATGACGATCCTGTCCCCATACCGCTCCCGCATCCGCTCCAGCTCCTGGAAATAGGCGGGATAGCAGCAGTTGGTCACCGTCTTGATCCCGTGGTCCACATGCTCAGTGAAGCAGATCTCGTCCAGCCCCAGCTCCAGGGCCCGGCGGACCACCGCGTCCATGGGAGCCTGTGAGTCGTCGCTGAAGTCGGTGTGGACATGATAGTCGGCAGTCAGAAGAGATTCACGCATCGTCCGCCTCCATCATGAACCGGAAGAACTCCGGGAAGTCCTGGGGATCGGAAAGGGCGATACACAGCCCCTCTCTCCCCGGCCGCATGGTCTGGAGGAGCTGCCTGGCTGTGCGGTCCCGCTTCAGGTCGCACTGGGAGTTGTCCGGCAGACGGAGGAACACATTGCCTTTGCTGTGCTCCACCACAGAGAAGAACTTATCCGCATTGGGGATCGACATGATCTTGAACATCATCATGCTCCTTTCTTTACTTGGCCCAGGAGGGTCTCGTGGGCAGCGGTCATCAGGATCAGGGCGGCCAGGAGATAGAGGGGGAAGAGGGCGATGGTGAGGCGGCCGGCGATCAGGCCGAAGAGAGGGGGCATAGATAGGATGCCCAGATATGCGCTGGCCATCTGGGCTCCGATCACGGCCTGAGACCGGTCCGCCCCAAAGTGGTCGGGGGTGGCATGGATCAGGCTGGGGTAGATGGGGGCGCAGCCCAGCCCGATGAGGATCAGCCCGGTCAGGGCGGTCAGGTCCCCCAGGGGGGACAGGAGGGCAGCCACCCCCACGGCGGCGGTCCCCTCGCCTAGGCGGACCATCTGCCTGTCATCCAGCTTGAGGGTGAGGAAGCCGCTCAGCCCCCGGCCTATGGTGATCCCGATGAAGAACAGGCCGGCCCAGCGGGCCGCCGCCTCCGCCGGGAGCCCCCTCTGCAGCACCAGGTAGCTGCTGGCCCACAGGCCGGTGGTCTGCTCCAGGGCGCAATAGGTGAAGAAGGTGGCCATAGCCGTCTTGGCCCCGGGGATCCGGAGGATCTGCCCCAGGGAGAGGGGCGGGGGAGCGCCCTCCGCCGGGCCCGCTCCGCTGGAACGGCCCTTCCACAGGGGGAGGCTGAGGATCAGGATGGCCGTCAGCCCGATCTGGAGCAGCGCGATATACCGGTAGCCCATGGTCCAGCCCTGCCCCCCGGTCAAGGCGTGGCCCATGATGTAGGGCCCGATCGTGGCCCCCAGTCCCCACATGCAGTGCAGCCAGCTCATGTGGCGGCTGGCATAGTGGAGGGCCACATAGTTGTTCAGCGCCGCGTCCACACTGCCCGCGCCCAGACCATATGGGACGGCCCACAGGCAAAGCATCCAGAAGGCAGAGCTGAGAGAGAAGCCCAGCAGGGCCAGGGCAGTCATCCCTACACTGACCGCAGTGACCCGTCCCGCCCCCAGCCGCCGGGTGAGCCGGTCGCTGGCCAGGCTGGAGAGGATCGTGCCCAGGGCGATGATCATCGAGACGACCCCCGCGTAGGACACCGGCACCCCCAGAGGGTCGTACATAGCGGGCCAGGCGGAGCCCAGCAGGGAGTCAGGCAGGCCGAGACTGACGAATGAGAGATAGATCACGGCCAGGAGCAAATGGAGCATCTTGCATCCCTCCTTGAAGTCTGCTATGATGATACCAGTTGAACGGCGTGAGCGGTAGAAGAAAAAAGGCGAGATGATAGGACAAAACCGTCAGGATGGTGATGACATGGCAGTGAGCGCATGTGTGGGCGCCACAGACGAGCAGCAGCGGGAGCTGCTGGAACACGGGACGGCCCTGTTCCCGGCGGCCTGCTACCACGACGACCTGGAGCGGGAGGAGGTCCCTTGGCATTGGCACGACGAGGTCGAGACCACCGTAGTGGAGGCGGGGGCCGCGATCCTCTCTGTGGGAGGCGTGGAACACCTCGTGGAGCAGGGAGACGGCTTCTTCATCAACGCAGGGGCCCTCCACAGGATCTGGCCCGCCCGGCCCGGGGCGTGCCGCCTCCATGCTACGATCTTCCACCCCCGGCTGGTCGGGGGCAGTATGGACAGTATCTTCTGGCAGAGCTATCTCCAGCCCCTCCTTTCCGACCCCTGCCGCCAGTGTATCTGCTTCTCTCAGACCGTCCCCTGGGAGCGGGAGGCCCTCCAGGCGGTGGAGAGGGCCTGGAGGGCCTGCGCGGAGGAACCGCCAGGGTATGAGTTCCGGATGCGGGAGGCGCTGTCCTGGGAGATCTTCCTGTTGTCCCAGCATCAGCCGCCGGTCCAGAAGGCCCCCTCGGAGAAAGCTCTGCGGGACACGGAGCGGATCAAGGCCATGCTCCAGTTCATCCAGGAGCACTACGGAGAGGAACTGACCACCGCCAGGATCGCCCGCAGCGCGGCGGTGAGCGCCAGCGAGTGCCTGCGGTGCTTCCGGGCCATGGTGGGCACCACCCCGATCCAGTATGTGAAGCAGCTGCGGATCCAAAAGGCGGCGGAGCTGCTGGCCTCCACCGGCCAGCGGATCGCCGACATCGCCGCCGCCTGCGGTTTCCAGGAGATGAGCTATTTTGCCAAGACCTTTCGGACCGTGAAGGGCCAGGCCCCCAGCCAGTACCGGACAGAAAAACAGGGCCGTCCGGCCCCTTGACATGACACGCCCTGGGCCCATCGCAGTACGATGGTCCCAGGGCGTCCTGGTGTATATAGTTGGCGTGGTCGAAAAGCGGCCTGCGCCAGACTTCATAGTCAGCGCACAGGCTTTGCCCGCCAGCGGCTCTGCCGCTGGTCGAAGATCGGTCTTGCCGATCTCCAAGCGTGCTGACTATATCACCGGACCGCTCTGGGAGAGCAGTCCTCCTGGCGGGAGGGATCCTTCCCCTTCACCGCCTCACCCACTTGCCGAAGAGGTTCTTCTTGAACCTCAGCAGGGCCTCCTGGGCGGGGGCATAGTCGGGGGCCTTTTGGAGGCGCTCCACCCCCTTCTTGATGTCGGCGGGGACCCCCAGCCCCTCGGTGTAGATGATGCCCAGACCGTAATTCTTCAGGTCAGAGGTATAGTCCACCTCCTGGAAGAGCATCAGGGCCCGGGCGGGGTCCCGCTGACAGCCGTAGCCGAAGAGATAGCAGATGCCCAGCATATCGTTGCCCCAGGTGTTCTCATAGGCCCGGGCCTGCTCGAAGAGCTGGACCGCCCGGCCGTAGTCCTGGCGGACGCCGTCCTTGCCCAGGAAGAGCAGCTCTCCCGCCCGGTTGGCACAGCCCACCTGGCCTGGATCCTGGAGGCCCAGCTCATAGCACTTCATGGCCTGGACGCAGTCCTTGGGCACCAGCTTGCCCTCCTGGAAGGCCCTGCCGATGTAGAACCAGCTGGACAGCTGGCCCTGCTTGGCGGCGGCGAAGTACAGGTCCAGGGCCTCCTGGGCCCGGCCCTCCTCCTTGGCGATGGCGTTGGCATACCGCTCCTGCCAGTTGGGATAGCCCTTTTCCGCGCCCAGACGGGCGACGGCCAGGGCCTTGATCTTGTCCGGCTCGAAGGTGCCGTCGTCCCCGTCGTCATACAGGTTGTACAGATTCTGTCCGGCGAAGCCCATGCCCCCCTCGAAAGCCCGCTGGAACCAGGGGATGCACTTCAGCTCGCTCTCCCGCAGGTACTGGCCGAAGGCCTCCTTGCTGGGGAAGTCCTCGGGCCCCTTGCCCTCGATCCGGACGATATCCAGCCAGAAATAGGTGTTGCCGATCATGTTCATGGCAAAGAGACAGCCCGCCTCCGCCTTCTCATACACCGCCTCCCAAGCGTGTCTGAGGGTGGGGTAGTGGGCCCTCATGGCCTCCTCCATCTCCGGGCTGAACAGCCCGCACCGCATGGCCCCCAGCACCCCCATGGCGCTGCCCTGGAGGATGCTCTGGCGGACCAGGTGCTCTGCCGCCTCGTCATTTGCCTGGAAGGGGTGGTACTTCCAGCTGTACTGGGGCCCGGAGACGCACCGGGACAGGATGTAGGCCGCGTCGCCGTCGCCGGCGTTGGCTGCGTCGGCCAGGGGCTGGACCGCGGCGGCGGCCTTCTCCCGGTCATAGGTGTAATAGATGGCCTCGATGGCCTGATCCACCGCGTCGCTGAAATACTTGCTCATCACAGATCTGCTCCTTTTATCCATATGTTCCGCTGCCCGCGTTAAGGTGCGGGCATTTTTTATCGCTCCGCCTCCAGCTCCTCCCGGTGGCGGCGGACATAGCGCTCCATGTCCTGCCAGCCCTCCTCCGACTGGCTGACGAAGTCGTGATATCCCCCGTGCTCCCCGAAATAGGCCCAGGGGGCCCGCAGGCGCAGGCAGGTCACCGCCATCTGGAGCTCGCTGGGGCTGCGCATCCCGGTGACCTGGACCTGCCGGCGGTCGTCCACGATGTACAGCTCCACGATCCGGGCGGACTGCCGCCGGCCGTTGGTATACCGCACCTTGATCTCGTCCCGGGGGAAGACCCCCCGGATCCGGGAGATCGCGGTGACATCGTCTCCCAGGACCCACTCCCGGCCGATGGCCACCCGGTCGAACCACTGGCCGTTGGCCTCGATATCCCGGTCCACCATGGCGAAGAGCTGGGCCGTCTCCGGGGCCTCGTCGGGGTAGGGCAGCTGGGCGCGGATCGACCGGGCCAGTCGGCTCCTGGCTGGGAAGAAGGCGTCCCGCAGGTCCATATAGGTCTCGGCCGCGCACAGGACCGCGCCGCCCAGGCACAGGACCGCGGAAAAGACCGTAAAGGCCCAGTCCGCCAGCTCCCAGCCCGACCGGTCCTCCTGCATCTGCACATAGAAGCACACGCCGCCTGCCAGGGCGAAGATCAGATAGAGCAGCGCCCAGAACAGCCGGGCCAGCCGCTTCCGGGTCCGGTCCAGGCAGTAGCCCCCCTGGGGCGCTCGGCCGGGATGCCGCTTTTTTTGCCACCAGAGGAAGAGAGCCGCCAGCCCGGCGCTCCACAGATAGCCGATGAAGTATCCGCCCCCCACCACGGCCACGCCGCACAGCAGCCAGTTCCAGGGCCACTTCAGCCAGGGCCCCTCCCTGTCCTCCCGATCCATCCTGTCCACTCCCTTTCAGATGTCCTCCCCGGCCCATATAGAGGGCGGGGGCGCGCAGATCCGCGCTGAAACGCCCCCCTCCGGGGAGGGAGGCGTTCACGCACGGCCGTCCCGTCCTGTCAGGTAGTCCAGAGAGACGCCGTAAAAGTCGGCGATCCGCACCAGGACGGACAGCTGGGGCTCCCGCTCCCCAGCCTCATAATATTGATAAGCACGAGGAGAGATACCGACCTCTTTCGCGATAGCCGATTGAGAAAGACGCTCCTGGTTTCGCAGCATCAGTAGCTGCTCAGAAAAAACAGACAAATTACTTCGACCCCTTTGACATAGCACGGGCGTGCGTGTATAATGTATCGCATAACGTACATATGTGCGTAACGCGGAGGTATCACTATGGAAACTTTATTAGACGTCCTCATGCGATATGCGGAGGAAGACCTGGTCTCCCGCTATCTGCGGGAGCAGTTCCCCCAGTCCCGGGAGGCGGAGGGACAGACGGACCGCCTGCTCCAGCAGCTGAGGGAGATGGGCCCGGAGGCTGCGGCCTGCGTCAAACGGCTGGCCTTCGAGCTGGACACCCTCCCCATCTGCCAGAAGCAGGCTTTCCTCCTCTCCGGCGTCTCCATCGGTCTGGATCTGGGGCGCCTTTAGTTGAACTTATAGATCTTCCGGGCCAGCCGGTAGATGGCGACGGACAGCTTCCGCCCCGGCAGGGTGGGCATATCGGTGGCCCCGGCCAGGGAGAGATACCGCATCCGGCCATAGAGCCCCGCGTCCACCGTCCGCAGGTACTCCCACAGCTGGGTCCGCTTGCCCAGGGCCTCGGGGGAGCCATCCATGGTGAGGAAGATGGAGGAGATCGTCATCATGATCGTCAGATAGCGATACATATACTTGGCCAGTTCCTTGCTCTTCCCGGCCACCTGGCGCAGGTCGTGGGCGTCGATCAGATGGTAGTTCACCCGCAGCTGCTGATCCACCCGGCCCAGCATCACGCTCTCGTTCACGCTCTGGTCCGCCCGGCCGATGAAATACCGGTAGAGGTCCACATCCATATAGTACATGTTCCGCACATAGGGCAGGGGCTCATATACGAAGATGTTGTCCACATAGAAGGTGTGCTTGGGCAGCTCCAGCCCGCAGTCCCGCAGCAGCTGGGTGCGGTAGATCACGCTGTGCATCAGCAGATATTGAGAGGTCTTGAACCGCCCGATGTGCTTCCAGCCGAAGACCCGGCCCACAGGGAACACGTTGCGGTAGTCCATCACCCGCTGGGTGCCGTCCTCCACATGCTCATAGACGTAGTTGGCGATCATCATGTCCACCAGCTTTTCGTCCCGGACGAACTGGCGCAGCTTGTCCAGCACCTGGCACAGAGCGGGGACGTCCACCCAGTCGTCGGAGTCCACTACCTTATAATAGATGCCCCGGGCGTTGCGGATGCCCTGGTTCACCCCCTCGCCGTGGCCGCCGTTCTCCTGGTGGATGGCCCGGACGATATCGGGGTACTGCTCTGCATACCGGTCGCAGATCGCGGGGGTGTCGTCCTTAGTGGATCCGTCGTCCACCAGGATGATCTCGATGTCGTCGCCCCCCTGGAGGAGGGTGTCCACACAGTGCTCCATATACGCCGCCGAGTTGTAGCAGGGGACGGCAAAGGTAATCAGTTTTTCCATAGGGCTGATTTCTCCTGTCGTGTTTATTTCATACATTTCGCCTGCGGCGAAATACAATCCTCAGTCAGCCGCCTTGCAGCTGACAGCTCCTTTGCCAAAGGAGCCTTGCCCGCTGCGGCGGGACGGGGGTGCTTTTTACAGCCGCTCCGCCAGCTCCAGAGCCCGGGCGGCGATGGCGTCCATGTTGTAATATTTGTACTCGGCCAGGCGGCCCAGCAGATAGAGCTGCTGTTTTTTGTCCGCCTCCGCCTTGTATTTGGCATAGAGGGCGTTGTTGGCCGGGTTGATGATGGCGTAGTAGGGGGTCTCCCGGGGGTCGCCGGTGTAGGGGCGGGAGTATTCCTTGACGATGGTGGTCACCCCGGGCAGCTCCTGGCCGGTGAGGCGCTTGAACTCGGTGATACGGGTGTAGTCCTCGTCCACGGTGTAGTTGACCGTGGCGTGGGTCTGGAAGAAATCGCCGTCCCCCCGCAGAGGGTGGTCCGGGTCGGGATAGGGGGCGTAGGGGGCGGTGTAGTCCCGGGCCTGCCAGGTCTCGAATTTGAAGTCCAGGGTCCGGTAGGGCAGACGGCCGTAGCACAGACCAAAGAATTCATCCAGAGGACCGGTGTAAATCAGCGGGCAGGGCAGGGGCGTCCCGGCGCCCCGGAGGAAGATGTCAAACTCCTCCAGGGACAGGTACTGCCGCACGTCGGTGTTCAGCAGCACCTCGATATTGGGATGGTCCAGCATCCGCTCAAACATTTTGGTGTATCCCTCCAGGGGCATCCCCTGATAGGTATCCTGAAAATAGCGGTCGTCCCGGGAGAGGAACACCGGCACTCGGGCGGTGGTGTTGGGGTCGATCTCCTCCGGCTTCTGGCCCCACTGCTTCATGGTGTAGTGGACAAAGACGTGCTCGTATACGTAATCCGCCAGGGCGGCGATCTCAGGGTCTGGGTTTTGCCGGAGCTCTAAGATCGTCACCTTCTTCTCCGCCCCATAGGCGGCGACGAGCTTGTCCCCCAGCTGTTCGCCCTCCTCCTTGCCAAAAGCCTCCTCCAGAGAGGTGAGGTTGAAGGGGACAGGGTACTGCAGCCTCCAGCCGGGCCGCCCCTCCCCCGCCGGGTCGGGGATATTGGCCACCACCCGGTGCTGGTAGTCCCGCCACTGGGTGAAACGGGACAAGAAATCGAAGACCGATTTATCGTTGGTATGGAAGATGTGGGGGCCGTATTTGTGGATCAGCACCCCGTGGTCGTCCAGGCAGTCGTAGGCGTTGCCGCCGATGTGGTCCCGGCGCTCCAGCACCAGCACCCGCTTCCCCCTCTCCGCCAGGGCCCGGGCAGACACCGCTCCGGCATACCCCGCCCCCGCGATCCAGATATCATATGGTCTCTCCAAAATAACGTCCATCCTTTCCACAGCGCCCCATAGGGCGGATCCTTTCATCCGTTGACAGTATAGCACATCTTTCGGGGAAAATAAATTAAAATTCCTTTAAATCATAGGGCGTCTCCCCTGCTCGGGCCCCCAAGCGCCGCCGGGTCCCGGCCCTCCGCCTATCTTCTATTCCAACAGTGAAAGTGCAGGAAGTTTCGATGATCCAGACCACCTTGTCAGGCCCTCCCCCAGGCCAACGCCCAGCCATCCTGCTGGAATCTTTGCCGTGTCCTGGAAAAAGAAGGGCAAAATATCGACATTTTTCACAATGCCAATTCCGATTGGCAGACATTTCCTGACGATCTCGATATCCTCAGTAAAAGGAGGTGTTAAATTTGTCGAAGTCAAGAAGTGTCTACAGAGACTTCCCCCACGTGAGCCGGCTCCTGGAAAAACGATTTTTCCGCAGGAGGAAAGAGAAGAAGCTCTCCCAGACCGCCCTGGCGAGCAAAACAGGTCTGACCCGCAACTGCATCCAACAGCTGGAATGCCATGAACACTTACCGCTCCCGTCCACGATGCTCAAGCTGCTCAAGGCGTTGGATTTCACCAGTGAGGAGGCCGCTGAGTTTTGGGTAGAGCTGGATACCGCCTATGACCTGGACAACAGATCTCGAGACTCAAGGGACGAGGACATATGAGGAGGATATGATGGATAGAAGACCTTGCATCACAGAGATATACGATCTGCTCTATCGGCTCGGTGTGACCGCAAATTATACTGGCTTTTTCCACGCGGCCTGCGCGGTATCCCTGTGCGCGGAGCAGCCGGACCGGCTGCTGCTGGTGACGAAATGGCTGTACCCAGAGGTGGCGAAGCAGTATAACACCAACTGGAAGGCGGTGGAACGGAACCTGCGGACGGTGGGCTGTATCATCTGGCGCGAGAACCGGCCCCTGCTGGAGCAGCTGGCCCGCAGGTCCCTGGACCGCAGGCCCTGCACCGCCCAGCTGCTGGCGATCCTCTCCGCGGGCCTGCTGTCCCCCCTGGGCGCAGCGGGGTGAGGGCCCAAGCCCTCAAGGGGCTCCGCAGAGCCCCTTGGAGGGTTTCGGCCACAGATCAAGACAGGGGCGTCCGCCTCACGGCGGACGCCCCTGTCTTGATCTGTTGATATTTTGGAGGTCACTTCCGGCAGAGATCCATGACGACGTCGGTGATGTGGCTGGCGGAGAGGCCGAACTGCTGGAGGAGGGCGGCGGCGGGCCCGGAGTGGCCGAACT
>RAYO01000050.1 GCA_003612335.1 bacterium 1xD42-67
TTCACTACGAACGATGCCAGAACCAAACTGAAACATCTTTACCCTATTATAGAGGTTTAGACTTTACAAAGCACTAGAAATGTGTTAGTTGCAATAAAATTGCAGAAAATAAACTGTCGCCTCTTGTTTATAGTATATGAGCAAATAGAGAGGAGACCATAAATATGGCAGACATTAACAGTATTATGCTCCAAGCGTCGGAATTGCAGCCGGGCATCAGCCGCCTGCTCCGAAACTCAACCTATCCCCGGTATGATGACCTGAGCGGACTGGAGATCAACTATGAGGACGGCGAACAGCTGTTCCTTTTGGACGAACTGCGCGGGGTCATGGAGAAGCTGGCGGATGTGGAGGACTGCATCCGTTACATTGCCCAGCCGGTTCTGAAAATGGAGCAGCTGAGGAAGAACGCCTCCGGCAGATATGAAACCAGCAGCGGCTTTTACTACTGCTGCGGCAGTCCCATCGAGGCCCTGGTAACAGACGGTCGCTATGATGTGCCGTACTGGGTACGAACCAGTGTAGAACATGATGGAACGGACTACTATCTGGTAGGGCATCGTGAGGTGCGTATGGAGGGCCTGACTGTCCGTATCAGAAGGAGCAGTTAGGCACTGGCCCGTAGTCTCCCTATCAGCTACAAGATATGCCAATCGAGCAAAAACAAAATACTATATCTTGTATTTATCCCTTGACAGAAAATGCAATATGTGGTACACTACCACTGTAATTGATTTTTGTGCGCCTCCCGCAAGGGACATAGATTACGGTCTATGCGCGAAGAACTTCGCATTGCACACGTTGTCAGGTTTGTATTCAGTGTTGGTAGGACAACTGCGCCCATTTAGGGACAAGCGGTTGAAATGCCGGCACTTTTTTATATATTTATTTTCGCCTTTATGGCAGGAAGGAGTGGTCTATGGCAAAGCTCATGTGCATCGGTCGGGTGACCGCTGACCTGGAGCTGCGCGAGAGTGCCCGGAAGGAACCCTACGTCCGATTTTCCCTGGCGGAAAACCTGGGATACGGCGAGAGAGCCCGCACACAGTATTTTCAAGTGTGGGCCTGGGGACATCTTGCAAAGAACCTGGTCAAACGCAAAGTGAGAAAAGGCAGCTTGATCTGGGTATCCGGTTCTTTGGAACTGGAGGAGTACACCAAGAATGATGGTGAAACCCACGACAAGCGGCTGAAGCTCAAACTGGACGACTGGGATTACATCCCGGCCTTCCAGGGCAAAACCGAATGCGATGTACCGCAGTCCGAACCCGCCGTCCCTGTTGGGATGGTGGACGGCGAGCGGGAGGCCCTGCCGGAGTAACGCTCCGGCGCAAATGAAGAGGCGCTGTACCAAATGTTTCAGATGAAGTTCTGGACTTTGGTGCAGCGCCTCTTTTTTGTTTTTCCCGACATTTTAAGAAAAGGTGGTAATTTCCATGAAAAAAACGAGTCCTCTTTGGGGCAGCATTTCTATCCTGACCGGCGTTGTCATCGCCATCCTGTCTCTGCTGCGGGGCATCTGGGCAACAGTGGCTCTGCTCACCGCTTTCGCGGTGTGGGGCCTGTGGCTCATTTTCACCCAGCTTCTCCCCGCTTGGCGGTCCAACCGCACATACAGGCGTCGTGTCCGGCAGTCCCGTGACCGGCAGGAAGCTGTTTTGGATACCTCTGACAGCGGCATGGGCTTGGTGCTTCTGCGCCATGTGAACCACCGCATTTCGGAGCATCTGCGGTCGGTTTACCCCCAGGCTCATTGGGAGTGGACCTTAGCTGATCCCACACGTTTTATTGCCTATGGCGGCACCGGACGCATCCGGGTCTACGGCATTCCGGACTATGACTATGCTGACGTCACGTTAGACCGGCAGGGCGGCCTTCGCTGTTCGCTGGTCAAGGTCGCGCCGCTGGAAGCAGAAGCTGCGCCTAACCAGCAGCCGGTAGATCCCCTGGTGTGGTATGAGTTCCAGGGCCGCAGTATCCTGGAGGATATGATTGCCGACCTGCGTTCCCGGGGCCACAGCAGCCTGACGCTGAACGAGGACGGAAGTATCTGTATCCAGCCGGCAGACGGCGGCGAGGAGATCAAGAAGGACTCCTTTGCTGCCTTCCCTGAGAAGGTCTACTGGCCCAGGCTGGCGAAGGTACTGGAGCAGGAGGGGTTGACCGCTGACGTGCAGGATACCAGGATTCTGGTTTCCTGGTAAGCAGCCCAAAAATGAAGGAAAGGAGTGAAGCGCACCATGAAAAGCGGGCGCACCATCCAGGCGATGGCGGCAGAGATCCGGCGTCAGGGTGAGGCAAAGGCCGACTACATGGTGGACACCAGATGTCTGCATATGGAGATCTGGGACAACCAGCCCTTTCTCCTCGCTCTGAATGAGAGCGGCCATGACCTGATGGAGCCGATGGACATTCAGACAACGGCTCACCGCCAGATCAGCACCTATCTGGATATCCCCATCAAGTATTACGAAAAAATGCGGCAAAATGACCCGGAGCTGCTGGCCTATAATGTCAACCGCTGGCTCCAGCGTGCTGAACCCGCTCAGCGTATGCTGCGGACATTAGACGGCCATGTGCGGGCATTTTTGAGTAGCCGCTACCGGCGCATCGACAATTATGATGTCGCCGGAATCGTTACCCCCGTGGTAGGTGAGATGCCGGACATCCAGTTTGGCAGCTGTGAGCTTACTGAGGACTACATGTACCTGAAGGTCGTGAACCCGCGCCTCCAGGATGAAGTGCGTCCAGGCGATGTGGTTCAGGCCGGAGTATCGATCTCCAACAGCGAAACCGGCCGGGGAGCGGTCAGTGTCTGTCCGTTCGTATACCGGCTTCTCTGCACCAATGGGATGACAGCCACCGACAGCACAGCCTCCAAAATGCGCCGTACCCACTCGGGGCCGCGTATTCTCACCAACAGACAATTCTTTGTCTGTGCCGCAGAGGTGCTGACAGACAGCGACCAGGATTTTGTCCGCAATCTGCAAGCGGCAGTCCGTGAAGCAATGGACGAAGCCAGGTTCGTGCAGCTGCTCAACCAGATGCGGGAGAGTACACAGCTGGCGCTGAACACAGACAATCTGGAGGAAGTGGTAAAACGCGCAGCAGCGTGCGTCCATATCACAGAGACGGAGAGTGCTGGAATTCTTCAGCATCTCCATACGGACGGCGACTATACGCTGTACGGCCTTGCCAACGCAGTTACCCGGTACAGCCAGGACGTGGAGAGTTACGACCGCGCCTCCAAGCTGGAGGAGATCGGATATACAGTAATGACCATGGCCCCGGAGCTGTTCCGCAGAATCAATCAGGTCACAGGTATTGCCGCATAAAGGGCCATACCACCAACATCAACATTTTATAGGAGGAACAATTTATGTATAGCCAGAACAATCAGTCCAATACCGCTGTTATGGAGTGCGCCCAGTTCATTCTGCCCACCGCTATGGGCATCAACGCCCCCTCCGACGATCTCTCCGAGGATATGGAGGGCCTGCGGCTCACGTTCCCCAAGGTCAAGATCCCCGGCGGCGGCGTCCTGCAGTTCGAGATGGAGAGCGACAACCCGGAGCGCCCGGATTATGTCCCTGAGCTGGAGGGCATCCTCCTGTTCAACCACCCCGCCAACGCCTACTGGCCGGAGGGTGAGGAGTATGAGGACAACACTCCGCCCCTGTGCCAGTCTGTGGACGGAAAGATCGGCTACGGTAATCCCGGCGGTCTGTGTGCCAGCTGTGGGTTCAACACCTTTGGCAGCGCCAGCAACGGCCGGGGGAAGGCGTGTAAGAATATGCGGACGCTCTATCTGCTCCGCAGCGGCGAGTTCGTGCCCATCCAGATTTCCCTCCCGCCGACCAGCCTCACGCCCTACAACGCTTTTTACAATGCGGCGTTTGCCCGGCGTCAGCGTCCCCTTTACAGCAGCGTCGTCCGGATTGGGCTGAAGCGCATGAGCAGCAATGGCTACGATTACAGCGTCGCCACGTTCTGCAAGGTGCGGGAGCTCTCTGTCGAGGAATTGGCTGCGGTGAAGGCGTATGCGGATACGTTCCGCCAGCAGGTCAAGAATACGCTGACCGAGCAGGCCGCCAGCAAGGAAATGGAGACCGACGCCATTGAGGTTGGTTCCGGTTCCATGGACCTGCCTGACAACGAGGCCCATTTCTCTGTCGGCATGGGTATTGTCGATGGCGAGCGCGAGCAGCTGCCCGCCTAAAACGGCCAGACCTGTCCGTGAGCAGACAAGGCCGCCCCCGTTCGGTGAACGGGGACGGCCTGCCATGCCCCAGGCGTTGACAGATGAGCAGCGCCAATTTGCCGCTGAAAACCACAACCTGATTTACAAATATCTGTGGGACCGGCGGCTGGAAATTGACGACTATTATGATATTGCGGTTTTTGGATATCTGCGTGCAGTCAAGCGGTACCTGACGGAACCCTGGCTGCGCCGCTATCAGTTCTCTACTGTTGCATGGCACGCTATGCGGCAGAACATCGCCTCCTTCCATCGGGCGGAAGAACGGCGGAAAGAGACAGAACAAAAGTATTTGAAAACGCTACGGACCAGCCCCCCAGACCCCTTTGAGGAGCTGGAAGCAAAATTGCTTCTACATGATTTGGCGGCTGTTTCCAGCAAAGAGCAGTATGCCCTTGCATCCATGCGGCTGCAAGGCTACTCGATTGCGGAAACCGCCTGTATCCAAGGCATGAGCGAGAAACGGGTCCGGGGACTTTTGAGAGAACTGTACCGGGTGTATCTATGCCTATATGCTTAAAATGGAAAGGGGTGTCAAACTCATGACGTCAGAGGTAAAAGAAGTCCGGACGCTGACGGGGATTCTGCTGCGTCCGCTGGCTGTCGGTTCCAGAGCGATTATTGTCCACCAAGGCAAAATTACCCGTACTGCCCGCATTACGGCGATCCATCATCATACTGCGGTCGAGGCGTGCTTTGAGACGCTGGATACTAGGTACTATTTGCAGACTGGCCCCGACTTTGAGCCAGCCGTGAGCGCGTTCCCCGCAGCTCTGGCCGCCTAAACCATAGAACGGGCCGAATGATTTAAGGGGCACCGCAAACCTCAAAAGGTCTGCGGTGCCCCTGCTATTTTAGGAGGTTGACATGAACGACTACAAAGCAGTCCGCAGCAGCCTGGACATCAGCAGGAGCATTGCGTTCTACCTGGAGATGTCCGACCCTGCGGCATTCCGGCAGGCAGATCGGGCCGGGAGTATCAGAACCATCAATGATATTTTACAGGGCCGCTCGGAGCGGACGGTTGAAGCCATGCTGGCGGAGCTGGAGCAGAAGGGCGGCACTTACTATGCCGGAGAAATCGCTGTGCTGCGTCAGAATATCCAGGATTTTCAGCACCAGAAGATGATGTTGACCCAGCCTTACAGCGAGAGAAGCGGTAAGGCGTACAAAACGTATCGGTTCAAGAACTTCGATAACGGCGTTGGCCGTTCCCTAAAAATCGTTGATCAGAAGCTGTTTGACAGGGCGGCCAAGGCAGGCTTTCCACCCGGATTTTTCCGGGAAACCTATTTTGACCAGGTGACCATCTATTGTCTGCCAGAACACGCAGACTTTTACGGCTCCACACTTCAAGACTGCGCGTTTGCTGTCTGCCGGATCAGTGCCCCATCTTTTATTGGGGCCAGTATTTACAGCTCGCAGTTTCATTCCTGTGTACTGGATCACGCTGACTTTTTTAGTGCCAGCATTGCACATACTCATTTCCGTGACAGCGCCTTATCCCATGTGACGTTCCAGAAAGCCAGATTGAAGTCGTGCAACACCATAGACTGCACGCTTGACAGTATCAACTATTTGACTGCCACACTGGATGGCTGCTCTTTTGGCAGGGTCACCGCTTCTGATATTCGGCATCTGGATACCGCCGTCATTACCCAGGGCGGCGCTTCCGAGGAAGAATGCCGCCGAAACCGGGATGACATCTTCCATGCTTTGGGTGTAGAACAGGAGGCCGCATGAGTGACGCAGTAACAGTGAGACCAAAGGATTGGGTTCCCTTCCGCTGCCGGCTCTGCGGCAACTGCTGCCGGAATCTAAGGGGAAACCTTATGCCGGAGCAAATAGACGCCTATCGTCTGGCACGTTTTCTGCAGGAGCGAGGCGAAGTGGAGTATATGGAGGACTTTTATACCAGGTATACCTATCCGGATATGTTGGAGGGCTTTTTTCCTGTTTTCCTGATAAATACCGTTGACCCAGACGATTCCTGCGTGTTTTTGAAGGATGGCCGGTGCAGCGTCTATGAGGCCAGGCCCAGGGTCTGCCGGCTGTATCCGTTTACGGCATTCCCGGGACAGCGCGGAAAAGCATTTCATTTTTTCCAGTGTATGGACAGCAATTCCGCCCATTTCTCGGATGGAAAAATCTTGATTAAGGACTGGATGTATCAGAACTTCAGCCGGGAAGACAGAGAATTTCTGACTGCGGAAAGTGATACGCTCCTTGAACTCGGGCGACTGCTCAAAGCTATGAGTACGGATGGGCGCAAGGAAAATCTGTTTCAGATTCTCTATTACCGCTACTACAACTACGACCTGGATCAGCCGTTCATGCCCCAATACAAGGAGAATACGGTGGAACTGAAACGTATCCTCCAGGAGCTTTTGAGGCGGTGATAATATGTATGCGCTGGAACAGCTCATGTTCCGGGGAACCGGGTGCTGTCCGCAATACAGCTGGACGCAGTTCGCGGTCTGCGGAAACCGTGCCCCCTTGGAGAAGATACGCAACAGCCAGCGGCATCCGGAGCGTTGGCGCATTGTATTCATGCCTTGCCAGATACAAGATGTGCTGAAGTATCTTCCAAAAATTGCTTGATAGGAGGTGTGAAACCGTGCGGCCATTCCATCCGTGCGGATATGAAACCTGTATTCACAGCCGTAAACGGGAAAATGCCCCTTGGAAGGTTTATGATAGCTGCCCGAATCCGGGACGGATATTGATTGGCAAGAGATACGAGCTGCCTTATAAGAGTATGTGCCTGAACTGTTCGGCTTACATATCGGATAGTAAAACAGACAGGAACCATTGAATGAAGGGAGGAACTATTTTGGATAAAATGAAACGCAAATATTTTGAAATCTGCATTGGCTCTGGTCCCAAGGAAAGCAGCAATGATTTCTGGATGTGTATTTGTGGTGTGAGAGCACCCACCATCCAGGAGGCTGAGAGTTTCTGCGCTGCTGACGCTGCCCTCCACGGCGGCCATGTGTTGGGTGTGTATCCCATTGATCTGGATACCGCCAGGGCCTGCTATGACTTTGACCGGGCGGATCGCTGGCCCGTGTTTGGGCTTTAAGGTGCAGCATCATGACAACAGCTGCAGAAGAGAAAATACATGCTTTCTGTGCCCGCTACCGTTTGAAATGCGAATGGCAAGATTTGATGAATCTTGGAGAACGTGCTGTTGTAAAAACGCTAAATCGCGCACATCATGCAAGAACACTCAAAGCGGCCCATCTCATAAAAGAAGTCTGTGTCATTGGGTGGAGCTGTGATGACGGTGGAAGCTTCAGCGGTCGCATATTTTTCCACGATGCTTCTGCCATAGTGTACATTACTCAGGCTGAGTACGATGCTATCGGCAATGATTTCAAAGGAGTATGGCACGACTACCATGGGGACAGGCCAGAGTGGAAAGGACGCAGAACCGCCATGATTGCGGAATATGGGACAAGGCTGTTTATAGAGGGGGTGTCTCTTAAAATCGTTTGAAGAGTACCTGCTGAAGAAAATTGGCCGTTCTTTGCCACGAGTGCCAGTATTGTGGAAGGAAGTTCCCAGCAAATAATTTTGATGATGGTGGGCGGCTGCGTGATCAGCCGTCCACCCTTGTTTCAAGGAGGAAAACAGATGCACAACTATATTTATGAACTGCTTCAAGCCCCTGCCCCGGCGGACGAATGGGCAAAGGCATGGGAATACCATGGGCATCCGGACGCTTTCCCGATCGCTGTTACTGTAGAGGATGCGAAAGACCGGAGCGCAGTGATCGCCCGTTTCGGCGCGTGGCTGAAGGAGAACCGGCTGGGCGAGCTGAACGGCGAGACGTTCACCATTGACGCTCAGGCTGCCGACCGTTACTTTGAGGGCCGGTTTGCCGCTTTCCAGCAGGCTGTGATGGCGTTGCAACAGCTCAACGAGGCCAAGTTTATCCATGAGCATGACCAGGTGCAGAGCCTGATCTTCAACCTGATCGAGACTTTTACCCAAAAGTACGGCGACTATGTGCTGTGGGATGACGGCATGGAGCCTATACCCCTGGAGGAATTTCTGCGCAAGGCTCGGCCTGATACCCGCTACTGCATTGGCGCTGTGCTGGACTACAAGCACTGAGGAGGCGGGCAAGATGAACAAGCTGCTTACTATGCTTCTGGAACAGCTCTCGCAACAGCCGCGAAGTTTCGATACGGCAGATAATCCCGGCTTTTGGTCGGATGGAGAAATGATCCTGTGCCCATCGGAGGCCGAGTGCGAATTTACCGCCAATTTTTTGAGAGACCTTTTCCGTGACAGCTCCTTGACGGTTACGACGGGCTATTTTGATCCGTTTGAGGATCATAACAACGGAGAAGGTGATGATTACACCGGCTTTTACTACATCGGTTTTGAGTAAAATGGAGGCGTAGAAATGAAAAAATGTGAAACCTGTACGAACCAGAACACCGCATGGTGTAAAGGATGCGAATACAATTTCCCTGGACTGGAGCAATTTGACTTCTATCAGGAACGGAAAGAAAGCGAGGACGGCGATGGGAAACAGTAAACTGATGGTTCCGCTTTTTTATGGCGGAAAATTCAACCGTGAAGGCCGCAGGATGCAGGCGGTATTGGAAAAGGAAATCTCCGATGGCAAAAAAACCTATCAGCTGTGGCGCTCTGCTGGGAAACCGGATCTGGACTATCCCAAGGCAGAGAATGATAAATACCTCCTCCATGTGGAGATCAATGGCTATCTTGCCCCTCTCGGTATGACGGATTTTAATCTGACCGACATCTGCGGTTTTGAACCTGCGGCCCAAAAGCTGTATGGCGGCAAGGAAAATCGAGGGACGTGGCTCAACGCTGCTGAGAAATCTGGCGGCCATGAGGCGGTCGGCACAGCAGTGGCGGAGGAGCGAAAAGAAATTGAACGGTTAGGCAGCGAACCCGCTCGTCAGACGGAGTATATCCAGAACCTGTTGAACGGTTATGTCAGCACTTACCTCAAATCGAAGGAGACCGGCGGTCAGACTTTCCCCGATTTTACCGGGGCGCTGGTGGTGAATGAGCTTGCTAAATGTGTGGAGCTCTCCGCGGTGTACCGGGAAAAACAGCAGGCAGATGAGAAGGCCCGCCAAGCCCGCGCTGAAGAGGAAGAAAAGGCGTACTGTGAGGAGCAGAACAAAGCGGCCAATCAGATGGTTTCAGAGGCCATTCAAATCATTCAGAATGGCGGCATATTGAAAAATGAGACTGTCAAATTTTACAGCAGCCGCTATAGTTTTAGCTCTTACTCCATTGTAAATCACCTGATGCGGCAGTATCAGGTGGATGTTCCGCTCCGCACTCAGGGCTGGATCAATGACAAACTGCATAGTGTCACCATCAAGGGTGGAAAATGTGAGTATTTTCAATATTATCGTGCTAAAAATGGGCGTGTATCGCAAAAGTTTTTTGACTGTATGCGGGAACTGATTCAAGCGATTGCGGAACAGGCTCCGGCAGGTGAGTCAACGGATGTAGCATGACATATATACCGGGCCTGGAGTGTGCGAAAACCGTTTTGCTTCTGGCCTGCGCCAAAAGGAGGTACTGGCATGAATGAGCGAAACTACTCTGCCCCCGCAAAACTGCATTGGTATCCAGACATTTCCTGCCCCACCTGCGGCGGGAGGGTAAACTCTTGGGACAAGCGGTGCAGCCGGGCGCTAGGCTACAGGGCGATTTTCTGCGAGGCGTGTATTTCAAAAGAATATGGGATCACTACAGAGGAGTTGAGAGACACCATGAAGAACCACTTCGGCCTGATCCCGTGTCCAGGCATATGAACGATGAATTGAACACCCTGACCCAGCGGCTCTATGCCCAGGGCTACACCAGGGACAACCATCCGGACTCAGTTTACTGGGGCGACTGGCAAAACTTTTCTTACAAATGGGAGACCATGCTGGGCTTCACCTGGGAGACACCCTGCGGCCTGTTGATCCAGGGAGAAAGCGATGCTGGGCGAAGCGTGGCCATCTCCGATTGCTTCTACCAGCACGTTTGGTACTGTCCGGAGAATGACAACTCCCTGCACCTGTGTCCCTACGGACGCAAGAGCTGTGAGCATACCCCTGCGGGATTCCCGCTGGTCATGTGCCCCTGCCATCAGACAGACCGGGCCTATGACTATGAGCAAAGCGTGGAGAAGATCGAGGCCGAACACACACGGGAGGCCCACAAGCAGTACATGGAGCTGACTGGCGGGGCATATTGCGCCTGTGTGGTGGGCAGCAATGGCTATGCTGGCGGCTGTTATGAAATCAACTATGATGTAATGAACTGCATCCGGTGCGGGTGTAAAAATCCTGTGTGCGTCATTCGCAAACAGCCCCGCGACTTGAAAAAAGTCAATATTTTCTACGATGTCCGCCGTACCTGGATCACCCGCCTGGGGTTCCTGGAGGAAAAAAAGGTGGAGATTACCAAGGGATCGAAGGTCTTTGACCACGCTGTGGCACAGACGGATGCGGAGATTTGGCTGAAGATGAAGGAGCATGAGGCAAGCCCCTTGAACAATTACGCTGTGATCGAGAATCCAAAGAAAACACCAGAGGACCGCCGGCAGGAATATTTCTCAAAAATGCACCGGCAGTATGGCGGCCAATACGACTACTTTGAGTTCCACTATGAGGTGGAAAATATCCGTATCGCCCGGAGCGAGCAGCGGGACCTTTTGCAGGACCTACGGGATGTTGCCGAGGGTATTGAGGTCATTCACGCGACCGACAGCCTGAAAGCGGCCGAGTCCCAGAAGCGGGCAAGGTGTGAGGCGGCAAAAGCCCAGAGAATCCGGAAAGTTGAGAAGATGATTCTGACCTGCGGCTGGGATCATCTGGAGGATATTTGGAAACGCCGGGCGGAAAAGCTGTTGGACGATGCTCAGATTGCTGCACTTATTCGGCAGCGCGAAACGTCAAAAGCTAAAGAACCGCCTGAAGAGGCGCAGATTAGCTTGTTTTAGGCACGAACACTGTTGCACGAAACATGGGGGCGGCTGGCAAAATGCGGCCGTCCCCTTGGATTCACAAGGAACACTTTGAGGATGAGGTTATGAACATATTAGATAAATTTGCGGTTGTTGAGATCAAAGTGGATGCCCGCATCTCTGAGCAGGACAAGCAATTCTGTGAGCGGCAGCAGGCGGCCTATACCGCCGCTCTCTGCGGCTTCCAGGAACTCACGTTTTTCTGGGAGGATATGTTGTCCGCGCAGAAGGCGCTGCTGGGGGAACCGGACAGTCCGCCCTGGATCTATAATCAGTACCTGGTTCCTGAAGGCGATGACGGGCCGAAGATTACCATCCAGCGGCTCAGGGTGCAGATAGACACACTGCATCGAAGGTTTATTCAAAAGCTGGCCGGATATTTTCAGTCGGCCTATAATGTCAAGGTTGATGAGAAGAAAATCGTTTCCGAGCTTCTTTTGCCGAGGCCCCCGAAAAGCAAGAAGCAGGATCTGAAAGAATATCTGCTCTGGGTCAGCTCTGTCCAGCTGCACTATGAGGATATAGTTGTACATATCCTTAGCTGTTTTGATGGACGGACCCCTTCTGAGCAAAGCTTCCAAGAGCTTTGCCGCCGGTGTAATGAAGCGGTATGGTGCAATTACACTCACAAAGCAAAGTTTGAACGCAAATATGCAATCATCTCGTTTCTAAACTCCTTCTGCTCGTTTCGGAATGACAAAGAATATTGGACGTTTACCAACAGCATGAAGGCAATCCTGCCATGTGCTGCCCACTTTGAAACAGGTGCTCTTAACGAATACCCCGCATTTTTTCCAAGCCCGCCGTTCGATGGGACCTACGGCTGCAATCAACTGGATTTTCCAGGATGTGAGAAACTGGTGCAGCTGCGGCTGTTTAAGAACGGGAGAGTGGATATCCGCTTTTCCAGCGAGGACTATGCCGGTCAGTTTATCAATGCTTATCTTGGCAGAGGCTATCAGAAATCTGCTGGGGAGGTGGTGGCATGAAGTACCAGTCCCAAGCTCTCCGTTTCAGTCTGGAGCAGCGCCGAATGCTCAATGAAAAGGTCATCTACTTGCTCGACAGCCAAAGCTGCAATCAGTATGGCATTACTGGCGACGACATTTTTAATGCCTACACCGGAATTGGCGGCCTGCATGGGTTAAGCCAGGAGGACTTCAACAATTACCATGAATACAGCGAGCAGAAAAAGCTGTTTGAAAGCGGGCAGTTTTTTACCCCGCCCAAACTCTGCGAGCTGGTGATGGCTTGCCTGCGTCTCTCGGAATATGACTTAGTGGCCGACCTGACCTGCGGCATGGGAAATTTCTTCAACTATGTGCCAGTGGAAACCAACGCCTATGGATGCGAGCTGGATTTGAACGCCTATAAGGTGGCCCGCTATCTGTATCCACAGGCCAATCTGGTACATGGTGACATCCGGGCCTACCAGCCGGGCGTCCGCTTTGACTATGTGGTAGGCAATCCCCCATTTCATCTGCGCTGGTGGTTGGAGGATGGAAGCGAAATGGCCTCCCAGCTCTACTACTGCGTAAAAGCTGCGGAATTGCTGAAGCCTATGGGGATTCTTGCGTTGATCGTCCCGCAGTCCTTTTTGGCAGACCAGTTTATGGATGGCAATATGATTCGAGTCATGGAAGGACGATTCCGGTTCCTTGGACAAGTTATCCTGCCGGACAGTGCTTTCTCTGCTCTGGGTGTCAACAGTATGCCTACCAAACTGCAATTCTGGCAAGCACGCAGCAGCAGCTCCACGGAAGATGGACGCTACACCACAGAGGCTGATTGTACTCTCTCCGCTCACTTTGATGTGGAGCGGGAGGCTCAGCAGATTTATGAGCGTGTTCTGATGCTGCCAAAGGCTGACCTGGAACGGAATAAGTCCCAAATCCTATTGGAGCTGGCCCGTAGCCGCGATACCTCAAAGAATTTCCCCTATGAGAGTCAGAAACTGCTGTATCAAATAAAAGCCCATCCCGCCACCAGGGAACACTACGCCCGTTGCTGCGAGTATCTGCACCGGTTCTACACGGAAAAGCAGCCCCTGAACATGAAATACGAGGAGTGGATAAAACGGCGTTTGACAGAGAAGAAGGTATTGTACTATCTGCGGAGGACACTTCGGCTGCAGAACCGAAAACCGGAACGGGACGTGGTAGCCCTGGTCAAGCAGAACGATCGATTCATTTATAAGGCATATAGCGCCCAAGCCCGCCGCAGTCTGACGGAGAAGATACGTCAGCCTATCCCCGTTTATCAGGCGGTATTAGACGATGAGCCAGATCGCTATCCCGGCTTTGAGGCACTGCTGCGAAAAAAGTGTCGGGAGTACAGCAACCAAAGCCAGGCATTTCACGATATGCCGGAGGACCCGGAGATCGCTGCCTGGCTGCGTGACTTTACCTTGTGGGACGCGGAAAATGAGGAGTTCATTCGTCTTAATGACATCCAGCGTCAGGACATTAACCGTATTCTGCAAAAGCGATATGGAATGCTTCAGTGGGAGCAGGGCAGCGGGAAAACACTGGCCGCCATCGCCACCGCTATGTGCCGCATGAAAAAGCAGGGCATACATTCCGCATGGGTTGTATCCTCCGCTATCTCTATCCGCAACAACTGGGATGTGGTTCTGCCCAATTACGGTCTGCCCTATGTATTTGTGGAACGACTGGCTGATTTGGAACGGATCAGGCCCGGCGATTTTGTGCTGATAACATTGAACAAGCTGGGACCATATCAGAAGCAAATTAAGAAGTGGATCAAGCGGCATAATCAGAAGATATGCCTTATTTTGGATGAAAGCGATGAAATTTCTAACCCGGAATCACAGAGAACCAAGGCGTCTCTGGCCTGCTTTCGCCGCTGCCGGATGAAGCTGCTGACGACAGGAACCAGCACACGCAACAACATCTCTGAATTTGCTCCACAGATGGAATTGCTCTACAACAATTCTATCAATATGATTACCTGGTGTGAGACAGTCTATTATTGCGACCGGGAGGACAACAGTATATACAGCACGAACAATGCGTACTATGGCCGTCCAATCCCAGCTTACAAGAACGGATATGCTCTGTTTGCCGCCTGCCATCTTCCTGAAAAGACAACTGTGTTTGGTGTGGCGGAGCGGACCCAGGACATCTATAACGCCGATGAACTCAATAGGCTCCTGGCTAAAACGGTCATTACCCGCACGTTTGAAGAGGTGACAGGCAAGGAGATCCGGCGTATCCATCAGGTGCCGCTGCCATTTTTGCCCGAGGAACGGGAAGTGTACTGCATGGTAGTGGAGGAGTTTTACAAGGTCCAGCGAGAGTATTTTGCTTCCACCGGAAACCACCGTAAAGATGCCATGCTTCGCATCATGCAGCAGATCACTCTGCTGCTGCGAGTGGCGGCTGCTCCCAATACGATGAAGGAGTATCAGGGCGATACACCCCTTAAAATCACAACGGCAGTAGAGATGGCAGCGGAATGGGAGCATGAGATTGTTGCCGTTGGTGTGCGGCATCAAAATGTTCTCAATGCTTACGCTGAGGCATTTCGTGAATACCTTCCAAACCGGCCTCTGTTTATTGTCACTGGTTCCACTAAAACATTTGCCCAGAGGCGGGCACTGAGGAAAACGCTGCGGGACAGTGGAAATGGGATATTGCTCTGTACACAGCAAAGTCTTCCATCCAGTGTTAATTTTGAGTATGTCAACAAGATCCTCATACCGGAGATGCACTTCAACAACTCTGGCATGAGCCAATTCTACATGAGGTTTATTCGTTATACCTCTACGGAATACAAGGATATTTATTTCCTGACCTATACCGGCAGCCTGGAATCCAATCTGCTGCAAATGGTAATTGCAAAGGAGAAAATCAATCTGTTTATGAAAGGACAGGATACCGATCTGGACCTGATTTATGATAAATTCGGTATCGACTACAATCTGCTGGCACTCCTGCTGCATAGGGGAGTAGACGAAGAAGGCAACTTCCAAATCCGATGGGGAGACCAGCAAATTGCGTGAATTGAGCGGCTTATGGTTATCCATTTGCCCCAAATATCAAGGAAGGACAGCCGCATTGCACCGGCTGTCCTTCCACTATTGAAGGAGATTGCTATTATGGAATTTTATCAAACCCAAATGGGACGCGCTTTTTTTGAGCGGCAAATCCCACAGTTGATTGACGCGGTGAACGCACTCGCTGCCGCATTGTCTAAACCAGCGCCGGCAGCAGTTCTGCCGGTAGCAGCGGATTCCAATTTCCTGCGCGACCTCTTTTTTGGCGATTATGAGCCTGAGATTTACAAGGTGTCTCCAGAGCTTCAACGGTTTAACCGAGCGGTGGACCAGGCTCATACATCTTTGGTGGCAACACTTCCAGAGGACAGTGTGGCACAGCTGGAGGAATACGAAACTGCATTGTCGGAACGCAATATCGCTGTGACGGAGCAGGCGTATCAGGCCGGTATCCGTGTCGCTGTGCAGATGATTGTGGCTGGGTTGTCGCCCTCCATTTCAAACGAGGAGGTGGACTGACATGGCAAAAACCTTGTTTCACAAACCCCGCTGTTCAAGCTGTGAATACTATGGGGTTCACAATGAGTCAGTGCCGAAAAAAGTTGCAGGGGCGTTTTTACGGGTAGGATGCCGTTATTGTTCCGGTGGGAAGAGGATCAGGGTATTTAAGCGTTCTGATCCAAAGGTATATATTCCTTCGTGGTGTCCGCGTCGTAAGGAGCCGGCTGAGCTGCGCGTTTATTGCTATAAGGATACCGATGCTTGGTTCTTGAGCTTCCTTTTCGAGCAGGATGGCGCTCACCGCTCTGCGCATGGATATGAGTATGCGGTGCGGTACAAGTGCAACACGGAATTGACCGCTAAGGGGTTTTATAAATCCTTTGTAATTAAAGGTAATCAAAATGTAGTCATCGAAAATCGTGACTGAGTTCACAAAGCTGTTAATCAGCCACCGTTGTTCTTTCAACTGTGTCACATCCAGAGTACGGAACCGGCAAATCCAATTCGAGGGCGAGGAGGGGAAGTAAGAGTTCCAAGGGTGGAAAGAAACGCAGAAATTTGTAGCAGAAAATGGCTATAAAGTGAAATACTCAAAAAGCTCACTTTATAGCCAATGATTTTACTTTAATAATCAATTAACTTATAGGAGTTAAGAAATCATTCGGGTCAAACGCATTCCACATAATCGGACATCCGCCCACACATTTGCCCCACTCGCGACAAAATCTACATGCTTTTGCAGGATATCTCCAAAATTGTTTTCGAAATGATACCATCTTTTCGGAATTTATACATTCAAAAAACTCTGCGCCGTTCATATGTTTTGCAATTGGATTTTCTACTACACAATCATGCAAGTGCGTACATGGGATAATCTCCCCTGAACTCAGGAATTCATAACCACTTCCTCGATATAGTTGGCAAGTCCCCGTATAAATCACTTGATTTGTTCTCAATTCATCGCGTATCTTTTCATCAAAAATACAATACGGCAAATTGGTCGCAATTTTAATGGAATGATGTAATTCTCGGCAGTATATATAAAGATCTTCTATAATAGAGGCCAAATCATTTAACGGCAAACACGAATTCCCTTCTACATCAGCAATAGAAGGAACACATGCGTTAAAAACTGTGCGAAACAATCCCAAGCTACGATTTAGGTCTACCACATCTCTTAAATATAAATAATTATCTTTAGTGATTGTAGTGCTAGTTCTTATTTGTTGAGGAGAAAGAAACTCTAGAGAATTGTGGATTCCTTGAATCAACTCTTTGTAACTACCTTTTCGTTTGGTAATATTGTCATGCGTTTCTTCGTATGGAGATGTTAGAGAAAATAACACTCCACCGACACCGAACTTGAAAATCTTTTCACAAAAATCGGATTTAGAAAACATAGTTCCATTTGTAACAATCATTGGTTTACAAATTTCATTTGCCAAACGAATGATATCTTCAAAATTTTTATGAAGAGTAGGTTCTCCCCCGATTAATATGATATTAGGTGGGGCAAGTTGTTTTAATAACCGGAATATCTCTTGCAATTTAGGCAACTCAACATCTGAATTATTGTTTCCCATATCGTAACAATACGGACATCTATTGTTACATTTACTTGTAATATCGACCCAGATGTGTGTTAAAAATGAAGTTCTCTCAGGTGTTGCATCCACAGCCATGATTATCTCCGTCCGTATCACAAGAACTATCGTCCCCGCATATCATAGAAACCATAGAAAAGCTCTTTTCATAGTTATACTGCTCAACAAAATAAGCAGGGACATTTGTGGCAACTTCATAATCATCATAAATAGAAAGCAATCTGGACCCCATAAAAACACCTCTCTAAATTGTAATACTTTACTCTATCAACAGCAAAGCAGGCCTAAGCCATAGAAGTAAAATGATTATAGCAATATTTTCTCAATGTGTCAACAGCGGCAGATTGAAAGATTATCATAGATTGGTCCATGAATATGGCGTTGAACTTCTTGCCTATTTTGACCGGGACAGTGCGCGCAAAAACAAGCTGGACCAGTCTGGCCTGGAGGAACCGGATACAAATTATTGCAGCTGATAAACCTCTATGATCCTCAGATTTAGACTTGCACAGCACTTATATTTCGGCTATAATAGGACTATAATAAGAATATGGCCGAGAACAGGAGGGAGATATCATGTATATCAAACGTCACATGGAGCATCTATTGGAGCAGATTACCACACAGTACCCTGTTCTCCTGGTGACCGGTCCCCGGCAGGTGGGCAAAACCACTATGCTGGAACACCTGGCTCAAAAGGAGGGCCGGGGCCGGGAGACGGTTACGCTGGATGACCTGACCATTCGAGAACTGGCAAAAACCGACCCAAAGATGTTCTTCCAGCTCCACAAGCCCCCGCTGCTGATCGACGAGGTGCAGTACGCCCCAGAACTGTTTCCCTACATCAAAATGATGGTGGATAGCCGCCGCCAGCCGGGAGACTTCTGGCTGACCGGCTCCCAGCTCTTTTCCATGATGGAGGGCGTTCAGGAGTCCCTGGCCGGCCGGGTGGCGCTGCTGCAGCTCTCCCCGCTATCCTATGGGGAGATCATGGAGGATGACGGTACACCGCCCTTCCGGGTGGAGCTGTCCGCCCTGACGGAGCGGCAGGACCGCCGGACAGTGCTGGATACCCCTGCCGTCTTTCAGCGGATCTTTACCGGCGGGATGCCGGCACTGGTCAGCGGGCAGTATGCCAATCCCAACATTTTCTATTCCAGCTACATCAGCACCTACCTGGACCGGGATGTGCGGCGGCTCTCCGCTGGCATTGACGATTTGAAGTTTCTGAGCTTCCTCCGGGCCTCCGCTGCCCGGGCCGGCCAGCAGATCAATTATAAGGGAATCGCGGATGACGCGGAAATTGACCAGACTACGGCTAAGAACTGGCTTCATATCCTGGAAACCTTGGGCATTGTGTTCCTGCTCCGGCCCTACTCTAACAATGTATTGAAGCGGACGGTATCTACGCCCAAGCTGTATTTTTACGATACGGGCCTCGTCTGCTACCTCACCCGCTGGAGCAGCCCGGAGACGGCTATGAATGGGGCCATGAACGGGGCGCTGCTGGAGAATTACACGGTGTCGGAGATCGTCAAGACTTATCAGAACGCCGGGCAGGAGCCGTTCTTGTACTACTACCGGGACAAGGACGCCCGGGAGATCGATCTGCTGCTGGAGCAGGACGGGAAGCTGTTTCCCATTGAGATCAAGAAGATGGCCGCGCCACCGAAAAAGCTGACAAAGGTATTTGAGCTGATCAGTAAGTCCCCTTTGGAGCGGGGAACCGGCGCGGTGCTGTGCATGGCCGAAAGGCTGGGGGCGTTTGACAAGGACAATTTGATTGTTCCAATTTCCTTGATTTGAGTACAGCATATCCGTATAGGAATATCTTACCTCGGTAGAGAAATGAGACTGAAAAAAGAGCTGGCAGACGGTGTAAGTCTGTCAGCTCTTTTTTTCACATAATCGCTATCTGAAATGTCAAAACAGTCTTATATCCATGTTGCGGCGCACTTTCAATTTCCATTGTTCCACCATGTGCCTTCACGATCTGCATGACTAACAGCAGTCCTAAACCATGCCGTAAATCCAGCCGTTCATCGGTGCTTTCCATGTAGTGCGGTTTTTCTTCCAGTTCCTGCAGCTTTTCGGCGGACAGGCCCACACCATTATCGGCAACGGTGAGAAAGGTAGCTGTGTCCGAACAGGCAAGGCACAGCCTGATGGCACAGCCTTGCGGGTTATGATCGATGCTGTTCTGTACCAAGTTGTTGATCGCCCGTGAGATCAGGCGCGCGTCGCATTCTATGACCGCAGTTTCAGCGTCTTTTGAAATTTCCATTTCTAATGAGCATTTTTCAGGAATACCAGCATTGAGCAAGTCCGCCGCATAGGAGCGTAGTAGCTTGGACAGGCGCACCGGCTCCTTATGGAGCGGCTGCATTTCATATTCCAACTGCGATACTAAATTCAAGTCCTGCACTAAATCTTTGATTTTTGCGCTCTGTGCCCGAATGATTTCTGCCTCCTGCTGGATGTTTCCGCTGGCTACCGCGTCGCTGGCAATCCGTCCGGCATACCCCATAATTATAGAAAGCGGGGTGCGTATATCGTGGGAAACGCCGCTGATCCAGTTGGCGCGGGCCTGGTTCTGTCTGCTCAATACCTGGGACGCTTGATTGACACTATTTGCAATCTCTGATAGTTCACCCTGGATAGATAGCGCAACAGGCTTGCCAGTGGAAAGTGTTTTGATAGAGGCCATAATCGGCTCTGTATTTTTAGAGATTTTCCGCTTAGAGAAGTAGTAGACCAAGAATAAAAGCAATATGTCTATCGCCAAGATGCCAATCACGAACAGCGGAAAAAGCCTGATTGCCCGCACAGGAAAATAGTTTCCTGTCAATTTCATAAAACTGTCTTTCGGGTAGCCCAGCACCAACAGACCATCTTCCATGTTCCGCACAAAAACGGGATAGTCTTGCAGGTAGCCTTTTGAGAACACGGCCACATCCTGAATCGTGTACTGCGTTGGTATTTCCTCCGGCAAAGATACAGACCAATCACAAGCTCCGTTTGCATCCAGCAGCATAGCCCAAATATGATTGCGCTCTAACTCCTGCGACCTTTCTTCTGATATGCCGGATGCCGCCAAATCAGCGGCCACGGCCTCTAACATATTCGCTGGGGACGCTGAACCGTATTCTTTGGACACGATGCCGCTGAACGTCAAAGAAAACGCCAGAATGTTGACGAACAGGAGAACCAGTGCAAAGGCAAAAAAGGAGAGAAGATATTTTGAGATATATTTTCCAAATGCTTTCATCTGCTATTTCCTCGCCAGCAGCTTATAGCCCAACCCCTTGACCGTCAGCAGGGAAACCGGCTTTGACGGGTCTGCCTCAATCTTCTCCCGAACGCGCCGCACATGGGCGTTCAGGCTGTTTTCATAGCCAAAAGGATTGTCGCCCCATAGAGCCTCGCAGAGTATGTCCACTGTCACAATGCGGCCCTCATTTCTCGCAAGGGTTTCCAGTAGCTTATGCTCCATCGCTGTCAAAGGGAGTATCTGACCGTTCTTGTCCACTTCTGCCCGGCTGAAATCAACCGTACAGCTATCCAGTTTCAAAATTGGTGCGTCCTCTTTGTAGCACCGGCGCAGAACGGCATAGACCCGCAGCAGAAATTCTTGTGGCAGAAAAGGTTTTGCAATATAATCATCGGCTCCAAGTCCAAGACCAGACAGCTTGTCCGCCGCCTCATCACGGGCTGTCAGAAAAATCACGGGAATATCCGTCCATGTGCGTATCTGCTCCATCAGCGAAAAGCCGTCGCCGTCCGGGAGCATCACATCCAAAATCGCAAGATCAGGCTTTTCCGTTTCAGCGGCGGCAATACCCTCTTTCATATTGGCGGCGGTCACAAGGCGCTGAAAGCCCTCGTCCGCTAAAATAGCTGTTACCATTTTCAAAAGCTCCGGCTCGTCATCGACCAGCAGGAGCTTTTTGCTGTGTAAAAATGAATTGTCCATGATAACGCCTCTCGACAAACAGGAATATATTTCCGCTTAGAACTTATCTAAAAACTCTTGGATAGAATTAGCCAATATGCCGTTTGGATTTTCCTCATATATATCAAAATACCCATAGCCACAATCAATCCATTCTATTTTCCCTGTATCATTATTGAATAAAATTAGAATTTCCCCGATATTAAAATAAAACTGACCAATACACGCTCTATGTCCAAAATCATTTCCCCCGGTCCATTCTGAAAATACATAATCAATAGCATCTACAGCATATTTAGGGTTTTTTGACAATAATTCGAGCGTGTATTCCACCTTCCCTTCACAGGAATTAAAGGAAAACCATGTATCATTTCTTTCATCTCCGGTTTTTACAACAAATTTTTCTGCTGTAAAATTAACAATACCTTTTATATCTTTACCAGCATCTCTCGAATAAAAATCCTTTAAATCTTTGTGTATGGCAAACCCCATATGTTCTTCAATCTTTTTCCAATCAATTTGTATTGTACCAATCTCTTTATTTTTAAAGTCTCTTAATTTCATAACGCTTTCCCTTCTGTTAATTCTGATTTATTGTCTTGATTATAACATGGCCTGTATGCCTTGTAAACACCGCTCTGAAAAAGTAAGGTAAAAGTAAGGACGGGAGAATGTAGAAGTCAGGTTGATGCTGTACCATAGGTGCAGAAAGGAGATGTGTCTATGGACTATATCATCGCTACAGAGCAGTTGACGAAGAAATACAAAAATTTCACCTCCGTCAACAACGTTTCCCTCCACGTCCGCAGGGGCAGTATTTACGCACTTTTAGGCCCCAATGGAGCGGGCAAATCCACCACCATGAAGATGCTCCTGGGGCTGACCGCCCCCACAAAGGGCCGTTTCATCATTGACGGGAAGCAGTTTCCCAACGACAGGCTGAACATCCTGCGGGAGATCGGCTCTTTCATTGAGGCCCCCTCGTTCTATGCCAACCTGACGGGCCGGGAAAACCTGGATGTGATACGCCGGATTTTGGGCCTAGGTCAAAACACCGTGGAGGACGCCCTGGAGCTGGTGGGGCTGTCCGAATTTGGAGATCGCCTCGCAAAGAAGTATTCCCTGGGTATGAAACAGCGGCTTGGCCTGGCCGGGGCGCTGCTGGGCCGTCCGCCCATCCTCATTCTGGACGAACCGACCAACGGCCTTGACCCCTCCGGCATCCATGAAATTCGCAATCTGGTAAAATCCCTGCCCGATCTGTACGACTGCACCATCCTCATTTCCTCTCATATGCTGTCGGAAATTGAGCTGATGGCGGACGACATTGGCATCCTCAATCATGGGCGGCTGCTGTTCGAGGGCAGCTTGGACGATCTGCGGCACAGCGCACGGCAGGCGGGCATGTCCGCCGATAACCTGGAAGATGTGTTCCTCTCCATCGTAGAGCAGGACAACGCCGCCAGAAAGCAGAGGGCAAAGCTATGAGGGCGCTTGTGATCGAACTGCGGAAAGAGAAGCGGACAGGGGTGATCCCGGTGCTGATGGCCGTTGGTATTTTAGGCGCAGCCTATGCGTTTGTCAACTTCCTTGTTCGGAAAGATACCTTGCTCAATCTTCCGCTGGCCCCGATGGACGTACTGCTGACCCAGCTTTACGGCATGATTATGATCCTGAACCTGTTTGGCATCGTCGTTGCGGCCTGCATGGTCTACAACATGGAGTTTAAGGGCAGCGCAATCAAAAAAATGTATATGCTCCCCATGAGCGTACCGGGGATGTACCTCTGCAAATTCCTAATCTTGACCGTCATGCTCTTTGTGGCGGTAGCTCTGGAAAATCTGGCGCTAATGAAAATCGGTATGAGCGATCTGCCGCAGGGGGCATTTGAAATGGGAACCCTGCTCCGCTTTACGGCCTATTCGTTCATCACATCCATGCCGGTGCTGTCCTTTATGGTGCTGATTTCCTCACGCTTTGAAAATATGTGGGTTCCCCTCGGCGTAGGAGTTGCCGGTTTTTTGAGCGGGATGGCCCTGGCGTCATCGGCTGCGGCGGTCTTGATGGTGCATCCGTTCATTGTGATGTTCAAGCCTGCGGTGGCTATGAGCGCACAGCCGGATATGCTGGTGGTGCTGTTTGCTCTAATCGAAACGCTCCTTTTCCTCGGTGTTGGACTGTGGATGGCAAAAAATCTGCGCTATGAGTAAAGGAGAAACCGCATGAACTTTTTGGATTTGCTCGGCATCGAGTTTATGAAAGTGAAACGCTCGAAGATCGTCCCACTGATTTTTATCGCCCCGCTGCTGGTAGTGGCTTCCGGGGTGGCGGCGTTAAGCCGGTATTTCACGCCGGAGTACACCAACGCATGGCCCGCTATGTTTATTCAAAGCGCCCTGGTCTACGCTTACTATCTGCTGCCGTTCAGCATGATCGTGGTTTGCGTGATGATTGCAGGGCGGGAAACACAGAACAATGGCATCCTGAAAATGCTGGCCCTGCCGGTCAGCCGAAAGGCACTTTCCCTGGCAAAGTTTTGCGTCCTGATGTTCTATTTGTTCATGGAGATGGTCGTTTTTCTGGCGGTATTCGTAGTCGCTGGCATTGTGGCGACTTCAACAATGGGTGTTACAGAAACTTTGCCCATTCTTTATCTCTTGAAATGGTGTGTTGGGCTGTTTCTGACGATGCTCCCATGTTTGGCGGCGATGTGGGCGATCACGGTGTTATTTGAAAAACCTCTGCTTTCAGTAGGACTAAATCTACTGCTGGTTATTCCCGGCATCCTGGTCGCCAACACACCGCTCTGGATTGCTTATCCCTACTGTTACAGCGGCTATCTGGTGTCCTGCTCTCTGCATGATTTTACGGCGGAAACCTCTGATGCCGCATTTGCGTTGATGCCGTTCCTGCCCTGTGCAATCGCTGTATTTGCTGTCCTGCTTGCCCTGTCAATCACACAATTTGGAAAAAAGGAAATGAGGTAACCGTATGGAAGTCACAAAAAAACTGCAAAAGCTCAGTCTGGCCGCGCTGATTGTCAGCCTGCTGCCACTGGCAACACTTGTCCCGGTGTTTCTGAAAATCACCCTGCCGGATGGTGTACGCATGATTTGGGCAATCTGCAACATTGCCTTTGCGCTGGCGGGCCTCCTGCTCTCCGTGATCTGCGTAAAGAGCGAGGAAAGCCGGAGCGCCGCCAATATCATGTCCACAATAATCAGCGTGGCGCTGGTGCTGATGATGCTGGGGATTGTTGCCCTTGCCCTGGTTCTCAACTTTTTGCAGTAATACCACTGTTCCGCAAACTTTATGAGGACATACCCCATGACCGCTTGTCGAACGAGCAGTTTGCGTTTCTAATCTCCGATTAAAGGAAATTGTCTGAATGTATCAGCTGCGTCATAGAAATTTTACAAATAATAGATTATCCTGATGTTACGCTGATTTTATCCTGATATTCGTCATGTAAACTGCTTTTATGGCAGTAAACTCCTAAGTTCTACTAGGCTTGACGGATGGAAGGGTGGTGATTCAGTGATCAGAAGCAATCGAATAACGTTCAATATGAAAAGCGGCCTTTATCCAGACAATGGGTAAAGGCCGCTTCTGCTATTCGACGATTTTCGATGTCTTTCGGGCCTAAACCAGCACAAATTCATATTACATTTGGCAAGGGCGGCAGCGTTGACTGCCACAAAATAGAGTAATTGTTGGCCGCCTGTGTGATGTCTGCGTAGCTGCAGACAGGGAGCAATGTTATGGATTATGAAATCTATAACATTGAGCTGGTCGATTGCCTTTCGGCGTGGCAACGCACGGCCTTTAAGTCAAAGACTTCTATTCCGATCGTCCTGCCAGACAGAGCGCGGGAGACTGTAATTAAAGCGGTCGAGCCTCTGCCTGATCAACAGGAGCCTATTGATCCACTCAATGTTATCACATGGGATGCAGCGGATTTTGTGCTTTGCTACAAAGTCCGTTGCTTTTTTTCCCCTCTTCGGCCCCGATGCCGCAGCCCACCTCTATGTCTGAATTTTCCAAAATTCAGACGAAACGGAGGTACCACTATGCGGTATAGAAACAATGGGCAGGGAGAGGACAATATCCTGCAAAATCAGTTTACGACATACTTAATGACAGCCATCCGTTGGCAGAAAATTGCTTATCTGAAAAAGCGCACAAAGCTGGGGAAACATGAATTCTCCACCGACTTTGACAGTGCTTTCGCGCAGATGATGGAGGTACAAGAAAAAAGTGTTGTTTCCGTTGAGCAGCCGGTGCTGGATAGCCTGGTGCTGGCCCAAGCTCTTAGCCAGATCAGTGACCGAGAGCGGTACATCTTTTTTGCGCGCGCTCTGGAGAAACGCAGCTTTGACGACCTCGCCGCAGAACTCGGTATGGGGTATAAAGGAGTCGCCGCAGTCTATTACCGGGCAATCCAGAAATTGAAAAAGGAACTGTGAGGGAAGACCATGAACTTTAAGGAACTGCTGTCCCGGGCCAAGGACGATGACCTTCAGGCGAAAGAGGCCCTTCTGGAACGCTATAAATCTCTGCTGCTGAAGGAAGCTATTATCGACAACGTGTTTGACGAAGATCTGTATCAGGAACTGTGTGTGACCCTGTTAGACTGCATCCGTAAATTCCGTATTTAAGCGGAAACTACACAAATATCTACAAAAGTCGGGGTGCGGTGTTTATGGACGAACACCGCACCTCGACTTGTATACAAATGCAATTTTCATTATTTTAACTATATGTTTCATACCCTTGCATTTTAGCCAGAAGCAAAATATAATACAGAGGACATCAAACAGAATGAAAAACAGTTTGAAAACACATAGGCTTAATATCTTGACAAAGAGGAGGGAGCTATGGCAAACATACTGATTGTCGAAGATGAAAAGGCCATGCAGGACATCATCGCGGACTATATGCGAAAGGGCGGACACACCTGCTTTACTGCCGACGA
>RAYO01000005.1 GCA_003612335.1 bacterium 1xD42-67
CCTGCGGCGGCGGCGGCGGGAACGGCGGCGGCGGCTCCAATGCCGGCGGGTCCGGCGGCGGCTCCAACGGCGGCGGCGCGCCCTCCAACAACGGCGAGAAGATCGCTATCAGCGTGATCGCCGCGCAGTATGGACAGAAGACCGCCGACTGGTGGGCCACCTTCCAGAAGGAGTTCAATGACAGCCACGAGAACATCGCCCTGAACGTGGAGGTCGTCTCCTGGAACGACATCTACACCGTGGTCAACACCCGCCTGGGCGGCGGCGCCGCTCCCGACATCCTGAACATCGACGTCTTCGCCGACTATCAGGCCGACGGACTGCTCCTCCCCGCCAAGGACTATGTCTCTGACGAGACCTATGCCAAGTTCTACCCTGCTTTCCTGGATCAGTCCGTGGTGGACGGCACCGTGTGGGCCATCCCCGACCTGGCTTCCGCCCGTGCCCTGTACTACAATGTGGAGCTGCTGAAGGACGCCGAGGTGGAAGTGCCCACCACCTGGGACGAGCTGGAGGCCGCCTGTGAGAAGCTGAAGGCCCATTACGGCGACGATGTCTATCCCTGGGGCATCGACATGACCACCGACGAGGGCCAGGCCGCTTTCGCCTATTACATCTGGAACAACGGCGGCGACTTCACCGATGCGGACGGCAACTGGACCCTGAACAGCGACGAGAACGTAGAGGCCATCGAGTTCGCCATCGGTCTGGTCAACAAGAAGCTGACCAACTCCGATCCGGCCACCGAGACCCGCTATACCCTCCAGGACCTCTTCGGCAGCGGCAAGCTGGCCATGATGATCGGCCCCAACTCCATCCCCACCTACATCGCCGTGGACAAGGACCCCTCTGAGGTCATCAACTACGGCACCGCTCCCATCCCCACCAACGACGGCAAGCCCTCCGTTTCCGCCGGCGTTATGGACCGCTTCATGGTCTTCGACAACGGCCACTCTGATGAGAAGATCGAGGCCATCAAGGAGTTCTTCGACTACTTCTATGAGGATGAGCGGTACTCCGACTGGGTCCTGATGGAGGACTTCCTGCCCGCCACCAAGACCGGCGGCGAGATTGTGGCTGCAGCGGATGAGCGTATGGCCTCCTGGGTGGATATCGTGGGCTCCTGCAAGTTCTATCCCACCGCTCAGGCCAAGTGGGCCGACGTGAAGCAGGGCGTCATCGACGTGGAGCAGAAGGCTCTGCTGGGCGGCAACGTCAAGGAGCTGCTGGATGCGCTCCAGGCGAAGATCGCCGGCTGACCGCCCTTTTCCGGATACACAGTCCAGCACACGACCGCATGGCCGGGCCGCCTCGGCCCGGCCATGCATCTTTTTTTCCAGCCGTTTTCAAAGCGCACAGCGCCGCCGCTCTTTGAGAGCGGCTGGGAGGCGCTCATCTATCAAACTTAGGAGGTGTCTCCGTGAACAAGAATGCCCCGGCTGTCTCTGCGGAACGAAACGCTCCGAAGAAAAAACAGGCCCCCAAAAAGAGCCCCCGTCTGCCCAGCCCCGGGAGGAAGAGATTCTTCTGGTTCATCGAGCCCTACATCTGGATCGCGCCCAGCGTCATCCTGATGGCGGTCTTCATCGTGATGCCCATCCTGAAGGTCTTCCAGCTGTCCATGAGCAAGGTGACTCGGACGGGACAGCTCAAGGGCCTCAACAATTTTGAGAATTTCAAGAACGTGATCAAGGACCCGGCCTTCAGCCTGGTGCTGAAGAACACCATCGTGTGGACCATCGCTGTGGTGGTCATCTCCACCATCTTGGGCTTCATGCTGGCTCTGGTGCTGAACAACAAGTTCCGCGGCCGCAAGATCGCCCGGGCCATCGTGGTCTTCCCCTGGGCCACCACTCTGGTGATCCAGGCCAGCGCCTGGAACTTCATCATCAATAAGGACTATGGCACCCTGAACACCCTGCTGATCAAGCTGGGCATCATCAAGCAGGCGATGAACTGGACCCCCACCCCCTCGATCTACTTCGCCTGGGAGATCGCCTGCGGCATCTTCGTCACCATCCCCTTCGTCACCTTCTGCGTCCTGTCCGGCCTGCAGAGCATCGACGCCTCCTATTACGAGGCCGCTACGGTGGACGGAGCGGGGTATTTCCAAAAGCTCTTCAAGATCACCCTGCCTCTGGTCAAGTCCTCCCTGACCGTGTCTACCGTGCTGAACATCATCTACGTGTTCAACTCCTTCCCCATCATCTGGACCATGACCAAGGGCGACCCGGCCAACTACACCGATACCTTGGTCACTTACCTCTACAAGCTGGCTTTCTACAACGGACGTCAGGGCGAGGCCGCCGCTGTCTCTGTGATCGGCTTCATCATCCTGCTGATCTGCGCCAGCTCTTACATGTTCTACACTCTGCGGAAAGGAGATGACGACCTGTGAGCGAGCCCGCCGTCACTGTGAAAAGACCAGCATCCCTGAAGAAGACGATCCTCCGGCTCCTGCTCTATTTCGTAGTGCTGGACGTGTGTGTCATCACCCTGTACCCCTACTTCGCTATGCTGTGCACTGCGCTGAAGGGCCGGGGCGAGATCTTCGCCACCCAGGGCACGATCCTGCCCATCACCGCCCTGTGGTCCAACTTTGTCGATATCTGGAGCCTGGCGCCCATGGCCAAGTACATGCTCAACTCCTTCCTGATCGCCGGCGGCTCCACCCTCATCGCTATGCTGTGCGGCATCCCCGCCGCCTATGCCCTGGCCCGGATGAAGTTCAAGGGACAGACCGCGTTCCTGGCCTTCGTCATCGTCTCTCAGATGTTCGCCCCGGTGGTGCTGCTGATCGGTATCTATCAGGTCATGCTGGCCCTCCACCTGACAGACAGCATCTGGGGCCTGATCTTCATCAATGCCGCCTTCAACCAGGCGTTCACCGTCTGGCTGCTGCGGGGCACTTTTATGGGCATCTCGGCGGAGATGGAGCAGGCCGCTACCATCGACGGCTGCACCAGGGTCCAGTCCATGATGAGGGTGCTCCTCCCTGTGGCCGCCCCAGGCATCGTCACCACCCTGATCTTCATCTTCATCAACGCCTGGAACGAGTACACCGTGGCCCTGTGTCTGATCAAGACCGATACCCTCAAGCCGCTGACGGTGGGCATCAACATCTTCAACGGCTATAATATCATCGAATGGCAGTATCTCTTCGCCGCATCCATCTTCGCGATCATCCCGGTGGTCATCCTCTTCATGTGCATCGAGAAGAACCTGGTCAGCGGACTGGCTTCCGGCGGCGTGAAGGGCTGAGCGCACCACGAAATGATTAGGAGGAACGCCTATGGAACGCTATGGTATCCCTGTCCAGATCAAGAACGTGCCGGAGCTGGACCCGGAATTCATGCCTATCCTGCGATTCGACCGCGCCTTTTTGCAGGACGCCAAAAAGCCCGTCTCCATCGCTGTGGAACGGGCCGACGGTCAGATGGCCGTCCGTCATACCTTCGTCCACGGCACCCCTGAGATGGCGGAGGCGGACCTGTACTATGTGGAGCGGCTGATCAAGACCATGCTCTGGATGTGCGGCGGCTATTGCGTCCAGATCACCGACCAGGACCTGTGCAGACGGCTGAACGAGCTGTATGGAGCGGGCGGCCGCCAGTGGTTCGATGTGGAGTTCATGCACGATGTGTTCGAGGCCCCCTTTTCGATCATCTGCGTGGACAAGGCGCCGGAGGAAAAGAGCAGTCCCCAGGCCGTGGGCGGCCATCTGGACGGCTGCCGCATCGGCTTCGACGCCGGCGGCTCCGACCGGAAGGTCTCGGCGGTCATCGACGGAGAGACCGTCTTCTCCGAGGAGGTGGTCTGGTTCCCCAAGACCAACGCCGACCCGGACTACCACTATGAGGGCATCGTCTCCGCCTTCCAGTCCGCCGCCGCCCACATGCCCCGGGTGGATGCGGTGGGCATCAGCTCCGCCGGCATCTACATCAACGACCGGGCCATGGTGGCCTCCCTCTTCCTCAAGGTCCCGAAGGACCTCTATGAGGCCAAGGTGAAGGACATCTACATCCGGGCCGTCACCGACACCTTTGGAGACGTGCCCTATGTGGTGGCCAACGACGGCGATGTCTCCGCCCTGGCAGGGGCCATGAGCCTGAAGACCAACAACATCCTGGGCATCGCCATGGGCACCAGCGAGGCGGTGGGCTATGTGGACGGCGAGGGCCGGATCACCGGCTGGCTCAACGAGCTGGCTTTCGTGCCGGTGGACGTCCACCCGGAGGCCATGCGGGACGAGTGGTCCGGCGACATCGGCTGCGGGGTGAAGTACTTCTCTCAGGACAGCGTGATCAAGCTGGCCCCCCGGGCGGGGATCGAGCTGGAGGAGGGGGCCTCCCCGGCAGAGAAGCTGAAGGCCGTCCAGGCCCTGATGGAGCAGGACGACCCCCGGGCCGCCAAGGTCTACCGGTCCATCGGCTGCTACCTGGGCCATACACTGCCTTACTACTATGAGTTCTACGGGTTCGGCTGCGTGCTGCTGCTGGGCCGGGTGATGAGCGGCAAGGGAGGGGAGCTGATCCTGGAGACCTGCCGCAGTGTCCTGGAGGACGAGTATCCCGAGCTTGCCGGCAGGTTCCAGCTCACCCTCCCCGACGAGAAGTTCCGCCGGGTGGGCCAGTCTATGGCCGCCGCCAGCCTGCCCAAGGGCCGCTGAGCGCCACTGTTTGGAAAGGAAGATGTGTATGAAGATCTATCGTGAAAAAGACTACGACGCCATGAGCCGCCGCGCGGCTGAGATCATCGCCGCTGAGATCCTCCACGACCCGGCCTGTGTGCTGGGCCTGGCCACCGGCTCTACCCCCGAGGGGGCCTACAAATATCTGGTGGACTGGTATGGGAAGGGGCTCCTCAGCTTCAAGGACGTCCTGTCTGTGAATCTGGATGAGTATGTGGGGCTGGCTCCCGACCACGACCAGAGCTATCGCTATTTCATGCAGAGCAACCTCTTCGACCATGTGGACATCGTTCCCGGGAACACCCGGGTGCCTGACGGTCTGTCCAAAGACCCTGGGACGGTCTGCAAAGAGTACGACGCCTATATCCGCTCCCTCGGCTACGTCAGCCTCCAGCTGCTGGGCATCGGCCGCAATGGCCACATCGGCTTCAATGAGCCGGGGGACCACTTCGTCAAGGAGACCCATGTGGTGGACCTGACGGAGAGCACCATCGACGCCAACGCCCGTTTCTTCGCCAGCCGGGAGGACGTGCCCAGGCAGGCGATCAGCATGGGCATCGGCGCCATCATGGGGGCCAAGAAGGTGCTGCTGTGCGCCAGCGGCGAGGAGAAGGCGGAGGCCATCTTCAACACGGTCTGCGGGCCCATCTCCCCCAGCTGCCCCGGCTCCATCCTGCAGCTCCATCCCAACGTGGTGCTGGTGGCGGACGAGACCGCGCTGAGCAAACTGACTGCTGCCGGGGTGGAGGTATGAGGATCTCCGGCGGCCAGGTCTTCGACCTGGAGGAGGGGTTCGTCCTCCGGGAGGTCTGTACCGATGGGCCGCTGATCGCGGCGGAGAGCGGGGACGGAGAGACGCTGGACGCCAGCGGCTGCTATGTGATCCCCGGCCTGGTGGACGTCCACTTCCACGGCTGTGTAGGGGAGGACTTCAGCGACGCTGACCCGGAGGGCCTGCAGCGGATCGCCGACTATGAGCTGTCCCAGGGGGTCACCTACATCTGTCCCGCCGGTATGACCCTTCCGGAGGAGCAGCTGACGGCCATCTGCAGGACCGCCGCCGCCCACCGGGCCCAAAATGCCGGCGGCGCGGAGGTGGTGGGGGCACACTTAGAGGGGCCCTTCCTGTGCGAGGCCAAGAAAGGGGCCCAGAACGGCGCCTATCTCCATGATCCGGACGCCGCTATGCTCCAGCGCCTCCAGGAGGCGGCGGAGGGCTGTGTGCGTCTGGTCACGCTGGCCCCGGAGCAGCCCGGCTCTGTCGAGTTCATCCGCGCGGCCGCGGAGATGGGGATCCATGTCTCTGTGGGCCATACCGTGGCCGGCTATGAGACGGCCAGGGCCGCCTTCGAGGCGGGAGCGGATCATGCTACCCACCTGTTCAATGCCATGCCCCCCTTCGCTCACCGTGACCCGGGCGTCATCGGTGCGGCGTTCGATGTGTCCAGTGTCCTGCCGGAGCTGATCTGCGACGGGATCCATGTCCACGGCTCTGCGGTCCGGGCCGCGTTCCGGTTGTTCGGGAAGGAGCGGATGATCCTCGTCTCCGATTCCCTCCGGGCGACCGGGATGCCGGACGGAGAGTACCCGTTCGGCGGCCAGATGATCGAGGTCCACGGCAATCGGGCGACCATCCTGGGCCACCCGGAGACGCTGGCCGGCTCTGTCACCAGTCTGATGGGCTGTCTGCGCCAGGCCGTGTCCTTCGGGATCCCTCTGGCCGACGCGGTGCGGGCCAGTACCTATAACCCCGCCCGGTCCATCGGGATCGACGGCCGGATCGGGAGCCTGGATACCGGCAAGGAGGCCAGCGCTGTCCTGCTGGACCCAAAGGACCTGTCCATCCGGGCGGTCGTGTTCAAAGGACAGAGGATGTAGATCGATATCCAAAATCATTCCACGGGCCGGAGGCTACTCCATCATGGTAGTCCCGGCACCGCACAGAAGGAGGAAAAAGCTACCGCTGCGGCTTGCGGTGCGGCAGTGTGGAGACCTGTCGTAACGTTCCAAAGGTCCTGCTCCTTTGGGGCGAGGTGGAAACTGGCGGAGGCCCTTCCACCAGAGCCGGACATATGGCGACTTTGAATCTGAGGAACATCACGAAGATCTACCCCCACAGCGGCGGGGAGAAGAAGGCCAAGAAAAAGAAGAGCGACAGCGGAGAGAAGAAGGTCAACCTCCAGATCACCGATCAGGGCGTGGTGGCCGTCCAGAAGTTCGATCTGGATATCGCCGACAAGGAGTTCATCGTGCTGGTGGGTCCCTCGGGCTGCGGCAAGTCCACCACCCTGCGGATGGTGGCCGGCCTGGAGGAGATCTCCGGCGGCGAGCTGCTCATCGACGGCAAGCTGATGAACGATGTGGAGCCGAAAAACCGGGACATCGCCATGGTGTTCCAGTCCTACGCCCTGTATCCCCACATGACGGTGTTCGAGAACATGGCTTTCCCGCTTCGCCTGCGCAAGGTCCCGGCAAACGAGATCGAGCGCCGGGTGAAAGAGGCGGCGGAGATCCTGGACATCACCCAGTATCTGGACCGGAAGCCCAAGGCGCTGTCCGGCGGCCAGCGGCAGCGTGTGGCCATCGGCCGGGCCATCGTCCGGGAGCCCAAGGTGCTGCTCATGGATGAGCCCCTGTCCAACCTGGATGCCAAGCTCCGCAACCAGATGCGGGCCGAGATCATCAAGCTGCGCCAGAAGATCGACACCACCTTCATCTACGTCACCCACGACCAGACCGAGGCCATGACCCTGGGCGACCGGATCGTGATCATGAAGGACGGATTCATCCAGCAGATCGGCACCCCCCAAGAGGTCTTCGACCACCCCGCCAACATCTTCGTGGCCGGCTTCATCGGGATGCCCCAGATGAACTTCTTCGATGCCAAGCTGCTCAGCGAGGGCGGGAAATACTTCGTCACGGTGGGCGGCTGCAAGGTGGAGCTGTCCGCCGAGAAACAGAAGAATCTGGCCGCGCACAAGATCTCCGCCCAGGACATCACCCTTGGGGTCCGTCCCAGCCACATGGTGCTGGCCAAGCAGGCGGGGAACACCCTCTCTGCCACTGTGGAGGTCTCGGAGATGATGGGCAGCGAGGTCCATTTCCACGCCAACGCCGAGGGGCGGGACGTGGTGGTCATCGTCCCCACCATGAACCCGGACGGCAGCCACATCGACACCTTCACCACCGGAGACAAGCTGGAGCTCACCTTCAGCGGCAACGTCTGCCATGTCTTTGGCAAGGACGGCAGGAATCTGGAGTATTGAGCGGCCAGATCCGCAGGAGCCCGGCCCCGCATCGAGCGGGGCCGGGCCGTTCTGTGCTATGAGAGGGAGGCGAGAGAGAGTTTGGCCATCCAAAAGCCGATGGCCATACAGCCGGGGAAGGTGAGGGCCCAGGCCAGGGCGATCCGGCCTGCCACCCACCAGTTGGGGCGGTCTTCCCCAGCGGAGCCCACCCCCAGGAGGGCGCAGGTGCGGGTGTGGGTGGTGGAGACGGGCAGGCCCAGCACAGTCGCGCCCAGCAGACAGGCGATGCTGCCCAGATCGGCGGCCAGACCCTCCCGAGGGCCCAGAGACACCATCTCCCGGCCCACAGTGTCGATGATCCTCCGGCCGCCCATGAGGGTGCCCAGGGCCATGAAGAGGGCGCACAGGACCATGAGCCACAGAGGGATCAGGAAGGTCTGCTCATCGCCCCGGCCTTGGGCCAGGGCGGCCCCCAGCAGGAAGACGCCCAAGAACTTCTGTCCGTCTTGGGCGCCGTGGAGGAAGGCGGCGGCCGCCGCCGCTGGGAGCTGTGCCCTGCGGAAGGTATGGGGAGATGCCTTCACAGGGCACAGGATCCGGGATGCCGTCCGTCCCGCCCAGGCTCCGGCTGCGGCGGACAGGATCAGGCCCAGGCCGACTCTGGCCCAGCAGTCCCAGCGGATGCAGGAGAAGGAGCCTTCCAGAGCCACAGCCGCCCCCGAGATGCCGGCCACCAGGGCATGGCTCTCGCTGGTAGGGATTCCGAAGAACCAGGCCAGCGCCGCCCACAGGACGATGGCCCCCATAGCGGAGCACAGAGCGGTGAGGGCGGCTCTGGAGCCGCCGCCGAAGGCAGCGATGGAATATACCGTCTCCGCCACTGTGGCGTCCACCGAGGTGACGCACAACACCCCCAGAAAGTTGCACACCGCCGCCAGCACCACCGCAGGACGGAAGGGGAGGGCCCCTGTCACCACAGCCCCGGCGATGGCGTTGGGGGCGTCGGTCCAGCCATTCACCAGCAGGACGGCCAAAGTGAGCAGGACCGTGCTGGACAGGGCGGGATCCCCGCTCAGCTGGCCTAAAAAGTCAAAAAAAGACAGGGGCATGGACGACACCTCCATGCCCCAGATTATGCGGTCTTATCCTCTGTTCATGCTTTCTTTTTCCACAGCGCCGAGATGACCACGAGGGCTATGACCGGCGGGGTGGAGAAAATGGAGCCGAGCAGCCATCTCATGTTGAAGGAGAGATCCGGCGTATAGCTCATGACATAGTGTCCGGCTGCGGCAACGATGAAGGCCCAGATCAAGAGCAGTACGCTGATCCAGATCTTAGTCTGTTTCTGTTCCATAGCGGTCCCCTTTCTGTCAGTGCCGATAGTCCCTGACCCTCATGATATACCCCGCCAGTATAAAATGCAAGATGTATCGGAAAAAGATATCGTCATTTCCCGCCCCCTGGCGGCGGGGCGTGGCGCTCCTGGGCAGGGTCCCGGGGGGCGGAGGCGGGGGCGATGGCCCCGGGGCCGTATTTGGCCCGAATGAGGTCCAAGGTGTTTTCCAGCCGCTCCAGCCGCTGGCGTTTGGCGTCCTGCCCGGCGGAGAAGAGATCCAGCTGGGCCCCCGCCTCCTCGGTGGAGATGAGGTAGATGGCGGTCACCGTCAGGGCCCGCACCGGACTGGCCATGTTCCAGCAGCTGTCGGCCAGCTCCGCCGCCGCCTGAGCCAGTTCCCGGGCCAGATCGGTGGGGGGATCCAGCCGGGTCTGGCGGCTGATGTCACGAAAGTTGGGGTCCCGGATGGCAAGGGAGACCCCTTGACACTTCATGGAGTGCCTGCGCAGCCGGACGGCCACCTGGTCGGCCAGCTGGGCGATCCCCGCTCTGATCTCCTCCCGTCCCTGGAGGTCGTTGGGGAAGGTATACCCGTTCCCGATGGACTTGGGGGGCGTATACTGTCCGGCGGGGGCCACTGGGGAGCGGTCCTCGCCGCTGGCGAAGTCGTGGAGCTGGGCGCCGTTCTTCCCCAGCAGAACGAACAGCTGCTCCCGGTCGAAAGCGGCCAGGTCGCCGATGGTGCGGATCCCGAACTTCTGGAAGGTCCGGGCCGCCGCCCGGCCCACATAGAGCAGGTCGGTGACGGGAAGGGGCCAGACGATCTTCCGGAAGTTTTCCCGGGTGATGACAGTGGTGGCGTCCGGCTTCTTGTAGTCGCTGCCCAGCTTGGCGAACACCTTGTTGAAAGACGCCCCCACAGAGATGGTCAGGCCGAATCGGCGGCGCATCTCGTCCCGCAGGCGGTCGGCCAGGGCCCGGGGATCCCCGCCGAAGAGGTGGAGGGTGCCGGTGACGTCCAGCCAGCTCTCGTCGATGCCAAAGGGCTCCACCAGGTCGGTGTACTCCTCATAAAGGGAATTTACTTTACGGGAAAGGTCCCGATACAGCCCGTGGTGGGCGGGGAGGAGGACCAGGTCGGGACATTTCTTCTTGGCCTGCCAGATGGTCTCCGCCGTCTTCACCTGGAAGACCTTGGCAGGCTCGTTCTTGGCCAGGATGATCCCGTGGCGGCTGGCCGGGTCGCCGCACACCGCCACCGGCAGATGGCGCAGCTCTGGGTGGGACAGCAGTTCCACCGAGGCGTAAAAGCTGTTCAAGTCGCAGTGGAATATCACTCGGTCCATGGCTGTCCCTCCCTTTGCCTATATTATACACCATCAGGAGCAGGAAGTCAAACTGTAGTTCTATATTTTTCTTGACAGATCTTTCGAGAGCTGGTATGATATACAAAAGACGGATGCAGGGGAGCGTATAAAATGAGCCGAATCTCCTTTCATGAGATCGAATGTCTGCCCTTTTGGATCAACTATTTCGGGTGCAGCTGCCTTGCTCTATCCGATGAGGGAGAGGACATCTCTGTCTCCGAGCGGATGGAGGAGCTGTGTACTCAGGAGATCTGCGGATGGTGGAAGACGTTTACAGGCTGGTATGACGGGGCCTTGGACGAGAGCGACGGTTATTTGGACGACCCCACCTTCCTGGAGGCCCCGCTGGCCCAGGGCAAAACGCTGAAGATCGAATTTCATCCTGGGGACACCCTTTACTTCGTGGACGGGGAAGAGATCGGGAGCACAGGCCCCCACTGGAAGCTGGGGACGGTCCCTTACAAGGAGCTGGAGGAGCTGCTGCCACTGGAGCATGGCCGTCAGCTGTTCCTGCTGCTGCTCCCCCTTGCCTCCTTAGAGCGTGAGGATGCCTCCGCCGCCCAATGGGCGATCAAAGCTCAGATGATGCACTATTTTGATGCGGACTTGTGCGAAGATGTATCAAGGTGTCTCGTCTCTGGTCTGGTCGGAGACAGAAGCTGATCAGATCTTAGGTCAAAGAAAGGAATCAGGTGTTGTGTATGTTTGGATGGTCCAGAAAAAAGAAAGGGCCGGCCCCTGCGGTCCAGCCGGTCCGGGAGACACCGAAGGAGGATATCTCTCTGGAGGAGCGTGTCCTGCGCCATGTGGCGGAGCTGATACCGGGGACGGTGCTGGAGGGGGGAGAGCTGCGGTTCCCCGACTGCGGCGGGCTGACCATGCGGGCAGAGTTCCCCGACTTGGACGGTCCCCAGTTCCGCATGGAGGCCATCCTGGAGCACCCGGACTTTTTCGGGCCTCTGGTGGAATCCACCGCCGGAGTGGCCGACAGCGACGAGGATAAGGCCAGATATGCCGCCCGGCAGATCGTGGATTCGGTGCTGGACGCTCTGCTGCCCGCTCTGCGCGGGGGAGGGGAGCCGGTGCCGCCGGTGGAGCTCTGGGGGCGGACCCACCGCTTCAAGGCCAGCGTGTCCGGCGTCCTGCTGATGAACGCCCAGGAGCCTCCGGAACGGCGGGACCTGTGGAGCCGGATGGAACAGGCGGCGCTGGACTGCCTGGGCACTCAGAAGGTCTACTGGGTGAAGCTCTATATGGCCCATATCAACGGAGGCGACACCTCCTGCGAGGTGCGGATCAACGGCTGGGTGGTCCCGGAGCTCACCGAGACCCTGGTCCAGATCGCCAAGGAGTGGCCTCTGGAAGGGATGCCGGTGCGGTCCGCAAAGCAGTACATCGTCCTGGTCCAGGACGGAGATACCTGCCCCGCCTGCCCCTACACCTGGGAGCAGGTCAAGGAACTGACCCGGCAGGCCATCCGCCTGTTTGAAAGTGGGACGAAATATGACCAGATCCCGGAGAGATTGGAAGGATCTTCCCCAGATCCCTCCCTGGCGGAGGACGTGTTCGGCTTCCTGCCCGAGCTGATGGCTCAGGTCATCTGGCCTCAGGTGAAGGTGACCAGCCAGTTCAGCATCAGCCGGCATGGGGCAGGGCAGACCTCGGTCTGGTTTACCCAGTGCCGGGCCTGGGACCCGGTCTACAGCGCCATCATGGACCATCTCCGGGAGGACCGGCCCGATCAGGATCAGGTCCTGTCCATCGCAGGCACCAGTGCTATGTGTCACGCTCTGAGCAATGCCATCAACAGCGGCAGCAAGCTGGAGGACCTGATGATGTCCCAGGCTTTCATGGTCTCGGAGCAATACCAGCTGTGGTGATGGAATATATCCCCGCCAAGCACCTGCTCCACCGGAGCAGATCCGCCGAATGGTTCGGCACCGACCACACCATGAACCTCTGCCGGGGCTGCTGCCACGGCTGTCTCTACTGCGACAGCCGCAGTGCCTGCTACCAAGATCCGGACTTCGACCAGGTGAAAGCCAAGGCGGGGATCTTCTCCGGGGTGCTCCTCATGCCCGTATTACCCTATGTGGAGGATTCTGCGGAAAATGTACTGTCAGTGGGAGCTGTTTTCCAACCGCTGCAAGGAGCTGGGCCTGCTGTACGAGATGAAGCACATCATCTCCGCCGCTACCCAGGGCTATGAGGACCGGCAGCTGAGCTTTTTTTGATCAGTCTGTTTCTGCGTTTTGGCAAGCTGTAAGCTGCGTTTGAAGATCTCGCTCGGCATCGACCAGATAGTTCCAAACCGCATGGAAGCCGTCTGCGTAGGGATCTGCTGCCTGTGCCAGCCCCATCGTCATGATACCGATGGCATTGATACCGCCGCTGATTCTGCGGACAGGGCCTTCCAGTTCTATGAGCCATTCTTGGTTTGTCATCTTTTTGACACCACCTTTCTGCTTTATAGTATCACATCTTGCTTTTGGTGTCAATAAGATGTCTTTACTTTTTTCCCTTGTGGTGTCATAATGGCATTAAAAGGAGGTCTCCTCTATGAAAAACAGCGATCCCTATACTCGGGACGACCAGACGAGGTTCACCATGCGGATCGACTCTGAGTTGTTGGATAAAATAAAAGTCGAAGCGGAAAGGAACAAACGCTCGACCGCCAAACAGATCGAATTTATCCTTGAACGATATATTGATGGTCTTTCTGAAGGATAAAATAGGCCCGCCCCAATGGGGCGGGCCTTCGCTTTATTTAGCCAGTACCTTTTTCAGGCGGGCGAAGCGGGGCAGAGCGTTTTCGGTGGGGGCCTTGGCGTCGCCCTGGATCAGGGGCAGAGCGTAGTCGATGAAGGCCTGGGTCACGCCGTTGTGCTCGGCGTTGATCCACTCCAGGGGGACCTTCTTCTCAAAATTGGCCACCTCGGACAAGTTGAACAGCTTGGTCTTGCAGGAGTACACGCCGCCCTCGCGGGAGCACTCAAAGCCCACCATCTTGTCGGTCTCGCCGGCCACGGCGGCCTCCACGGCGGTCTTGCCGGCCAGGAAGGACTCGTCGATGTCGGTGCGGGAGGCCACATGGGCGCCGCAGCGCTGGAGGAGGGACAGCTCGATGCCCCGGACCTTGGCGCCGGTCTTCTCCTTGACCACGCTGGCCAGCAGGGCAGCCAGGCCGCCCAGCTGAGCGTGGCCGAAGCCGTCGGTGGCGGAGGTCTTGGCCTCGGAGACGAAGGAGCCGTCGGCGTAGTGGATGCCCTCGGAGACGGCTACGATGCAGTTGCCGTTCTTTTGATAGATGGCGTCCACATCGGAGAGGAACTTGTCCATATCGAAGTCCACCTCGGGGAGGTAGACCAGGTCGGGGGCGCAGCCAGCGACCCCGGCCAGGGCGGCGGCTCCGGCCAGCCAGCCGGCGTGACGGCCCATGATCTCGATGATGGTCACCATGCCGGTGTCATAGACCCGGGCGTCCTTGTACACCTCGGCGCAGGAGGTGGCGATATACTTGGCGGCAGAGGCGAAGCCGGGGCAGTGGTCGGTGCCGAAGAGGTCGTTGTCGATGGTCTTGGGCACGCCCATGATGCGGCACTCATAGCCCACCTTCTGCATATATTTGGAGATCTTGTTGCAGGTGTCCATGGAGTCGTTGCCGCCGTTGTAGAAGAAATAGCGCACATCATACTTCTTGAAGATCTCCAGGATGCGCTTGTAGTCGGTGTCGTCGGCGTCGGGGTCGGCGATCTTATAGCGGCAGGAGCCCAGCTCGGAGGAGGGGGTGTTGAGCAGCAGCTCCAGCTCCTTGGCGTCTTCCTGGCCCATGTCGTACAGCTTATCATTGAGCACGCCCTTGATGCCGTGGGCCGCGCCGTAGACGGCGGTGATATCGGGGCAGTCCAGGGCGGTGCGGATCACGCCGTAGGCGCTGGCATTGATGACGGAAGTGGGGCCGCCGGACTGACCGATGATCAGAGCGCCCTTCAAAGTGTTGCTCATATCGATTACCTCCAAATTCAAAATATCCTTTGCAGGACGGGTGATGCCTAGGGATATTATAGCAAAGATCCGCCCGGATGTAAACGGGGAGAATAGCCGACTCTGCCGGGGATCTCAGGGGCGATGGTGGTAAAATTAAACGTTCGGGACCGGCCCCGATCGATGCCCTCATAAAATGGACCTCGATCTTCGCGGTCCGATCCGGTCACGATCCTACAGAGGCCATCGAACAGAAAAACCCCGGAACCGTTGCGGCTCCGGGGTTTTGTAGTAATATCAGCGCTTGGAGAACTGGGGGGCGCGGCGGGCGGCCTTGAGGCCGTACTTCTTGCGCTCTTTCATACGAGGGTCGCGGGTGAGGAAGCCGGCGGCCTTCAGGGCGGGGCGGAACTCCTCATTGACCAGCAGCAGGGCGCGGGCGATGCCGTGGCGGATCGCGCCGGCCTGACCGGTGACGCCGCCGCCGGTGACGGTGGCCACGATGTCCACCTTGCCCACCTGCTCGGTGGTGACCAGGGGCTGGCGGACGATGAGCTTCAGGGTCTCCAGACCGAAGTAGTCGTCGATGTCACGGCCGTTGATGGTGATCGTGCCGGTGCCGTTCTCGAACAGATGGACGCGGGCCACGGAGGACTTCCGGCGGCCGGTGCCATAGAAATAAGGCTTCTTGCTCTTATACATAGTTCAGATCCTCCTCTTACTCGGCGTCCCAGAGCTCGGGCTTCTGGGCGGCGTGTCCGTGCTCGCCGCCGCGGTAGATGTGCAGGCGGGTCATGGAGCCGCGGGACAGGGTGTTTTTGGGCATCATGCCCTTCACGGCCAGCTGCATAGCCAGCTCGGGCTTGGTCTGCATCAGGGTGCGGTACTTGGTCTCCTTCAGGCCGCCCACCCAGCCGGAGTGGGTGCGGTAGTACTTCTGGTCCAGCTTCTTGCCGGTGAGCACTGCCTTCTCGGCGTTGATGATGATGACGAAGTCGCCGCAGTCGGCGTTGGGAGTGAACTCGGGCTTGCGCTTGCCCCGCAGCAGGTCGGCGGCGATGACAGCGGTCTTGCCCATGGGCTTGCCGGCGGCGTCGATGACGTACCACTTCCGCACGATGCTGCCCTTGTTGGCCATGAACGTGGACATAGGTGAAACCTCCAATTTCCTTTATGTTTATGTGAAAAATGTTCTCTCACAAACATTTTGCCCCAAAATGGTGTCCAAGTGGAGCGTATCGTATTATAGTACGCCGGACCCTGGGTGTCAACGTTTTTTTGAGGAAATTTTTATAAAAACTCTGATATCTCCTGTTTGCTCCTGTTTCCTCTCGTATCCTCCCGATATCTCCCATCCGATATTTATTTTCCACTTGCCGAAGGGTGGGGGATCGTGGTAGAATACAGGGGCTTCAAGGGGGGATATCCATTGGAAAAGATACTGTCCCTCACCCGCCGGTGCGTGGAGGACTATGATATGATCCAGCCTGGAGACCGGATCGGGGTGGGGGTGTCGGGGGGGAAGGACTCTCTGATGCTGCTGGCGGCCCTGGCCAGGCTGCGGGAATTCTATCCCGTCCCCTTCACGGTGGAGGCGTTCACCCTGGACATGGGCCATGCCGACGGGATCGAGCCCCTGGACTTCGCGCCGGTCCGGGCCCTGTGCCAGGGGTTGGAGGTGCCCTATACTGTGCTGGACAGCGAGATCCAGCACATCATCTTCGATCTGCGCCGGGAGAAGAACCCCTGCTCCATGTGCGCCAAGATGCGCCGGGGGGCCCTCCACGCCGCGCTCCAGGAGCGGGGCATCTCCAAGATCGCTCTGGGCCACCACTATGACGACGCGGTCGAGACCTTCTTCCTGTCTCTGATATTCGAGGGGCGGCTGTCCTGCTTCCAGCCCGTCACCTATCTGGACCGGACAGGGATCACCCAGATACGCCCTCTGCTCTACTGCGGAGAGAAGCTGATCCAGAGCACCGTCCAGCGGCTGGCCCTGCCTGTGGTGGAGGGCCGCTGTCCTGCCGACGGGAACACCAAGCGGCAGGAGATCAAGGAGCTGATCTATGAGCTCCAGGGCCGGTATCCCGGCCTGAAAGCCCGGGCCTTCGGAGCCATGCAGCGGCTGCCCCTGCCCGAATGGGGGCCTGTGGAGCACCGCCGCCGGCCCCTGCCTGAAGAGATGGAGGAACGATGAGATGAGAAAGAGAAAGAGCGCCGGTCTGTTCCTGCTGCTGACAGTGGTCCTGCTCTCCCTGGCGGCGGTATACGTCCTGAAGGAGCGGGAGGATCTCCCGGGGAAGATCCAGCCGGGGGAGGGCAGCAGCTTCCAGGTCCACTTCATCGATGTGGGCCAGGCGGATTCCGCCCTGGTGATCTGTGACGGACACTATATGCTCATCGACGGCGGCAATGCCGGGGATTCCGACCTGGTGTACGCCTATCTGGAGCGCCATGGGGCGGAACGGCTGGACTATATGGTGGCCAGCCACGCCCACGAGGACCACATCGGGGGCCTGTCCGGCGCCCTGAACTATGCCAAGGTGGACACCGCCCTCTGCCCAGTGACGGAGTACAGCTCCAAGGTCTTCGGGAATATGGTGAAGTACCTGGAGGAGCAGGGGAAGTCCCTGACCGTCCCCGCGCCGGGGGACAGGTTCAGTCTGGGCTCCGCCCAGGTGGAGATCCTGGGCCCGGTGAAGGAGTATGACGACACCAATGACACCTCCATCGTCCTGCGGATCGACTACGGCGAGACCTCGTTCCTCTTCACCGGGGACATGGAGACAGGGGCGGAGGAGGACCTGATCCAGTCGGGGGCAGACCTGGAGGCCACGGTGCTCAAGGTGGGCCACCACGGCAGCGATACCTCCACCGGCTATCAGTTCCTCCGGGAGGTGATGCCAAAATATGGGGTGATCTCGGTGGGGGAGGGGAACAAATACGGCCACCCCTCTGACGAGGTGCTCAGCCGTCTCCGGGATGCGGGGACAGAGGTCTACCGCACCGACATGCAGGGCCACGTGATCGCCGAGAGCGACGGCAAGACCGTCACCTTCCGCACGGAGAAGGAGGCGGTCACCTCCACCAATCCCACCGGCGGCCCCCCTCAGCAGACCTATGTGGGCAACGCTGGGACCAAGAAGTTCCATCGGCCCGACTGCGCCTCCGCCAAGGACATCCAAAAGGAGAACCGGGTGGAGTTCGGCGCCCGGTCCCAGGCGGTGCTGGAGGGCTATGAGCCCTGCGGCCGGTGCGATCCCTGAGAGAGGGATGGCCGTTTTGGACACAGGCCCCGCTCCTCGGGGCACGTCTGCGGCGGAGCCGAGGGATGTGCAAACTGCAAGAAATCCTGCATCATTTTTTGGCGGGGCAGAGTTTGAATTATATCTTGCATTTTCCGGACCGCCGCCGTATAATAGAGCAACACTGCAAAACGGCCGGATGGGGTATTTTGCGTGACGGAAAAGGAGGAACGATCCATGAAACAGTATCAGGAAATGACGAAGGACCAGCTGGAGGCGGAGCGCCGGCAGCTGGAAGAGGACTATGCCCGGCTCCAGGCCAAGGGGCTGAAGCTGAACATGGCCCGGGGCAAGCCGGGGGCCGACCAGCTGGAGCTGTCCCGGGACCTGCTGGACGTGCTGGATTCCAAGAGCGACTGCCGCACGGAGAGCGGGATCGACTGCCGCAACTACGGCGAGCTGCTGGGCATCCCGGAGGCCCGCCAGCTCTTCGCCAACTACATGGGGGTGGCCCCGGAGGAGACGATCGTGGTGGGCTCTGCGTCCCTGACCTTCATGTATGACTGCATGGCCCGGGCCATGCTGCTGGGGGTGCTGGGGGGGGAGAAGCCCTGGTGCCGGTATGACAAGGTGAAGTTCCTGTGTCCCGTCCCTGGCTACGACCGGCACTTCACCATCTGCGAGGCCCTGGGCATCGAGATGATCCCCATCCCCCTCACCGAGTGGGGCCCGGACATGGACCTGGTGGAGGAGCTGACGGCGGAGGACGACACTGTCAAGGGCATCTGGTGCGTCCCCAAGTACACCAACCCCCTGGGCGGCTCCTACTCCGACGAGGCGGTGCGCCGCCTGGCCGCCCTCAAGCCCGCCGCCAAGGACTTCCGCATCTTCTGGGACAACGCTTACGCCGTCCACTACGTCTATGAGGACACCCCTGTCCTCAACATCCTGGAGGAGTGCAAAAAGGCGGGGAATCCCGATATGGTCTACATGTTCGGCTCCACCTCTAAGATCACCTTCCCCGGGGCCGGGGTGGCGTTCTTCGCCGCCTCCAAAGCCAATGTGGACTTCACCGCCAAGCAGCTGGACGCCCAGGCCATCAGCTGGGACAAGATGAACATGCTGCGCCATGTGCGGTATTTCAAGGACGTGGCTGGGATCCGGGCCCAGATGGATCGGCACGCCGCCATCCTGCGGCCCAAGTTCGACGCGGTGCTGGACACCCTGGAGCGGGAGCTGGGAGGCACCGGGGCCGGCACCTGGGTCAAGCCCAAGGGGGGGTACTTCGTCACCTATATCGCCGCCCCCGGCTGCGCCAAGCGGATCGTCGCCCTGTGCAAGGAGGCCGGCGTGGTCCTCACCGCCGCCGGCGCCACCCACCCCTACCACAAGGATCCGGACGACAGTTATATCCGTCTGGCCCCCTCCTTCCCCTCTCCGGAGGAGCTGACCGCCGCGATGGAGGTCTTCTGCACCGCCGCCAAGCTGGCCCTGGTGGAGGGACTGCTGGCCCGGTGAGCCGCAGTCATGGGCGCGCTGGATAGGGGGGAGCATCTGCCTCCCTTCCGGCCTGCCGTTTGGTCCTGCCCGGCCGTGCGGAAGGACAGCCCTGCGCCGGATCGGCATGGAGACCGAGCTCCGTCGGACTTTTGTTCGGCGGAGCTTTTTCATATCTGCCGCTGGTCGAAGATCGGTCTGCCGATCTTCAAGTGTGCTGGCTATATCCCACGATCCGACAGGAGGGAGAGAAAAACTCTGGCATTTTTCTCCGGCTTGTGTTAATATAGTTGACAGTGACGATATGGGCCCAGGTCCATCTAGGAGGTACATCATATTGACCAGCTTCATGGCGATCGTCCTGGGCTTCGTCCAGGGCGTGGCAGAGTTCCTGCCCATCTCCAGCTCCGGACATCTGACACTGTTCCAGCACTTCTTCCGCATGGAGGAGCCCGATCAGCTCTTCAACGTCCTGCTCCACTTCGCCACCCTGCTGGCGGTGTGCGTGGTCTACTGGCGGGATATCTGGGAGATGATCGTGGAGTTCTTCTCCTTCTTCAGCGATGCCTTCTCCCGCCGGTCCTACCGGGGCAGCCCGCCGGAGGCCCGGCGGATGGTGCTGCTGATCATCGTGGGCACCCTGCCCCTCTTCCTGGTCCTGCCCTTCAAGGACAGGGTAGAGGCCCTGGGGAGGAGCCCTGTCCTGGTGTGTGTGGCCCTGCTGGTCACCGGGTGCATCCTCTTCCTCTCCGACCAGATGGGCTCGGGGCGCAAGACCGCCCGGAACGTCTCTCTGGCGGAGGTGCTGCTGGTGGGCGCGGCCCAGGGCCTGGCCACCGTCCCGGGGCTGTCCCGCTCCGGGTGCACCATCTCCGCCGGGCTGATCCTGGGCTTCGACCGGAAGTTCGCCGTGCGCTACTCCTTCCTCATGTCTCTGCCCGCCGTCCTGGGGGCCACCCTGCTGGAGGTGCTGGACGTGATGGAGACGGAGGGGGGCGTCCCGGCGGAGAACGTGCCCAAATATCTGATGGGGATGGCCGTTGCCGCTGTGGTGGGCTATTTCTCCATCCAGCTGGTGAAGCTCCTGGCCGACCGGGGCCGGTTCGGGGCCTTCGCCTTCTACTGCTGGGGAGCGGGAGGGCTGTTCCTCCTGCTGAACATCATGGGCTGGGGCCAGGCCGCCCCGGCGGTGTGAAGCCCTCTCTCTTGGAGAGGGCCTGAGACAGATCCTGAAAGGAAGTTTACATCCTATGCCGACACAGAAGAAGACAGGGGGGCGCGCCGCGCCCTCCTCCAGGAGCAAGCCCAAGAGCGGCGCCAAGGGCGGGGCCCGGGGGCGGCAGGCCCCCGCCAAGAAGCCCTACCGCCGGGAAGCGGGGGCGGTGGCCTGCTTTTTGCTGGCCGTCTTCTCCCTCCTGGGCTGTTTCCGCATGAAAGCCCTCTTCATCGACCTGCTCTGCGGCCTGGTCAAGGGCCTGCTGGGCTATGGCTTCTGGCTGATGCCTCCCGCGCTGCTGCTGGGGGCCTATATCCTCATGTTCCACCGGGGGCGTCCGGTGCGCCTGCGGCTGACCTGCGCCCTGGTGCTGCCCCTGGTCCTTTCCTGCCTGCTCCACGGCCTGCTGGCGGCGCCCCTGCCCTGGGACGCCGGGCTCCTCCCCGCCCTGACGGAGAGCGGCAGGGCCATGAGCTCCGGAGGCGCGTTGGGAGGGCTGCTGGGCCAGACCTTCGTCACCCTCTTCACCGCCCTGGGGGCCACGGTGGTCTCGGGGCTGGCCGCCGTCCTGGTGGGGCTGGCCGCCTTCGACCGCACCATCGTGGACGTGGCCGAGTGGATCTTCAACAGGCCGGTCTATGAGTATGAGCCCGAGCCCGAGCCCCGCCGGGACCGCCGGCGGGGGAGCAGGGGAGAGGCGCCGTCCCGGAGCTCCGGCCGCTCCGCCATCGACATCCCGGTGGACGACGGCCCCCTGGCGGACCAGGAGCCCCCGCCCCAAGGGAAAAAGAAGGGCTTCTTCGACCGCAGCCCCCGGGTCCCCGCCCCGGACCAGGTGCTGCGCCCCCGGGAGGAGGCGCGGTCCGCGTCCCCGGAGGAGCCCCAATACTATGAGGAGGAGAGCCTGTCCATCTCCAAGCCGGAGCCCATCACCCGCCCGGTCCACCCGCTGCGCCCGGTGGAGGAGCCCGCCTCTCCGCCCCCTGCGGCGCCTCCCGTGCCTCCGGTGACGCCCTCCGTGACGCCTCCTGTACCCCCTCCGGCGGCGCACGTGGAGGAGCCAGCCGCCGTCCGGGAGCCGGTCCCCGCTCCGCCCCGCCAGCCCGTCAAGCAGACGGCCAAAGAGGAGATCCAGGACCAGGCGGCGGAGGTCTCCCAGGAGATCCAGCAGGCCATCGGCCAGGAGGTCCGGCCCTATCGATATCCCCCTCTCTCTTTGCTCAGCGAGGGGTCCGGGGACATCGGCGGCGAGGCCCTCAGCGAGCTGAGCGCCAACCGCCAGCGCCTCACCGACACCATCCACTCCTTCGGGATCGACGCCGACATCATCAACGTGGTCCGGGGGCCCTCGGTCACCCGGTATGAGCTGGAGCTGGACCAGGGGGTCCGGCTGAACAAGCTGACCAACCTGGCCGATGACATCGCCCTGGCCTTGGGGGCCACCGGCGTGCGGATCGCCCCCATCCCCGACAAGATCTCGGTGGTGGGCATCGAGGTGCCCAACAAGGTGGTCTCTCCGGTGAGCATCCATTCGGTGATCGGCGCAGACCGGTTCACCAACAGCAAGTCCAAGACCTCCTTCGCCGTGGGCAAGGACATCAGCGGACAGGCCATCGTGGGGGACATCAACAAGCTGCCCCATCTGCTGATCGCCGGCACCACCGGCTCGGGCAAGTCGGTGTGTACCAACTCTCTGATCATCTCCCTGCTCTACAAGGCCGCCCCCGAGGAGGTCCGCCTGATCATGGTGGACCCCAAGATGGTGGAGCTGGGGATCTACAACGGGATCCCCCACCTGCTGATCCCTGTGGTCACCGACCCCAAAAAGGCCGCCGGGGCCCTCCAGTGGGCGGTGACCGAGATGATGAAGCGCTACCGCACCTTCTCAGAGGTGGGGGTGCGCAAGCTGGAGGAGTACAACGCCAAGGCCGCCCAGACCGAGGGGATGGAGAAGATGCCCTTCATCGTGGTGGTCATCGACGAGCTGGCCGACCTGATGCTGGTGGCGGCCAAGGAGGTGGAGGAATCCATCTGCCGGGTGGCCCAGATGGGCCGCGCCGCCGGGATGCACCTGGTGATCGCCACCCAGCGGCCCTCCGCCGACGTGATCACCGGCCTGATGAAGGCCAACATCCCCAGCCGGATCGCCTTCGCTGTGGCCTCCGCCATGGAGTCCCGGATCATCCTGGACACCCAGGGCGCGGAAAAGCTGGTGGGCCGGGGGGACATGCTCTTCGCCCCCCTGGGCAGCGGCAAGCCCCAGCGGGTCCAGGGCTGCTTCATCTCCGACCCGGAGGTGGCCGCAGTGGTGGGCTTCGTCAAGCAGAACAGCGGCGCCGCCCAGTATGACAGCGCCGTCATGGAGGAGATCGAGCACAACGCCGCCGAGAAGGACAAGGGCGCGAAGGGGGTCGGCGGTTCCGCCCCCGAGGAGGTGGACGGCGCCTTCGACGAGCTCATCGACGCCGCCGCCGAGGTGGTGGTGGAGACGGGCCAGGCCTCGGTGTCCATGCTCCAGCGGCGGCTGAAGCTGGGCTATGCCCGGGCCGCCCGGCTGGTGGACCAGCTGGAGGAGAAGGGCATCGTAGGCCCCTTCGAGGGGTCCAAGCCCCGGCAGCTCCTGGTGACCAAGGAGCAGTGGCAGGAGATGAAATACCGCCAGGGGACCGCCTCCCCCGGAAGCCCCGGGGCAGCTCCTGCGCCGGCCCCCGCTCCAGCCCCGATCCCCGCGCCCGCGGAGGACATGCCTCCCTTCGGTGGGGAGGAGGTCCTGGACCGGGCGGAGGAGGATACGCTGTGAAAGCAGGGCGGCAGTCAAGGCCGGCGGGCCCTGGGCATGTTGGCTTTGGCCGCGATCCTCCAGACTGCGGATACTGTTCCCATCTCCGGAGGGGGAACAAAAAACGAGACGTGGGATCGCCGGTATCTTGGATCTCGCGATAGATCGAAAGGAAGAGATAGAGATGGACAAATTCTGTAGAAACTGCGGCACTCCCCTAAAGGACCAGCCGTCGTTCTGCCCCAAGTGCGGGACCCCTGTGAGCACGGCCTCCGCCGGGATGGAGCATGGTCATCTGAACGACAGCGTCCCTGGTCCTGCTCCCGGTCCTGCCCCTGCGCCTGCTCCTGCTCCTGCTCCTGCCTCCGGCAGGAGCTCCAGTGGTGAGGGGAACCTCCTTGGGGCTATCATCAATGGGGTGGTGCTGGGCGCATTCGTTTTCCTGCCCTATGCGGATCTGGGCCCGATGGAGTTCTCTCTGATGGACAGCAGCGATGTTTGGGCCTACTTCGCCTGCGTGGCGGTGCTCGCTGTGTCTGAGCTGATCGACAAGCCGATCCTTTCTGTGGTCGGCGGTGCAGCATCGATCCTCTACAACCTCTACGAGATCGGTAACGCGCAGGACACGCTGGGCATCTTCTCCGGTGCGTTGGAGCTGAGATGGGGCTTCTGGGTGATCATGTTCTTCTCCGCTTGCGCTGTCATCAGTGGCATCGCCAATCTATGGAGGGCCAAGAACGGCTAGTGAGCCGGCGGCATGACCCTGGAGAAGGTCCTGGACCGGGCGGCGGAGGATACGCTGTAATAAATGCTGCGGTCACATCATGTAGGGCAAGGGCAGAGCCCTTTCCCTGCGGGGGACGAGAGCTTGTTTCAGGAGAGAGGATCACATATGACCGAACAGAACCGACAGCGGGCGGTCCGCCTCTTCGTGGCGGTACTGGCCCTCACCGCCCTGGCCAACGGCCTGGGCAATAATATCCTTTCCAACTATTTCAACGAGGTCTTCCACATCGACTCCGTCCAGCGGGGATTCATCGAGATCCCCCGGGAGAGCCCCGGCATCCTGTGCATGGTGCTGGTGGCCGCTCTGGGCTTCCTGGGCAACCTGTGGATGTCCGTCGCGGCCCAGGCCCTGGTGCTGGTGGGCTTCATCGTCATGGGCTGGATGTCTCCGGGCTATGGGACCATGCTGGTGTCCATGTTCATCCACTCCCTGGGGATGCACCTGTTCATGCCCCTCAACGACGCGGTCTCCATGGACCTGGCGGAGAAGGACAAGGTGGGGGCGACTTTTGGGAAGTTCAAAGGGGTCACCACCCTGTTCAACATGGCGGCGGCGGTGATGGTGTTCTTCGGCTTCCGGACGGGTTTCTTCAGCTTCCAGACCAGGACGATCCTGCCCTTCGCCATCGGGGGGATCGCCACCGCCGGGGCGGTGGTCCTGCTGGCGGTGATGGCACTGTCCGTGCCCCGGAAGGACGCGGTGAAGAACCACGCGCTGCTCTTCCGGAAGCGCTACATGCCCTATTACATGGTCACCCTGGCCTACGGCTGTCAGAAGCGGATCAAGATCGTCTTCGCCCCCTGGGTGATCATCGACCTGCTGGGGCAGGGGGCGGATACCGTGGCCCTGCTCACCATCGTCACCCACCTGGCGGGGACCTGGCTGGCCCCCTTCCTGGGCCGGATGCTGGACCGGCTGGGGGTGGCGCGGATGCTGTGGGCCGAGGCGGCCTATATCGCCCTGTCCTTCTCGACGATGGGGCTGCTGACCGGGATGCTGGCGGCGGGCTCCTTCGACCTGGGGGACTGGCAGACCTGGCTGGTCTTCGGGGCCTATGTGCTGTGCGTCCTCTTCGAGCAGTTCAACATGGTCCATTCCTATATGATGCGCTCCATCGCCCTGGACCCCTCTGAGGTCGCCCGGACCCTGTCGGTGGGGCTGAGCGTGGACCATGTGATGGCCATCATCGCCTCCCCCGTCATGGGCATGATCTGGAACGCCTGGGGAGTGCAGTACGTGTTCTATCTGGCGGCGGGCTCCGCCCTGTTCCAGGTGGCCGCCGCAGCCATGACCAGGGAGAGGCAGTGACACCGGGGGCCGAGAAATATTTCATTTGTATTAATTTTTCGGATAGGGCTTTACATGGGCGGAGTTTTGGAGTAGACTAGAGCCATAGATGTCCGTCCGTGCCGGGGCGCCGGGACGAGATGCTTTTTGGGGAGGTGCTACGATGGAGGAGATGGATTTCACCCGCAAGTTCAGCTTGGGTGACCAGCGGGATCTGGAGATCAAGACCATCCTGACGACGGTCTATCAGGCCCTGCAGGAGAAGGGCTATAACCCGATCAACCAGATCGTGGGCTATATCCTGTCTGAGGACCCCACCTATATCACCAACCATAACAACGCCCGGGCCCTCATCCGCAAGGCAGACCGGGACGAGCTGCTCCAGACCCTGGTCAGATACTATCTGACCCACTGAACGATGCGCGCAGCGGCCCGCCCACCGGCGGGCCGTTTTTCGCAGAGCGCCTCCCCCTGGAAGAGGGGAGCTGCCAGAGGAGGGACACAGATGAAGATATTGGTCAGCCACTGTTTTTTGGGGGAGCCCTGCCGGTATGACGGGGCCAGCTGTCTGGACCGTCAGGTGATCGAGCTCCACGGTGCGGGCCACGAGCTGATCCCCGTGTGTCCGGAGCTCCTGGGGGGACTGGACGTCCCCCGGTCTCCGGCGGAGATCCAGCCCGACGGGAGGGTGATCGCCCAGGATGGCCGGGACGTCACCGAGGCGTACCGGGCCGGGGCGGAGCGTGCCCTGGCCATCGCCAGAGAGCACGGCTGCACCGTGGCGGTGCTCAAGGCCCGGTCCCCCTCCTGCGGGAGCGGGGAGGTCTACGACGGCACCTTCACCCGCACGCTCAGGAGCGGCTGGGGGATCGCCGCCCGTATGCTGGCTGAGGCGGGCATCGAGGTCATGGACGAGGAACACCTTCAGGCGTCGCTGTACCTGTAGGGGCGGGGATCGCCCGGCAGCCTGCCCTGCGTCCATATCCGCCCCTGCAGCACCGGCGGGCTGAGTCGTCCTGCCCTATAGCTCCGGCCCTCAAAAATCCATCGAAAACCGTCAGACGATAAAAAATTTAGGGCCGGCGGCGGCCGTATGAAAGACCTCCCCCCGGAGATACTGGAGATACAGTATTCCGGGCGGGAGGTCTTTGTCATGCAGCATAAGGTAGAGATATGCGGGGTGAACACCGCCAAGCTGAAGGTGCTGAAGAGCAGCGAGACCCAGGCCCTCCTGCGGAAGGCCAAGGCGGGGGACGAGCAGGCCCGGGAGGAGCTGATCGCCGGCAACCTGCGGCTGGTCCTGTCGGTGATCCAGCGCTTCGCCAACCGGGGAGAGAATGCGGACGACCTGTTCCAGGTGGGGTGCATCGGCCTGATCAAGGCCATCGACAACTTCAACGTCGACCTGGACGTGAAGTTCTCTACCTACGGGGTGCCCATGATCGTGGGGGAGATCCGCCGCTACCTCCGGGACAACAGCGCCATACGGGTGTCCCGGGCCATGCGGGACACGGCCTATAAGGTCCTCCAGGCCAAGGAGGCCTACATGGCCCAGCACCAGAAGGAGCCCACCGTGGAGGAGATCGCCAAGCTCCTGGGGCTGAAACGGGAGGAGGTGGTCTTCGCCCTGGACGCCATCCTGGAGCCGGTGTCCCTCTATGAACCGGTGTGGTCGGACAGCGGGGACACGGTGTGCGTCATGGATCAGGTGAAGGACGACAAGAACAACGATGAGATGTGGGTGGAGCGGATCGCCCTGAAGGAGGCGGTGAGCCACCTCACCGACCGGGAGCGGAAGATCTTGTCTATGCGCTTCTTCCAGGGCAAGACCCAGATGGAGGTGTCCGCTGAGATCGGCATCTCCCAGGCCCAGGTCTCAAGGCTGGAGAAGAACGCCCTGCGCCAGATCAGGAAGGAGATGTGAGAGCGCCCCGCCTGCGGGCGGGGAAGCCCTCTCAGTCAGCCTGACGGCTGACAGCTCCCCCAAAGGGGGAGCCAAGGCCGTTGGAACAGCAGCAACAGGATAGAGAGCACCATGAGCCTCCTTTTCCCCGCAAGGGGGCAGAGATGAGGGCCCTCGTCCCGCCCGCAGGCGGAAAGCCTCCTTTTGAAAGGAGGTGGCACGCCCGAAGGGCGTGACGGAGGATCGTATTTTGGCGGAGCCAAAATGTGCGGAGCAAACAAAGCATTGCAGACCTTGTTTACTTCATGTGAAGGCTATCTCTCTTTCAATGCCAGAAATCCCTCCTCCGCTTCGGAGAAGCGCATCGCCAGCAGACTGCACAGGTCAGACGCCTCTCTCGCCTCCGGAGAGCTCAGGCCGTGGGCCTCTACCGCCTTTTCCAGCCCGATCTGCGCGATTCGAAACTCTGTCCCCAGTGTGGAGAGCTGCTGTCCCAGCTCCAAGAGCCTTGCTTTGTCTTTTTCTGTCATGAGCTATCCCTCCGTTCCATGATATTATAACTCAAACGAGATATATATTCAACCTTTTTCGACGATATCATACGGACCATATGAGCATTAAGATAGAGTTGAGAGAAGGTGATCGCCTTGAAAGCCCTTGAGCGTCTTCAGGAGCTGTTAGCGGAACGGGAGTGGACAGCCTATAAGCTGGCAAAGGAATCCGGTCTGCCGCAGTCGACTATCACAAATCTGTTCAACAGGAACTACGATCCATCTATCACGACTTTAGAAGCGATATGCGGCGGGCTGGGCATCACGATGAGCCAGTTCTTCGCAGAAGGGGAGCTGGTGGAGCTGTCGGAGGAGCAGTACCAGTTTTTCAGCGACTGGGCCGTGCTGAGCCCAGAGGACAAGCTGCTGATCGCTCAGCTGGTGAAAAAACTGAAAACGGCGAAATAAGGCCGCTCCGGGAGGCTCCGGAGCGGCCTTTCTCTCTGCCGCCGCGTTCTCGTCTGTCATCTCTCTCTGAGCGCCGCCCACAGAGCGGCACAGTATCAGGGACAGTAGCAGTATCAGTGACTATCTCAGTAACAGTTACAGTTACGTCGCCTTACGTGTGCGGGAACGTACAACTTTCCTCCCTTCCCCCTGTGGGGTGAGGAGATGATCGATATGTCAGTGCTGAAAAAGAGTTTTGTGGTCTACTTCGACAGCTATCCGCTGTTGGCTGGTCTGTCCATGGAGCAGCGGGGACTGCTGTTCTCCGCCCTGATGATCTACGCCGACCGGGTGTGGCGGGACCAGGACGCCAGCCTGGAGGAGGTGCTGGAGGGCTTCCCCAAGCTCTCACCGGAGGCGCGGATGGCCTGCGGCTTCATGGGGGCGGCGGTCTGCCGGGACACGCTGGCCTGGCTGGATAAGCGGGAGCGGCGGCAGCAGAGGAGACAGGAGGGGGCGGTCTCCTCTGCCGAGCAGGACCGGCGGGCCCGGGAGGACATGGAGCGGACCCGGCGGCTGATGGAGGAGATGAAGGAAGGCCCCCTCTGAGAGGGGGCCTTCGTCGAGTCAGCCCAGAGCCACGTCCAGGATCATCATGAGGAGGAAGCCGGTCATGACCCCCAGAGTGCCCGAGTGGCCCCCCTGGGACAGGTTGGCCTCGGGGATGAGCTCCTCCACCACCACATAGAGCATGGCTCCGGCGGCGAAGGAGAGCAGCCAGGGGAGGACCAGCTGGACCGACCCGGCGATCAGCACGGTGAGCAGGGCGAAGACGGGCTCCACCACGCCGGAGGCCGCTCCGATGAGGAAGGCTCTCCCCTTGCCCATCCCCTCCTGATAGAGGGGCAGGGAGATCGCCGCCCCTTCGGGGAAGTTCTGGATCCCGATGCCGACGGCCAGGGCGGTGGAGGCGGTGAGGAGGGCGGCGTCGCCGTTCTGGGCGGCCAGGGCGAAGGACACCCCCACCGCCATCCCCTCGGGGATGTTATGGAGGGTGACGGCCAGCACCAGCAGGGCGGTGCGGCTGGGGGAGGCCCCCCGATGGAAGGATTCCGGGCCAAGGTGGGGGAGGAGATAGTCCATGAGCAGCAGGAAGCCGATGCCCAGGACCGACCCTCCGGCGGCGGGGAGCCAGCCCGTCTGGCCCAGCTCCTCCGCCTTCTCGATGGCGGGGATGAGCAGCGACCACATGCTGGCGGCGATCATCACCCCGGCGGCGAAGCCCAGCATCACCCGGTGGAGCGTCATGGAGGTCTTCCTGCGGAACAAAAAGACCACAGCGGCCCCGGCGGCGGTCATCAGAGCAGTGAAGCCCGTGCCTCCGGCGGCCCAAGTCAATGCCTGTAACACGATGTAAAGACCCTTTCTGGAAGGCTCGCAGGCGGCGCCTGTACGGTCGCTTCCAGACTAGGCTATGTATGGGGACAAGGCGGGGTGAGCGCCGCGCCCGTCACCGCCCCTGGACCATGGGACAGACGGGACTGAACCGGCGGGCCGTCTCCTCCCCCCGGAGCAGGCGCAGGCCGCCCAGGGCCAGGGCCTCCATCTCGTTCTCTCCGGGGAGGACCACCACCCGGCACAGGGCGTGGAGGTATTCGATGACCATCCCGGTGAGCATCTTGGAGTTGGCCAGCCCGCCGGTGAGGATGACGGCGTCGATCAGCTCCTTGAAGCAGGCCAGCATGGTGCCGATCCCCTTGGCGATCTGGAGGGCCTGGGCCTGGTAGACCAGGGCGGCCCACTCGTCCCCCTGGGCGATCCGCCGCTCCACCTCCTGGCAGTCGTGGGTGCCCAGCAGGGCGGACATGCCCCCCTCGCCCCGGAGCTTCTTGGTCATCTCCGCCTTGGTGTATCTGCCCGAATAGCACATGTCCAGCACATAGAGCATGTTCAGGCTGCCTCCCCGGTCGGGGGAGAAGGGGCCGGCGTCGTCAGACACCGAGTCGATGATCCGCCCGTGGCTGTGGGCGGACACCGAGATCCCGCCCCCCAGATGGGCCACCACCAGGTTCATGTCCTCATACCTGCGGCCCATGGCCTGGGCGTATTTGTGGCTGGTGGCCCTGGCGTTGAGGACATGGCAGAAGCTGGTGCGGGTGACCTCCTTGAAGCCGGTGACCCGGGCCTCGGGGAGGAGCTCGTCGCTGGTGACGGCGTCGTAGATATAGGCGGGGATGCCCAGGGGCTCGGCGAATTCCCGGGCCATCAGCCCCCCTAGGTTGGAGGCGTGGTCGAAGACGGTGTGGTGGAGCAGGCAGTCGGTGAGGGCCTCGTCCACCAGGTAGCCCCCGGAGACGATATTGGGGATGATGCCCCCCCGGCCTACCACGGCGGACAGGCCGGACAGGTCGTAGCCCTCCAGAGCCAGCCAGCTGCGCACCATGCCCACCCGGTAGTCCAGCTGGTCGCTGAGGACGGGGTAGGGGGCCAGGTCCGGGTTGGTGTGGACCATGCTCCGGACCATGAGAGGGCGCTCGTCCCGGTAGACCGCCGCCTTGGTGCTGGTGGAGCCGGGGTTCAGGACCAAGATATCGTATGACATAGTGACCTCCTAATCCATGGCCGCGCAGATCATGATCGACCAGTATTTCTCCGCCGCCGTGGCCCCCCGGGAGTTGACGGTGACAGGGACCTTCGCCCCCAGGACCACCCCGGCCATCTCCCCGCCGGCCAGGCCGTAGAGGGATTTGCCCAGCAGGTTGCCCGCCGCGATGGACGGGGCCAGGAGGATGTCTGCGTCCCCCGCCACCGGGCTGCGGTAGCCCTTCACCTGGGCGGCCTCTCGGTCGGTGGCCAGGTCCAGGGCGATCGGGCCCTCCACGATGCAGGGGCCGAACTCCCCCCGGTCCCCCTCCGCCTTCAGGGCGGCGGCGTCCGCCGTCTCGGGCATGGCGGGGCTCACCGTCTCCACGGCGCACAGGGCCGCCGCCTTGGGACGGTCATAGCCCAGGAAGCGGCAGAAGTCCAGGGCGTTCTTCAAGATGTGGCGCTTCTGCTCCAGGTCAGGGGCCACCACCATGCCGCCGTCGGTGACGTAGAGGAGCTTGTGGTAGCTGGGCACGTCCAGGATGGCCACGTGGGACATGACCTGGCTGCTCCGGATGCCTGTCTCCTTGTTCACCACCGCCTTGAGGAGGGCGCCGGTGGGGAGCATCCCCTTGATGAGCATGGCTCCCTCTCCGGCGCGGATGAGGTCCACCGCCCGGGCGGCGCACTGGGCGTCGTCCCCGGCGTCTGCCACCTGGGCGAGGTCCAGGTCCTCACCCAGGTCTTGGGCGATGGACAGGATCTCCTCCCGGCGGCCCACCAGGGTGGGGAGGATGAGGCCGTCCCGCCGGGCGGCGAAGACCGCCTGGAGGGTGTGTTCGTCATGGGCGGCGGCCACCACTGCCCGTCTGGGGGGCAGGCCGTGGAGCTGGGCCTTCAGGGCGGGGAAGCTGGGGATGACCATAGGGACCTCCTCCTTCGTATGCGTTCTGGGCGCCGGGATCGATACCGGTCACTTTTTTACTATGATACCTGATATGGGGCGCTTTATCGAGCGCGGTCCGGCAAAGATGACCTGGAACGCCGCTGGGATCGCCCCGTGACCCGGACAAAACGGATCTCTGCCGTCAGGGACCTTCCCGGCGGACGACAGGGCCCTTTCGGGCCCCGTTCACGTTTCCTCCAGGGCGAGCTGGAGCAGATATCCGTGGGTCCGGCGGGCGGTCCAGCTGTCGCTCCAGCCGCCGAGGCGCAGGCCGTCCTTCTCCGCCTGAGCCAGCTTCCCCAGGGCCGGGACAGCCTTGGTGCATTTGGCCTTCACCAGCTTGTGGCACAGCGCTTCCAGAACGTACTCGTCCTCCTTGGGGGAGAGAAAGGGGATCAGTTCCTCCGCGTAATAGTCGGGCATGACCGCGCAGACGCAGAAGCCCATATTGATATACCAGTCCTCCCGCAGGTCCTCCGCCTTCCAGAGCCTGATGAGCTCCTGAGCGGCCAGGTGGAAGCGCTCGGTCTCCTTCTCGGTCATGGGCTGACCGTCGTTGAGGTCGATGTCGTCCCAGAATTTGTTCTCATAATTGGGGTCGCCGTCTTCGGTGTGATCCCGGATGATCCGGCGGTAATAGTCCGCGAACCGGGCCAAGGAAAAGAATTTAGGGGAGATATCGGTGGGGCCGTGGAGCATGTAGACCGTTCCCTTCAGCGGGCCGGTGTAGTAATAGCCCACCACGGCGGAGATGTGGTCCGTGTCCCAGAAAAAGACAGACTCTCCGCCGGGGAAGCCCCGGAAATTGTCCTCATAGAAGCCCTCGTATTCCATGGACTCCTCAAAGGACAGCAGCTTGGGGACGGCGCAGCCGACAGGGGCGGGCTGGGCCTCCAGCCAGCGGTCCAAGATCTCCCGGTCCTCCGGGGGGATGTCGATCCCGTGGGCCAGGAAGGGGTCAGAATAGGCCATAGAGATCCCTCCTTCTGTCTGATCTGTGTATAACTTACCATATGGAGCCAAAAAATGCAACAGTTTTCCCTGAATCGCCATTGACATCTCCGCGAGTTCATGGTAGGATATCCGTGAAACAGACAAAGACACGTATCTGCCGGCAGGGGGCTCCTCTGGGGCGGAGCGGTCCAGATATAGGATAGAGGCGCGGCGCTCATGCGTACTGCGGGACAAGGCCAGGCAAGCTGTCCCGGGGGAGAGGGTGCGCCGCCGAAGGTCACACGGCTTGCCTGAGCCGCGGGACCTGGGGCGTGAGAGAAGATCTTACGGACTGTCACGAAAGTGGAGCGCTATCCAGAGGTCCCCGGCCAAGGGCTGGGGGCGTCCGGTCTTGCCGTGGAGCGCGTTCTGCGCACCACGGCATCTATTTTTGCGCAGACGGGGGCGTGTGTCCCCCAAAAATCAGGAGGGAAAACGTATGAGAAAGAGAAGATCCGCCGGCCTGCGGACCGTCATCCTGGCGATGATGCTCCTGGCCATGGTCTGCACCGCCTTCGCGGCGGGGGGAGACCCCACCGAGCTGACCGGCACCAAGTACATCGAGTGCCCCGACTGCGGGACGATGGGCGTGGTCCTGTCTGACGAGGGACAGGCTGTCCCCTGCGGGACCTGCGCAGACAGCGGCTATGTGGGCTATATCCAGTCGCCCAGCGGCTTTTTCAACAGCCCCATGTCTCTGCTGCCCCCAGTCATCGCCATCGCCCTGGCCCTGATCACCAAGGAGGTCTATTCCTCTCTGTTCATCGGGATCCTGGTGGGCGGCCTGCTCTATTCCAACTTCTCCTTCGAGGGGACCGTCCTCCACGCCTTCAGCGACGGGATCGTGGCCTCTCTGTCCGACGGCTATAATGTGGGCATCCTGATCTTCCTGGTGATCCTGGGCGTGATGGTCTGCCTGATGAACAAGGCGGGGGGCTCCGCCGCCTTCGGCCGCTGGGCCAAGAAGAACATCAAGTCCCGGGCGGGGGTCCAGCTGGCCACCATCGTGCTGGGCTGCCTGATCTTCATCGACGACTATTTCAACTGCCTCACGGTGGGCTCGGTCATGCGCCCCGTCACCGACAAGCAGAACGTCTCCCGGGCCAAGCTGGCCTACCTGATCGACGCCACCGCCGCCCCCATCTGCATCATCGCCCCGATCTCCTCCTGGGCCGCCGCCGTGGCCTCCTTCGCCGAGGACGGCCAGGGCCTGAATCTGTTCATCAAGGCCATCCCCTACAACTTCTACGCCCTGCTCACCGTGGTGATGATGGTGGGCATGGTGATGATGAAGGCGGAGTTCGGCCCCATGGCCAGGTTCGAGAAGAACGCCCTGGAGAAGGGGGATCTCTTCTCCGGCTCCAACCCCTACGCCATGCTGGATGAGGAGAACGACGAGTCCAAGGGCATCGTCCTGGACCTGGTGCTGCCCATCCTGGTGCTGGTGGTCGCCTGCGTCATCGGTATGATCTACTCCGGCGGCTTCTTCTCCGGCGAGAACTTCGTGGACGCCTTCTCCAACTCCGACGCCTCTGTGGGCCTGATGCTGGGCTCCGCCTTCGGCCTGCTCTTCGCCTTCGTCTACTACTTCGTCCGCCGGTCCATGTCCTTCAAGGAGATGATGGGCTGCATCCCCGAGGGCTTCAAGGCCATGGTGCCCGCCATCCTGATCCTCACCTTCGCCTGGTCCCTCAAGGGCATGACTGATTCCCTGGGCGCCAAGTATTTCGTCCGCGACCTGGTGCGCTCCGCCTCCGGGATCCAGATGCTGCTGCCCGTCATCGTCTTCGTGGTGGGCTGCCTGCTGGCCTTCGCCACCGGCACCTCCTGGGGCACCTTCGGCATCCTGATCCCCATCGTCCAGAACGTGTTCACCGACACGCCCGATGCCCCCCTGGTCATCATCTGCGTCTCTGCCTGCATGGCCGGCGCCGTCTGCGGCGACCACTGCTCTCCCATCTCTGACACCACCATCATGGCCTCTGCCGGCGCCCAGTGCGACCACGTGAACCACGTGTCCACTCAGCTGCCCTATGCCATCTCCTGCGCGGTGATCGCCGGTATCACGTATCTGGCCGCCGGCATCCTGGTGACCGTGGGCGCGCCTGGGATCGTCTCCCTGCCCATCGGCGTCGTGCTGATGCTGGGCTTCCTCTTCGCGGTGAAGAGCCGCAGAGTGGATGCCGCCTGAATATGGATCCAAAGCGAGAGGCCGCCCCGGCTGGGGCGGCCTCTCTTCATCTCTGGGGCCTCACATATCCGATCGCTGTCTCCGGAGCGTGGGCGGCGATGTGGTCCAGGGCCGCCTGGCCCGAGGGCTTATCCGGCATATGGGCCCGGCGCTGCCGGCCGTCGGCGCAGTCCATGACCAGGTAGAACTGGTCGAAATTGGCGGTGGCGCAGCACATCCGGGCGTTGACCTCCTCCTGCCGCAGCCAGGCCCGGAGGATCTGGCTGTAGGGCAGGTAAGAGGTCCCGAGGAGCTTTTGGAAGAACAGACAGCGTTCCCCCAGGGAGATCTTGCCGATGCTCCGGGCTCGGGCGAAGTCTTGGCTCACGTCGCCCTCAGAGAGGGCGGCGCCGGGGATCTCTGATCTCATAGCGGACATCTCCTTTTCAGCGGTGGTCACCTGCCGGGGCGGGGGGAGACTGCGGCCTGCCGCACCGGGCGGCGGTGTAATGCTGGATGGTCATGTCGATGAAGGCCCGGGCGACGGGGGAGAGGTAGCTCTTTTTCTTGTAGACCACGCACAGAGGGTGGATCAGGTCGTCGGAGCCCAGGTCGAAGAAGGCCAGCTCCTGGGGGTTCGGCGCGCTGGAGACCCCCGTCTCGTTGAGGAAGCAGAACCCGTAGTTCTGGGCGGTGAGGTTCAGGATCGTGGTGGCACTGGTGGTGTAGACCAGGTCCCGGAGGGCGATCTGGTGTTTGTCCAAAAAATTGGTCACCCGCTTGGCCAAGGTGAGCTCGGGGCGCAGGAGGAGCATCCGCACCCCCTCCAGGAGATGGAGGTCGAGGGGCTGGCCGGCGGCCTGCTGCGCCAGGAACTGCTGGGTGACCGGGTCCCTCCGGTTGCCCACCAGGAGGATCTTTTCGTAGAAGATGACCTCGTCGGTCACGTAGTCCGGGGTGTCCAGGGTGGTGTTCATGATAACGAGGTCCACCTTGTCGTCGGCGATCAGGCGGTACATCTCGCTGGTGCGCACCTCGAAGAGGTCCAGCCTGACCTGGGGGTATTTTTGGGAGAAGGCGGGCAGGATGTCGGGCAGGAGGACGCTGGCCCGCCAGTTGCTGAAGCCCATGCGGAGGGTCTGGGCGCGGTCGGTGCTGATGGCGTCGAAGTCCATGAGCAGCTTCTGGTAGAGCTGGCGGCAGCTGTCCAGATAACTGGCGTATACCTCCCCGGCGGGGGTCAGGGCCAGGGGGGACCGCTCCCGGTCCAGCAGCTGGACCCCAAAGCTCTCCTCCAGACGGATGATGTGCTGGCTCAGGTAGGGCTGGGAGATATACAGCTTCTCTGCCGCCTTGGAGATGCTCCGCTCGGCGGCGACGGTGAGGAAGTATTCCGGATTCTTGTTGACCTTGATCATAGGCGGTCCCTCCCCCTCCCATTATAAGGCGGCCGCCTCCAAAAGTAAAGGGCGGATATAGCAGAACTGCTATATCTTTATCCTGTTTTCGGTCTTTGACACAGAGGGCGGCAAAATGGTATCCTTGTCCCAGCAGAGCGCTGCAAAACTTGAGAGCAAGGTGGGACCGAGGATGAGGATCTTTTCCCCTGATGTGCTTCGAGCATATTGTAAAAATGTTTTGACCGCCTCCGGTGTGGAGGAGGGCTGCGCCCAGGCGGTGGCGGATGTACTGATCGACGCGGACCTCACCGGCGTCAGCACCCACGGGGTGAGCCGGATGTCCATCTATATGCAGCGGATGGAGGCGGGCCTGGTGGCCCGGAGCAGCGAGATCAGGATCCTGGAGGAGGGGCCCTCCACTGTGGCGATCGACGCCGGGAACACCCTGGGGGCCCCCAGCGCCAAGTTCGCCATGGAGACCTGTATCCGCAAGGCGAGGGAGACTGGGTGCTGCTTCGCCACAGTGAGGAATTCCAACCACTTCGGCGCCACCGCCTTCTACACCAAGCTGGCGGCGGAGCAGGGGATGATCGGCTTTGCCTGCACCAACCTCACCGGCAAGATCGCCCCCTTCGGCAGCTGCGAGCCCTTTATGGGGACGGATCCGATCTCGGTGGCCGTCCCCTCTGACGGCAAGCCGGTGGTGCTGGACATGACCCCCAGCGTGGTGGCCCTGGGCAAGCTGATCCTGGCCCAGAAGCTGGGGGAGAGCATCCCCCTGGGCTGGGCTTTGGACCGGGAGGGCCGCCCCACCACCGACCCGGCGGAGGGGCGGAAGGGATCCCTGATCCCCATCGGCGGGCCCAAGGGGAGCGGCATGGCGATCATGGTGGAGATCCTCAGCGGGGTCCTCAGCGGGGCGGGGTACGGCCCCCACCTCCACGACCTGTATGAGTTCGACGCCCCCCAGGGGGTGGGCCACTTCATGGGGGCCATCGACATCTCCCGCTTCCTGCCCCTGGCGGAGTTCAAGACCGCCGTATCCCGCATGTCCGCTGAGATCAAGGGCCTGCGCAAGGCAGAGGGCTTTACAGAGATCCTCATGCCCGGCGAGCTGGAGCTGGACCGGGCGGAGGTGAACCGGGAGAAGGGGATCGGCCTGTCCGATCCGGTGTATGAGGAGCTGCTGGAGCTGGGCCGGCCCTACGGCCTGTCTCTGTGAAGGATGAGGAGGGATATGAGATGGCAAAGATCCTTGTGACCGAGACGGTCCATCCCGTGGGGCCGGAGCTCCTGGAGGCAGCGGGCCACCAGGTGGTCTATGCCGGCCGGGACATGGATACGGTCCGCCGGGAGATCGTGGACGCCGACGCGGTCTTCGTGCGGATCCTCGACCTGCCGGGGGAGCTGCTGTCCGCTGGGAAGCAGCTGAAGATCGTCAGCAAGCACGGCGTGGGCTACGACAACATCGACCTGGACTACTGCAGACAGGCGGGGATCCCGGTGACCACCGCGCCCAACGCCAACAGCCTGTCAGTGGCGGAGCACGCCTTTGCCCTGATGATGGCCCTGGCCAAGAACATCGTCCCTGTGTCCAAGGCGTACCGGGAGACCGGCTTCTCCGCGAAGAACTACGCCCCGGGGACAGAGCTCACCGGGAAGGTCCTGGGCCTGATCGGAGTTGGCCGGATCGGCGGGCACTTTGCCCAGATGTGCGGTCGTGGCTTCGGCATGGAGGTGCTGGCCTTCGACCCCTACGCCAAGGGCGTCCCCGAGGGCGTCACCTTGACGGAGGACCTGGACGAGGTGGTCCGCCGGGCGGACGTGCTCTCCCTCCACTGCGCCCTCACCGAGGAGACCAGGAAGCTGATCGACGCCCGGCGGCTGGCCCTGATGAAGCCCACCGCCATCCTGATCAACTGCGCCCGGGGGCCCATGGTGGACGAGGAGGCCCTGATCGGGGCGCTGGAGCGGGGAGAACTGGCCGCCGCCGGACTGGACGTCACTGACCCGGAGCCCCTCGCCCCCGACAGTCCCCTGTTCCGAATGGACAACGTGATCGTGACACCTCATTATGCCCCCACCACCCTGGAGGCATCCATCCGAGTATCCAAGATCGGATGTGAGAATATCTTGGCCGTCCTCTCCGGACAGGAGCCGGTAGGGCGTATCGTCTGACTGCCAGAGCACAAAAACAGATCGTGATAGGAGGAGATCCATATGCGTCTCACTACCATCCAGCACAGCGGTGCTGAGATCGCCGGTATCGTCACCCCCAAGGGCGTGTTCCCCGTCGCCGCCCTCAACGCGGCCAAGGGCACGGCCTGGAAGACCGACATGATGTCCCTGATCCAGGCCGGGGAGATCCCTGCCATGACCGACTGGTACAATACCGGCGGAAAAGAGGAGCTGGAGGGCATGGCCGGTCTGATCCCCCGGGAGGAGGTGGTCTGCGCCCCCCTGTATCGGGATCCCAAGCGGATCTTCGGCATCGGGCTGAACTATGTGGACCACGCCGGGGACATCGGCGCCGCCGCTCCCACCGGCTTCCCCGGCAGCTTCTTCAAGATGGCCGATACCCTGATCGGTCCCAACGACGAGATCCACCTGCCCAAGCTGAAGGAGGCCCAAAAGACCACCGCCGAGGCGGAGCTGGGCATCATCATGGGGAGGGACTGCCGGGACGTGTCTGAGGAGGACTGGCAGAGCGCCATCGTGGGCTACACCACCATCCTGGACATGACCGAGGAGTCCATCCTCAAGGGCAACGATTTCGTCAGCGGCAACCCCCGCTACCTCACCATCGTGAAGAATTTCCCCACCTTCTTCTCCTTCGGCCCCGAGCTGGTCACCCCCGATGAGGTGCCCGACGTGCTGGCGCTGGAGGTCCAGTCGGTCTGCAACGGCCAGGTGTACGCCAGGAACGTGGTGGCCAACATGACCCACCGTCCCGCCCGGCTGGTCTCCCTCCACAGCAGCATCCAGGGCTGGTATGCCGGGGACATCCTGTCCACCGGCACCCCCCGGGCCTTCCACATCCAGGACGGCGACCTGGCCGAGTGCCGGATCGTCGGCCCCGACGGCTTCGAGATGGCCCCCCTGGTCAACCCGGTCGTGGATCTGAAAAAGCATCCTGAGAAAGAGTGACCACCTAGAGTTGGGCCGCCGAAGGCGGCGGCCCCTGTATAACGATAAAGATTGGAGAGATCGATCATGAGAGCTGCATTCGTCCTGACCCCCGCTGAGGCCCGCCGCCTCATCGCCAAGGCCGTCGTCCAGACCCCTGAGTTCCAGAAGGCCTGGAAGGACGCCTATGTCCTGCTGGCCGGCGGCACCACCAACGCCTTCATCGCCCAGGAGCTGGGCTGTGAGGTGGAGCCCGGTCTGTGTACCGTGGGCACCAGCACTGACGGCCTGCTGTGCGTCACTGAGCCCTCCAGCCGCAAGGGCTTCCCCAACGTGTTCTACAAGGGCCAGCCGGTGGACAAGAAGATCGACGAGGCCCTCCAGGACTACCACGCCGACACCGTGATCATCAAGGGAGCCAACGCCTTCGACCTGGACGGCCATGTGGGCGTGATCACCTCCGGCTTCAACGGCGGCACCGTCCCCAATTTCATCGGTTACATGACCAGCAAGGGGCTGAAGTGGATCTGCCCTGTGGGCTACGAGAAGATGGTGCCCAGCGTCCCCGCCGCCAGCCGGGCCTTGGGCGGCGCGGATCACATCGACGTCTCCATGGGGGCCGACCCCGGCCTGTACTGCCTGTCCAGCGCCGACATCCTCACCGAGGCGGATGCCATCCGGATGATGTTCCGCTGCGAGGCCAAGGTGGTGTGCGCCGGCGGCATCGGCGGCAACGAGGGGGCCCACTACTGGGCGGTGGACGGCGAGGAGGCCGACGTCAAAGCCCTGGTGGACTTTTTGGAGAAGGAGATCAAGGGCGAGCCCCCCGTCAAGGGCAGCAAGGGCAACTGCGCCAACTGCCGCTACCCCGGCTGCAAGTACAATGGCCTGAAGCCCGAAGAGCTCCCCGAATGGATGAAGAAGAAGGGGCTCGAAAAGTAAGAGGAACGGAACAGACCTCCGGCCTTTGGGCTGGAGGTCTGTCGATTCGAAGGGGGCTCACAGGGCATCCAGGAAGCGGAGGAAGGCGGCTCTGCCCTCGGGGGTGCGCTTGTACACCCCAGCGTGCTCCAGCACCTGGGCGAAGACCAGGCCGGTCTCCTTTTGGACGATGTCCAGGGCGTTTTCCGCCGTAATGGTGTAGTTCTTGGCGAAGGACTCCGCCCAATCGGCGTGCTTGGCGGTCAGTTCGCTGGCCCGGAGGTCGGCCCCGGTGGCCAGGGCGTCGGCCACGGCGGCCAGCTCCTCCTTCAGCCGGGCGGGGAGGACGGCCAGGCCCATCACCTCGATCAGGCCGATGTTCTCCTTCTTGATGTGGTGGAGCTCGGCGTGGGGGTGGTAGAGGCCCAGGGGATGCTCCTCGGTGGTCAGGTTGTTCCGGAGGACCAGGTCCAGCTCGAACTCGTCCCCCCGGCGGCGGGCGATGGGGGTGATGGTGTTGTGGGGCTCGCCGTCGGTCTCGGCGAAGATGAGGGCGCTCTCGTCGGTGTAGCCCCGCCAGGCGCCGAGGATCCTGTCCGCCAGGTCGATGAGCCGCTCCGGATCCTTGGAGGAGATCCGGATGACCGACATGGGCCACTTGACGATGCCCGCCCCCACATCCTCAAAGCCGGGGAAGGTGAAGGGGACCTCTATGGGGGCCTTCTCCATGGCGAAGGTGTACCGCCCCCCCTGGAAGTGGTCGTGGGCCAGGATGGAGCCGCCCACGATGGGCAGGTCGGCGTTGGAGCCCACGAAGTAGTGGGGGAACTGTCCCACGAAGTCCAGCAGCTTGGCGAAGCAGGCCCGGTCGATCTTCATGGGCACGTGCTGGCTGTTCAGACAGATGCAGTGCTCGTTGTAGTACACATAGGGGGAGTACTGCAGGAACCAGGGGGAGCCGTTGATGGTGATGGGCACCACCCGGTGGTTCTGCCGGGCGGGGTGGTTGACCCGGCCGGCGTAGCCCTCGTTCTCGGCGCACAGCTGGCACCGGGGATAGGCGGAGGCGGGGAGGTTCTTGGCTGCGGCGATGGCCTTGGGGTCCTTCTCCGGCTTGGACAGGTTGATGGTGATGTCCAGGTCTCCGTACTCGGTGGGGGCCTTCCACTGCATGTCCTTGGCGATGCGGTCCCGGCGGATGTAATTGGTGTCCTGGCTGAAGGCGTAGTACCAGTCGGTGGCCGCTTTGGGGTCGTCATGGCAGATGTACTGGAACTTCTCAATGACCCAGGAGGGCCGGGGGGTGAGCCGCCCCATAAGCTCGGTATCGAACAGGTCCCGGTAGACCACCGAGTTCTCGGTGAGCACCCCCCGGGCATAGGCGTCGTCCAGCAGCTCCTCCAGGATGGGGGCCAGCTCCAGGCTGTTTATATCCCAAGTAAACTCCGGCTCTATATAGCTGTCCAACTTCAACACGTCCAGAATCGTGTTGATGGCCCAGGTGTAGTCGCATGACTCGATCAGTCCGTTTCGCACGGCGTGATCCGCCAGCTTGGCGACGGCTTCGTCTATCATTGCAAATCCCTCCTTTACTCCGCCACCACACAGCCGCCGACGGGACGGATGTGGAGCACATGGCATTTGCCCTGGCCCAGAAGGGCTTCCATGCCTGCTTTGAAGGCAGCCAGCCTCTCGTTAGGCACCCAGGCCTGGATGGTCCCGGCGAAGCCGCCGCCGTGGACCCGGATCGCGCCGGTGCCCTCCAGCAGCTCGCTCCCGATGGCCAGGACCACGGGGATGGCCTGCTGCTTGGGGTCGGCGATGGACCAAGTGTTTTGCAGATGGAGGGCGGAGGACAGCCCGGAGGCGTTCACCAGCGCCAGGAAACGGCTGAAGTCGCCGTCTCTCAGGGCCTGGGCCTCCTGGGCGGCCCGGCGGTCGTCGTCATAGAAGTGGAGGGAGCGGAGCACCGCCCGATCCCCGTAGGCCTGGCGCAGAGCAGGGAGGGCGGCCCGGAAGTCGGCCTCTGGAACGCTGCGCAGGTGCTGCCGTCCGAAGTGGGAGGCCACTGCGTTCATCTCTCGGGTGACGTCGGAGTAATCCTCGGTGAGGTCTCCGTGGCTGGAGCAGGTGTCCACGATGCACAAGGCGTGGCCCGACTGGGAAAAATCGTAGCGGATGGGCTCCACCACCGGGTCGGCGGGGTCGCCGAAGTCGATGGCCACCGCTCCGCCCACCGAGGAGCCCATCTGATCCATCAGACCGCTGAGCTTGCCAAAATAGATGTTCTCAGCGTACTGGCCATTCTTGGCGATCTGGATGGGATCCAAGGCCCCGCCGCAGCAGAAATAGTTGAGGATGTTCCCAACGAGCACCTCGTAGGCGGCGGAGGAGGAGAGGCCGGAGCCGGAGAGGACGGTGGAGGTGATGTAGGCGTCGAAGCCGGCCAGCTCATAGCCCAGCTCCTCCACCTTGGCGGCCACCCCCCGCACCAGGGCGGCGGAGGTGTTCTTCTCCTCCTTCCGGGGGATCAGACTGTCCAGTCCGATCTCCAGCATGGGGTAGCCCTCGGAGCAGATCCGGATGGTGTCGGTGCCATTGAGGGCGGCGCAGGCCAGCATGTCCATATCCACGCTGCCGCACAGCACCCGGCCGTGCTGGTGGTCGGTGTGGTTGCCGCCGATCTCGGTGCGGCCAGGGCCGCTGAACAGGGCGGCGGAGGCGTCACCGGCGGGGGAGAAGGTATCCATCAGGGACTGGACCACGTGGCAGGCCCGGTCCCGGGCCCGGTCCAGGCTCTCCTGTGTCCCGTCCAGGGCATAGAGGGCGGCCAGAGACTGGTCGTGCCGGCCCTCCCGCAGGGCAGCCAGGAGCTGATCAGGGGTAGACATAGCGGTCACCTCTTCCATATAGTTTATAGTTGGCGTGGCCGCAAAGCGGACTGCGCCAGACTTCATAGTCAGCGCACAGGCTTTGCCCGCCAGCGGCTCTGCCGCTGGCCGAAGATCGGTCTTGCCGATCTTCAAGTGTGCTGACCATATCATCTTGTAATATAGCGCTTTTTTCCAAAAAACGCAAGGGCAGATCTCAGGAACTATGGCGTTATGTTAACTAAAGTGACGATAAAATAGCGCGCCGTGCCCGGCGCGCTGGGTGCGGCGAGGGGGACGGGCCCTTTTGGGCGGCGGGGATCACAGGCCCAGCTTGGCGGAGAAGTCGGCCAGGGCCTCCGAGATCTTGATCTGCTGGGGGCAGACGGCCTCGCAGCTGCGGCAGCCTACGCAGGCGCTGGGCTTCTTGCCGGCGGGCAGATGGCCCACCCGCATGGGGGCGAGGAAGCCGCCGCCGGTGAAGGAGTGCTCGTTATACAGCTCCAGCAGCGTGGGGATGTCCAGCCCCTGGGGGCAGTGGGCGGTGCAGTACCGGCAGGCGGTGCAGGGCACGCTGGTCTGTCCGATCATGCTGTCGGCGATGGCCAGCAGGGTCTGGAGCTCCTGGGCGGACAGGGGCCTTTCCTCCGCGAAGGTGCCCAGGTTGTCCTCCACCTGGTCCATGGTGGACATGCCGGACAGGGTGACGGTGACAGCGGGGAAAGACTGGAGGAACCGGAAGGCCCAGGCGGGCACGCTCTCGTCGGGGCGCAGTTCGTGAAGACGGGCGGTGTGGCCGTCGGACAGCTTGGCCAGCTTACCGCCCCGCAGGGGCTCCATGACCCAAACCGGGATGTCCCAGCAGAAGTCCAGCAGCTCCATCTTGGCCCGGGCGTCCTGAAGATCCCAGTCCAGCCAGTTGAGCTGGATCTGGCAGAACTCCATGTCCTTGCCGTAGGCCTCCAGGAAGCGCTTCATGGTGTCCAGGCTGCCGTGGGTGGAGAAGCCCAGGTGGCGGATCTGCCCCGCTCTTTTGCGGGCCATCAGAGACTCGAAGATATGGAACTTGGGGTCTAAGTAGGCGTCGATGTTCATCTCACAGACATTGTGGAAGAGGTAGAAGTCGAAGTGGTCCACCTGGCACTTCTCCAGCTGGCGGTCGAAGATCTCGTCCACCTTGTCCATGTTGGACAGGTCGTAGCCCGGGAATTTGTCGGCCAGATAGAAGCTGTCCCGGGGGTAGTTCTTCAGAATTCTGCCCATGACGGTCTCGGAATTGCCGCCGTGGTAGCCCCAGGCGGTGTCGTAGTAGTTGATGCCTCCCTCCATGGCCCGGGCGATCAGTCTGGCGGCCTGGACCTCGTCGATCTGGGCCTCGTCACCGCCCACGGTGGGCAGACGCATACAGCCAAAGCCCAAGGCGGAGAGTCTTGCTTCGTGGAACTGTTTCTCGATCATAGCGGTCTTCCTTTCTGTTGACGGGTCGGGATCTCTGCGCTATAATAGCGCTGTAAGTATAGGACGATCATACACCTTCGAGTGAACTTTAAGTCAAGTCTTTTTTTAGGAGAGATCTTATGTTCTACACCATCGGAGAGATGGCCCAGAAGCTGGATGTGGCCCCGTCCACCCTGCGGTACTATGATAAGGAAGGGCTGCTGCCCTTTGTGGAGCGGTCCAGCGGGGGAATCCGCATGTTCAAGGACGAGGACATGGAGTGGCTGCGGCTGCTGGGCTGCCTGAAAAAGGCGGGGATGCCCCTGAGAGAGATCAAGGCCTTTATGGACTGGTCCCGCCAGGGGGACGCCACCATTGACCGGCGGCTGGACCTGATTGAAAAACAGCGCCAGTCGGTGCTGGAGCAGCAGAAACAGCTGGAGGACACCCTGCTCATGCTGGATTACAAGCGGTGGTACTACCAGACCGCCCAGGAGGCGGGCACCTGCGCCGTCCACGACACCCTGTCCCTGGAGCGGGTGCCGGAGCGGTTCCGGCCGCTGAAAGAGGCGTGGAAGGTGGGGGAGTAGTAGGAGTGGAGCGCAGACGACATGAACAACGAGTATGATAATGAAAGATTTTTTAATCAGTACGCCCAAATGCCGAGAAGCAAAGAGGGACTGACAGCGGCAGGGGAGTGGCATCAGCTGAAGCCGCTGTTTCCGCCGCTTCAAGGCAAGGCGGTTCTGGATTTGGGGTGCGGCTATGGCTGGCACTGCCGGTTTGCCGCGGAGCAGGGGGCCGTGCAGGTGCTGGGTATTGATTTAAGCGAGAAGATGCTCGAAGAGGCGAAAAAGCGCAATGGAGGGCCAGGAATTGAATACCGCGTCTGTGGGATTGAGGAGTACAGGTATCCGGAAAATACCTGGGACTGTGTTGTCTCCAACCTGGCCCTGCACTACATTGAAGACATCAGGCAGATTTTTCAGAAGGTATGCCGTACCTTGACGCCGGGCGGAATTTTTCTCCTGAATATGGAGCACCCGGTCTTTACCGCCGGGGTGGGGCAGGACTGGCTCTACACAGAAAATGGAGCGCCCTGGTGCTGGCCGGTGGATCAATATTTTATGCCCGGAGAGCGGAAAACCCATTTTTTGGGGTGCGATGTAAGGAAACAGCACCATACGCTGACGCAAATTCTGATGGGCCTGCTGAACAGCGGCTTTACTCTGGAAGCGGTAGAAGAGGCGGAGCCGCCCGTGGAAATGCTTGACCTTCCCGGAATGCGGGACGAGCTGCGCCGCCCGATGATGCTGTTAGTAAGAGCAAGAAAGACTTAAAGGAGAACCCTATGAGCGAATTATTTGAAAAATCTATGGCCACCCTGGAGCTGCCCCGGGTTCTGGAGCTGCTGTCCGGGTGCGCCGTCACCGACGAGGGCCGGGAGCGGGCGCTGGAGCTGCGGCCCATGAACGACATCGACGACGTACGCCGGGCCCAGGATGAGACCACCGCGGCAGTCAAGCTGCTGGTCCTCCGGGGGACCCCCGGCTTTGCCGGCATCAAGCCGGTGGCCGCCAGCCTTCAGCGGGCGGACATGGGGGGCAGCCTGAACACAAGAGAGCTGCTGGAAATCGCCGCCGTCCTCCGGGCGGCCCGCACCGCCTCGGACTATGGGGCGGGGGAGGAGAAGACCCCCATATCCCACCTGTTCCGGTCCCTGACCACCAACCGTTTTCTGGAGGACACCATCACCAACTCCATCGTGGGGGAGGACGAGCTGGCCGACTCCGCCAGTCCGGAGCTGGCTTCCATCCGGCGGCACATGCGGGCCACCGAGTCCAAGGTCCGGGACATCCTCCAAAAGCTGATCTCCTCCAACCAGTCCAAGTATTTGCAGGAGTCCATCATCACCATCCGCTCCGACCGGTACGTGGTGCCGGTGAAGTCGGAGCACAAGAACGCCATCCCCGGCCTGGTCCACGACGTGTCCTCCTCGGGCTCCACCTTTTTCATCGAGCCCATGGGGGTGGTGAAGGCCAACAACGAGCTGCGGGAGCTGCTGGCCAAGGAGAAAAAGGAGATCGAGCGGATCCTAGCCGAGCTGTCCGCCCAGTGCGCCGCCCACAAGGAGGACATCGCCGAGGACTACCAGCTCCTCATCTGGCTGGATACCATCTTTGCCCGGGCCAAGCTGTCTTTGAAGCTGGAGTGCACCGAGCCGAGATTGTCTGACAAGTATCTCCACTTGCGGGGGGCCCGGCACCCCCTCCTGGACATGAAAAAGGCGGTGGCCAACGACCTGGAGCTGGGGGAGCGGTTCGACACTCTGGTGATCACCGGCCCAAACACCGGCGGCAAGACGGTCACCTTAAAGACGCTGGGCCTCATCACCCTCATGGCCCAGTGCGGCCTGCACATCCCGGCCAAGGACGACTCCACGGTCCGGGTCTTCTCCCGGGTGCTGGCCGATATCGGCGATGAGCAGTCTATCGCTCAGTCCCTGTCCACCTTCTCCTCCCACATGACCAACATCGTGGGCATCCTGGGGGAGGCGGACGGCGACACCCTCATCCTCTTTGACGAGCTGGGGGCGGGCACCGATCCGGTGGAGGGGGCGGCGCTGGCCGCCGCCATCATTGAGTCCGCCCGGGGCATCGGGGCCCAGGTTGCGGCTACCACCCACTACGCCGAGCTGAAGGTCTACGCCATGACCACTCCCGGGGTGGAGAACGCCTCCTGCGAGTTCAACGTGGAGACCCTGGCCCCCACCTACCGGCTGGTGCTGGGCATCCCCGGAAAGTCCAACGCCTTCGCCATCTCCCGGCGGCTGGGTCTGCCCGAGTATATCATCGAGAAGGCCGCCGCCCGGCTGGATGCGGAGAATGTCCGGTTTGAGGATGTGCTCACCCGGCTGGACCAGCAGCGGCAGGAGATGGAGCGGGAGCGGGCCGAGGCCCGGCGGCTCAAGCTGGATATGGAGCAGAGTGCGGAGAAGGCCCGGGAATATCGGGAGAAGCTGGAGGCCGAGCGGGCGAAGGTGGTGGAGAAGGCCAACGCCGAGGCCCGGGCCATCATCGAGGAGGCCCGCGCCGCCAGCGACCTGGCGATTTCTGAGCTGAAGGAGCTGAAAAAGCGCCAGGACCTGGACTGGCAGCAGGTGAACGACGGCCGGGCAGAGGCCCGGCGGCTGCTCAACGAGGCGGAGCGGAATATCGGCGGCGGGGCCCCCGAGGTGGAACCGCCGCCCCCCACCCGCCCGGCGAAGGCGGGGGACACGGTGGAGCTGGTGTCCATGGGGACAAAGGCCACGGTCCTGTCGGTGAACAAGGACGGTTCCCTCCAGCTCCAGGCAGGGATCTTGAAGATATCCGCCAAGCAGGAGGAGGTCCGGGTGGTGGAGGGGGAGACCCAGGCCCAGAAGGAGACCCGGCGGATCATCGCCCGGGCGGAGCACACCCTGCGCACCGCCGCCGTCCCCAGCCAGATCGACCTGCGGGGCATGATGACCGACGAGGCCGTCGCCAATCTGGAGCGCTTTCTGGACACGGCAATGATGGGAAAGCTGGAGACCGTCACCATCGTCCACGGCAAGGGCACCGGCGCGGTGCGCTCCGCCGTGCGCACCTACCTCAAACGCAGCCGCTATGTGAAGTCCTTCCGCCCCGGCCGCTACGGTGAGGGAGAAGACGGGGTCACCGTGGCGGAGCTGAGATAAGAAAAAGCGGCCTTGCGGCCGCTTTTTCTTAAAACTGATACACAAGCAGATAATGCGTCTCGTTGTCCAAGGTACTGGCGCGAATGCTCACGGTGTTGTCGTCATCCCAGCCGATGCCGCCCTCGTCGAGGTTTTCATAGCCCTCCCGATCAAAGGCGAAGAAGACGCCCTTCTCCAGGTCGGCGACGCCGATTCGGGAGATGCCCAAGCCGTCTGCGTTGGGATCCATGGAGAAGTACAGCAGTTTGTTTCCGGAGGGACTGATCATAAAGTCGTCTCCCTTCTGGAAGGTGAAGCCGCCCAGCAGGGTCCGGTCCCCGGTTTTCAGGTCCACCACCTGGACCTGTCCCTCCTCCGAAATGAGGACGCAGCGGCTGCCGAAGGTCATCACACCGTTGGGATCTTCGTCCCTGTCCCTATAGTAAGGTGTCTGGTCCAGCGTCTTTGTCACGCGGCCGGAGGGGATATCATAGGCATAGAAGGTCATGGCCTGGAGCATATCATTCTCGTCGTAGCTGGAGCCGTAGAGGATCAGGGTATCGTCGTCCGCGAACGCCGCCATGTCCGCGCCCATTCCGCCCAGGGTGCGCACGTCGGTCAGCGTCCCGGTCTCCCGGTCGTACAGCCACTCCCGGCCATTGGGGAACTCCTCGCTGGCGCGGCCGGTGATCAGGGCCATCTGGAAGTTGTCGGACCAGATGGCGCCGTCAGATCCGGCTAATACGTCTGGGTCTAAGCCAGCAAACAGGTCCTCTGTCGCTCCGGTGTCCAGGTGGTAGAGGAGGGGGTGCTCCCTGTATTCCATCTGTGTCCCGGTGGACAGGCGGAGCAGAAGCACATCGGTGCGGCCGGGGATGAGAGAGAAGTTCCAGTCCCATGCGTGCTCCCCCTCCTCGTCCCAGGCGCGGTTGTCGGCGGTGAAATAGTCCAGCTGGCCCTCGTGGATAAACCACCAGAACTCCCCCTGATAGTGGAGACCTTTAAACATGATGTCCACCTGGCTGGTGCGCATGTCTACCTCAACAGGGATCAGCTCATTGTCCCGGACCTGCCAGAATTTGGCGTCCTCCAGAATGCGGCCGTCCTCGCTCCAGGTCAAATGGTGGAGCAGGCCGCCGGAGAAGCCATACTGGTAGCTGTCCATCTTGATATACTGGGCCTTGACCAGCTGGCCGATCTCCGCGTTGCTGATGTCGGGGCCGTCCGATGTGACGCCGCCGCTGGGCACCTGCTCCCGCTCCTCTATGCGGAAGAAGGAGAGCACCGCCGTGCGCAGCTCGGGGCTGGCCGCCAGGGCGACAGTGAAGAGACAGGCGACGGCCAGGGCCGCGGCCAGCAGGCCGTTCACCATCCGGCGGACCGGGGTACGCTTCTTGGTGTGTTTCTGGCTCATGATACGCTCCTTCAGCTTTTTGTCAGGGAGGATCTGGTCCATCCCGCGGCGGTAATCATCGATGTTCATGTAGATCCCTCCAATTCCAGTTTCAGCAGCTCCCGGCCCCGTTTCAGGCGCATCTTCACCGCCGACTGTCCCAGGTGCAGGATCTCCCCGATCTCCGCCACCGAGTAGCCCTCGTAGTAGTGGAGATGGATGGGGAGCTTATACTGCTCCGGCAGCCGGACCACTGCGCTGAGGGCCTCCTGTTCCTCCGGGGCGGCGGCAGGGAGGACGTCCTCCAGTTCGGTCACCCGTTTCCGCCAAAACCCTCTCAGCTGGTCCCGGCACAGGTTGGCGGCCACCTGGAGGAGCCAGCGTTTTTGATGCGCCTCGTCAGCGAAGAGGGGGGAGCGGTACAGCAGACGGAAAAAGGTCTCCTGGACGACGTCCTCTGCGTCGGCGTGCCTGCCCAGATAGACCATCGCCAGGCGGTAGACTGCCGCGCCCCAGGCGTCGTAGACCGCCTCGAACTGACAGACGCTCATCTTTTGCTCCATGCTTCAGCCTCCTTTCACGGATATAACGATCCCGGGAGAGGAAAGGTCACATCTTGGGAAACGATCTTTTCTGAGTGGGCCGCGGTCCTATGGAAGGCGTCCCAGGCCTGTCCGCCCCACAGAGGGAGGAGAGAGGGGGGACGGCTCTGGAGGAGATGGGGAAAAAGGAGCAAAGGCCCTTAAAAAGATCCACATTTGTGACAAGTGCAGTTTTGTGCAGGAATTGGAGAGAAAAATCGAAAAAATAAAGATATTTGGCCTTGCAGGGAAAAATCGGGACAAAAATAGAAATTTGTCCCGTAAAAGTGGACAAAGATTCCGGCGATCTTTGTGCAAATATCCATTGACGGGAGCGGGACAAATCTGGTATGCTAGACCTGCATTTCAATGAATAGGGCGGAGGTACGCGGTATGTATAGTCAGGAAGCTGTCGTGAACAACCAGGTCGGCCTGCATGCCAGGCCTGCCACTTTTTTCATCCAGAAGGCCAATGAGTTCAAGAGCTCGATCTGGGTGGAGAAAGAAGAGCGGAAGGTCAACGCGAAGAGTTTGCTGGGCGTTCTGTCTCTCGGGATCGTAAAGGGCACTCCCATCAAGCTGATCGCGGATGGCCCTGACGAGAAGGAAGCGGTAGAGGCGCTGTATAAGATGATCTCTTCCGATTTCTTCGAGTAAGCAGCAAAGATCGTGGAAGGCGCCGCGCAGCGGCGCCTTTTTTGATGTCGTGTCGTTCCAAGATGCCCTGCGGGCGCGTGACATGCGCCCCCGCGCCGGCGGTATCCCTTCAGGAGAGCGGAAGGAGGAGGGCCCATGACCTTTGACGAATTGAAAGAGAAGGCTCACAGCCTGCCCCTGAGACCGGGGGTCTACATCATGCAGGACGCCCAGAGCACCGTCATCTACGTGGGCAAGGCCAAGGCCCTGAAGAACCGGGTGAGCCAGTATTTCCAGGATTCCGCCTCCCACACCGAGAAGACCCGGGCCATGGTGGCTCAGATCGACCACTTCGACGTGATCATCGCCGACAGCGAGTTCGAGGCCCTGGTGCTGGAGTGTTCCCTGATCAAACGGCACCAGCCGCGGTACAATATCCTGCTCAAGGACAGCAAGGGCTATCCCTATGTCCGCCTGTCCAACGAGCCCTATCCCCGGTTCTCTCTGGCCTCCAAGGCGGCGGAGGACGGCGCCCGGTACTTTGGGCCCTACGCCAGCCGGCACAGCACCCAGGGCATCATCGACGCCCTGCGCACCGCCCTGCGCCTGCCCTCGTGCAGCAAGAAGTTCCCCCGGGACATCGGGAAGGAACGGCCCTGCCTCAACTTCCACATGGGCAAGTGCGATGGGTACTGCCGGGGGGAGGAGTGGAGGGAGCAGCACGGTCAGGCCATCGCTCAGGCGGTGTCCCTGCTGGAGGGACGGTTCAAGGATGTCCAAAGGGACCTGACCCAGGAGATGGAGCGGGCGGCGGAGGAGCTGCGGTTCGAGCGGGCCGCTCAGCTCCGGGACCGCCTCCGAGCCATCGAGCTGCTGGGCAAGCGGCAGAAGGTGATCGCCGGCTCCCTGGCAGATACCGACGTCACAGCCTTTTTTCGGGGGACGGCCAAGAGCTGCTTCGTGGTCCTCCACTATATGGAGGGGGAGCTGGCCGCCAAGGATTTCGACCTGCTGGAGACCCCCATGGAGGAGGAGGAGGGGACGGTGCTGTCCTCCCTCCTGCGGGAATACTATGTAGGCCGCACCCGTCTGCCCAAGCAGATCCTCATCCCCTGTGAGCTGCCCGACCAGGTGCCCCTCACCCGGATGCTCTCCGAGCAGGTGGGCTGCCGGGTGGAGCTGATCACCCCTCAGCGGGGGGCGAAGATGGACCTGATCCGTCTGGCCGACCGGAACGCCCGGGAGGAGGTGGAGCGGGCCACCACCCACGAGGAGCGGCGCAATAAGCTGCTGGAGGCTTTGGGGAAGATGCTCAGCCTGGAGCAGCCCCCCCGCCGGATGGAGTCCTACGACATCTCCAACCAGGGGGCCAGCGATATCGTGGCCTCCATGGTGGTCTATATGGACGGCAAACCGCTGAAGCGGGATTACCGCCGCTTCAAGCTGAAGGACCTGGAGGGCCCTGACGACTACGCCTCTATGGAGCAGGTGCTCACCCGGCGCTTCCGCCGCTATCTGGACGGGGACGAGAAGTTTTCCGACAAGCCCGACCTGCTCCTCATCGACGGGGGCCACGAGCATGTGAAGGTGGCCGCCCGCGTGCTGGAGGCCCTGGATCTGGAGATCCCCGCCTTCGGCATGGTGAAGGACGACCGCCACCGCACCCGGGCCCTGGTCCATCCCGACGGCCGGGAGATCGGGATCCAGTCCATCCCGGCGGTCTTCGCCCTCATCGGCCAGATCCAGGAAGAGACCCACCGCTTCGCCATCGAGTACCACCGCCAGCTCCAGGCAGGACATGTGAAGACCTCCGTCCTGGACAAGATCCCCGGGGTGGGGGAGAAGCGCCGCCAGCTGCTGCTGAAGCACTTCAAAACGGTGAAGGCCATCCGGGCCGCCTCCCTGGAGCAGCTCCAGGAGGTGGTCCCCAAAAATACCGCTCAGGCGGTGTACGATCATTTCCATCGCGAGGCATGAGCGTTCGGGACCGTCTCTCTCTGCGGAGGGAGGCGCGCCGCTGGAGCTGGAGGGCCTTCCAGGCCCCTCGCCGGCTCCTGCCGGGAGCCCCCTGTTTGATAGAAAGGAAGATCGGCTATGCGCATCATATCTGGAACGGCCAGAGGCAGGAAGCTGAAGGAGCCCCAGGGGCTGGACACCCGGCCCACCACCGACAAGGTGAAGGAGTCCCTGTTCAACATCATCCAGTTCGAGCTGGAGGGCCGGCGGGTGCTGGACCTCTTCGCCGGCACCGGCCAGCTGGGGCTGGAGGCCCTGTCCCGAGGCGCGGAGCACTGTACCTTCGTGGACCGGCGGCAGGAGGCGGCGGCCCTGGTGCGGGAGAATATCGGGCTGTGCCGGTTCGAGGACCGGGCCCAAGTGGTCCAGGAGGAGGCCCAGTGGTTCCTCCGCTCCTGCGGAGAGCGGTTCGATGTGATCTTCCTGGATCCGCCCTATCAGACGGATCTGCTGGCACAGTGCCTGGAGAAGATCGCGAGATTTGACATTTTGCGGGAACATGGTATAATAGTGTGCGAAAGTGGGGCGGATCAGTCCGTGCCCGCCCTGACGTCCCCCTACGAGGCGGGGCGGGAGTACCGGTATGGACAGATCAAGCTGACGGTCTGCCGCCGGGCCGGGAGCGTGATTCGATGAGCGTGGCGATCTATCCGGGCAGCTTCGACCCGGTGACCCTGGGGCATCTGAACATCATCAAGCGGGCGGCCGCCTGTTTCGACAAGGTGATCGTGTGCGTTATGATAAACTCGAAGAAAACGGGGATGTTCGCCCCGGAGGAGCGGGTAGAGCTCCTGAAAAAGTCTACCGCCCGTTTCCCCAATGTGGAGGTGGATTTCTCCAGCGAGCTGCTGGCGGCCTATGCCAAGCGGCGGCGGGCCCACGTGGTGGTGAAGGGCCTGCGGGCGGTATCTGATTTTGAGCAGGAGGTCCAGATGGCGGTGATCAACCGGCACCTGAACTCCAAGCTGGAGACCATGTTCCTGGCCTCCAGCGAGAAATATACCTATATCAGTTCCACCATCGTCAAGGAGATGGCCCGATATGGGGCCGACCTGAGGGACTTCGTCCCCAGAGAGATCGTAGATGATGTGGAGCAGCGGGTGAGAGAGATGGAAGGAAAGGAAGGTTGACCCATGGCGAGCGGTGTGGAAGAACTTTTGGACATGCTTTTTGAGATGATCGACGAGGCGAAGAACGCCCCCTTCGCCAGCGACAAGTGCGTCATCGAGCGGGACCGGGCCCTGGATCTGATCGATGATATCCGCAGCCAGTTCCCCATGGAGCTGACTGAGGCCCGGAAGATGATGGCCCGCCGGGCAGAGATGGAAGCGGAGTCGAAGCGCAAGGCGGAGTCCATCGTCCGCGGGGCAGAGGAGCGGGCCAAGCAGCTCCTGGCCGCCGACACCCTGGCGCTCCAGGCCAAACAGCGGGCCAACGACATGATCCGCCAGGCGGAGGAGCGCAGCCGGGCCCTGAAGCGGTCTGCCAACGAGTACTGCGAGGACGCTCTGCGCCGCACGGAGGAGGCCGTGGCCGAGGCCTACGACGAGATCAAACAGTCCCGGTCCCGGTTCCGGGCCGCCGCCAACGCCACTTCGGCGCCGTCCTCTGGGCTCTCTGGCGGCAGCGGACGGACGATCTATGACGCCGCGGCCGATCAGGACTGAGAGGCTTGGGATCTGAAAACACAGAGCCGCCCCCAGGGGCGGCTCTTCTGTCTTTTTTGCTCACAGCGCCGTATGGGCCTTGTTCAGCTCCTGGGCGATGTTGAGCACATGGTCCCCGATCCGCTCGAAGTCGGTGAGGAGCTCGGAGTATAGGATGCAGGCCTCGTCGGAACAGGTCCCGTCGCGCATCCGGACCAGCTGCTCCCGGCGGAAATCTTCAGTCATATCGTCGATCTTCTGCTCCAGCTGGGCCACCTGGGCCAGCCAGTCAGCGTGGCCGGCGTCGCTGGACAGCAGGGCGGAGACTGCGCGGATGGAGATGTCGCGCATCCGTCTGACCTCCTCCAGGGCGAACTGAGAGAAGGTGATGTCCTCCTTGACCAGCATCTTGGTGTAGCCGGCCAGGTTGTCGGCGTGGTCGCCGATCCGTTCGATGTTGCCCGAGATAGCGAAGAGACAGCTCACCACCTTAGAGCCCCGCTCATTGGTCTCGATGGCGATGAGGTGGGAGATGTACCGGGAGATCTCCTTGTTCAAAAAGTCGATGTACTGCTCCCGCTTCTCCACCCGTTCCAAGGGGGCGGTGTCCCGGTCCATGATCGCGGTGAAGCTGGCGTCTACGTTCTGGCGGGCCATCTCGAGCATCCGGTGCAGCTCGTTGCGCAGCTGGCCCACCACGATGACGGACACGCCCAGGCCGCCGTCCTTGCCGCCGGCGGTGACAGGGGTCAGATAGGTCAGGCGCATCCCGTTCTCGCCCGTCTGGACGGGCTCGGCCCCGTCGGGGAGGATCCGGGAGGCCAGCTTGGCCAGCCGGCTGCCGAAGGGGAGGAGGAGGATCGTGGTGGCCAGATTGAAGATGACATGCATCACTGCGATCTGGGCCATGGGGTCGTGGATCACGGATTCGATCTGGGCAGTGAGGGGGAAGACCATCACCACCGCGGTGAAGATCGCCGTGCCGATGACATTGAAGAGGATATGGACGCAGGTGGCCCGCTTGGCGTCCCGGCTGACGCCGAAGGATGCCATGACAGCGGTGATACAGGTGCCGATGTTCTGTCCGAACAGGATATAGACCGACGAGGCGAACTCCACGACCCCAGCGGCGGCCAGAGACTGGAGGATGCCCACCGAGGCGGCGGAGGACTGGATCAGGGCGGTGAACAGGGTGCCGAACAGGATGCCCAGGATCGGATCGGACAGGGCTGCCATCATAGAGACGAAAGCGGGGACCTCCCGCAGGGGCTCCATAGCGGCGCTCATCATATCCATGCCGATGAACAGGATCCCCAGCCCGGCCAAGAGCTGGCCGATGTGCTGCATCTTCGAGTCCTTCACGAAGACCATCATAGCCACGCCCGCGAAGGCCACCAGGGGGGCCAGCGCCCCCACATCCATGGCGATGAGCAGGCCAGTGGTGGTCTTGCCCACGTTGGCCCCCATGATGAGCCACACCGCCTGATCCAGGGACATCATCCCCGCGTTGACGAAGCCCACCACCATCACAGTGGTGGCGGAGGAGGACTGGACGGCGGTGGTGATCAGCGCGCCCACCAGGATCCCCATGAACCGGTTGGCGGTGAGCCGCTCCAAAACGGACTTCATCCCGTTGCCGGCCGCCGCCTCCAGGCCGGAGCTCATCATCTGCATCCCGTGGAGGAAGAGGGCCAGCCCGCCGAATACGCCTAAAAACTGCAACAGCTCCATCATTCGTCCCTTCTGCGGCAAGCCGCCCGTCATTTAGACAAATGTCCCAAAATAATGCCATTTTGATTATAGTTGGAAGGGACTGCCCATGTCAACTGACGTTCTTCACGAATTTTCCAGGAAAAGGTCGAAGGGAAAGGGGATACAGGGGCGGATCTGGTGGAAGAAGGGGCGACTGTACCCCCGGGGAGCACACGCGGGCGACAGGAGAGAGCATAGGACTGCCGGCAGGGGAGAGGGCCCCTGCCGGCAGTCTCGTTCGGTATGCGCTCTGTCCCGTCAGGACTCGATCCCCCGGGAGATGAGGTATTTTTTGACCATCAGCGCCACCTTGAAGGTGATGGCGTCGTCGAACTCCCGCAGGTCCAGGCCGGTGAGCTTCTTGATCTTCTCCAGCCGGTAGACCAGGGTGTTCCGGTGGACGAAGAGCTTCCGGGCCGTCTCGGAGACGTTCAGGTTGTTCTCGAAGAACTTATTGATGGTGAGGAGGGTCTCCTGATCCAGCGCGTCGATGGGGCTCTTTTTGAAGACCTCCTGGAGGAACATCTGGCACAGGATGGTGGGCAGCTGATAGATCAGCCGGCCGATGCCCAGGTTCTCATAGTTGATGACGGTCTTCTCCGTGTCGAAGACCTTGCCCACGTCGATGGCCACCCCGGCCTCCTTATAGGCCCGGGCCAGGTCGCGGATATGGGGGACGATGGTGCCGATGCCAATGACCACCCGCACCCCCAGCTCCTGGCTGGCAGCGGCGGCGATTTGCTTGGCGATCTTGCCCAGCTCCTTGGAGTCGGCTCCCTCGGGGAGCTGCTTGATCAGGGCCACGTCGGTCTCGTTGATGGAGATGACGAAGTCGGTCTGCTTGTCCGGGAAGAGGTTCTGGATCACATCGATGACAGAGACATCGGCGGGGCCCAGCTGGCGGACCAGGAAGGCGGCCCGGGGCACTTCGGAGACGAAATGGAGCTCTTTGGCCTGGGTGTATACGTCCCCAAGGAGGATGTTGTCGGAGATGATATTCTTGACGAAAGTGGCCTTGTCGTGCTTCTCCTCGTAGTAGGTCTTGGCGCCGTTGAAGGCCACCACCGCCATGGCGCACAGGGAGGCGGCCATCTCGTCCTCTCCTTTGACGAAGGCGGCGTAGTCGAACTGGGCTCCCCAGCCGGTCAGGGGCTTGAAGGTCCTGCCCTCGAACCGGGCGGTCGAGTTGTCCGCTCCGTTGATGGCGGCCACCGCGCCGGACCAGTGCTCGCCGATGCAGGTCAGTTCACTGCAGGCCACCACGATCCCTTCTGAGTCTACCACACCTACCGTGCGGCTGATGCTGTCCTTCATTTGGAGCACGACACCCTGGAACATCCTGCTAGACACAGCGATCCCTCCTATTTTTTCTTTGCGCATGTTTCCTTTGCCACCATTATAACGGGTGCCCCCCTGGTTTGGCAAGGGTTTTTTTGCTTTTTTTGTTCAGATCGCCCAAATATTTATGGGACACGCCTCGAGCAGCGGAGGATGGACACCTCCTCCGCCGTCAAAAACCGCCATGTTCCGGAGGAGAGGCCCTCGTCCAGCACCAAAGGGCCCATCCGGCGGCGGTGGAGGGAGACCACTGGCTTGCCCCGGGCGGCCAGCATCCGCTTCACCTGGTGATACTTCCCCTCCCGCAGGGTGACCAGACAGGAGGAGCCGTCTCCCAAGGGCTCCAGTCCGGCGGGGAGACAGTGCAGTCCGTCCTCCAGCACCATCCCGGCGGCCAGGGCCCGGACGTCCTCGCCGTCCACCCGGCCCTCCACCTGGGCCAGATAGACCTTGTCCACGTGCTTTTTGGGGGAGAGGAGCTGATGGGCCAGGTCCCCGTCGTCGGTGAGGAGGAGGAGACCGGTGGTATCCTTGTCCAGCCGGCCCACCGGGAACAGTCCCCGGCGGCGCAGCTCCGGCGGCAGCAGATCCAATACGGTGGGCTGGCGGGGGTCCTCGGTGGCGGAGAGCAGGCCCGCCGGCTTGTGGAGCATCACATAGACGAAGGGGGCGCAGTCCACCGCTCGGCCGTCCACCGTCAGGCGGACCGCCTCTGGATCCAGCTTCTCCTCCGGACGGAGGACCGGCCGGCCGCCGGCCAGGACCCGGCCCTGCCGGATCAGGTCCTTCACTTCTCTCCGGCTCCACTTTCCCGTGGAGGCCAGGAGCTTGTCGATACGTTCCATCGATCTGCCGCCTCTCTGGATCGTCCGGGGCGGTAGGATCCGCCGAAGGACATGGGATAGGTCTTGCTGGCGATGCCCGCTCCCTGACATATCCCCCCGCTGTCCCGCATACCCTGAAGGGAAGACACGCCTAGGGAAGGAGCGATATGCTGTGCTGATCATGACCGCAAAGGTGCCAAAACGCAAGCTGACCTGGGGGGTGGCCGCAGCGGCTCTGCTGTGCTGCTGTGCCATCGCCCTGAACTTCGGCCATGCCGTCCGGGAGGTATCTGCCTCGGGACTGCCCAGCCCCAAGGGGGTGAAGAGCGCCCAGGACCGGATCGATTACCTGTCTGCCTACGGCTGGCAGGTGTCTGAGGAGCCCATCGCCACCCAGGAGCTGCTCATCCCTGAGGAGATGGACGCCAGCTACGACGAGTATCTGGCCCTCCAGGCCCAGCAGGGCTTCGACTTGAAGAAGTATGCGGGCAAGCGGGTGAAGCGGTACACCTATGAGGTGCTCAACTACCCCACCGGTGAGAAGGGGGTCCAGGCCAACCTCCTGATCCGCAAGAATACTGTGGTGGGGGGCGAGGTGCTCTCCCCACAGCTGGACGGCTTCCTCCACGGGCTGGCTATGCCTTGAAGGCCCAAGGGGGAGGGGGTGCGGCTGGCGTAAGGCGTCCCTACCGCTCCACGATATGTACGTTCAGATGGTCATAGGTCATCTCCACCCCGTGGCGGCCGAAGGACTCCCGGACCCCCTCCATCAGGGCGTAGTACACGGTCCAGTAGTCGCCGGAGAGGGTCCACAGCCGGACCAGGTACTGGATGCTGCTGGACTGATACTCCGACAGGAAGATGGCCGGGGCAGGGTCCTCCAGGATCCCTGGGACGGCGTCCAGCGCCTCCTGGAGGGCGGTGCGCACCTGTTGGGTGGAGGCGTCGTAGGAGGCGGTGAACGCCAGGTCCATCCGCCGCTGGCCCAGGGCGTTGTAGTTGACGATCTTGGCGGCGGAAAGCTGGCTGTTGGGGACGAAGATCTCCTTGTTGTCCGGGGTGACGAAGGTGGTGTAGGCCAGGTCGATGGCGGAGATGGTGCCGCTGACACCGTCGGCCTCCACATAGTCCCCCACGACGAAGGGCTTGGCCACCAGCAGCACCAGTCCTCCGGCCAGATTGGACAGGGTGTTCTGGAGGGCCAGGGACACCGCCAGGCCCACCACGCTGAGCATGGCGATGATAGAGGTGACCTCGATCCCCAGAGTGCCCGCCAGCATCAGGGCCAGCAGGGACCAGAGCAGGATCCGTACTGCGGAGCGGATATAGACCCTGATGGCGGCCACCGACTTGGCCCGGTCCAGCATCCGGTCCACCATCCGCATCAGCACCCGGATGACCAGCCAGCCCACCAGCATGGTCAGCACTACCCGCAGCAGGGCCATGGGAGTGATGCCCTGGGTCCCCAGGGCGTCGCCCACGCTGCTCACGACTTCCTGTACATCAGGCATCGTCATCTCCTCCTTCAAGGGAACAGCCGGCCAAAGGCCGGCTGTCTGTATCATATCTGAGATCCATCAGTAGTTCATCTGCTTGCGGCGGGACAGGTTCATGGTGCCGTCCTGCATCTGGTCCAGGCTGTCCAGGCTCTTGCCGGTGCCGAAGGCCACGCAGGAGATGGCGTCGTCGGCCACGTGGGTCTCGATCCCGGTGTGAGACTGGACCAGCTTGTCGAAGCCCCACAGCAGAGAGCCGCCGCCGGTCATGACGATCCCGTTGGTGGAGATATCGGCCACCAGCTCCGGGGGAGTGCGTTCCAAAACGCCGTGGATGGCCTCCAGGATGGAGGAGGAGGTCTCCTCGAAGGCCTCGATCATCTCGCCGGAGGTGACGTTGAACACCCGGGGCAGACCGGTCATGAGGCAGCGGCCCTTGATCTCCATGGTGACCTCCTCCGGACGGGGGAAGACGCAGCCGATGTTGATCTTCAGCTCCTCGGCGGTGCGGTCGCCGATGAGGACGTTGTGCTTGCGGCGGATATACTTCACCACCGCCTCGTCGAACTTGTCGCCGGCCACCTTGATGGAGGCGGATTCCACCACCCCTCCCAGGGAGATCACGGCGATGTCAGCGGTGCCGCCGCCGATATCCACCACCATGTGTCCGTCGGGCTTCGTGATGTCGATCCCCGCGCCGATGGCGGCGGCCACAGGCTCCTCGATCAGGTAGGCCCGGCGGGCCCCGGCCTGGATCCCCGCGTCCACGACGGCGCGCTCCTCCACCTCGGTGATCCCGGAGGGGACACAGATCAGCAGGCGGGGCTTGAACAGGGAGAAGGAGGTCACTTTTTTCATGAACTCCTTCAGCATCCGTTCGGTCATGTCGTAGTCAGAGATGACCCCCTCCCGCAGGGGGCGCATAGCCACGATATTGCCGGGGGTGCGGCCCAGCATGGCCTGGGCCTCGGTGCCCACCTTCAGCAGCTTGCCGGTGTTCTTGTCCATGGCCACCACAGAGGGCTCCCGCAGGACCACCCCCTTGCCCTTGATATATACCAAGACCGAGGCAGTGCCCAGGTCGATCCCGATATCTTTACTAAAGAAACCCATCTTTTGTTCCACCTTATATATTTAGTCATCATCGTCAGTGCTGTTTGAAAGATCGATGTCTCAAACCAGCCCAGGCCGTCTCCATGGGAGCGGCTCTTGAACGCCACTTTGTATTATAACCTGAGCGCGGTCCCTTTTCAACTATTTTTTCCAACGATCTTCGTCTTTTTTTAGACCGTCAGGGCCCTCCTCTCAGCGGTCCCCTCTGGCCCGGGCCAAGGTGAGGCACCACACCTGGGCCGCGCCCCCCATGCGCAGCAGCCCGGCGCACTCGCTGAGGGTGGAGCCGGAGGTGACCACATCGTCCACCAGCACCACCCGCTTCCCCCTCAGATCCGCTCCGGACCGCAGGGCATAGGCTCCCCGGGCGTTGGCCCGGCGGGCGGATCCCTCCTCCAGACCGGACTGGGGGGCGGTGTGCTGGATCTTTTCCAAAATGGGCTCCGCCGGGATGGCCAGCAGCCGGCCCATCTCCCGGGCCAGCAGCTCCGCTTGGTCGAAGCCCCGCTCCCGCAGCCGCTTTTTGGACAGGGGGGCCCAGCAGAGCAGATCTGCCCCCTCCGGGAGCCGGTCCTCCAGGCAGTGGGCCATCAGTCGGCCCAGGGGCCTCCCCAGGGCCTGCACCCGGCTGAATTTATACCGGCGGACCGCCTCCGGCACCCCGTCCCGATAGGCCAGGGGGGAGAAGCACCCGTCGGCGAAGTCGATGGTGCGCTCTCCGGCCTTGCCCTCCAGCCAAGGCAGCCTGGTCCGGCAGGGGGGACACAGCGGGGCCCTGGGGTCCTCTAAGATCCTCTGGCAGAACGGGCACTTGGGCGGGAAGAACAGGTCCAGCAGCTTTTCCCCAAGGCTCATCTCAGCTCGTCCTCCGGGATGGGGCCGTGCTCCTTCTCAAAATCCCGGATGCACTTCTGGATCAGATACAGGATCTGCCCGCTCATGGAGCGGCCCTCATATTCTGCGATATAGACCAGCTTCCCATGGTGTTCGCCGCTGATCGTGATACCCAGATGCTTGTCTCGTTTCAAAGTCTACCACCGTCCTGATCGTTGTCTGGACGTATAGTATCCTAATTCTCCTCGGATCATCTTGATATCGACTTGATTTAAGTCAAGAAAATACTTGTTCCAAGTAGGCTCTCTCGTCCCGCCCGCAGGCGGCCAAGGCCCCTTTTGAAAGGGGCTGTCAGCCGAAGGCTGACTGAGGATCGTATTTTGCGGAGCAAAATGTACGAAGTAAACAAACCTTGCACAGATCTTGTTTGCTTCGCACATTCCGGCTTCGCCGGAATACAATCCTCCGTCACGGGCTTCGCCCGTGCCACCTCCTTTCTAAAGGAGGCTTGGGGACGCAGACCTGCCAGACATACGAACAGCCCGCCGGGGCTCCGGCGGGCTGCGGACGGTCATTCCTCCGGGAGGGGCACGGGGGCCTCCACCCGGGATGGATCGGTCCTGTCGTAAGCGGCGGACAGTTCTTCCAGAGCGGTCTCCTGGCTGGCCATGAGCTGGCCCACCTGGTCCAAACAGAGCCCTGCCTTCTCCAGCTCGCTGGCGGCGTGGGAGATGGTGGTCTCCACCTGACTGCGCAGGGCGTCATACTCCCGGGCCAGCCGTGTGAGCCACTGTTCGGTCTGGCGGCGCAGCTTCTGGGCGTTCCCTTCCGCCTTCTCCTGGATGGCCTGGGCCCGGCGGTGGGCGTCCAGCTCCACGCCGGCGGTGCGCTCCTTCAGCTGGACGAAAGCCTGGGCGTCCGGTTCCAGGGCCTGGGTCCGGGACTGGGCCTGGTCCCGCTCCCGGCGGACCTCCTCCAGCTCCCGGGCCAGGCCGTCCGCCCTGGTCCGGCTGGCGGACAGCTCCTGTTCGGCCTGGCCCAGACGGTCCCGCAGGGAATCCCGGTCCCGGAGGGCGGTCTCCAGCTCCCGGCGGACCTCCTCCAGCTGGCGGCGCAGCTCGCCGCTCTCCCTGCGCAGGGCCCCCTCCTGGCGCTCGGACTCGGCCAGCTGGTCCTGGAGGGCCTGCTGGGCCTGGGCGGACTGTTTCGCCTGCTCCTCCAAAAAGTCCAGCACGTCCTGTTTGTTGAAGCCGCCGATCGCGGCAGAGCGGAAAGGATGTTCCATAGATCGCGCACCTCGTTCTTTCTGTGTCGGAGCCATTCTAGCACGATCCGCTCCAGATCGCAATCACTTTGCGGATATTTCATTGACGGACCGGCGGCCGGGATGGTATACTGGAGCGATATCAGAGAAGGAGGACATCAGCGATGTGGCTGTCCTGCGAGTGGAAGGACTATGAACTGATCGACTGCGGCCGGGGGGAGAAGCTGGAGAGGTGGGGGGACCAGCTCCTGGTCCGGCCCGACCCCCAGGCGATCTGGGACACCCCCCGGACCCATCCGGGATGGAAGAGGAACGCCGGCCGCTATGCCCGCTCCTCCACAGGAGGGGGCCAGTGGCAGAATCGGTCTATGCCGGAGCGGTGGACAGTGGGTCATAAGGGGCTGACCTTCAACGTCAAGCCCATGAATTTCAAGCACACCGGCCTGTTCCCAGAGCAGGCGGCCAACTGGGACTTCGCCCAGGAGCAGATCCGCAGCGCCGGCCGGCCGGTGAGCGTCCTCAACCTCTTCGCCTACACCGGCGGGGCCACAGTGGCCTGCGCCGCCGCCGGGGCCTCGGTCTGCCACGTGGACGCCGCCAAGGGGATGGTCCAGTGGGCCCGGGAGAACGCCAGATCCTCGGGGCTAGAGAGCGCCCCCATCCGGTGGATCGTGGACGACTGCGCCAAATTCGTCGAGAGGGAGATCCGCCGGGGCCGGCGGTACGACGCCGTCATCATGGATCCGCCCTCCTACGGCCGGGGCCCCACCGGAGAGGTGTGGAAGCTGGAAGAGCGCCTGTATCCCTTCGTAGAGCTTGTGAGCGGCGTGCTGTCCCCCGATCCGCTGTTCATCATCCTGAACTCCTACACCACCGGGCTGGCGCCCAGTGTGGTGACTTACATCCTGGAGACGGTCATCTCCAAGCGCTTCGGCGGACATACGGTCTCCGATGAGCTGGGCCTGCCCGTCACCCAGACCGGCCTGGCCCTCCCCTGCGGCGCCGCCGGCCGGTGGACCAGGGACTGATCGGAAAGCCCCCCCGGCCGGGGGGCTTTTCTGCTGGGATCGGGTTCAAAAGGCCCCTCGTCCCGCATAGGATGACGGGAGAGGGGGCGGAGCATATGGAGGAACGGCTGGTCATGCGGGGCGGCGGGACCCTGGCCCTGCGGCAGGAGGGGACGAAGGTACAGCTCCAGGCGGAGCGGCCCTCCGATGGACGGGGGCTCTACAAAGTGTGGCTCCATGGAGACCAGGGGGGCAAGCTGCTGCTGGGCACCCTGGCCCCGGAGGGGGGCGTGCTCCGGCTGCGCCGGACCCTGTCGGTGGGGGCTCTGGAGCGGGCGGGCTGCTGGCCTCAGTTCTGGGCGGAGGCCCCGCTGGCCTTCCCCTTTGCGGTCCAGGAGGGGGGGAGCTGGTACTGTGAGCAGCACCCGGAACGGCTGATGGAGGATCTGGTACTGAAGGGACAGGTGACTGGACCCATGCTGTGCCGCCGGGACCGGGACGGCCTGTCTCTGGCGGCTCCCTTCCGCCCCGACGCCCCGGCGCCTCTGTCCGCCCTCCTCTGTTTGGCCCGGGTGGAGCGCTGGAACGGCCGCCCCCATCTGGTGTGGAGCTTCGACCAGGAGGGCAGGCCAAAGATCCCCTGCGACCCCGCATAAAAAGGAAGGAGATGGACAGACTACCTCCAGCAACGGGCCGTGCCCGAATCGAAAGGAGGCAGTTTTATGGCGAATCTGACCACCAAGGAGCTGACAGCCCTGTCCGACCAGCTGGACTTTGAACGGGTGCTCCACTGCAAGTATCTCTCCGCCGTCCAGGAGAGCCAGGACCAAGAGCTGAAGAGCAGGTTCCAAAGCTGTGCGGAGCAGCATCTGCAGAACTACAACACCCTGCTGACCTATCTGCGTTGACGAAGGAGGAACACGGATGAACGACCAGGAACGGATCACCGACCTGCTGTGCAGTGAGAAGAAGATGAGCGCCAATTACGACACGTTCGCCTCGGAGTGTGTCAACGTCGCCCTGCGGGACGACTTTCTGAACATCTTCAGCCGGGGCCACCAGACCCAGACCGACCTGTTCAAGCTGGCCCAGTCCAAGGGCTGGTATCAGGTGGAGCAGGCCCCGGCCAGCAAGGTCAGCCAGGCATACACCAGATTCTCCAACCAGCAGCCCACGATGTGACCGCTCGGGGACGCCGGATCATCCGGCGTCCCCCGTACTTTGTCGGATCTGGACAGGTAAAATGCGTCCAGCGTCTTGACTTTACAGGAGATACACGGTATCATGGGGATGGCTTTATTAAGGGAGAGCCAGAGAAATATAGACAGAAGGGAGATCGGGTGATGAAGAGATTGGTACTTATGGTCGTCGCTGCGGCGATGATGTGCAGTCTGGCCGGCTGCTCCTCCAAGTGCAAGGAGAGCGGATGCGACGATAAGGCGGAGAAGAACGGCTATTGCCAGACTCACTGGGCGTTGCATGAGCTGGAAAAGCTGTTCAGCTGAGTGACACGACGATATCCCCTGCTCATCCACGGAGCGGGGGATATCTCATTTCTGAGAACGGATGACAGGAGGACCTTCTATGACAGAACAGATCGAGATGTTACAAAGATGGATCGATGAGAGCGGCACGATCGTCTTTTTCGGCGGCGCCGGAGTGAGCACCGAGAGCGGGATCCCCGATTTCCGCAGTGTGGACGGGCTGTATCACCAGAAGTACGCATGGCCTCCGGAGCAGATCCTGAGCCGCACTTTCTTCGACGCCCAGCCAGAGGAGTTCTACCGCTTCTACCGGGACAAGATGCTCTGCCTGGACGCCCAGCCCAACGCCGCCCACAAAAAGCTGGCGGAGCTGGAGGCGGCGGGCAGGCTGCGCAGCGTTGTCACCCAGAACATCGACGGGCTCCACCAGCTGGCGGGGTCCAAACGGGTCTGGGAGCTCCATGGGTCGGTACACCGGAACTACTGCATGAGATGCCATGAGCCCTTCTCGGTGACGGAGCTCAAAGGGGGGACAGGGGTGCCCAGATGTGCCTGCGGCGGCGTCATCAAGCCCGATGTGGTCCTCTACGAGGAGGGACTGGACAGCTCCATCATCGAGGGGGCGGTGGCGGACATCCAGGCGGCGGACCTGCTCATTATCGGCGGCACCTCTCTGGCGGTCTACCCTGCCGCCGGGCTCATCAACTACTACCGGGGCTCCCGGCTGGTGCTGATCAACAAGAGCCCCACCCCCTATGACGGCCGGGCCAGTCTGGCCATCAACGCCCCGATCGGCCAGATCCTGGGCCAGATCCAGGTCCGATGAAGAACGGCCGCCTCTTTGAGATCCTCTACCTCCTGGTGGAGAAACGATCCCTCACCGCCGGAGAGCTGGCGCGGCGGCTGGAGGTGTCGGAGCGGACCATCTACCGGGACGTGGACGCCCTGTCCGCCGCTGGGATCCCTGTCTACGCCCAGAAGGGCAAGGGGGGCGGGATCCGGCTGATGGACCAGTTCGTGCTGGACCGGTGCCTGCTGTCTCAGGAGCAGCAGGACGAGATCCTCTTCGCTCTCCAGGCCATCCGGGCCACGGCCGGGGGAGAGGAGGCCCTGTCTCGAATGTCCGCCCTCTTCCGCCGGGAGGGGAACGGCTGGCTGGAGGTGGACTTTACCGACTGGGGCAGCGGGGCGGCCGAGCGGGAGACCTTTTCCCTGGTGAAGCGGGCCGTCTTGGAGCGCCGGTCCCTGTCCTTCACCTACTACAGCTCCGCCGGGGAACGGAGCTCCCGCACCGTGGAGCCCGCCCGGCTGGTGTTCAAGGCGGGGTGCTGGTATCTGTCCGCCTTCTGCCGCAGCAGGCAGGATTGGCGCATCTTCCGCCTGGTGAGGATGGAGGGGCTGGAGCTGGGGGAGGGGACCTGTCCCTTCCGGGAGCCCCCGGAGCAGCTGGAGGCCCCCATGCCTGGGGACTACCGGGGGGTGGACCTGCGGCTGCGGTTCGCTCCTTCCGCCGCCTGGCGGGTCCGGGACTACTTCCATCCGAAGCAGATCTCTGTCCTGGAGGATGGACGGCTGGAGGTGGCCTGTACCTTTCCCGAGGACCAGTGGCTGCTGTCCTTCCTCTTGTCCTTCGGCAGCCAGCTGGAGGTGCTCTCTCCGGGTTCCTGGAGGGATATCATAAAAGAAGAGATGAAAAGATCGTTGGAAGTTTATGAAACTGGACAGACCCTGTCAAGTTATATGGCGTATCCTTGTGTCAGAGACGGGGCAGATCCCGCCCAACATAAGGAGGTCATCCCAATGGAAGAAAGAAAATTTTGTCAGTGCTGCGGCATGCCCCTGGACAAGTCCGAGGACAGAGGCACCGAGACCGGCGGCGCTCTCAGCGGCGACTACTGCCATTACTGCTACCAAGATGGGGCGTTCACCGCTCCTGACGCCACCATGGACGATATCATCGCCTTTAACTTGAAGTTCAACGCCGAGAATGGCCACCCCTTTGGCCCCCAGGAGGAGGCGGAGAAGATGATGCGGAGCTGGTTCCCCACCCTGAAGCGGTGGCGGGAGGGGTGAACGAAGGTCCAGACGTCGAAGAGGCCGGCCGCCCAGATGGGCGGCCGGCCTGTCCTCATGCCTGATAGAGGGGGAAGCGTCCGGTCAGGGCCTTGACCTGGGCCCTGAGCTCTTCGATCCTGCTGTCCAGGTCCTTCTGGGCGGCGGCGCAGATCAGCTGGCCCACGGTGACCATCTCGGCCTCCTTGAAGCCCCGGGCGGTGACGGCCGGGGTGCCCACCCGGATCCCGGAGGTGACGAAAGGCTTTTCCGGGTCGTTGGGGATGGCGTTCTTGTTGACGGTGATATAGATATCGTCCAGCCGGTGCTCCATCTCCTTGCCGGTGAGGTGGGCAGGGCGCAGGTCCACCAGCATCAGGTGGTTGTCAGTGCCCCCGGACACCAGGTCCAGACCGCCCTCCATGATGGTCTTGGCCAGCACCTGGGCGTTCTTCACGATCTGGGCCTGATAGGTCTTGAATTCGGGCTCCAGCGCCTCGCCCAAGGCGATGGCCTTGGCGGCGATGATGTGCTCCAGCGGCCCGCCCTGAGAGCCGGGGAAGATGGCGGAGTTCAGCTTTTTGGCGATGTCAGGGTCGTTGCACAGCAGCATCCCCCCTCGGGGGCCTCGGAGGGTCTTGTGGGTGGTGGTGGACACCACGTCGGCGTAGGGGACAGGGGAGGGGTGTTCCCCGGCGGCCACCAGTCCGGCGATGTGGGCCATGTCCACGAAGAGGTAGGCCCCCACCTCGTGGGCGATGTCAGCGAAGGTCTTGAAGTCGATGATCCGGGGGTAGGCGGAGGCCCCGGCCAGGATCATCTTGGGCCTGCAGCTCCGTGCCAGGTCCCGCACCTGGTCGTAGTCGATGCAGCCCTTCTCGTCTACGCCGTATGCCACCATGTGATAGTTCTTGCCGGAAAAATTCACGGGAGAGCCGTGGGTCAGGTGGCCGCCGTTGTCCAGGCTCATGCCCATCACGGTGTCGCCGTGCTGGCAGAGGGCCTGATAGACGGCGTAGTTGGCCTGGGCCCCGGAGTGGGGCTGTACATTGGCGAAAGCGGCGCCGAAGAGCCGCTTGGCCCGTTCGATGGCGATCTCCTCCACCACGTCCACGCACTGACAGCCGCCGTAATACCGCTTGCCGGGATAGCCCTCGGCATATTTGTTGGTGAGCACGCTGCCTGCGGCGAAGAGGACGGCAGGACTGACGATGTTCTCCGAGGCGATCAGCTCGATGTTCTGCTGCTGGCGGTCATGCTCCGCCTGGATGGCGCGGCCCACCTCGGGATCGTAAGAGATGAGGAAGTCCATAGCTTCTTGGACCATAGGGATCAGGCTCCTTTCCGGTCCGGGAGGTCTCCTCCTGCGGACCACTGTAGATGACACCTGACCATATTATAACAAACAGGAGAAAAAAACAAGCACAGAGCGGAGAAAAAAGGTCGAAATTTTTGGAGAAGTATGGTATGATCATTCAAACGCCGATAAACAGGGCGCTATCTATCAAGAGATCGCAGGAGTGAGGACATATGAAAAAGACCGAGCCCGATGTGCGGGCCATCATCGAGGAACTGAAAGTGCTATATCCAGAGGGGATCTGCTCTCTGAACTACCAAAAGGACTATGAACTGTTGTTCTCCGTCCGGCTGGCCGCCCAGTGCACCGACGAGCGGGTGAACAAGGTGACCCCTGCACTCTACGCCCGCTTCCCCACATTGGAGGCGCTGGCAGAGGCAGAGATCTCCGAGGTGGAGGAGCATATCCACTCCACCGGCTTCTTCCGGGCCAAGGCCAAGGATATCGTCCTGGCCTCTCAGATGCTGATCCGGGACTACGGCGGGCGGGTCCCTGACACTATGGAGGACCTGCTCAAGCTCCCCGGCGTGGGGCGGAAGACGGCCAACCTGATCCTGGGGGACGTGTATCATGTCCCAGGCGTGGTGGTGGCGGATACCCACTGCATCCGGATCGCCGGCCTGCTGGGCCTCACCGACGGCAGCAAGGACCCCGCCAAGGTGGAACAGCAGCTGCGGGCGGTCCTCCCTCCGGAGGAGTCCAACGACTTCTGCCACCGCATGGTCCTCCACGGCCGGGCGGTGTGCATCGCCCGCCGGCCTCAGTGCGCGTCCTGTGCCCTGCGCCCCTGGTGCGACCACTTCGCCAAAAACGGAGGATAGATCGTAGGGGGCGGCCTCTGTGCCGCTTCGTCCCCGCGTTCTTCATAAGAGGACTGCTCTTCCTGGTCATGTCCGCCCTGTTCCGCCAGGCGGCGGAGCTGAAGGAGGACCAGGACCTGACCATTTAGGGGGTGGGCGTATGGCGATCCTGGCTGGGGTATTGGTCGTCCTGTGGTCCTTCGCGGGATCTATCATCTATGGGTGGTGAGCCTCATATGACATGGAGATGGTTTCGGAGGGTGATCTGGATCCTGCTGGCGGTGTGCGCCGGGGGTGTATTCCTGATGTGTATGATCAGCGGCAGGGGCTTCATCCTGGTGGTGGGCCAGGTGGACAGCGGGCATATGATAGGCTGCCTGCTCCTGGTCTTCCTGTTGGCCCTGTTGGCCTGGGGGGATGGAGCGATCGTGGTGTCCACAAGGGGCTGGGCGCGGGGGATCATGCTGACTGCCGCCCTGGCGGCGGAGGGGGTGGTCCTGACGGCCCTCCTGTTTTTCGGGGCTTTTTTCAGTACCAGTCCCCGATATATCCCGCTGTACGGCCCCGCCGGGGAGGTGGGGCTGGTGGTCCGGGAGGAGAGCTGGCTTTTCGAGGTCTGGGGGGAGTTCTATCTGCCCGCCGGCCCCTGCCTGCTCCGGAGCACCGGCGTGACCTATGCGGCACACGACTGCTGGCCTTTTTCTGACGGCCGCTGTCATGAGACAGAGTGGTCGGAGGAGAGCGTTACCGTTCACTACGATACCGGCATGGGGGAGCGGGAGACCTGCACCATACCGTTGACAGTACGGAAGGAGGAGACGTGGTGATCTCGGTATTCGGCTGGCTGATCCTAACGAATCCATACTGGCTGAATTGCTGTAAAGGAAAAAACATTACACCCAGATGTGCTCCTGGCCTCGTGTAAAGCAGATAGACTTTATAGATGTTCGGCCTGGGCGGCAGATGCCTTCTGGGAGACTGACTGACAAAAAGCAGGAAAATCTCACCTCTCCCCGTCATAGAGATAGGGGAGAGGTGAGATTTATGGACCGAAAGCCCAGGCGCTTGCGTTTTTTGGAGCGGACTGCGGAGATGTTCGACCTGCCGGCCGACGGGGTGGCGGGGGTCCCCCGGCTGGAGCTGGTGGGGGACGGAGAGCTGCGGGTGGAGAACCACAAGGGGATCCTGGCCTACGGCCGGGAGGAGATCCACATCAGCGGCGGGATCTTTCTGATCAAGATCTCGGGCCAGGATCTGGAGCTGCGGGCCATGACAGGGATCGAGCTGCTGATCACCGGCAAGATCGCCCAGATCGTGCTGACGTAGGAGGGCCCATGAGGAAGCTGATGAATCTGATCCTGGGGATGGTGGAGCTGGAGGTGACGGCCCCTTTCCCCGAGCGGCTGATCAACCTGTGTGCCCAGGCGAGGATCGATTTCTGGGCCATGGACCAGCTGGACGAGCACACGGTCCGGCTCACCATCCGGCGGTATGCTCTGGACCGGTTCCGGGCGCTGGCGGAGAGGGCGGGCTGTGAGATGGTGCGGCGGTCCAGCCGGGGACTGCCCGTTCTCCTGGGGCGGTTCCGCACCCGCTATGCCTTTTTGGCCGGGCTGCTCTTCGCCCTGTGCGCGGTGGGCTTCCTGTCCCGCTTCGTGCTGACGGTGGAGGTCACCGGCAACGAGAAGATCCCCGCCGCAGTGATCCTGAGCCAGGTGCGGCAGCTGGGGGTGCGCCCTGGGGCCTATGGCCCTGACCTGGACTGCCGGCATCTGGCCGAGGAGCTGATATTGAAGGTGGATGGTCTGTCCTGGGCGGCGATCAACCTCCACGGCACCCGGGCGGAGGTGATCGTCCGGGAGGCGGTGGAGGTGCCGGAGCGGCTGGACGAGTCGGGCTGGTCCCATGTGGTGGCGGAGGCCGACGGGATCGTCACCCACATCGAGCCGGAGCGGGGAGACGCCATGGTCCAGGACGGGGACGTGGTGGCCAAGGGGGACGTGCTGATCTCCGGGACGGTCACGATGGAGCCCCCTCTGTACAGCGGCCTGCCTGAGCGGTATTATCAGACCCATGCCCGGGGGCGGGTCTGGGCCAGGACCTGGCGGGTGCTCACCGCCGTCATCCCCCTGGAGACCACAGTGAAGGACTACACTGGAGAGGAGAAGAGCGCATGGTCTCTGGATATTTTTGGGAGGCGGATCAAAATTTTTGGAAGTACTAGTATTTCCTGGCCGATGTATGATAAAATGACCACAGTACACCAAGCGTCCATCCCCGGCCGGGGCCCGCTGCCCCTGTCCCTGGAGCGGGAGGATCTTCGGGAGTACCGGCCCCGCACCGTCCAGGTGGACCAGGCCGCCGCCCAGGCCCTGCTGGAGGAGCAGCTGCTCAAGCAGCTGGACGTCCTCATCGGTGAGGACGGGGAGACGGAATCCACCCAGTTCTCCGCCCGGGTGTCCGGCGGACGGCTGGAGGTCACCCTCACCGCCCAGTGTCTGGAGGAGATCGGTGAGGAGCGGCCGGGGACGGAACAGATCCCAGAGGGATGAGGCCCTTTGGGAAGGGGGGCTGGACGGCCGCCCTATGAATACTTCGATCGAGCAAGGAGAGATCATCCACTTATGACAGAACAGACCATCAGCTTAGAGCGTTTGGAGGAGACCATCAACGTGTTCGGCTCCTTCGACGAGAACATCCGGATCATCGAACACGAGATGGGGGTCACAGTGGTGAGCCGGGACTCCATGCTCAAGGTGGCGGGGGAGGACCCGGAGGGGGTCATGTACGCCGTCAAGGCCATCGAGAATCTGATGGGCCTGGCCTCCAAGGGGGAGGTCATCAACGAGCAGAACGTGCGCTATATCGTCCAGCTGGTGAAGGAGGGGCGGGAGAGCCAGATCCCCCAGCTGGCGGGGGATGTGATCTGCGTCACCGCCAAGGGCAAGCCGATCAAGGCCAAGACCCTGGGGCAGAAGAAGTATGTGGAGGCCATCAAGGACAACGTGGTCACCGTGGGGGTGGGCCCCGCCGGTACAGGCAAGACCTATCTGGCGGTGGCCGCCGCCGTGGCCGCGTTCCGGGCCAAGGAGATCAACCGGATCATCCTCACCCGCCCGGCGGTGGAGGCAGGGGAGCGGCTGGGCTTCCTCCCCGGCGACCTCCAGTCCAAGGTGGACCCCTACCTGCGGCCCCTGTACGACGCCCTCTTCGAGATGCTGGGCCCGGAGACCTATCAGAAGTATCTGGAGCGGGGGAACATCGAGGTGGCCCCTCTGGCCTATATGCGGGGCCGCACTCTGGACGACTCCTTCATCATCCTGGACGAGGCCCAGAACACCTCCCGGGAGCAGATGAAGATGTTCCTTACCCGCCTGGGCTTTGGGTCCAAGATCGTCATCACCGGCGACATCACCCAGATCGACCTGCCCGCCGACAAGGTGTCCGGCCTGCGGGAGGCCATGCGGGTGCTCAAGGGGGTGGAGGACATCGCCATCCTCCGGCTGGGGGAGTCCGACGTGGTCCGCCACGCCCTGGTCCAGCGGATCATCAAGGCCTATGAGGTGGACGAGGACCGGCGGAACAAAAAGGACAGGCGCTAATATTCCCGCAGACATTCCAAGAGCAGCTGGATCCCCAGCTGGAGGCCGCGGTAGAAGGTCCACATGCTGTGGCCCGTCACAGGGTCCTCCCTCAGGGCCTCGGGCCAAAAGTCGGGATTCGGGCCGGGGATCATGCTGCGGTAGAGCAGTTCTACGATAAAGGGGATCTCGTCGTGCATGTCGTCTTCCTCCTTTTACACATATTACTGCGCATATCATAGCACACATATTAGTGCGTGTCAAGGGGGAGCGATATGTTTTCTGAACGGATCCGTATACTGCGGAAAGAGCGCGGTCTGACCCAGGTCGAGGTGGCGAAAGCGGTAGAGATGTCTGCCCGAGGGTATCAGGACCTGGAGTTGGGCGTGATGCCCCGGTCGGACAAGCTGTTGGCGATCGCGGAGTTCTATCAAGTGTCTATCGACTGGCTCATGGGCCGGACAGACCAGCGGGAGATCAGCCGCTGAGCGCGGGGGAGGTGTGGCAGCGATGAAAAAGTGGAGATCGTTCCTGTTCATGGGAGGGATCGTCCTCCTGATCCTGGCCGGGGCGGCGGCCTGGACGGCGGTGCAGGGGCTGATGGAGCTGCGTCCCGCCGGCGACTATGAGGACGCGGGGACCCGCACCTTCTATCCCCGCCGGGTCCTGCCCGTCCAGGTGTCCAGTTCCGGCTACAACGGCCGGGGCCGGCGGACCGAGCGGACCAGGACGGCATACATGGTGTATTACCGGGCGGCGGACGGCAGCGGCTATGAGTGGCGGGACGAGGTGCCCACCCGCAAGGCGGGCCAGGATATCGTGGACGACAAGGTCGCGGTCGAGCGGCGGGTGCTCCGGATCCCCGCCGACGGGACCTACATCACGGTGGAGCCGGATCAGACCGCAGAGAGCTACACCGCCGGACTGCGGACCTGGTATGTCGTGTGTCTGGGGGCAGGAGGGAGCTATCTCCTGATCTATGGGGGGGCGTGGTGCTTCCTCCTGCTGTCCCGGCGGAGGCGGGGGGAGGCGCACCCGGGGCGTGCGCCCTACCCCTGGGAAAGACAGGAACGGCCCTGAGGATCTCCGATCCCCAGGGCCGGGCGCGTCAGTGTCTCAGATATCTGGGCGGGCGGTACTGCAGTGCCTCGGCCAGGTGGGCGGGCTGGATCTCCCCGCCCCCCTCCAGGTCGGCGATGGTGCGGGCCACCCGCAGGATCCGGTCGTAGCTCCGGGCGGTGAGGCCCATGCGGTCGAAGGCCCCCTTCATCAGCCGCTGGCAGTCCTGGTCCAGGGCGCAGGACCGGTCCAGGGCCTCCCGGCCCAGCTGGGCGTTGCAGGGGGCGCCAGTGTCTTTCTGGCGGGCGGTCTGGAGGGCCCGGGCGGCGTCTACCCGCTCCTTCACCTGGGCGGAGGATTCCGCCCGCTCCCGCTGGGCCAGTTCGTCGAATTCCAGGGGGGACACCTCCACGAAGAGGTCCAGCCGGTCCAGCAGGGGGCCGGAGAGGCGGGAGAGATACCGTTTCACCTCCGCCTCGGTACACCGGCACCGGCCGGAGGGGTGGCCGTACCAGCCGCACCGGCAGGGGTTCATGGCGCACACCAGCATGAAGCGGCTGGGGTAGGTGACCGTGCCCGCCGCCCGGGAGATCTGGACCTGGCCGTCCTCCAGGGGCTGGCGCAGCACCTCCAGCACCTCCTTGGGGAACTCGGGCAGTTCGTCCAGAAAGAGGACCCCGTTGTGGGCCAGGGAGATCTCCCCCGGCCGGGGGTTGGAGCCGCCTCCGGCCATGCCGGTGGAGGAGACGGTGTGGTGGGGAGCGCGGAAGGGCCGCAGGGCGATGAGGGGCTGCTTGGCGCTGGTCTGGCCCATGACGGAGTGGATCTCGGTACATTCCAGGGCCTCCTGCCGGGTCATATCGGGGAGGATCCCAGGCAGACGGCGGGCCAGCATGGACTTGCCCGTCCCCGGCGGTCCGGACATGAGGACAGAGTGCCCCCCGGCGGCGGCGATCTCCAGGGCCCGCTTCACCTGCTCCTGGCCCTTCACCTCTGCCAGGTCGGGACAGTGGACGGCGGCTGTCCCCGGCGTCCAGGGCGGGGCAGGGGGGATGGGCTCTGCCACGGAGAGGTGGCGGACCAGTTGGGCCACGTCCCGGACGGGATAGACGGCGGGCCCCTCCGCCAGGGTGGCTTCGGGGGCGTTCTCCTCCGGGACATACAGGGCGGAGATCCCCTCCCGCTTGGCGGCCAGGGCCATGGACAGCATCCCGGCGCAGGGCCGCAGCTGTCCGGAGAGGGACAGCTCCCCCAAAAAGGCACAGTCCCCGTCTGGGAGCATGATCTGTCCGCCGGCGGCCAGGATGCCGACCAGCATGGGCAGGTCATAGAGGGTCCCCACCTTTTTCAGGTGGGCAGGGGCCAGATTGACGGTGATCCGGCTGACAGGGAAGGTGAAGCCGCAGTTCTTGATGGCGGAGCGCACCCGCTCCCGGGCCTCGTTGACGGCGGCGTCTGGCAGACCTACCACAGTGAAAGCGGGCAGCCCGCCGGACAGGTCGCATTCAGCGGCCACCGGATAGCCGGTGACTCCCTGGAGCCCCAGAGAACGGATCGATCGTACCATATCCTGACCTCCTGACAGATCTTGCCGCGGTCCGAGAGGACCGCTGGCGCCGTCCTCTTCCGGGAACGGGGAAGGGATTTCGTTCGTCACCCCTATTGTAACGGCTGTTTGGAAAAAAAGCAACAGCTGTCGGAGCGGGAGATCCCCAAAATGTGAGAGGATAGGGGGGCGCGGCTGGAAAACCTTGTGCAAAACGCCATAGCGCTGTACTTGAAAGCTGTGGTGCGGCGTGCTAAGATAAAGGACAGAGGGGGCCCCCTCTGTCCTTTGATCTCATCAAAGGAGGAGCCCCTCGAAAAATGAAATGGGAGGAAGTAATGTGAAAAAGAAAGTAGTTTCCCTTGGGCTGGCGCTGATCATGCTGGCCTCTCTGGGCCTGACCGGCTGCCAGAAGAAAGAGGCCCCGATCGCCGCAGATAAGGTGGCAGAGGTCATCTTTGATATGATGCTGAAGAACGACGCCTCCAGCGCCGTAGAGCTGTTCGGCTACGCCTCTGAGGAGGAGGCCCGGGAGGATATGGGCCTGGAGGGCGATATCTACGAGGGCATGGCCGACGAGATCGTGAGCGGCTTCAAGGCCCAGGGCATCCCTGTCTCCAGTGAAGATGCCCAGGCCTTCCTGGACGCCTTCATCTCCATGTTCAAGAGCGTGGAGATGACCGCCAAGGTGAAGGAATCCAACGAGAAAGAGGGCACCGCTGTGGTCACCTGCACCATCAGCACCTTCGATCCTGATGCTCTGAACGATGCGGTGAACGGCGCGATGACCGAGCTGATGTCCGACCCCAGCATCATGAACAGCACCGATGTGGAGGCGGTCTTCGGTGCCATCCTCACCGCTGTGGCCGAGTCCATCGCCGACCTGGAGCCCTCTGATGAGACCGCAGACTTCGATGTGGACTTCGAGCTGGGTGTCCTGGAGGTCAACGGCAAGGAGAAGAAGGCTTGGCTGCCCGCAGACGCCGCCAAGTTCGGCGAGCTGGTGTCTACCACCGCCCTGGGCGGTCTGGCCTGAGCCAGCGGCCTGGATACATGACATCCCATCCGGCCGGAACGGTGACAGCCGTTTCCGGCCGGTCTTTTGTCTTTTGGGGCGCTGTGGGAAACAGGCAAAAGGCCCGCGGGGGGGAGGCCGGATCTGTTTGGAATGGGGAAAAGAGCCTGGCCGGAAAGATTTCCCTTGACTTTGGGGCTGGTCGTCATATAATAAGTCTCAAGAATTTTATTTAAAATTTTTTAGATAAAATCCTTGAGCAGAGTCCAAAGGAGATTCGGAGGACCTGTGTAAATTTGAAAGGACGGTCGATCTGACATGGAGATCAATTTTGAGAATGTGCGCGATATCATCGTGGAGACCCTGAGCTGTGACGCGGAGGACGTGAAGCTGGAGACCAACCTGGTGGAGGACCTGGAGGCCGACTCCCTGGAGGTGGTGGAGCTGTCCATGGCCCTCCAGGAGAAGCTGGGCGTGGGCATCGAGGACGAGGACCTGGAGAAGATCAAGACGGTCCAGGACATCCTGGATTACATCAAGGCCAAGCAGGCCTGAGCGGGCGAGGAGGCTGCGTCATGGAATTACAGGATCTGTACGGCCTGATGGACCGCTTCGCGGCCTCCGGCCTGACGGCCCTGGAGTGGGAACACGAGGGAGAGCGGGTGGCGCTGAAGAAGGAGCAGACGGTCATCGGGACTGTACCTGCCGTTGCAGCCGTTCCCGCCCCCGCTCCCCAGGAGAAGGAGGACCGGGGCGACCTGGTGACCGCCCCTCTGGTGGGCGTGTTCTATGCCGCTCCCGCTCCCGGCGAGGCGCCCTTCGCCGCCCCAGGCGACCAGGTGAAGAAGGGGGCCGCCCTGTGCCTCATCGAGGCCATGAAGATGATGAGCGAGGTCCCTGCCCCCGCCGACTGTGTGGTGGAGGAGGTCCTGGCCAAAGACGGCGAGGCGGTGGGCTACGGCGCCCCCCTCTTCCGGATCCGGAGGGTGTGAGACGATGCTGAAGCGTGTCCTCATCGCCAACCGCGGGGAGATCGCCCTGCGGATCATCCGGGCCTGCCGGGAGCTGGACATCGAGACGGTGGCCGTCTGGTCCGAGGCCGACGAGAGCTCTCTGGCCGCCCAGCTGGCCACCGTCTCTTTGTGTATCGGACCAGCTAAGGCGGCGGACAGCTATCTGAACCAAGATGCCATCCTCTCTGCCGCCCAGGCCAACCACTGCGACGCCATCCACCCCGGTTACGGATTCCTGTCGGAGAATCCGGACTTCGCCGACCGGTGTGTGGAGGCGGGACTGAAGTATATCGGTCCTTCCGGAGACGTGATCCGGAAGCTGGGCAGCAAGTCCGCCGCCCGCACTCTGGCCCAGAGTGCCGGGGTGCCAGTGGTGCCCGGCTCCGTCGGAGCCGTGAAGAACGTCCGCCAGGCCAAGGCCCTGGCGGAGGAGGTGGGCTATCCGGTCCTCCTGAAAGCCTCCGCCGGCGGAGGAGGACGGGGGATGCGTCAGGCCGACGGCCCTGAGGGGCTGGAGCGGGCCTTTCAGGACGCTAGGGCCGAGGCAGTGGCCTGCTTCGGCGACGGAGAACTCTATCTGGAGAAGCTGGTGGTGGAGCCCCGGCATATCGAGTTCCAGATCATGGCGGACAGCCAGGGCCATGTGGTCCACCTGGGGGAGCGGGACTGCTCCATCCAGCGCCGCCGCCAAAAGCTGGTAGAGGAGTCCCCCTCCAAGGCCCTCACCCCCCAGCTGCGGGAGGAGATGGGCCGGGCCGCCGCAGCCGCCGCGCGGGCGGCGGGCTATGTGGGCGCGGGGACGGTGGAGTTCGTCCTGGCCCCCGACGGCCAGTTCTATTTCATCGAGATGAACACCCGGATCCAGGTGGAGCACCCGGTCACCGAGCTGGTGACGGGGATCGACCTGGTGAAGGAGCAGCTGCGGGTGGCCTCTGGCCTGCCCCTGTCCTTTGCCCAGGAGGACGTCCAGGTGTCCGGCCACGCCATCGAGTGCCGGATCAATGCCGAGGACCCGGATCGGGACTTCATGCCCTGCCCGGGGGAGGTCACCTTCCTCCACCTGCCCGGCGGCCCGGGGATCCGGGTGGACACCGCCCTGTATACCGGCTATGAGGTGCCCCCTTACTACGATTCCCTGGTGGCGAAGGTGCTCGCCCACGCCCCCACCCGGCTGGAGGCCATCCGCCGGATGCGCCGGGCCCTGGAGGAGCTGATCGTCGAGGGATTCCCGACCAACGCTCCTTTGGCCCACCTGATCATGCACGACCCCGAGTTTGTCCGGGGCCGGTACGATACCGGCTTTTTGGACAAAAAGCTGGAGGATCTGCTGGAGCTGGTCCGGACCTGTGACCGGCTGATGGAGGGGGAGGAGAAGCAGTGAATCGAACATTTTCCCGGCGCCGGGACCGGCTGCTGGTCTACCGCTCTATGCGGGAGAACAAGCTGTCCTCCACCCGGCGGACCAAATGCCCCGAATGCGGGGAGGAGAGCGCCGATCTGGAGTGGGAGCGCGGCTTGCAGGTGTGCCCCCGATGCGCTTTCCACAGCCCTATCGGGGCCTATTACCGCCTGTCCACGATCTTGGACCCCGGCTCCTTCCAGGAGCTGGAGGAGAAGCTGGTCCCTGCCGATCCCCTCGCCTTCCCCGGCTACCCCGCCAAGGTGGCGGGGCTGGCGGAGAGCACCGGCCTGAGCGACGCGGCGGTGGCTGCCCTGGGCAGGGTCGAGGACCATAGAGCGGTCTTCGTGGTGCTGGACAGCCGGTTCCTGATGGGCAGCATGGGCACGGCGGTGGGGGAGAAAGTGACCAGAGCGGTGGAGCATGCCGAAAAGAAGAAGCTCCCTCTGGTGATCTTCTCGGCCAGCGGCGGGGCCCGGATGCAGGAGGGGATCTTCTCCCTGATGCAGATGGCCAAGACTGCCGCCGCTATCCAGCGCTTCCAGAGCCGGGGCGGTCTGTACATCTCCTGCTTCACCCACCCCACCACCGGCGGGGTGACGGCCAGCTTCGCCTCTCTGGGCGATGTCATCCTGGCTGAGCCCGGGGCCCTGATCGGTTTTGCCGGCCCCCGGGTGATCGAACAGACCATCGGGGAGAAGCTGCCCGAGGGCTTCCAGCGGGCGGAGTACCTGCTGGATCACGGCTTTTTGGACCAGATCGTCCCCCGGGACCAGTGGCGGGCCGTCCTGGCCCAGCTGCTGGCCCTCCACGAGAAGGGGGGACGTACATGAGCCGCTATACGCCGGAAGAGAAGGTGAAGCTCGCCCGCCACCCGGACCGTCCGGGGACGGCGGACTTCATCCAGGCCCTGTTCACCGACTTCTTTGAGCAGCGGGGAGACCGGCTGTGCCGGGAGGACGGGAGCATCCTGGGAGGGATCGCCCGGTTCCACGGCCGGCCCGTCACGGTGGTCGGCCACCGGAAAGGGAGGAGCCTGGAGGAGAACCTGGTCTGCAACTTTGGGATGCCGGGCCCCGAGGGCTACCGCAAGGCACAGCGGCTGATGCGCCAGGCGGAGAAGTTCGGCCGGCCTATCATCACCTTCGTGGATACACCGGGGGCCTACCCCGGCACAGAGGCGGAGGAGCGGGGCCAGGGAGAGGCCATCGCCCAGTGTCTGGCCCTGATGAGCGCCCTCACTGTCCCTGTGATCGCCGTGGTCACTGGGGAGGGGGGGAGCGGCGGGGCCTTGGCCCTGGCCGTAGCCAACCGGGTGCTCATGCTGGAGCACGCGGTCTACTCTGTCCTCTCCCCCGAGGGCTTCGCCTCCATCCTGTGGAAGGACTCCTCCCGGGCGGGGGAGGCCTGTTCTGTGATGAAGCTCACCGCCCAGGATCTGCGCCGGGGCGGGATCGTCCAGGGGGTCCTGCGGGAGCCGGAGGGCGGGGCCCACACCGACTGGGAGGCCGTCTTCCGCACGGTCGATGCTGCTCTGGTGAAGGAGCTGGCCGCTTTGGATAAGCTGAAGGGACCTGCCCTGGCCAAGCAGAGATACGATATGTTCCGCGCCATGGGGCAGGATCTGCCCCTGGCGAGGGAGGAGGAGCCATGAGCGCGCCCCATATCTTGGCCACCGGCCGCTGTCTGCCGGGCCGGGTGGTCACCAACGAGGAATTGAGCCGGACCGTGGATACCAGCGACGAGTGGGTATTCAGCCGGACCGGGATCCACAGCCGCTGTTTCTGTGAGGCGGAGACCGGCCTGGACCTGGCCTTAGGCGCGGCGCGGCAGGCGATGGAACGGGCAGAGGTCACGGCTGCGGACATCGGGGTGTGCCTGGTGGGCACCTTCACCCCCGACCACGCCAGTCCCTCCACCGCATGTCTGCTCCAGCGGGCACTTGGCCTGGAAGAGGATACGGTCTGCTTCGACCTGAACGCCGCCTGCGCTGGCTTCCTATATGGGCTGAAGACGGCCCACGCCCTGCTGTCCGACGCCGCCAGGCCCTATGCCCTAGTGGTGGGGGCGGAGGTCATCAGCCGGGTGATGGACATGGCCGACCGGAACACCTGCGTCCTCTTCGGGGACGGGGCCGGTGCGGCGGTGATCCGCCGGGAGGAGGACCGCGCCTGGCACACTGTTTTCGGTTCCCGGGGGGATCCGGACAGCATCCGGGTGCAGGGGCCGGGGCCTGTGCCATCCTCGATCCATATGGACGGCAAGGCGGTGTTCCGCTTCGCTGTAGAGGTGGTAGAGGGGGCCATCCGCCAGCTTTTGGCGGCGGAGGGACTGGAGTCGGTGAACGACCTGGATCTGGTGGTCTGCCACCAGGCCAACGCCAGGATCGTGGACTATGTAGCCAAGCGTCTGAAGGCCCGGGAGGGCCTGTTCTATAAGAACATGGACCGCTACGGCAACACCTCAGCCGCCAGCATCCCCATCGCCCTGGACGAGCTGGTCCAGGACGGGGCCCTGCGGCCTGGGATGCGTCTGGCCACGGTAGGCTTCGGCGGCGGGCTCACCTGGGCCGGGGCGCTATTGCGGTGGTAAAAAGGCTGTAGGGGCGGACGATCTCCGCCCCTACGAGTGGAGCCATCCATACAAGGAGTGGTAATATGAAACTCAATGAGATCCTGGGGACCGAGTTCCCCATCATCCAGGGCGGCATGGCCAATATCGCCACCGGCGAGTTCGCCGCCGCCGTGTCTAACGCCGGGGCCTTGGGCCTGATCGGCGCGGGAGGCATGAACACGCAGGCCCTGCGGGAACATATCCATAAGTGCAAGGAGCTGACGGATAAGCCCTTCGGTGTGAACATCATGCTGATGAATCCCGCCGCCGCCGAGATGGCCCAGGTGGTCATCGAAGAGGGGGTGAAGGTGGTCACCACCGGCGCCGGAGTGCCTGGCCAGTTCGTCCCTGCCTGGAAGGAAGCAGGCATCAAGGTCTTCCCCGTGGTCCCCGCCACCACTCTGGTGAAGCGGCTGGAGCCTCTCGGCGTGGACGGCTTCATCGCCGAGGGCACCGAGTCCGGCGGCCACGTGGGCGAGCTGACCACTATGGCCCTGGTGCCCCAGGTGTGTGAGGTCACCGATCTGCCTGTCATCGCCGCCGGGGGCATCGCCAGCGGGAAACAGCTGGCTGCCGCCTTCGCCCTGGGGGCCTGCGGCGCTCAGGTGGGCACCTGCCTGCTGGTGAGCGAGGAATGTCCCATCCACGACAACTACAAGCAGGCCGTCCTGAAAGCCAAGGACAGCGATACCACCGTCACCGGCCGGTCCGCCAACGCCCCGGTGCGGATCTTGAAGAACCAGATGTCCCGAGAGTATCTGAAGCTGGAGCGGGCGGGGGCCGACCGGATGGAGCTGGAGAAGCTGACCTTGGGCGGGCTGCGCCGGGCCGTTTTCGAGGGCGATACCAAGACCGGTTCTCTCATGTGCGGCCAGGTGGCCGGGATGCTCCACCAGATCCGTCCCCTGCGGACGATTCTGGAGGAGCTGATGAGAGACAGCCGGACCATCCTGGCGGAAACGGAGTCCAAATGGCGGTGAGATTGGGGAGACACAGCTTGTCCCTGCCCATTCTGCAGGGCGGCATGGGGATCGGGATCAGCCTGGACCGGCTGGCCGGAGCGGTGGCCGCCAAGGGCGGCATGGGGACCATCTCCACCGCCGCCTGTGGCTTCCAGGAGCCGGACTACGGCCGGGACCCCAGCGGCGCCAGTCTCCGGGCCCTGGACCGTCAGGTCCGGCGGGCCAAGGAGCTGGCCAAGGGGGCCGGGATGGTGGCGGTGAACGCCATGGTGGCCACGGCCCAGTACGCTGACAGCGTCCGGACCGCCCTGAGGGCCGGGGTGGACGCGGTGGTCAGCGGGGCGGGCCTGCCCCTTCAGCTCCCTGCTTTGGCGGCGGAGGTGCCGGAGAGCACCGCCGCCCTGGCCCCTATCGTCAGCAGCGGCAAGGCCGCCGCCCTGATCTGCAAGGTCTGGGATAAACGCTGCCGCCGCATCCCGGACTTCGTGGTCCTGGAGGGTCCCCTGGCGGGGGGACACCTGGGATTCTCTCCTGAGGAGGCTGTCCAGGCCCAAGCGGGCCGTCCCGTCTCGCTCAGCAGACTGCTCCAGGATGTGAGGGAGGCTCTGGCTCCCTGGCGGGAGAGATACCGGCGCGATATCCCTGTCTTCGTGGCAGGAGGGGTAGAGGATGGGGCCCAGATGGCCCGCTATATGGAAGAGGGGGCCGCTGGGGCCCAGTTCGCCACCCGATTCATCGCCACGGAGGAGTGCGACGCCAGCGAGGGCTATAAGCAGATCCTCCTGAATGCCCAGACAGAGGATGTGACCATCGTCAAGAGCCCTGTGGGGATGCCAGGACGGGCCCTGCGCAGCCCTCTGGTCCGCCGGGTGGAGGAGGGGGGCCAGCCAAGGCCCTCCAAGTGCGTGGGATGCCTGGTCCCCTGCAAAAAGCTGGAGTCTCCCTACTGCATCTCTCAGGCACTCATCGCCGCCTGGGATGGGGATTGGGAGAACGGACTGTTCTTCTGCGGGTCCAATGTGGGCCAGGTGGATACGATGTCCACTGTGGGAGAACAGATGGATCAGATCATGACAGAATGGAGGGCGGCACGATGATCGCCTTTGTTTACGCTGGCCAGGGGAGCCAGAAGGTCGGCATGGGGAAGGACTTCTATGAGGAGCTCCCTGGGTTCGCCGCAGCGCTGGACAGCGCCCCGGTGGACTTCGACCTGAAAAAGCTGTGCTTCGAAGGCCCGGAAGAGGAGCTGTCCCAGACCCGTTACACCCAGCCCTGCATGGTGGCCTTCGCCGTCGGGGTGACCGACCTGCTGTATCAGGAGGGGATCCGGCCCCAGATCGCGGCGGGGCTCTCCCTGGGGGAGTACTCCGCCCTGTACGCCGCCGGCGTCTTCGACCGGGAGACCGCCATCTCCACCGTGGCCCTCCGGGGCCGGGCGATGGAGGAGGCCGCCGCCGGACTGGACTGCGGCATGACCGCTGTCCTTGGCTTGGAGCGGGAGAGGCTCCAGACGGCCTGCGACGGAGCGGCGGACCTGGGCGTGGTCCAGATCTGCAACTACAACTGTCCCGGCCAGCTGGTCATCGGCGGCGAGAAGGCGGCGGTGGACCGGGCCGGAGAGCTGGCGAAGGAACTGGGCGCCAAGCGGTGTATGCCCCTGAAGGTCAGCGGGCCCTTCCACACCAGGCTGATGGCGCCGGCTGGGGAGGTCCTGGCCGCCCATTTCAGGACCATCTCCTTCGCGCCCATGGAGTTGCCCGTCTATTTCAACTGCAAGGGCGGTCCTATGGAGGAGGGGGACACCATCCCCGCTCTGCTGGAGCGCCAGGTCCAGTCCTCCGTCTACTGGGAGGACACCATCCGCGCCATGGAGGCGGCAGGGGTGGACACTGTGGTGGAGATCGGACCGGGGAAGGCTCTGAGCGGCTTCTTCAAAAAGACGGCCCCTAAGATCAAGACCTATCACATCGACACAGCGGCGGATTTCCGAGATGTGGTGTCCGCTCTGAAAGGAGAGAACGAATGAGCATAGAGGGGAACGTGGCCCTGGTCACCGGCGGCAGCCGGGGGATCGGCCGGGCCATCTGTCTGGAGCTGGCCCGGCAGGGGGCGGCAGTGGCCGTCAACTATGCGGGCAACAGCGCTGCGGCGGAAGAGACGGCCGCACTGTGCCGGGAGCTGGGAGCGGAGGCGGAGGTCTTCCAGGCCGACGTGGCCGACCCGGCCGCCTGCGACGCCCTGGTGGCGGCGGTGAAGGAGCGGTTCGGAAAGCTGGACATTTTGGTGAACAACGCCGGGATCTCCCGGGACGGCCTGCTCATGACTGCCAAGGAGGAGGACTTCACCAAGACCCTGGACACCAACCTGAAGGGGGCCTACTTCTGCACTAAGGCGGCGGCCAAGGTGATGCTGCGCCAGAGATACGGGCGGATCGTCTGTCTGTCCAGCGTGGTGGGCCTGCGGGGCAACCCGGGCCAGACCGCATACGCCGCCAGCAAGGCGGGGATCCTGGGCCTGGTCAAGGCGGCTGCGAAGGAGCTGGCTGGACGGGACATCACGGTCAACGCCATCGCTCCCGGCTTTATCGAGACGGATATGACCGCTGTCCTGCCGGAGAAGGCCAGAGAGGCCATGCTGACCACCATCCCCAAGGGCCGCCCCGGCGCTCCGGAGGATGTGGCCCGGGCGGTGGCGTTCTTCGCCGCAGCCGAGTCCGCCTACATCACCGGCCAGGTGCTGTGTGTGGACGGCGGCATGGCAGTTTGATGAGGTGACGGATATGGAAAAGCGCAGAGTAGTGATCACAGGCATGGGCATGGTGGATCCCATCGGGAACACAGTGGCGGAGAGCTGGGCCGCCGTGAAGGCGGGGAGATGCGGGATCGGGCCCATCACCCGGTACGACACCTCAGAGATGAAGGTGAAGCTGGCCGGTGAGGTGAAGGATCTGGATATCGGCGGTCTGCTGGGCAAGCGGGAGGCCAAGAAGATGGACCGCTTCACCCAGCTGGCCCTGATCGCCGCTGACGAGTGCATGACGGATTCCGGCCTGGACCGGGAAGGGGAGGATCTGGACCGGTGCGGGGTGATCTTCTCCAGCGGGATCGGCGGATTCGAGACGGTGGGCGACGCCCACCGGCGGGGGAGCGAACGGGGATATGATACGGTGTCCCCCTTCATGATCCCCATGATCATCTCAAACATGGCCGCGGGCCATATGGCGATCCGCTTTGGGTTCAAGGGGATGTGCTCCTGCGTGGTCACCGCCTGCGCCGGAGGGACCAACGCTGTGGGCGACGCCTTCCGCCACATCCGGGACGGATACGCCGAGGTGATGCTGTGCGGCGGCGCGGAGGCCGCCGTCACCCCTCTGGCGATGGGGGGCTTCACCGCGATGAAGGCCCTGTGTGAGGGCCAGGATCCCCAGCGGGCCTCGATCCCCTTCGACGCAGAGCGTTCCGGATTCGTCATGGGGGAGGGAGCGGGCGCCCTCCTGCTGGAGGAGCTGGGCCACGCCCAGGCCCGGGGGGCCAAGATCTATGCCGAGGTGATCGGCTACGGCGTGAACTGCGACGCCTACCACATCACTGCCCCCGCTCCCGGCGGGGCAGGGGGGGCGGACTGTATGGTCCGGGCCATGGCCGACGCGGGGATCTCTCCCGAGACGGTGGACTACATCAACGCCCACGGCACCTCCACCCCCCTGAACGATTCCAGTGAGACAGCGGCCATCCATACGGCCTTCGGGGACCATGCCCAAAAGCTGATGGTCAGCTCCACCAAATCCATGACCGGTCACCTGTTGGGAGCGGCTGGGGCAGTGGAGGCGATCTTCACCGCGATGGCTCTGAAGGAGGGCTATGTCCCTGCCACCATCGGCTATCAGGTCCCCGATCCGGCCTGCGACCTGGACATCGTCCCCCAGGAAGGCCGTCAGGCGGACATCAGGACCGCCCTGTCCAACTCTCTGGGGTTTGGCGGACACAATGCGGCCATCGTGCTGAAAAAGTGGGAGGTGTGACGCTGTGGAACTGGATATCGATCAGATCGAGGCGATCCTGCCTCATCGCTACCCCTTCCTGCTGGTGGACAAGATCACTGACTGCGTCCCCGGCCAGAGCGCCAAAGGGATCAAGTGCGTCACCGCCAACGAGCCCTTTTTCCAGGGCCACTTCCCCGGCTTCAAGGTGATGCCAGGCGTCCTCATCATCGAGGCCCTGGCCCAGGTGGGAGCGGTGGCGATCCTCACAGAGGAGGGGAACGAAGGGAAGCTGGCCCTCTTCGGGGGCATCAAGAACGCCCGGTTCAAGCAGCAGGTCCGTCCCGGGGACGTGCTGGAGCTGGAGTGTGAGCTCACGGCCCGGAAGGGCCCGGTGGGATTCGGGACCGCCGTGGCCAAGGTCGCTGGGAAGACGGCCTGCAGGGCGGAGCTCACCTTCGCCTTGACAGATGGGCCAAAGACCTCCTGCTGATCTGTGAGGTCCTTGGCATATGACAGCCGGAGGAAGGGAGAGAGCGCTGTGCTGGAAGAAAGTTTCGATCGGATCTACACCAAGTTCAAGCTGCATTTCTACCAGGCCGTTTTCTCTCGGTTCCAGACCCGGGAGGCCAGCTTGACGGCGGTAGAGACCTTTTGCATGGAGATCATCCGGGCCATGGATGAGCCTACGATCAATGAGTTCGCCTCTTTTGCACGGATCTCCTCTCCTAATGCCGCTTACAAGGTGAACAGCCTGATCCGAAAAGGGTATGTGGAGAAGGTCCAGTCCCCCAACGACCGGCGGGAGTATCATCTCAGGCCCACCCAGAAGTTCCATGACTACTACGATCTGAGCAGCACCTATATCCGGGAAGTCATGGACCGGGTGAGAGAACACTTCACCCCGGAGGAGGTGCTCCAGATGGACCGGGTACTGAGCTTCGTGGGCCAGGAGCTGATGCCTGAGGTCACCCTGAAATAGCAGGAAGAGAGCCGCTTTTCGCAGCCTTGAGCGAAAGGCGGCCTTCCTTTCGTCAGGGACAGCACGGACTGGAATGTCTTTTTGCTGCGGACATTTGTTGATACAGCATAGAGCGGGCCGATTTTTTGCGGGGAATTTTGTGCAGGAATTTAGGGGAAATGGGTCTTCCTGGGAAAAAGACGGTTGACAAAACCCGGAACTTTGCTACAATAGGAAAAGGTCAAAAGGTGTACACCTTTTTCTGCTTTATTCTTTATCAAGATAAAGCAGAAAAGAGTTCCCTGCATCCAGAGGCCAAAGGTATTTTAGGAGGTATATAATGAAAAAGAGGATCAGTATGCTGCTGGCCTGCGCCATGATGCTCGCCCTGGTGAGCTGCGGCGGCAACGGCGGCAGTGCCGGCAACGGCAGCAATGGCGGAAGCTCCAACGGCGGCAGCGGCACTGTCAGCGGCTCCGGGAGCAATGCTGGCGGCGACACTGCCGGTGAGTATCACATCGGCATCATCACCGGTTCCGTCTCTCAGTCCGAGGACGACCGCCGGGGCGCCGAGGCTTTCCAGGCCAAATACGGCGAGGATATGGTCAAGCTGGACATCTATCCCGACAACTTCACCGAGGAGCTGGAGACCACCATCCAGAAGATCGTCAACATGTCTGACGACCCCCTGATGAAGGCCATCATCGTCAACCAGTCCGTCCCCGGCACCACCGAGGCCTTCCGCAAGGTGAAGGAGACCCGCCCCGACATCATCTGCATCGCTGGCGAGGCCCATGAGGACCTGCCTGAGATCGGTTCCGCTGCAGATCTGGTCTGCAACAACGACTTCGTCTCCCGCGGCTATCTGATCATCCGCACCGCCCATGAGCTGGGCGCCGACGCTTTCGTGCATATCTCCTTCCCCCGGCACATGGCCTATGAGACCATGAGCCGCCGGGTGGCCGTCATGCGTGAGGCCTGCAAGGAGTTTGGGATGGAGTTCCATCTGGAGACCGCTCCTGACCCCACCTCTGACGTGGGCATCCCCGGCGCTCAGGCCTATATCATCGAGAACGTCCCTGTCTGGGTGGACAAGTACGGTGAGAAGGCCGCCTATTTCTGCACCAACGACGCCCACACCGAGCCTCTGCTGAAGCAGCTGGTGGAGTACGGAGGCTACTTCATCGAGGCCGACCTGCCCTCTCCTCTGATGGGCTACCCCGGTGCTCTGGGCCTGGACCTGACCGAGGAGGCCGGCGACTTTGAGAAGATCCTGGCCAAGGTGGAGTCCACCCTGGTGGAGAAGGGCGCCGCCGACCGGTTCGGCACCTGGGCCTACTCCTATGGCTACACTCTGTCCGCCGGTCTGGCCGAGCACGCCAAGAACGTCATCGACGGCAAGTGCGAGATCACCGATATGGACGCCGTGGCCGAGGCCCTCAACGTCTACTCTCCCAACGCTCAGTGGAACGGCGCCGGCTACACCAACGCCACCACCGGCGTGAAGTCCGATAACGTGTTCCTGATCTATCAGGACACCTATATCATGGGCGATCCCGGCCACTTCATGGGCAATGCCGACGTGGAGATCCCCGAGAAGTATTACACCGTCAGCTGATCTGACCGCAGGATAGTTTTGACCGATCAACGGGGAGGAGGACCTGTCCTCCTCCCCGTTCCAGTCCACGCCCGATCTTTTTTCGTGTTCCCGTCCCGCAGGGGCGGGGAACAGGAGGGAAACTCTGTGACCGGGAACACAAAAGGGGATCGGGACGCAGTGGATGTGTACTTTGTAGATAGGTAGGGCAGAGGTATGACAAATAACAGCGCTCCCTTGCTTCAGATGCAAAATATCAAAAAGGACTTCTTCGGCAATCAGGTCCTCGCCGACATCAACTTCACCCTGGGCGCCGGAGAGGTCCTGGGCCTGTGCGGCGAGAACGGTGCGGGCAAGAGCACACTGATGAAGATCCTCTTCGGCATGGATGTGATCCGGGAGACCGGCGGCTACGGCGGTGATATCCTGATCGACGGGCAGAAGGTGGAGTTCAAGACCCCCTTCGACGCTCTGGAGGCGGGCATCGGCATGGTGCATCAGGAGTTCTCCCTGATCCCGGGCTTCACCGCCACAGAGAACATCCTCCTGGATCGGGAACCCAAAAAGAAGAACGTGATCTCCCAGGTGTTCGGCGACCGGCTGGACACCCTGGACCGCAAGGAGATGGAGCGGCGCTCCGCCGAGGCCATCCGGAAGATGGGCGTGGAGATCGACTCCAAGATGGTCATCAGCAGTATGCCGGTGGGCCACAAGCAGTTCACCGAGATCGCCCGGGAGCTGAGCAAGGACCGGCTGAAGCTGCTGATCCTGGACGAGCCCACCGCTGTCCTTACCGAGAAGGAGGCCGAGGCCCTGCTGTCCTCCATCCGGAGCATGGCGGCCCAGGGGATCTCTGTGATCTTCATCACCCACCGCCTCCACGAGATCCTGGCGGTGTGCGACAAGGTGGTGGTCATGCGGGACGGCCATGTGGTCCGTGACGTCCCCGCCAAGGAGACCAGTGTGGAGGATATCACCCGCTGGATGGTGGGCCGGGACGTGCAGCAGAGCGCTGCGGCCCAGACCCATGGGAAGGTCCAGGGGGATGACGCGAAGACCGTCATGTCTATCAGGAACCTGTGGGTGGACATGCCCGGCGAGACGGTGCGCGACGTCACTCTGGATGTGAAGGAGGGGGAGATCCTGGGGATCGGCGGTCTGGCCGGTCAGGGCAAGCTGGGGATCCCCAATGGGGTCATGGGCCTGTATGAAGCCGGCGGCACTGTGGAGTTCGACGGACAGAAGATCCCCCTCAACAGTCCCCGGAAATGCCTGGATTCCTCCCTGGCTTTCGTGTCGGAGGACCGGCGGGAGGTGGGCCTGCTGCTGGACGAGAGCCTGGAGTGGAACATAGCCTTCCCCGCCATGCAGATCCAGGATAAGTTTTTGAAAAAGCTGTTCGGCGGTCTGATCAAGTGGCGGAACGAAGGGGCGATCCGCGATGTGACCAACAAATATATCCAGGAGCTGCAGATCAAATGCACCAGTTCCCAGCAGAAGGCCAAGGAGCTGTCCGGCGGCAACCAGCAGAAGGTGTGTCTGGCCAAAGCCTTCGCCCTGGAGCCGAAGTTCCTTTTCGTGTCTGAGCCCACCCGGGGAATCGACGTAGGCGCCAAATCCCTGGTGCTGGAGGCGCTGAAGCAGTTCAACCGCGAGAGCGGCGTGACGGTAGTGATGATCTCCTCTGAGCTGGAGGAGCTGCGGCAGACCTGCGACCGCATCGCCATCGTTTCCGGTGGACGGGTGGCGGGCATCCTGCCTGCTGCTGCGTCCTCGGAGGAGTTCGGCCTGCTGATGGTCAGCCAGGTCATATAAGGAGGGAAAGATATGCACCAAGTTGGATACGCGATCGGCCTGCGGTATTGGCTCAATAAGATGGGGTATCCCAGGCTGATCATCTCCGGATTTTTGCTCCTGCTGCTTATCATGACTCCATTCGTGGGGGTCAACCTCCCGATGCAGATCACCAATATCATCAACCGCTTCAGCTGGAACGGAGTGCTGGTACTGGCCATGGTGCCTATGATCCACTCCGGGTGCGGCCTGAACTTCGGCCTGCCCCTGGGCGTCCTGGCCGGACTGCTGGGGGGGACCCTGTCCATCCAGTTCAGCTTCGAGCGCTTTGGCGCTCCGGTCAGCTTCCTGATGGCAGTGGTCATCGCCACCCCTTTCGCTCTGATCTTCGGCGGCGGCTATGGCTGGCTGCTGAACAAGATCAAGGGCGGCGAGATGATGATCGCCACTTATGTGGGCTTTTCTACGATCTCCTTCATGTGTATGATGTGGCTGCTGCTGCCCTACACCAGCCCCACCATGGTCTGGGGCCTGTCAGGCAACGGCCTGCGGCCTACGATCTCTTTGGATGGCTTCTATAACCAGGTCCTGGCCGACTTTTGGAAGATCGACTTTGAGAAGATCGCGGGGAAGCTGGATGTGGATCTGGGCCCGCTGGAGTTCATCAAGATCCCCACCGGCTCTCTGCTGATGTTCGCCCTGCTGGCCTTCCTGATGTGGGCGTTCCTCCACACCAAGACGGGCACCGCTATGACGGCAGTGGGCTCCAACCCCACCTTCGCCCGGGCTGCGGGCATCGATGTGGACCGGATCCGGACCCTGTCCGTCATCATGTCCACCTGGCTGGGCGCTGTGGGCATCCTGATCTACCAGCAGGGCTTCGGCTTCCTCCAGCTGTACAACGCGCCCAACAACATGACCATGCCCACTGTGGCGGCTATCCTCATCGGCGGGGCGTTGGTGAACAAGGCGTCTATCGGCAATGTGATCATCGGCACCATCCTCTTCCAGGGCATGGTGACCCTGACCCCCACGGTGATGAACTCCCTGATCCACACAGATATGAGCGAGGTCATCCGGAGCATCGTCTCCAATGGCATGATCCTCTATGCACTGACCAGAAAGACGGAGGGATCGAAATGAGCGGAAAAAACAATGCCTCCGTTGGGAGCAGGCTCTTGGATCTGGTGCGCAGCAACGCTGTGCCCATCATGTTCATCATCATCTGCGCCATCTTCATCCCCATGTCCGGCCTGTCCAACAGTTATCTGATCAATGAGATCGTCACCCGGATGGGGCGGAACCTGTTCCTAGTGCTCTGTCTGCTCTTCCCCATCATGGCGGGCATGGGCCTGAACTTCGCCATGACTCTGGGCGCTATGGGGGCGGAGCTCGCCATCATCTTCGTGGCCGATCTCCAGATCTGGGGGATCCCCGGGGTGGTGCTGGCCATGATCCTGTCCATCCCCTTCTCCGCGGTCCTGGGCTGGATCTGCGGCAACATCCTGAACATGGCCAAGGGCCGGGAGATGATCACCGGCTATATCCTGAATTTTTTCATGGGCAACGGCGTCTATATGATGGTGGTGCTGTATATCATGGGCTCCATCATCCCCATCGCCCATGCCAGCATCATGCTCCCCCGGGGCTATGGGATCCGGAACACGGTGAGCCTGCTGCACATGCGCCAGTGCCTGGACGACCTGCTGGCCATCCGGGTCAAGGGCGTGAAGATCCCTGTCCTCACTTTCATCCTGATCGGGCTGCTGTGTCTGTTCATCGTCTGGTTCCGGCGGACCAAGCTGGGCCAAGATATGCGGGCCGTGGGCCAGGACATGGAGGTGGCCCGGGCTGCCGGGATCAAAGTGGACCGCACCCGTCTCATCTCTATCATCATGTCCACCGTCTTCGCCGGATTCGGTATGGTCATCTACCTGCAGAATATGGGCAACCTGCCCACCTACACCGGTCACTCTCAGATCGGCATGTTCTGTATCGCGGCCCTGCTGATCGGCGGAGCTTCGGTGGAGAAGGCATCCATCGGCAATGCCTTCCTGGGCGTGATCCTGTTCCACCTGATGTTCATCGTGGCCCCCGGGGCGGGCGCCTATATCACCGAAGACACCATGGTGGGCGAATATTTCCGGGTGTTCCTGTCCTACGGCGTCATCACTGTGGCCTTGATCATGTATGAGGCGAAGAAGCGGATGGTGAAGAGCAAGGCGGGCCAGGAGCTGGCCGAGGCTCAGGTACGGGCCGGGAAGGAGGCTGCGAAATGAGATCGAAACGCAGGATGCTCTTCCCCGCCCTGACTGTGCTGATCCTGGTGGTCATCGCCGCCTGGATGCTGGTCATCGGCCGGGGCCATGAGATCTACCTGGACAACAAGACCCTGGAGGGCTACCAGGGCCAGGACTACAAGGCGTTCGAGCGCGTGGTGGTCACCGTCAAGGACAAGCAGGTGGCCAAGTTGGGCAAGCGGGAGCGCGGTGCGGCCATTTGGATCGGTCAGGACTTCAAGATGACCCTGGAGATCACCGAAAAGAAGGGTGACGAGCCGGTGGTCAAGGAGGTCAGCATCAAGCTGCCCTACGATATGGACGGTATCATCATCAACCTGCCCGCCTATCTGGCCGGCCTTCCGGAGGAGGCCTGGCTCACGGAGTTCGTCCCTGCCCCCGAGGAGCCGGAAGAGGAGGAGCTCCCCGGCGAGGGAGACGTGTTCGGTATGGAGGGCGACTTGGGCCTGGAAGGCGAACTGGACGCCGGCGATATGTGACCCTTCAAAGACCGCCCTGGATGAAAAACAGGGCGGTCTTTGTTGTGTTCCGGGAGGTTTGGTGCTATACTATCCGTAGATCCAGGGCGAGAAAGTGATCATGGGTATCGGCCGCAGGGACAGGATCGCCGGATGTCCCTGGGGAAAGACCTTTCAGACCTGATAAAATGAATGGAGGAACGACCTATGGCAGTGTTATCCCAGCTGGAGCCCAAGGCAGTATTCGAGTATTTTGAAAAACTATGTTCCGTCCCTCACGGCAGCCACGACACCAAACGGATCAGCGACCTGTGCGTCTCCTTCGCGCAGGAGCTGGGCCTGAGATACCGGCAGGACGAGGTCAACAACGTGATCATCTGGAAGGACGCCTCTCCCGGGTATGAGGGGGCAGATCCCATCATCCTCCAGGGCCACATCGACATGGTGTGTGTCAAGACCGAGGACAGCCCCAAGGATATGTCCAAAGAGGGTCTGGACCTGGTGACAGATGGGGAGTGGGTCTGGGCGGACAGGACTTCTCTGGGAGGAGACAATGGGATCGCTGTGTCTATGATCCTGGCCATCCTGGCTGACGGCGGCCTGCCGCACCCGCCCCTGGAGGCGGTGTTCACCGTGGACGAGGAGGTAGGCATGGACGGCGCCTTCGCCCTGGACTGCTCCGACCTGAAGGGGAAGAAACTGGTCAATCTGGACTCAGAGGAGGAGGGGGTCTTCACCGTCTCCTGCGCCGGCGGCGTGCGGCTGGACTGCTTCCTGCCCGGGGAGTGGGAGCCGGTGAGCGAGGGAGCGGCCTATCTGGTCGCCCTGGACGGCCTGCTGGGGGGACACTCGGGGGCCGAGATCCATAAGGGCCGGGCCTCCGCCAACCAGATGATGGTCCGGGCGCTGTACAGCGCCATGGAGCGCTGCCCCGGCTTACAGTTGGGCGGCATCCGGGGCGGGAGGTTCGACAACGTGATCTGCTCCAAAAACGAGGCGGTGGTGTGGGTGCCTGCGGAGCAGGCGGAGACCTTTGAGGCGTTCGTCCGGGAGTTCGACGCCGCCCTGAAGAACGAGTACGCCGGCTGTGACGACGGCATTTCCCTGACCTGCCGTCGGGGCGCCCTCATGGACGGTGCCATGACCAGAGGGTCGACGGAGCGGGTCTTGCGCACCATGCTGGTCATCCCCCAGGGGGTCCAGGCTATGAACGTGGACTTCCCCGGCCTGGTGCAGACCTCCCTGAACCTGGGCGTCGTGGAGACAGAGCGTGAGGGCGTCCGATTCAGCATCTCGGTCCGCTCCTGCATCGCCTCTCAGAAAGCCATGATGGTCCAGCGTCTGCGGGCCATCCTGGCGATGGGCGGCGGGACCGTGTCAGAGCGGAGCGATTATCCCGGCTGGCAGTACGCCAGGCAGTCCGCCCTCCGGGAGGACATGCTGGCGGCATACCGGGAGGTGAGCGGCAGGGAGGGGGCCATCGAGGCCACCCACGGCGGTCTGGAATGCGGCCTGTTCATCGAGAAGATCCCCGGTCTGGACGCCATCTCCATGGGGCCGGAGCTCCATGACGTCCACTCCGTCAAGGAGCGGCTGAGCGTGCCCTCTACCCAGCGTGTGTATGAGGTGGTGCGCTATTTCCTGGAGCGGAGCAGATAGAGATCGGACAGAAAAGTCCCCGGACGTGCGCAACGGCGCGTCCGGGGACTCGTTCATGTCCTGCACAGCTCCTTCAGCCGCTCCGGCTGGAGGAGGACGATCTTGCGGTAGCCCAGCCTGATCCAGCCCTTTTGCGCGAACTCGTTGAGGATCCGGCTCACCGTCACCCGGCTGACGGAGACGGCGGCGGCGATATCCTCCTGAGTACAGGTGAGAGAGCCAGGGGAGAGCAGATAGCTGGCCACCCGCCACCGGGCAGGGCGGAACGCCATCTGATTCACTTGGCTGGACAGCAGCCGTACCGTTCGGGCCAGATATTTCATCATGGCCAGGGCCAGTTCCGGGTCCCGGACGAACTCCTGGGTGACCTGCTCCCGGTCGATAGGGACGATCTGGCAGGGGGTGAGGGCCACTGCTGAGGAGACCCGGGGCAGACCGTCGAAAAAGGACGCTTCTCCGAAGAGGCTCCCGGCGTGGTAGATGTTCAGTACCCTCTCTCCGCCGTCCTCCGACTGGAGGAAGCTCTTCACCTGGCCGGATCTCAGATAATAGAAGCAGGTAGCCTGGGTGTCCTGAAGATAGATCAGATAGCCGGGAGAGCACCGCACTGGGGGCCGGCCTTGGGCAAAAGCCTCCCAGATCCCGGCAGGGAAGTCCAGTTCATGGTCCATCAATGTGTCCTTTCATCACGGAGCGCCTTCCAGTTGAGCGGCGCAGAGGAGGTCAGCAGCAGCGGGGCGCTGTTGTGGGGTCGGACCAGCAGCAGTCCCTGGTCTGTGAGCTGCGGCCTGCGGTACCAGCTGTCCAGAATGGCATATCTGGCATTGGACAGATCTATGATCACACTTTTGAGACCGCTGTATCCTCCAGCTGGGACCCCCTCTGCGAGCAGATAGGAGGGGCCGAAGAAAAACAGATCCCTGCCATAGACCCATAGGGGGAGATGATATCTGCCTCTGTTTGCGGGCAGGGTGAGAGAATAGATGAAGTCTCCATGGGGCGGCTCTGTCTGGTAGCATAGCTCCAAGGACTGGCCCCGGTAGGTGAAACCTTCCTGGTCTTTCCAGGTAGAGAATGATCCGCCGGTGTCAGGGACGAGGATCATGATGCCGTCCTCCTTAAAATGTTTTTTAATTGTATCACAGATCATACTTTTCTGACAAGACCCATATGTCCTGATGATCGCATACAAAAAGCAGCCTTGAAGATCGTCGAATCCTACAATTGTCTATATTGTCAGATCATGATATACTTTGTCGTGAAAGTAACTGGAATAGATCAATGAAACAGTATTGAAAGGAGAAGATATCATGGCCTATTGCGGAAGCAGCTGTCCTTATCATTGGCATGATGATGATTGCGAATATTGCAGTGCCAGAGGCGATGAGGTCATCGATCTCAAAAAATATGACTATGATACATGCCCCTACTATCAACGATATCGTAAGGAGAATCATGGGACAGAGAGCAGTGGATCAGGTTCAGACAGCGAGGGGTCCTTTTTTGCGCTCTTAGTGCTTGGCGCTATTTTGTACGTTGCCTATAGGATGTTTTTCGGCTGATCTCAGTCTATACTTCAAAAGAGCCTCCTGCTCAGGAGGCTCTTTTTTTATAACAAACGTATCATACTTTACATTTTTCTGACAAGACCTCTGATAAGATCTTTGTGATAAACCATCAAGGAGGTATCTTTCCTATGGGAATGACGATGACACAGAAGATCTTAGCCAAGCACGCCGGGCTGGACAAGGTGGAGCCAGGCCAGCTGATCGAGGCCAAGCTGGACCTGGTCCTGGGCAACGACATCACCACCCCGGTAGCCATTACCGAGTTCGAAAAGGCGGGCTTCACCCAGATCTTCGACCGGGCACGGATCGCGGTCGTCCTGGACCACTACACCCCCTGTAAGGACATCAAGTCCGCCCAGCTGTGCAAGCAGGCCCGGGAGTTCGCTCATAAGCATCAGATCGTCAACTTTTTCGATGTGGGCCAGATGGGGGTAGAGCACGCCCTGATCCCCGAGAAGGGGCTGGCCGCCCCCGGCGAGGTGATCGTAGGGGCCGACTCCCACACCTGCACCTACGGCGCTCTGGGGGCCTTCTCTACAGGGATCGGTTCCACCGACATGGCCGCGGCCATGGCCACCGGCCTGTTGTGGTTCAAAGTGCCCTCTGCCATCAAGGTGACCTTGAAGGGCAAACTCCAGCCCCACATCTCAGGCAAGGATGTGATCCTCCACCTGATCGGTCAGATCGGGGTGGACGGCGCCCTGTATCAGTCCCTGGAGTTTGCAGGGGAGGGGGTGGCCTCCCTCTCCATGGACGACCGGTTCACCATCGCCAATATGGCCATCGAGGCCGGCGGCAAGAATGGGATCTTCCCTGTGGACGAGAAGACCATGGAATACATCAACGGCCGGGTGGACCGCCCCTGTGAGGCTTTCTCTGCCGATCCGAATGCCGTCTACGACCGGGAGGTGGTCATCGACCTGGACGAGCTGGAGCCCACTGTAGCCCTGCCCCACCTGCCCGAGAACACCAAGACGGTGACTGAGGCGGCGGGGATGCCCATCGATCAGGTGATCATCGGGTCCTGCACCAACGGCAGGATCGGTGATCTGCGGATCGCCGCTGCCATCATGAAGGGCAAAAAAGTTGCACCCAATGTCCGCTGTGTGGTCATCCCCGCCACCCAGGCGATCGTCCTCCAGGCCATGGAGGAGGGGCTCATCCAGACCTTCATCGAGGCGGGCGCGGCGGTGTCCACCCCCACCTGCGGCCCCTGCCTGGGGGGACACATGGGGGTGATGGCCGAGGGAGAGCGCACCGTCTCCACCACCAACCGGAATTTTGTGGGCCGTATGGGCCACACGACCTCCGAGATCATCCTGGCTTCCCCCGCTGTGGCCGCCGCCTCCGCCATCGCCGGCTGCGTGGCCGACCCCAGAAGGTGAGATAGCGATGAGGGATCTGAAGGACGATGTAGTAAACACCGCCCACAACTTCGTCCAGAACATGCAGCAGTATTTTGACGCTCCCCTGGACTACTCCATCGAGAGCCTGGAGGAGATCGATAAGATGCTGGACGGGCTGGGCAAGCGGCGGGAGGAGTTGAAGGAGGAGGCCTTTTTCGACCTCTACTCCATGACCGGCTGTTATGTCTTTGAGACGGCCCGCCGGAGCTACGGCGGGGAGTATTTTTGGATCGAGGAGGAACAGCAGCCCGGTCTGGCGGCGGGACATCCCGACTTCCTCGTAGTCATCAAGGCATGGGAGAAGGTCAAGGGCCGCCTCATCAAAGGGGAGGAGGACAACATCCCCTTCTACATCGCCGGCTATCGGGAGCATATCGAGATCGGCAAGACAAGACCGGGCTACCATGTGATCATCGTATAAGGAAAGGAAGAATCTGCTATGAAGGTTTATAAATACGGCGCCAATGTGGACACCGACGTGATCATCCCGGCGCGGCATCTGAACGACCCCTCTCCGGCGGCTCTGGCCAGCCACTGCATGGAGGACATCGACGAGAGCTTCGCCTCCACTGTGGAGGCGGGGGACATCATCGTGGCCGGGCCCAACTTCGGCTGCGGCTCCAGCCGGGAGCACGCTCCTCTGGCCATCAAGGCCTGCGATGTGAGGTGCGTGATCGCCCCCTCCTTCGCCCGCATCTTTTACCGCAACGCCATCAACATCGGTCTGCCCATCGTGGAGTGCCCCCAGGCCGCTGAGGAGATCCAGGCCGGGGACCAGGTAGAGGTGGACTTCACCAGCGGTACCATCACCGATGTGACCCAGGGCAAGACCTGGAAGGCCGCTCCCTTCCCGGAGTTCATCGACGGCATCATCAAAAGCGGCGGTCTGCTCAACTCCCTGAAGGAGCGAGGGGTCGCGAGATGAGCGCAGATTACGATTTTTGGAAGTATAAGAAGGGGGCGGCCCACGATGATCAGCGGGTCTATGCCGCCCTCTCTGACGGGGAGGCTCTGGAGGGATTGCAGGAGCTTCCGGTAGAGAAGATCCGGGAGCGTATCCGTGAGGTGTTCTCCGGCTGGGATTGGCCGGACAAGGATAACTGCGAAGATCCGGCGGGAAATGGAAGTTTTTCCCTGTATACCACGCCCCAGTTTGTCCGCTTTGACTGCTATAGCATGTCGGAGCAGAACATCAACTTGTTTTTGGATATCTTAACTGAGGAATTTGGCTGTCCCCTGTACGACCCGCAGATCTCCACCCGGTTCGATTCTTGGACGGAGGTGTAGCGGATGCAGGCCATCGTGATCGGCATGGGCTCCCGAAAGCTGGAGGAGCTGGATATCCGTTACGATCTGTCCGATCGGATCGAGACGTGGTCTGGAGACGCGATGAAGGATAGCGGCTATGACTGCACCGACGAGCAGAGCTTCAGACTGGCGGCCTGCTCAACTCCTTGAAAGAGAGGGACTGGAGAGATGAAAGCACCTAAACGAACGCCGATGACCTTTGGACCAGGGGAGAAGGTGATTTTCCTGGGTATCGACGAAGCCGCTGTTCGGGTGCACATCGAGCTGGCGGAGATCCCGTTGAGCTGTACCTTGGAGGGGGATGACCGGTCCCTCTGTGCACAGGTCCGGGAGACTGCGGTGCGGGAGGGGCTGAAAGACCTGTCTTGTTTTTTCCCAGGCAGCGCAGTCACCGTCCAGGCCCTGGTGGGAGCGTTGGAGCCGCTTGGATTTTCCTGTGAGCTCCGCCAAGATCTTCTGGAGGAAGACCGCCTGATCCGCCTGCGGTTCCAGAAGACACAGTCCATCATCATCAGCATGGACTCCCGCAAGATGGAGAATCCGGACTTGGATATCCGCTACACCCTGCCCGACCGGATCGAGGAGTGGTCCCAGGGGGCGGTCCAGGACAACGGTCATGACTATGTGGACGAGGAGGGCCATATCCTGGCCGTCTGGCTCAAGACCGAGGACGCGGAGGGCTGGTGGCCCAAGATCGTGGAGCTTTTGAAAACCGAGAAGTTCGAGGACAACGACTTGTCTCAGTCCGCCCAGGTCCTGGTATCCGAAACGCCCAACGCCGAGCTGGCCGGCTGCCGCCAGGTCTGGCCGGAGTGAGGAGTGAGTGATGGAAGCAGAATATCGAAATCGTCTGTTGGACCTGCTGGACAAGATCCCCAGGGGCGTGCCCGCCGGGTGGGAGAAGGAGACCTTCGCGGTGGGCGGGCTGATGTATCTGGGCTTTTCCAACCTCCAGACCGAAAAGCTGGTGGTCATCTCCTCTCAAGGGCAGAGCGTCATCGACTGCCGGACATGGGAAAAGGTCTGGTGTACGGAGTGCTATGACGAACAGGACCTGACTGCCCGCGCCGGGCCCCTGGGGAACGAGGCGATCCCCATCGCCGGGGAGGGGGGAGGCGGTCTGCGAAGGTCTAACCCGTCGGGGGATGGCCTGGACATGGCCGCGCCCTTCTGGCCCAAGGAGCAGATCGTCTTCATGCCCCGATCCGTCTCCTGGTATCAGCATCCGGAGGCATGTACCATGATCTTCGATGACTATGCGCCGCTGGCCTTTGGATTCAGCCGGTGCGGCCGCTATATAGCTGTTGGGACATCCAGCGAGGTGGATATTTTTAGAAGAGGAGAATAGACCTATGGAATATAAGATCGCTCTCATCAAGGGAGATGGGATCGGCCCCGAGGTGGTAGGGGAGGCCGTCAAGGTGATGGATACCATCGGCGCGAAGTTTGGCCACAAGTTCGAGTATGTGGACGTCCTCATGGGCGGCTGTGCCATCGACGCTGTGGGCAAGAGCTACCCCGACGGCACCGCCGAGAGATGCAAAGAGTGCGACGCCGTCCTTCTCGGGGCGGTGGGCGGACCCAAGTGGGGCCACGCCTCCGACCCGGACAAGCGCCCCGAGACCGCCCTGCTGTCCATCCGCAAGGACCTGGGGCTGTACGCCAACCTCCGCCCCGCCGCCCTGCGGCCCGCACTGGCCGACGCCTGTCCCCTGAAAAAGGAGACAGCGGACAAAGGGATCGACCTGATGATCGTCCGGGAGCTGACCGGCGGGATCTACTTTGGCAAGCGGGAGCGGTATACCACTGAGGACAGGGGAGAGGAGGCCGCCGACCGGATGGCCTACTCCCAGATGGAGATCGAGCGCATCGGCCGCAGGGCCTTCGAGCTGGCCCGGCTGCGGGGGAAGAAGCTGGCCAGTGTGGACAAGGCCAACGTGCTGGAGACCTCGCGCCTGTGGCGGCAGATCATGCACCGCCTGGCAGAGGAGTACCCGGACGTGGCCTATGAGGACGTGCTGGTGGACAACGCCGCCATGCAGCTGGTCCGGGACCCGGGGCAGTTCGACGTGGTGGTCACCGAGAACATGTTCGGCGATATCCTCTCCGACGAGGCGTCTATGATCACCGGCTCCATCGGCCTGCTGCCCTCCGCCTCTATCGGCGACGCCGCCCCCGGGCTGTATGAGCCGATCCACGGCTCCGCCCCCGACATCGCCGGTCAGGACAAGGCCAACCCCATCGCCACCATCCTGTCGGTGGCCATGATGTTCCGCTACTCCTTCGCCCTGCCCGCCGAGGCGAAGGCCATCGAGGACGCGGTGGATGCCGTCCTCAACGAGGGCTGGCGCACCGCCGATATCGCCAAGTCCGGCGAGGAAGTGGTCGGCACCGTCAAAATGGGTGAGCTGATTCGGGAGAAGCTGTGAGCTGTGCACCAAAAGGCCCCTCATAAAGGTTTGTAAAAGACCTTAAAAAAGAAAGTGCCGGCCCCAAAAAGGAGCCGGCACTGTTTGATCTGTGATAGGATGAACCTGTTATGAAAAATCGATCACAGAAGCTGGAGGTATCATTATGTTTTGGAAACTGCGGATGCACCCCGGAGAAGAGGAACGAAAGGTATACGCCGAAGCGGAGGAATACGGAATCATCTGCAACGTACAGGACTTACAGGGAATTGCTGAACGGTTGGATAAATATATAAAAAAGACAAAAGTGCGTGGAGCAGGGCTGAACAAATACATTGGGCGCAGCCATCTCGTGAACGGCGGTGAAAACTGGTATGAGTGGAGCATAGGTGTTTCATACTCAAAAGAGGGATGTTTAAGTAATGAGCAAGGCCGGTTGTGGTATTTTGAGTTAATGCCAAATCGGCACTATCATCTGGAGCAAGATATATCAGAGGAGGTATACGAATTTCCCGGACGAAAAGATGTGCTGTACTACTTTATTTTGGTTAAATATTACTGGTATTATGAAGAAAATGGCAAGATCATATGTGCCGATTCTGATGACGCGCGAAAAAAGCGGGAGAAGTTTTTTCAAGGATTATTTGACTGCATTGGATTTCCGGTAGAGGTCTTGTATACTTACCCCAAGGATTCCAACGGTATCTTCGATAAATAGAAGGAGGAAGTGCGTGAACAAGAGTGAATGGGTGGCAGATGCTGTCAAAAAGCTGGAGCATATCTATTGTGCGAAGTGCGGACGATGTGGGAAGCGGCTTGTGTATACAGTGACGACCGCCGACACAGATATGGTTCCGATCTATTGCGGCAGTGCCTATGACCCGAAAAATAAAGTGCTTGCGGTTGCTGAGCTGACCAGCGACGAATATGATCATGGGTGTGAAGGCCGTCTGCCTGAGCGGATGGCACAGATCTTTGGAGGCCACTTTGTCTATTTGAACTACAGGTCAAAATGCCCGTTTTGCGGAGGCGACCTGAAAGAGAGAAACACTGTTTCATGGGATGCCTATTTGGGCGGGAAAGGGAAGGCGTTTATTGTGTTTTATGATGAACATGATCAACAGAACGTGAAAGAAATTTTATAAAGGCTTCCTTAAACTTTTGTGAAAATTTTCCCCAGGGGTGGCAAACGGGGGAGAAATGCGGTATAATGCTTTCAGAGATCGATGGGACGGCCCAGGCTGTCTTAAAAGGAGAGAGAGATCATTATGTCAACTGACCGCTATGAGAGCCCCCTGTCCTCCCGCTACGCCAGCGACGAGATGCAGTATATCTTCTCGCAGGATAAAAAATTCTCCACCTGGCGCCGCCTGTGGGTGGCCCTGGCCCGGGCGGAGATGGAGCTGGGCCTGCCCGTCACCCGGGAGCAGGTGGAGGAGCTGGAGGCCCATGTGGAGGATATCGACTATGACAGGGCCGCCCAGTGGGAGAGGAAGCTGCGCCACGATGTGATGGCCCACGTCCACACCTATGGCGAGCTGTGCCCCAAGGCCATGCCCATCATCCATCTGGGAGCCACCAGCTGCTATGTAGGGGACAACACGGACATCATCCTCATGCGGGAGGGGCTGGAGCTGGTCCGGGACAAGATCGTCCGGGCCTTGGACCGTCTGGCCGGATTTGCTGACAAGTATAAAGACTTGCCGACCCTTGGGTTCACTCATTTCCAGGCCGCCCAGCTGGTCACGGTCGGAAAGCGGGCCACCCTGTGGATGAACGAGCTCCTCATGGACCTGGAGGAGGTGGAGCACCGCATCGCCACCCTGGCCCTGCTGGGCTCCAAAGGCACCACCGGGACCCAAGCGTCCTTCCTGGAGCTCTTCGACGGGGACCAGGAGAAGGTGGAGCTGCTGGAGGGGAAGATCGCAAAGGAGATGGGCTTTACAGCCGTTGTCCCCGTGAGCGGACAGACCTACTCCCGAAAGATGGACTACAATGTGGTGTCCACCCTGGCGGGGATCGCCCAGTCAGCCAGCAAATTCGCCACCGACCTGCGGCTGCTGTGCCATCTGAAGGAGGTGGAGGAGCCCTTCGAGAAGGATCAGATCGGTTCCTCGGCCATGCCCTACAAGCGCAACCCGATGCGGTGTGAGCGGATCTGTGCGCTGGCCCGATATGTCATCACAGATGTGGGCAACCCGGCCATTACCGCCGCCACCCAGTGGTTCGAACGCACCCTGGACGATTCGGCCAACAAGCGGCTCTCTGTTCCAGAAGCCTTTTTGGCGGTGGACGCCATCCTGGATATCTGGAGCAATGTGGCCGCCGGACTTGTAGTCCATCCCAAGGTGATCGAGAAACATGTGCTGGAGGAGCTGCCCTTCATGGCCACAGAGAACATCATGATGGACGCTGTGAAGCGGGGGGGAGACCGGCAAGTCCTCCACGAGCGGATCCGAGTACTGTCCCAGGAGGCGGGATATCGTGTAAAGGAGTTAGGCTTGTCAAACGATCTGGTCGACCGGATGGCCGCCGACCCGGCCTTTGGCATGACCAGAGCGGAGCTGTCCGTCCACCTGGACCCGGCCAGCTACATCGGCTGCTGCCCCCAGCAGGTGGAGCGCTTTTTGAGGGATCGGATCTGCCCAGTGTTGGAGACCTATGCGGGCGCTCTGGCCAAGACAGAGACCGGACTAAAGGTTTGAGGAGCAGGAGGGGACCATATGAAACGGGATGACAGACACCCCTATCTGGCGATGGGCGTGACCGCTTTTTTCGTAGTGGCTGCGTCGCTGTGTCTTTTTTTCGCGCTCTTCCATTTTCGGGAGGTGGCCCGCTTCCTACAGACTCTGGGGGCCATCCTGCGGCCTATCTTTATGGGTGCAGTGCTCGCGTTCCTGCTGCTGCCCGTCCATCGGAACATTTTTAAGCTCCTCTTGTCCATGACATCGGACAAAAGGAAGGAAGATCCCCGGAACATAGCGTTCCTCAATTTTGTTGCGGTACTGTTCAGCCTGCTGCTGGCATTCCTCCTGATCTATTTGCTGCTGGCTATGGTGCTGCCCCAGGTGTATGACAGCGTGGTAGGTCTGGTCCAAGCCATCTCCAAGTATATCGAGGTGGTCCAGGGCTGGCTCCAGACCTTTTTGGAGGACGATCCGGATATCCAGGCGGCCGTCATGCCGATCTTCGATTCCTCCACCGCTTCTCTGGAGCAGTGGCTGGATTCCAGTCTCCTGCCCAAGCTGGAGTCGTTCAGCACGATCTTCGAGTGGATGCGGAGGGACATCCTGCCCAACCTCACCGGAGTGATGGCGGGGGTGTCTGGGATGGTGATCGGATTGCTGGTCCTGGTGAAGGATCTGCTCATCGCGGTGATCGTCTCCGCCTACCTGCTGATCCGCAAGGACATCCTGGCTGCCCAGAGCAAGAAGATCCTATACAGCGCGTTCCGCACAGACATCGCCGACCTGATCGTGGGGGAGGTGCGCAACGCCTACCGGATCATGAGCGGCTTCATCAACGGCAAGCTGTTGGACTCTTTGATCATCGGGATCATCTGCTTCGTGTGCTGCAACATCTTCCGGTTCCCATACGCGGCCCTGATCGCCACCATCATCGGGGTGACCAATATCATCCCCTTCTTCGGGCCCTGCATCGGGGCGCTGCCCTGCGGACTGCTGATCTTCTTGGTCAGTCCGATCCAGTGCCTCTATTTCGCCGCTTTCATCTTGGCCCTCCAGCAGTTCGACGGCAACATCCTGGGCCCCAAGATCCTGGGGGATTCGACTGGATTGGCCTCCTTTTGGGTGCTGTTCGCGATCATCCTCTTCGGCGGGCTCTTCGGCTTTGCCGGGATGGTGCTGGGCGTCCCTGTTTTCGCCATGATCTACAGTATGATCAGCCGTGTGGTGGCCCACGGACTGCGGCGCCGGGGCCTGTCCGATGCGACGAAGGACTACATGGGGAAGACCGGGCCGATGGCCTGAAGATAAGGACACCTCCGTCCCGCAGGACGGAGGTGTTTTTCAGTCGAACCGCCTGCGGCGGATCTCCCAAGCATCAGGTTTGAGATACATGGGCTTCTCCAGCTGGGCCAGAATGGGCTGGGACCACGTGTCCAGGGCGCGCAGGCGCTCCAGAAGCTCCTCTTCATCCGGCTCCTCCAGGGCTCCACCGTCCAGGATGTGGACGGTCTGTTTCCCGCCGTACATGGGGAGGACCGTGATGCCGCTGTCCTTTGGAGGGGGCGGCAGGGGAGAGAGATGCTCCTCGCTCAGGACCTGGATCAGGTTAGGGCATTGGATCGTGTGGTCGTCTCTTCGAAAACACCACTCTGTATCGTAGCTGTTGACCAGGGGCAGATCTTTCAGCATACGGATGGCCTGAGGGTGGAAATGGAAGGGATTCGTGGCCATCTCATAGCCGGCACTGGCGTACTGCACATCCAGCATCTGGTTTACATAAACTAAAAAGTCCCAAACATCCCTCCAGGGCACGGAGCGGCTGAACTGGAGATATATCTTGCTGGAGGCCCTTGCCCAGTGCTTGAAATTAGAGAGGGCGAGAAAGCAGTGGACGGTCTGCAGGTGCTCGCTGTCGCAGTTGGACAGGGAGAGGACCCCTGATCCGTCCTGGGATGGGACCGGCTGGAACTGGCCGTCAAATTCCCGGCGGAAGATCTTCTGCCAGCCGCCCCGGACATTCCGGAAGCCGGAGGGACAGCCTCTGCCTGGGTAGGCATCCAGGAGCCCAGAACGCTTCTTGGTAAAGGTCTCTCCGGTCATATCCAGGAACTGAGACAAGATATCCTCCACGGCCTCTATCTTTTCCGGCGTGAACCAGTCGGCAAGATAGAGGATGATCCCCTTCCGAATGCCGTATCGGGCGCTGCCATCCAGGTCTGTCATCTGTTCAGCGCTCCAGCTTGGCCTTGCCGGAGATCTCCTCCATGCGGATCCTCCACACAGCGGTGACGGCCAGGCTCTGTTCCAAGGCGGCTTCGAAGCCCTCCATGTGATCAGGTGTCACCTTTTGACACAGGGCCCGGAGAGCGGCAGACTTTTCGCTGGGATCCCTCACTTCAGCGGCGGTCCCGGTGATGATGACGGACTGGAAATAGGTGGTATACATGGCAGGGGCCACGAAGGCAGGCCGGTCATCCCCTATGAAGGTGACACACACCTGGGGAGAGCGGCGCAGCAGATCCACCTTCCGGCCCTCCCGGGCACAGTGGAAAAAGAGATCCTCCCCGATTCGGACGAAGGACAGGGGCAGGCAGTAGGGGAGGGGCTCTCCCGTAGAGAGGGCCATCACCCCGTGTGTACAGCGGTCGATGAGGGCCAGGGAGAAGTCCCGGTCCTGGGCGCGGTCATCACGTCTCATGTCGTCTCCTCCTTCGGCTGGTCCAGCAGCTTCGTGATCCCAAGATAGAGAGCGGAAGGGTCCGCCTGGAAGACCTGGGCCCAGCGAGCCGCCTGTTCCCCGTCAGCGGCCAGCAGGGCCAGGTGGAGCAGGGGAGAGGCGCCGTCCTCCATGGTCAGGCAGAGGGTGACGGTGCCGTCGCCGTTGTCCATGATCTGGGAGCGGATCTGTGCTTCCCGCCGCAGGGCCTCGTTCACCTTCACCAGATTGCCGTCACAGCGCCGCCGCACGGAACGGGGCAGGCTGCTCTCACAGATCTGGCTGTTGCGCCGGCCCTTGTCGGTGATGGCGTAGCGGTCCTCCTCCTTAGAGAGCTGTCCGGTTGCCACCATATGCTCCACCGCCTGGGTGAGGGAGAAGTAATCCACCCCTGCGTCGCAGAGGGCCAGCTCGAAGAGCTGCAAAAACGTGATGGGTCCGGCGGCCCGGTCCATGATATAGAGGACCAACAGCTTGAGGTCCAAGTCGTCCTGGATGAATCCGATCTGCATAGGCAAGCCCCTCTTTCTAAGGATCTTTGATGGTCCTATTATAGACGCAAACGGGGAAAAGGGCAAGAGGAAAAGGAGGGACGGGGGCGCTCCGCACCAAAAGGAGGCAGACGCATAAGATGTGGTGTGAGCAAAACCCATGATGGGCGCTCCGATACTCATGACCATCCAAATCTAGGAGGGAATCTTATGCCAGAAAAGGTCGTGCCCGGCCCCGTCTGTGACGATCGCAGTATCCGGGAGGCCGTGTGCATACACACGAAAAAGATCTTTGACTCGTGTCGGGATAAAGATTGCGTTGAAGACCTGAGAGTCTACCCCACCCGCTGTTCCCAGGATGTGATCGACCGGGCCCAGTCTATCAAGGCCGGCGCCGCTGAGCTGCTGTATGCGTACATCGACGTGGAGCCGGTCACCTTCAACCGGGGCTTTTACACCGTAGACGTGCGGTATTTCTATCGAATCACCGCCGATGCCTTCGTGGGGGCCGCCCGGCCCGTCCAGGTCTGCGGTCTGGCGGTGTTCAGCAAGCGGGCTGTCCTCTTCGGCAGTGAGAGCGGTTCCAAGAGCTTCTCGTCTCAGGGCAATGAGGACCAGGTCCAGTGTGTCCCCCAGTCCAGCCTGCCCACCGCGGTGGTGGAGGCGGTGGATCCCCTGATCCTCAGCCTGAAGCTGGTGGATGTATGCGAGTGCCGTCCCTGCGACTGCGGCTGTCTGGACATCCCCATGGCGGTGGCCGCCTGTTTCGGCGAGGACCTGGTGACCAGCGGAGACCAGCATCGGGTGTTCGTCTCTCTGGGCCAGTTCTCGATCATCCGCATGGAGCGGGACACCCAGCTCCTCATCCCCGCTTACGACTACTGCATCCCCACCAAGGACTGCAGCTGCGGCGAGGACCACTGCCAGGAGGATCCCTGTGACATGTTCCGCCATGTCCAGTTCCCGGTAGACGAGTTCTTCCCGCCCAATACAATCACCACCACCAGCAGTGCCAGCAGCGGCTGCTGCCGGTAAAGGAGAGGGGCCGTCCCATGGGGCGGCCCCTTTTCATCACATCAGCGGTGCAAAGACCCGGAGGATGCTGCGATAGAGCTGGAGGAGGATGTTCAAATGCTTGAACTTCCTGAGGGAGTAGGCTTCAGACAGCTTTAGCGTCTCCTCGAAATCCCTGCGGATATCCCGGATGCAGGGGGCCTCGCACAGCCAGACGCCGTCCTCGAAGTGGAGGAACAGGCTGCGGTAGTCCAGGTTGACGGTGCCCACTGTGGCGAACCGGTCGTCCACGACGAAATTTTTGGCGTGGATGAAGCCGGGGGTGTACTCATAGATCTTCACTCCTGCCTCCAAGAGGGGCTGGTAGTGGGCCCGTGTGACCTCAAAGACATAGCGTTTATCCGGGATGTGCGGGGTGATGATCCGCACATCCACGCCCGACTTGGCGGCGTTGCACAGGGCGGTGTTGGTGGCCACGTCGATGATCAGGTAAGGCGTCGTGATATAGATATAGTTCTTAGCTTTGGAGATCATATTGAGGTAGACCGCCTGTCCCACCGTCTCCCGGTCCAGAGGGGTGTCGGTGTAGGGCTGGACATACCCTGTCCAGGGCCGCACCGGGGCGGCAGGAGGACGGAACCGCTCGAAGTCCTCATCCCAGTCGGCGATATAGTCCCACATGGTGAGGAACATCACTGTCATGGACCAGACCGCATCCCCCTCCAGGAGGATGGCGCTGTCTTTCCAGTGGCCAAACCGCTCCCGGACGTTGATATATTCATCGGCCAGATTGATCCCGCCGGTGAACCCCGTCTTGCCGTCGATGATGAGCAGTTTTCGGTGGTCCCGGTTGTTCATGCGCAGGGACATCACCGGCATCAGCCGGTTGAACACCCGGCACTGGATCCCCTTTTTGATCAGCGTCTCATTGTAGTCCCGGGGGAGGGTGAACATACAGCCGAAGTCGTCGTAGAGGACCCGGACCTCCACGCCCTGGGCAGCTTTCCGCTCCAGGATAGCCAGGATGCTGTCCCAGAAGACCCCAGGCTGGATGATGAAATATTCCAGGAAGATATACCGTTCCGCCTTCTCCAGCTCCTCCAGGATCCTGGGGAAAGCAGTGTCGCCCAGAGAGAGATACTCTGTCTCGGTATTGGTGTAGGCGGGACATGCGGCCCGGTGCTCCAGGTAGCTGGCCTGTCCGGCGGCGTCGCCTCCCAGGCGGAGGAGGTCGTCTGCCTTGAAGTCTTCCTTCAGGGTCTCCACCGACTTCTCCAGCATCCCCTGCATGCGCCGCTGAGTGCGTTTAGGGACCGCGCCTCCCCCGACCATCAGATAGAAGAATCCGCCGAAGACGGGGAAGGGGAGGATCACCAGCAGCCAGGCGATCTTATATCCCGGCTCCATCCTGCTGCAGATGATGGCGATGGCGGCCATGACGCTCATGGCGATGCAGCACCAGTAGAAGATCTCGGTGTATTCGGAAAAGATGGACACCATGACGACTAAGGTCGCCACCTGGGCCATCAGGGCCAAGGCGACGAACACCGAGCGGTGGAAGAGGATATAGAGGAGCTTTTTCATGGTGAACCACCTCCGAATCATGGTGTGAGGGCGGCCTATCTGGATGCTGGGACATGGAAGGGCATGTTCCGCTACTGTGTCTGATACAGCATGCAGGAGACCTCTCCATCTTCGATCGAGATCAGCCCGTAGCTGGACCGGGCGGAGCCGGGGTTCATCATCCACAGACCGTCTTCCAGCTGCTGGCACAGAGGCTGGTGGGTATGCCCGAAGAGGAGGATGTCCGCGCCCACCGCTCGGGCGTCGGCGATGGCGGCATCATAGGTGGTCTTGACGCCCCAGCGGTGTCCATGGGACAAGAGGATGGACTTCCCTCCCAAAAAGATCTGCTTTTTGACGGGGACAGAAACGGTCCAGCCGTCGCAGTTGCCTGGGACCAGACAGAAGGGCAGCTTGGGATAGTGTCCAGCCACCTCCTCGGCATCGGACATCAGATCCCCCAAGTGGATGACCTGCTGGGGCTGATGCCGGCCGATCGCAGCGTACATACCGGACAGAGAGCGGTGGGAGTCGGAGAATACCAGGATATCCAAACAGTATCACCTGATCCTTTCTGCGCATATACTGGGAGTGAGATCTGATAGGAGGGATGGAGATGGGAGCATTGGAACAGGACCGGGAGAAGATCGCTCAGCTGGCCAGATCCAGCGATGCCCAGAAGCTGCGGGAGCTGCTGGAGCAGCAGAGCGGTCAGGTCCGGCAGGCGGCCCAGCAGGCTGCGGCGGGGGACCCCAGCCAGCTCATGGAGATCATGGGCCAGCTGATGCACAGCAAGGAGGGGGCCGCGCTGGTGGACCGGATCGGCGCCCAGGCCAAGCAGGCGGGATTGGGGTGAGCGCAGTCCCGTCCAAGGGGCCCGCCTTTTGGGCGGGCCCCACAGATCAGGACAGCAGGGACCGCCGCCCAGCGGTCTGGTGAGGAAGAGGGTGATCCTGTGGCAGGGTTCGAGGAACAGTTGAATTCCATCCTGGGGAACCAGGAGGCCATGAGCCAGATCATGGCCCTGGCCCGCTCCCTGTCCGGAGAGCCGCCTAAGGATCCCGCGCCCCCTCCGGAGGCCCTTCCGGAGGGAGGAGGTACTTATCTCCCGGCGGAGCCTCCGTCTCCGGACCTGTCCGCTCTGCTGGGCCAGGTGGATCCCAAGATGATCCAAACGGGGATGGAGATCCTTCGCCAGGTCCAGAGCACCGAGGACCGGGGCGCCGCTCTCCTCGACGCACTGCGCCCCTATCTGCGGGAGGACCGGCGGCCCAAGCTGGACCGCGCCCTTCAGATCGCCCGGATGGTCAAGCTGGTCCGGGCGGCCATGGGGGCCTTTGGGGGAGAGGAGGGGGATCGTGTATAACCGATACATCCCGGAGGACGCGTCCTATGTTCCAGCGGGGAGGCAGGACCGGTCGGAGCGCCCCTGGAGCCGCCCCGATCCAGAAAGCCGCTCCCGTCAGATCCCCTTCCATATCCCAGATCTCCTGACCGGGAAGGAGGGGATCACCGATCTGTGGAAGAGCTTCCATCTGGACCGATTCGACAGCGGCGATATCCTGCTGCTGCTCATCGCCCTCTACCTCTTCGTTGAGGGGGAGGACCTGGAGACAGCCATCGCCCTGGGGCTGGTCGTGTTCCTGGGGCTGGGGGAAGACGGGAGATAGGGTCGCGGCCCCATGCCCCTCTGAACAAAGCTCATCCGCCCACCGTGTGCAGGACCTCCCGGTCTGGGAGGGCGAAGGAGGCATCGGCAGGGCAGGGGGACTGGACAGGGGAGAATGCGGTCATGCGGTAGATGAGCCGGCCATCCTCCTCTGTCTCGGCAGAGACGAGCAGGCCGCTGTCCACACTGACCCAGTAGCGCTGGATCTGCTGGGAGCGGCCGGGCCGGACCTCCACCAGGATACATGGCAGCTCCCCCCGGCTCTCATGACCGGCAGAGACGATCTCATCAGAGTCCAGCTCCAGCACTGTCTCATAGGTTGGGATATGTTGGGCCAGATCGGAGGATCTGCTGTCTGCCGGAGCGGTCCGGTACTGTTGGGAACCGTCGTACCAATAATAGAGGGTCTCCCCATCGGTGAGGTCATGGCGGACCGCCCCGGAAGGCAGGGTCTGGCGGCTGTGGGACCAGCCGCCGTCGGTCCAGACCTGGACCTGGGCGGTGGACGAGCCCCCGTCCCAGAAGGTCTCCACGGTCAGCTCCCGGTAGTAGCTGGTGGGGCGGGCCAACGTAGACACTACTCCGGTGACGGTCTGGGTGGTCACCTCCACACGCTGGTAGTCCTGCCGGAGGGAGGAGCTGTCTGGGGGCTCGTCCGCCGAGGCGCTGGAGGAGGGGAGGACCACTTTCGGTGTGCGCAGGGCGAAGAGCCCCCGGCCGAAGCTGGTGAGCATAGCGCCTGCGATGAGGGCCACGATGGCGATGACGATGAAAAGTCGGTTTTTTTGCTCCAAAGGCTCACCTCTTCCCATAGGGCGGCCTCCCGACCGCCTGGGATCTTCCTGATCAAGGGGGATCGATCATCAGGGCCTGAACTCTTCAGGGGGCGTCTCCCTCAGCCCGAAGTGCCAGGCGATGGCGTCAGCGATCCGGCGGCAGGCATGGCCATCTCCATAGGGGTTCGCAGCATGGGCCATCTTGTCATATTCGCTCTGATCGGACAGCAGCTGGGCGGCCATCTGGAAGATGGTCTCCTCCTCCACGCCGGCCAGACGCACCGTTCCAGCGGCCACCGCCTCGGGACGCTCTGTCTCCCGGCGCAGGACGAGGACCGGCTTGCCCAAAGCGGGGGCCTCCTCCTGGAGCCCGCCGGAGTCGGTCATCACCAAACAGCATCGGGCCATCAGATTGTGCATCTCCCGCACATCCAGAGGGGCGATCAGGTGGATCCTGGGATGACCGTCCAGATATCGATGGGCCGTTTCCTGGACCACAGGGGACAGATGGACAGGGTAGACCAGCTCCGTCTCGGGGAAGGCGTCGGCGATCCGGCGCAGGGCGGTCATGATAGCGGTCATGGGCTGGCCGTAGTTCTCCCGCCGGTGACAGGTGACCAGGATCAGCTTCCGATCGGACCGGCTCAGGACATCAAGGGCCTTTTCTGTAAAGTGAAAATCCTTTATCACCGTTGTTGACAGGGCATCTATCACCGTGTTGCCTGTCAAATAGATCCCCTCCGTGATATGTTCCCGGATCAGATTCTCCCGGTTGGACGGGGTGGGACAGAAGTGGAGGTCCGCGATGGCGCCCACCATCTTCCGATCCATCTCTTCTGGGTAGGGGGACCATTTATCATAGGTACGCAGACCTGCCTCCACATGGCCCACAGGGATCTTGTGGTAGAAGGCGGCCAGGGCCCCGGCGAAGGTAGTGGATGTGTCACCGTGGACCAGCACCAGATCGGGCTTGGCTGCTTCCAGTACCCGATCCATGCCTGTCAGGCACTTGGAAGTGATGGTGGACAGGGTCTGCCGGGGCTCCATGATATCCAAGTCGTAGTCTGGCTCGAGGGAGAAGATATCCAGCACCGAGTCCAGCATCTCCCGATGCTGGGCAGTGACGCAGCACAGGGCGTCGAAGCCCGGACGTTTGGCCAGCTCCAGGGCCAGAGGGGCCATCTTGATGGCCTCCGGCCGGGTGCCGAAGACGGTCATGACTTTGATCTCGTTCATTTTTCTGATCGGTCCTCCTCACCGAAGAAATTCCCGCTGTCCATAGGCCGGCTCTGGCGGGGACGGGCCACCCGGCTGCTGCCGGAGGAGTGCTGGGGGGGCTGTCCGGAATCACCGTTGTGATCCAGATACAGCTTGCTGGCCACGGCTCCGGCGGCACACAGGGCCAGGAGGAAGAGCATGGCCCGGACCACGCCGATGGTGGTGAGCACCACGGCGGACAGGCCCAGGATCGCGCTGATGATATAGAGCACCGCCACCGCCTGTTTTTGGGAGAAGCCCATGTCGATGAGCCGGTGGTGGATGTGGCCCCGATCGGGCTTCATGGGGGACTGGCCATGGGACACCCGGCGCAGGATCGCGAAGCAGGTGTCGAAGATCGGCAGGCCCAGCATGAGGAAGGGGACGGCGAAGGAGATGATCGCATAGAACTTGAACAGCCCCTGGATGGACACCGTGGCCAGGATGAAGCCCAGGAAGGTGGCACCAGTGTCTCCCATGAAGATCTTGGCTGGGTTCAGATTATAGGGCAGGAACCCGATGCAGCTCCCCGCCAGAGCGGCCATGAGGATCGCGACGTCTGGCTCGGCCACGATCAGCGCGATCACCAGCAGGGTCATGGAACTGATAGTGGACACCCCGCAGGCCAGTCCGTCCAGCCCGTCGATCAGGTTGACGGCGTTGGTGATCCCCACGATCCAGACCACTGTGATGGGGACAGAGAGCCAGCCCAGCTCCCAAAACGCCTCTTTGCTGAAGATGTTGGGGTTGGAGAGGAACTGGATCTGATTGCCCTGGAGCACGGCGATGAGGGCCGCTCCGATCTGGACCAGGAACTTGGGCTTGGCGGGCAGGGCATAGATGTCGTCGAAGATGCCCAAGATCAGGATGACCACCCCGCCCAGCAGCATCCCGCGCAGCTCTGGGGTGAGGGGCAGGAAGATCAGCACGCTGAGGATGAAGCCAAAGAAGATCGCTAATCCTCCCATCCGGGGGATCGGGTGGTCGTGCATCCGGCGGTCGTCCCTGGGGACGTCCACCGCCCCCACCCGAAAGGCCAAGGAACGGACCACCGGCGTGGAGATGAGGGCCACCAATGCGGCGACCAGGAGGGCGGCCAGGGCCAGCCCGACAGAGGGAAGTTGGATCGGCATAGTTGAGGACCTCTTTTATCTATGGGTTTCCCTATCATAGGACAAGGGCTCTGCCCCTGCCTTTCGATAGTTTGCCGCATCTGTGTGGAGCGAAGTCATCCGATGACGCGGCGCTCACCTGGGCACGAACCCCACTTTTTTATATACCTTGCGCAGGGTCTTGTTGGCTGTATAGGAGGCTTTTTCGGCTCCGGCTTTATATACGCTCTCCAGATATGCCTTGTCTGCCAGGATCCGGGTGGCCTCCTCCCGGATGGGACGCAGGGTCTCGATCACCGCGTCGCCCACAGCGGGCTTGAATCTGCCATAGCCTTGGCCGGCGAACTCCGCCTCGATCTCGTGGAAGGACTTGCCGGTGACAGCGGAGTAGATGTTCATCAGGTTGGCCACGCCGGGCTTGTTGATCGGGTCATAGCGGACGGGATCTACGGTGTCGCTGTCGGTAACGGCCCGCTTGAACTTCTTTTGGATGGATTCCGGTGCCTCCATGAGGAAGACACAGCCCTCCGGGGTGGATTTGCTCATCTTGCTGTCCGGCGAGGTCAGGCCCATGACCCGAGCTCCTGCCTTGGGGATATATGGCTCAGGCATCTTGAAGACGTCGCCGTAGATCCCGTTGAACCGCTGGACGATGTTCCGGGTCAGCTCCACATGCTGTTTCTGGTCCTCGCCCACAGGGACGAAATCTGGCTGGTAGAGGAGGATATCTGCCGCCATGAGGGCGGGATAAGTGAACAGACCGCCATTGATATTGTCCTTGTGCTTGGCGGACTTGTCTTTGAACTGAGTCATACGGCTGAGCTCGCCGAACATGGTGTAGCAGTTGAGCACCCAGCCCAGCTCAGCGTGCTGCGGGATGTGGGACTGGATGAACAGGGTGTTCTGTTCCGGGTCCAGGCCGCAGGCGATATACTGGGCCAGCTGCTCCAGGGTGCGGCGGCGCAGATCCGCGGGGGTCTGGCGGACGGTGATGGTATGCATATCCGCCATGAAGTAGTAGCAGTCGAACTCCTCGGCCCGGGCCGCCCAGTTCTTGATGGCTCCCAGGTAGTTGCCGAGGTGGAGCTCTCCGCTGGGCTGGATGCCGGAGAGCATCACTTTTTTCTCATCCATGTGCCTTTGCTCCTTTTTCTCCAGGTGCTGAGGCCAGCGCCTGCATGATATCATCATATTGTACCACCGATAGGGAAGAAAGGCAACTGTTTTGGGCCCTTTAACAGGAGGGGGAAGGAAAGATTTCCAATTTGGACATAAATATGATATCCTTGTTGGGAAAGGGGGGATCTCTGTGCCCTGGTATGTCTACATCCTTCGCTGTGGGGACGGCACACTGTATACCGGGATCACTGACGATGTGGAGCGGCGCCTGGCCGTCCACCGGACCGGCAAGGGAGCCAAATATACCCGCGGCCGGGGACCGTTGGAGCTGGTCTATACCGAGCAGGTCCCCGACCGGTCTGCTGCCCTGCGGCGGGAGGCGGCAGTCAAAAAGCTGTCCCGGAAGGAGAAGGAGGCGCTGATAGGAAGGGGACAGGGGAGGATCCCTCCAGCTGTCCCGCCGGACTGAGGCGGCGGTCCGGGAAAATTTTCTTGTTCGGGTTGAGTATTATTTACAAATGTGTTAGAATACCGTGTTAGTGATAAAATGTTATTTTTATGCCCATATGGAAAAATATAGGAAAGTTTGGGAAACGAGGTATCGTGGATGAAGATCTTAGTTTTGGCGGGCGGACTGAGTCCGGAGCGCAATGTCTCTCTGTCTTCAGGGGCCATGGTGTGCCAGGCCCTGCGGGAACGGGGGCACCAGGCGGCCCTGGTGGATCTGTTCTTTGGCGTGGATGAGGACGAAGAGGAGCTGATGGGACTGGAGGGACGGTACTCCGCTCCCATCCCGGAGGAGTTGAAGAAGGTGGCCCGGGAGGCTCCGGATCTGGATCAGCTGCGGGCCAGCCGCCCCGGGCCCTCCGCCATCGGACCCCGGATCTTTGAACTGTGCCAGGAGGCGGACATCGTCTATCTGGCTCTCCATGGCGCCTGCGGTGAGGATGGCCGGATCCAGGCCGCGCTGGATCTCCTGGGCGTGCCTTACACCGGATCGGGCTGTCTGGGCTCCGCCATCGCCATGGATAAGGACCTGACCAAACGGCTGGTGGCCGGACAGGTGACCACCCCCCGATGGGAGACGGTCACCGTCACCCGGGAGAACATCGGACAGCTGACAGAGCGCACCCAGCTGCCGGCGGTGGTGAAGCCCATCGCCAGCGGCTCTTCCATCGGGGTGTACATCGCTAAGACCCGGCAGGAGCTGGAGCGGGCCCTGGAGGAGAGCATCCATCTGGGGGGGCGCACTGTGGTGGAGGAGCATATCCAGGGCCGTGAGATCCAGGTGGCGATATTGGGGGACCGGGCCCTGCCCTCCATCGAGATCATCCCCAAGGAGGGATTTTACGACTACGCCAACAAATACCAGCCCGGCGCGGCGCTGGAGGTCTGTCCCTCCGAGATCCCCGCCGCGTGGGAGAAGGCCGTCGGCGACGCTGCACTGACCGTTTTCCGGACCATTGGGCTATCTGTCTATGCCCGGGCCGACTTCATCATCACAGAGGACGGCACCCCCTATTTCCTGGAGATCAACACTCTTCCCGGTATGACTCCCACCAGCCTGGTCCCCCAGGAGGCAGCGGCTGCGGGCCTCAGCTATGGAGAGCTGTGTGAGACCATCATCCAAAGCTCTTTGGAGGCCTGGAAGGAGGGACGGTAATGGAGACCATCACCCTATCTCAGCTGCTAAAAGCAGTGGAAGGAGAACTGCTGGGAGAGTTCCGGCAGATGGACGCTCCCATCCTCCAAGTGGAGACGGACAGCCGCTCCATCCACGCCGGCGCCCTGTTCCTTCCCCTGGTGGGAGACCGGTTCGATGGTCACAGCTATATCGCCTCTGCCCTGGAGGGGGGGGCGGTGGGCTGTCTCACCGCCCGAGAGCTGGAGCGTTACCGGGCCGACCGATTCTATGTCAAGGTGGACGACACCGAGAAGGCCCTGGGCCGTCTGGCCTCCTGGTATAAGGACCGATTCCCGATCCCGTTCATCGGGGTGACTGGGAGCGTGGGCAAGACCACCGCCAAAGATATGCTGGCCGCTGTCCTGGGCACCAAATATAAGGTGCTCAAGACCGAGGGGAACCATAACAACAACATCGGGCTCCCCTTGACCCTGCTGGGCCTGAGCTCCAGCCACCAGATCGCTGTGCTGGAGATGGGGATGGACAGATTCGGGGAGATCGACTATCTGTCCAAGATCGTCCGGCCCGACCTGGGGGTCATCACCAATATCGGCGACGCCCATATCGAGCGGCTGGGCAGCCGTGAGAACATCTTCAAGGCCAAATGTGAGCTCCTGCCCCACATCAGACCGGATGGACTGCTGATCCTCAACGGGGACGATCCCCTTCTGGTCTCTCTGAAGGACCACGCCCCTGTCCCCACCGTCTTCTGCGGCCAAGGGGAGGGCTGCGACTACCGGGCCCAGGTCACCGGGGGAGACGGCGTGAGCCACATCCACTGCCGCCTCACCACTCCGAGGATGGATCGGGAGGTGAAGGTCCCCGCTCTGGGAGAGCACATGATCTACCCTGCCCTCATCGCGGCGGCGGTAGGGGAGCGGTGCGGACTTTCCCCCGATCAGATCGAGGAGGGGCTGCTCCACTTCGTCCCCACTCGGATGCGGATGAACGTCCTGCGCCGGGGGGAGGGGATCACGATCCTGGACGACACCTATAACGCCAATCCCCAGTCTATGCGGGCGGCCATCAGTGTGCTGGCGGACAGCCAGACCGGACGGAAGGTAGCCATTTTGGGGGATATGCTGGAGCTGGGGCCCTTTGCTCCCGCCCTCCACAATGGGGTGGGGGAGTGCTTGGGCAAGTCTAAGATCGACTGCCTGGTGGCAGTGGGGGAGCTGGCCCGGCATATCGCCCAGGGCGCCCAAGACGCCGGCGTCCCCCAGATCGTCTACTGCCGCACCCGGGAGGATGCTAAAGCGGTCCTCCCCCAGGTAGTGGGGCCGGACTGCACCGTCCTCCTCAAGGGCTCACGGGGCATGAAGCTGGAGGAGCTCACCGCCCGACTGCTGGAGCTGACGAAAGAGGCATGACAGAAAGGAAGATGACCATGCTGCCGGAGCACTATGAAGAGGTCAAGGAACTGATCGAACGGATCGCCGACTACTATGGCCCTGTGGAGGAGAATCCGCTGCTGGAGGAACAGACGGCGGAGATGCGCCGTCTGACCGGCCGGGATCAGGAGACGGAGGAGGTGGGGAACTGGTGCTTTGAGTACTGGAGCCGCGCCTCCCTGGACGAGACGGCCTATTTCTTCTTCCATGGCGACCTGCCGGAGAGGGAGGAGATCGAGCTGGTCTTCTGGAAGCTGAAGCCGGGGGTGGCTATGGAGCCTCAGGCCCTCCATGAGAAGCTGCGGTATATCAAGACCTGCGCCAAGGTCAAGGCGGTGGAGCTCCTTCCGATGGAGGAGATCGTATCTCGCTTCAAGGAGCGGTTTTCAGACTGGGACTGGCAGGAGGACCACGACCTCCCCACCACCTTCCGAAGAGCGCACCCGGAGGAGCCCTGGCACGTGGAGGAGATCATGCTCTTCGGCTATGAGGAGAAGATGCTGTCCGTCACCTGCACCAACGTGCTGGAGGCGGATCGGATGGACATACTTCAAATGATGGAGGGCTTTGGATGTTCCACCTATCGGCCGGAGGAGTAGAGGAACGCGCCGCAGGCGCTCGATATATGCAGCGCATATAAGTAGGGGGCGGTCTCTGTGCCGCTCCGTGATAAAAAGAAGGTATCGCCGTGATCTATGACCGCGCCCCCTTCGCCGCCCACCTGGACGGCCTGGGGAAGGAGCTGAAAAAACAGGCCTTTTGGAAGACCGCCCTCTTCGGGACGGTCCTTTTGGAGCGACAGTGGCCGGTATATGAGCGGCTGGCTGTGGGCCGGGAGTGGGGTGCCGCCAAGGAGGTCCGCAAGGTGTTGGACCGCCTGTGGAAGGGTGTCCCCACCGGGATGCGGATCGGGGACAGCTTCTGGATGCTCCTGGAGGAAAACCAGGTGGAGCCCGTCACCGAGCCCTGGGACCCGGCGGCGGCGCTGACGGTAAGCGGTGCTTTGCGGCTGATGGAGATCTTTCGGGAGAAGGACAAAAAAGCGGCGGGGGAGCTGGCCGAGAGGAACCTGATGTTCCTGGCTCAGGCCCTGTCCGTCTGCGGGGAGGAGGGCAATTTTACCCACCCCCTGTTCCAGGCGGAGCTGGACTTCCAAGCCGCCCTGTGCGCCCGGCTGTGCGGGGTGCCCAACAGCGAAAAAGTGTTGTTTGTCAACGGCTGTAAGGGAGAAGTGGTTGACGGCATTATGGGGAAGCTGTGGTTCCCCGATTACCCGGATCACAAGCCCCTCAAGCGGAAGGCGAAGAAGGCGGGGGAGATTCGTTACTCCCATATCCGCTACGATGAGTGGTTTGCGAAGCTGCGGGAAAAGGACGAGGACGGCCTGGATGCCTGGGACCACATCAAAGAAGAGTTACAACAGAACGATGCTTGGCTTACCTGGCAGGAACGGTGGCCAAATGATAGCCTGGACCAACAGAGTAACATCAGGCGATGGCCCATGCCGGAGGGTCTGGCTGATTTTTACGGCTGTGAGAGCCTGTCCCTGTACCTGGACGCGGAGCACTGCTACGGCTGCCGGAAGGACACAGATCTGACGCGGGGTCTACTGTGGCTGGCGGCCCGGTCCCAGGAGGCGTGCTATGCGCTGCTGGAGAGGGGCTGGCCCTGCTCCAACTGGCTGGACTACCAAAACAGCATGACCAAAAACCTCTTTGTCCCCGCATCGTATGCCATCTGCGCCGGGGACTGGGAGCTGGCGGAGCACCTGCTGGCTCGATACCACAGGCCCATCAAGCTGCGGACCAATACCGCCCAGTGGCTGTTCCCCTGGGATACCCGCGTCTGGCTGGCAATCATCCGGGGCGATGATGAAAAGGCCGTCTTTCTGATGGAACAGGGCGCCAGAAGCAAGCGGCCGCCCACCAAGGACGAACAGCTTTGGCCCCACCTGTACCCCTGGTATGGATGGGAGGACGCCTGCAAGGTGTTCCGGATGCTGCTGGACCGGGACGCCGCCGGTCTGCGCAAACACATTCTGTCCGGCATTCGGGGGATGCGGAGCAGCTATGAGCAGATGTGCTCTACCTTGGGAAATCATCAGATCGCCCTGCTGAAGCTGGCCCGCCGCCGGGGGATGGAGCTGGACCTGCCCCGGGTGGTGGAGATCCCCGACGGCATCTGGGAGGATGTGCCCCTGGACGGGGAGAAGTGGAAGCTCCCCGGTCAGGCTGTTCTGGACCGGGCCCTGGGTCCCGACGGGGACAAGCTGCTGGCCCAATGGAAAAAGCTGGCGGAGGAGAAAACGAAATAAGCGAGGGACCCGAATCATGATCGATATATCGGTATCCGGCCTTGTGAAGGAGTTCGAGGTCGGGAAAAAGATACTGGACGGGCTGGCTTTCCAGGTGGATACCGGGGAGCGGGTGGGCCTGCTGGGCCCCAACGGCTGCGGTAAGACCACATTCCTGCGCATCTTGACTGGAGAGGTCTATCCGGATGAGGGGGACATCATGATCGCCCCCAACAAGCGGATGGGGCTGATCTCCCAGATCCCTGTCTACCCGACAGGCTACACCGTGGAGGATGTGCTGGACACCGCGTTCGCCCCTCTCCACGCGATGGAGGAGGAGATGGCCGCCCTGTCTCAGCGGATGGAAGAGGGGGAAAGTGATCCCGCTTTACTGTCTAGATATGACAAGCTGTCTACCGCCTTCCAGACTGGCGGCGGCTATGAGACGGACACCAATAAGAACAAGGTGTGCAACGGCCTGTCCATCCCCCAGGATATGCGGGAGCGGCCCTTCGACATGCTGTCCGGCGGGGAGAAGACCCGAGTGAATTTAGCTCGGCTGATCTTGGAGGACACAGACATCCTCCTTCTGGACGAACCGACCAACCACCTGGACCTGCGGGCCACCGAGTGGCTGGAGGAGTATCTGGAACGCTTCAAGGGCACGGTCCTGGCTGTCTCCCACGACCGCTACTTTCTGGACAAGGTGGTCCAGCGAGTGGTGGAGATCCAGGAGGGCAAGGCGGAATTCTACGCCGGGAACTACAGCTTTTACGCCGTGGAGAAGGAGCGGCGGTATGAGGAGAAGCTTCGCCAGTATGAAAAAGAGCAGGCCAAGATCCAGCAGCTGGAGAAGGCGGCGGAACAGCTGAGGATCTGGGCCTACTCAGGCAATGACAAGATCTTCAAGCGGGCCCAGTCCATGGAGAAGCGGATCGAACGGATCCGCCAGACGGACAAGCCGAAAAAGGACCGAAAGATGTCGGTCCGCTTCGGGGAACGGGAGTTCCGGGGAGACGAGGTGCTCTCGGTCAAGGGGCTTGGAAAGTCCTTCGGCGGGCGGACCCTGTTTTCCGGTGTGGATCTGGAGGTGGAAGGGGGCGAACGGATCGCCCTGCTGGGAGACAACGGCACCGGCAAGTCCACCCTGATCAAGATCCTCATGGGGGAGGAAGAGCCTGACACCGGGAAGCTTAGGAAGGGGCCAACTGTAAAGGTGGGCTACCTACCGCAGATCATCCACTTCGAGCACCCGGAGCGGTCTCTGGTAGACACCATGCTCTACGACCTGGACTGCACTGTGCAGGTCGCCCGGGACCGGCTGGCCTCCTTCAAATTCCGGGGGGAGGACGTGTTCAAGCCAGTCTCCGCCCTGTCCGGCGGGGAGCAGAGCCGCCTGCGGCTGTGTATGCTCATGGACAGCAAGATCAATCTCCTCATCTTGGATGAGCCCACCAACCATCTGGACATCCAGAGCCGGGAGTGGATCGAGGAGGCGGTGGAGGAGTATGAGGGCAACCTGCTCTTCGTCTCCCATGACCGCTACTTCATCGACCGGTTCGCCACCCGGATCTGGATGCTGGAGGACGGGAAGATCACCGACTTCAAGGGCACTTACCAGGAGTACTTGGCGGCGAAGGAGAAGGGGCGGCTTTCTGTGGAGAGCGGCGCTCCGGACGCCCCGCCCTCCAAGGACAAGGACCGCTCTGCCCCGCCGAAAAAGCGCCCCGGCGGCACTAAGAATCTGGAGAAAGAGGTCAACGCCGCTGAGCGGGCGGTCGCGTCGGCGGAGGAGCGGATGTACGACCTGGAGCAGGCGATCCAGGAGGCGTCGGCGGACTATCTGAAGCTCCAGGAGCTCTACCAGCAGCGGGAGGCTCTGGAGGACGAGCTGGCCCATCTTTATGCCCAGTGGGAGAGACTGGCAGCAGAGCTGGAGGAGGCGAAAGGATGACGCGGGGGAACTACAAGGGCAGACGCCGGCCTGGTCTGATCCAAGTTTTCCTGGCGCTGGTCCTGGCGGGCTGCCTGTGCTTCGCCGCCCTGCTGGCTCTGGTGCTCAGCGGGGCCCGGGACGACATCCGAGGTGAGCCGAAGGTCATGGTGATCCTGGGCTGTCTGATCCACAGCCAGGGCCAGCCCTCTGTCATGCTCCAGGACCGGTTGGACGAGGCGCTGGGATACCTGGAGGACCACCCGGACATGACGGTAGTGGTCTCAGGAGGACAGGGGCCGGAGGAGCCCACCTCCGAAGCGCAGGCGATGGCTCATTATCTGGAACAAAATGGGTTTCCCCGGGAAAACATCCTGTTGGAAGACCAGTCCCACAACACCTGGCAGAACCTGACCTACGCCGCCCGGTGTCTGGAGGCGGCGGGGACAGATGTGAAGGAGGGGATCGTCATCGTCTCCAACGGGTTCCATCTCTCTCGGGCCAGGATGCTGGCCCGACGGGCGGGGTTTGAAAATGTCTCCGTTCTGGCCGCTCCCTCCAGTCATGTCCCCTCCCGGCTGAAGATGTATATCAGAGAGCCTATCGCTATGGTGAAATCCTTCGTGTTGGACAGGTGATCCGGTCATGTGTGAAGTGTGTCAAAGAGTGATCTTGCGCAAAGGATTCCGCTCCCCGCAGGACTATTTGGACTGCCTGAGTTACCTCCAGGAGCTGATCGACAGCGGAGACTTCGAGCTGGAGTCGGGCACCTGTGACCTGGACAAGGTGAAAGGGCCGGATGGCTGCTGGATGGACGATATGATCGGCCACGTCATCCGCTGTAGATCCTGTAGGCAGGCGTTTACCTGCTCTGCCTGCACCTATCGGGGCGGAGGCAGCTTCCGCAAGGGACGTTGATCATTTGACCGGGCGGACGGATACGCCTTAGAGTGCACCCCCAAAGGCCCCTTTTGAAAGGGGCTGTCATCCGCTTCGCGGATGTCACCTCCTTTCAAAAGGAGGTCTGCAGGGGACGAGAGAGCGAACGAGGAGGGCTGTCAATGCTGGACAAGCTGAACGCCATCGAGGCGAGATACAGTCAGATCGAGGCCCGGCTGGGGGCGTCGGAGACCTACGATGACCCGGCACTGGTGGCCAAACTGAACAAGGAACAGGCAGAGCTCCAGCCCCTGGTGGACACCTTCCGCACCTACCGGCGGACCTTGGATGCCCGGGACCAGGCGGAAGCGCTGATGTCCGACCCAGAGATGAAAGAGCTGGCTCAGGAGGAGCACCGGCAGGCCCTGGAGGATCTGCCCCGTCTGGAGCGCGAGCTCCAGATCCTGCTGCTGCCCCGGGATCCTAACGACGGCAAGGACGTCATCGTGGAGATCCGCGCCGGGGTGGGCGGGGAGGAGGCAGCGCTCTTTGCCCACTCCCTCTACCGCATGTATACCATGTATGCCGAGTCCAAAGGGTGGCGCATCGAGGTGGATTCTGCCAGTGAGACAGAGTTGGGCGGCGTAAAGGAGATCATCTTTACAGTGGAGGGGGACGGCGCATGGTCCCGCTTCAAGTTCGAGAGCGGCGTACACCGGGTCCAGCGGGTGCCTGAGACCGAGTCCGGAGGCAGGGTCCACACCTCCACCGTGACGGTGGCCGTCCTCCCTGAGATGGAGACGGCAGATGTGAAGCTGGACCCCGCCGATATCGAGATGCAGGTCTTCCGCTCCTCCGGGGCGGGGGGCCAGCACGTGAACAAGACATCCTCCGCTGTTCGGCTGATCCACAGGCCCACTGGCACGGTGGTGGAGTGCCAGCAGGAACGCAGCCAGTTCCAGAACCGGGATAAGGCAATGCGTCTGCTGGCCTCCCGGCTGTATGAGGCAGAGCAGGAGAAGATCGTGGGCGAGTACACCCAGCAGCGCCGCAGCCAAGTGGGCTCCGGGATGCGCAATGAGCGGATCCGGACCTACAATTTCCCTCAGGGCCGGGTCACCGACCACCGGATCGGCCTGACACTGTATAAGATAGACCAGGTGATGGACGGGGCGCTGGACGAGATCGTCGATGCTCTGGCCGCCGACCACCAGGCGGAGCTGCTGAAGGAGCAGGGCTGAGATGGGGATCGGCATGTTGATGATGTTTTGTGGGACCTGCTCCCTGAGCAGGTCCTACAAAGAACGAGCTGAGTAAGGAAAAGGAGCGATTTTTATGGAGATGTATATCCATTACAAGGCCCTCCCCGAGGGGAAGTCCCTGACCGATGTGGTGGGGGAGCTGAACGAGGTGCTGGAGGATGTGGGCGCTGTCTGCGGCGGTGAGACCGGGCGGATCGACCTGGACCTGGAGGACGAGCGAGCCAACCCGAAGCATGCTCAGATGGCAGTGAAAGCCTACCTCCAGCGGGCCGTGTTCCCCCCAGATACCACTGTGGAGATCGGCTGTATGGAGATCGGTATCTACGAATGAGCTGGCGGGGTGATCCTCAATGTACAAACATGTTATTTTCGACCTGGACGGCACCCTTTTGAACACTCTGGAGGACCTGGCCGACGCCACCAACTGGGTGTGTGTCCAGCACGGCTGGCCTGTCCATACGGTGGAGGAATTCAAATACTTCGTGGGCAACGGCGCCCCGAAGCTGCTGGAACGGGTGGTCCCGTCCGGAGTGGAGATCACCGACGCACTGCGCCGGATGACCCTGGCAGAGTTCACAGAGCGTTACAACGCCCACAAGGAGGACAAGACCACGGTATATCCCGGGATGGAGCTGGCCCTGGCCCGGCTGAAGGAGGCGGGGCTGGTCTTGGCTGTCCTGTCTAATAAGCCGCACGAGGCCGCCTGGCCTGTGGTGGACCGGTACTACCCTGGCATCTTCACCACCGTTCAGGGGGCGCTGCCCGATGTGCCTGTCAAGCCAGACCCCACCCTGCTGCATAAACTGATGGAGGAGTTGGGCGCGTCCCCGGCAGATACTCTTTTCGTGGGGGACAGCAATGTGGACATCCGGACCGCAAAGAACGGCGGGCTCACCAGCTGCGGGGTGCTGTGGGGCTTCCGGACCCGTCAGGAACTGGAGACGGAAGGAGCGGACCACATCGCAGAGGATCCAGTACAGCTGATGGATATCATCTTGGGGTCTGGGAGTGAACATGTGATATGAAGACAGAACTGTTGACGGCTCAGGATGTGGACCGGGCGGCTGAGCTCCTGCGCGCCGGCGGGCTGGTGGGCATCCCCACCGAGACGGTGTACGGCCTGGGGGCCAACGGCCTGTCCGCCATGGCGGTACGGGGGATCTTCCAGGCCAAAGGCCGCCCCCAAGACAACCCGCTGATCCTCCACATCCCGGATGCAGCCTGGCTCACAAACTACTGTGAGGACATCCCGGACACCGCCTGGCGGCTGGCGGACCGGTTCTGGCCTGGTCCGCTGACCATGGTGCTCCAATGTAAAAAGCGGACACCGGAGGAGCTGGAGGAGCTGAAAAAGGGGCCGATCTGTTCTATGACCCATTTCGACCGCCACATCATCCCTGACGTGGTCACCGCCGGACTGGATACAGTGGGGATCCGCTGCCCAGACCACAGTCTGTGCCGGGCCATCATCCAACGGGCAGGAGTGCCGGTGGCCGCTCCCTCGGGCAACACCTCGGGCCGTCCCAGCCCCACTACGGCTCAGCATATGCTGAAGGACATGGGCGGGAAGATCGACGCCATCGTGGACGGCGGTCCCTGCCAGGTGGGAGTGGAATCCACCATCGTGGACCTGACCTGTACGCCGCCCCGGCTGCTCCGGCCCGGCGGGATCCCTCTGGAGGAGCTGCGCAGCGTGCTGACTGAGATCGAAGTGGATCCAGTGGTGATCCGTCCCATCGGGGAGGGGGAACAGCCCCGGGCCCCTGGGATGAAATACCGCCACTACGCCCCCAAAGCTCCGATCACTGTGGTCAAGGGCCCTCCGGAGCGCAGTGCGGCCTATATCCTCGCCCACCTGTCCAACACCTACTGGGATGGGGTGATCTGCTTCGACGAGTACACCCATCTATACCAGAGCCATCCGGTGGAGCAGCTGGGCGCCGCTCGGGATCGGTGGGAGCAGGCGCGGCGGCTCTTCAACGCCCTGCGGGCCATGGATGAGGCGGGCGTCAAGCATATCTGGGCCCAGTGTCCCGATACTGAGGGCATGGGTCTGGCGGTGGTCAACCGGCTGGATAAGGCGGCGGGCTTTCGAATCGTGGAGGTGTGACATTTGATCGTCCTAGGGATCACCGGCCCCACCGGGTCGGGGAAGACCACCTTCCTCCGGGAGGTGGAGAAGCTGGGGGGCGGGACCATCGACTGCGACGCCGTCTACCACGAATCGTTGAAAAGTGATATCACTTTACAGAATTTGCTGGAGAAGGAGTTCGGACCTCTCCGGGACGAGGCAGGCGCCATCGACCGAAAAAAGTTGGGGGCGGTGGTCTTCCACGACCCAGAAAAGCTGGAGGCCCTCAACTCCATCGCCTGGGGGACGGTGACGGACCGGGTCCGCGCCCTGCTGGAGGCGTACTGCGGACAGGGGAGGGCCCTAGCCGCAGTGGATGCCATCGCCCTGCTGGAGAGCCCCTTGAAGGAGCTGTGTCAACTGACCGTGGCTGTCCTGGCCCCCCAAGAGGTGCGGGTGCGCCGCATCATGGCTCGAGAAGGGATCTCTGAGGACTACGCCTGGGCCCGAGTGAAGGCCCAGAAGCCGGATGGTTATTTTTCCCAAAACTGCGACTATACTTTGATCAACGACTGTTCCGATGCGGAAGGATTTTCCCAAAAGGCGCGGGCCTTGTTGGAGGAGCTTCTATGATGGGACTTTTTTCGATTCCCCTGCACACCAGCTGGACGGTATGGAAAAATGACCGGACAGGGGGTCTGGAGCTTCGATCTCAGCACCGGGAACAAAAGAGCTGGCATCGGTATCAGGACTACGACCTGTCCCTTTGCCTTTGGGAGGAGTCGGGGTACCGCCTGACCCTCACGGTGTCGCCTAAAAGTGGGGAGCGCCGGCAGCTGGCGGCGTGCTGTGTCCAGGGACCGGAGGCCCTGCCGGAAAAGCTGTCTCTGTTCCAAGCTATGTCGAGCCCGAGCTGCTGGCGGGAAGAGGATCGGACTTGGATCGCCGGCCTATGGGAGGCGGAGCGGCAGCGTCTGGGCACCCGGCATATCCGGCAGATGGGGCCGCCCCGGCCGCCTGTGCCGGTGGATCTCGTCCCATTAAAGATCCCGGCGGCCTGGAACACCTTTGACTGCGACTACCTTCAGCCGGACTTTTCGGTAAGATCTCTGGCCCCGGCGAGGGAACGCCCACAGCTCCACTGGGAACGGGATATCGCGATGTTCGTCAACAAGGCGCCGGAGCCCGCGCTCTGCCTGGACCTGGAGGACTGGTCCGGCGAGGACATGCGTACTGCCGCCTTTCGGGTCCACCTCTACCATTGGACGGAGGAGGGGCCAGAGACGCTGGGGGAGGAGATGACTCGAGACCCCCGGCGGGCGGTGGAGAAGTTGGAAGAATGTTTCCTGTGGGAGGAGATCTCATGAATCACAGCGACGATAAGGGCTGGAACTACCCGTTTGAGACCTTGCCCGAGTGGCGGGAAAAGGAGATCTTCCATTTATGGGAGCATCCAGGGTCCGATACTGCCTGCGTGATCTACCACGAGACCGAATTGAGAGGGATGAGCGATTGGACCGGAGCGATCGCGCTGCTCAAAAATAAAGCGGAGCCCAAGCTCCTGTTTGCTGAGATCGGCTATGATACCCCGGACCGGGGCCCGGCTTACAGCGAAAATGGGCAGTTCCTCTGTCTGAAGACCTACTTTTGGTGCGATGGTCAGGAGACGACCGCATTTCTGATCTTGGATATGCTCCAGGAGCGGTTCTCCTTCTGTGACGCCGGCCCTATCGGTTATCACTATACCGTGATCGAAAAAACGCCGGATTCCTTTTGTCTGGAGGTGACTCCCTTCACGCTTTCTCTGCATAAGGGAGAGAGGGAGGTGGAGGAGCTGGTGCCAATCCCGCTCCAAATGGACCGGCAGACCTGGCGGCCTTTTTCTGAACTGCATGATTATCCGGGCTGGTGGAAAAAATGGAGGGTGAAAAAGTGAAAGAAGTTTAAAATATTTCTGTAGGGGCGCACACTGTGCGCCCCTACATGAAAATCTGCAAATGGGACGTGCCCCAAAATACGACTAGGAGGTTATTTTTATGAGCGAGGAAATGAAAGAACAGACCCGAGGTGAGCACCTGCGCAAGGCGCTGCTCTACGACAAGAAGAACGGCTACGACCGGCTGGCCGACGGCGAGCAGGAGGCCATCGAGGCCTACTGCACCGGCTACAAGCAGTTCCTGGACGCGGGCAAGACCGAGCGGGAGTGCGTAGACCGGACCATCGCCCTGGCGGAGAACGCCGGTTTTCGGCCCTATGTCCGGGGGACGGAGCTGAAGCCGGGGGACAAGGTCTACCGGGTGAACCGGGGCAAGGCGGTGACCCTGGCAGTGATCGGCCGGAAGGGCTTGGACCATGGGGCCCGGATCGGCGCGGCCCACATCGACTCCCCCCGGCTGGATCTGAAGCAGAATCCCCTCTATGAGACCGATGAGCTGGCGTTCCTCAAGACCCACTACTACGGTGGGATCCGCAAGTACCAATGGGTGACCATCCCCCTGGAGCTCCATGGTGTGATCGTCCTGAAGAGCGGTCAGACCATCCGGATATCCATCGGCAATGGGGAGGGGGACCCTCTGTTCACCATCGACGATCTGCTCCCTCACCTGGGAGTGGAACAGTCCAAAAAGCCCCTGGGGGAGGCCATCCCCGGCGAGAGCCTGAACATTTTGGTGGGCAGCCGGCCACTGGCCGATGACGAGGGCAAGGATCGGGTGAAGCTGGCTGCTCTGGAGCTGCTGAACCGGAAATATGGCATCACAGAGGAGGATTTCATCTCTGCTGAGCTGTGCGCTGTCCCCGCTTTCAACGCCTGTGACATCGGCTTCGACCGCTCCCTCATCGGCGCCTACGGTCATGACGACCGGGTGTGTGCCTACGCCTGCCTGTCCGCGATCCTCCAGCTCGATCCTCCCGAATACACCGCCGTGTGTATGCTGGCCGACAAGGAAGAGATCGGCTCCGAGGGGGTCACCGGGATGAAGTCCGCCGCCTTCGATACCTTCATGACCGACCTGTGTCAGGCCCAGGGGGTGCCTTTGCGGGCCTGTTATGAGAGGTCCTTCTGCCTGTCCGCCGACGTCACCGCCGCCTTCGATCCCAATTTTGCCGATGTGTATGAGAAGCGCAACAGCGCTTTCGTCAACTACGGTCTGGGCCTGTGCAAATATACCGGGGCCCGGGGCAAATCCGGTGCCTCTGATGCCTCCGCCGAGGTGGTGGCTCGGGTGCGCCGGGTGCTGGACGACGCCAGCGTGGTCTGGCAGATGGCCGAGCTGGGCAAGGTGGACGCCGGCGGCGGCGGCACCGTGGCCGCCTATATGGCCCAGCGGGATATCGACACCTTGGACGCCGGGGTCCCTGTCCTGTCTATGCACGCCCCCTTCGAGACAGTGGGAAAGCTGGACTGCTATATGACCTTCAAGGGGATGAAGGCGCTCTTTGAAGAAGTGTAAAGGAAAAGGGCCTGTCATCTGACAGGCCCTTTTGGGGCGAGGAAAGGATCACTGCATGAAAGATCGGCAAGGAGGAGACAAAGTGGGAGCATGGGGGATCAGATCATTACAGAGCGATGAAGGGCTGGATGTTTTAGATATTTTAGAATAACAATATTTAGCGGAACATACGGCTATCAAAATGGAAGATATGATCTCTGTATTGAAAGAGGAAGTGATGCTGGGGGAGAGCTTCGAACAGATCGATCTTTTGTTTGACAACACCGCTATAGCACTGGCAGAATTATATGTAGGATGGTTCGATACCGGAAAGCTGGACTATGACAGAGAAGATCGAACGCCGGTTTGGTCTAAGGTCACAGAGTTTACTGCGTCACAGGATGCGATAGGCTTTTTGCTGCGATGCCTGAACGATATCAGAAATGAGGTGCCGGATGAGGACGGTGAGCGGGAGATCGTAGAGCTTTGGAAAGACAGCGATAGCTGGGAAAGATGGAGCAGCCATCTTGATATGCTGATCTTACGCTTATCAGAGAAAAGCGAGGTCCAATGAGACACCATTGACCAGTATGTTTTATAGTGCAGGGCTTGTCAGATGACAGGCCCTTTCACTTCTATTGGAGCGATCTGCAGGAACGGATGAAGGAATAGGCGGCGCTGACAAGGATGTGGAGCAGCAGAAGGAGGACAGCGGAGAGCCGTATCCCGACAGAGACATACTTTGCTGCCTCATCACCTGCGCAGCTCTCGGCGAACCAGCCGATCAGAAAAAGACCAAAGGAGCCACTCCAAAAGGAGGTGCGATAGATCTTCAGCTGGAGCAGCTTCTCCCGTTCGTCGTTTTCCTCGATCATGGCCTGTCTGCCAGTTTTTTTGCTGAAGGCGGTATAGAAACGGATACAGGCGGCGGCGATCACACAGGCGAGGATAGACCAGTCGATGGGGGAGATGTCATCCAGCTGTCCCCGATTCTGCCAGAGGTAGAGGAGAGCGAGGCAAGTATAGAATATACCGCCAAAAAGGTTCTTTCTGCTATAGATCTTCATACTTTTTATCCTCCTTCTCTTTGTTTTCCCTCAGGTCGAACAGCTCCTCCATCGGGACCTCCAGGGCCAGAGACAGCCGGTAGGCCAGCATCAGCGAGGGATTGTACTCCTCCTTCTCCAGCGCGATGATGGTCCGGCTGGTGACATAGACTCGATCCGCCAGCTGCTGCTGGGTCAGCCCCTTGTCCTTTCGGGCCTGGCGGAGGTTGGTCTTCAAAGGGCATCTCCTCCTCTCGAATCCCCAAAACGCATTTTATGAAGTTTCCTTCACGTGAAGTATACATCATATCTCGACTTTTGTCAAGCAGAAGGACAGGGCCCGCCAGTCAGCGGGCCCTGTCACATCATCTCGATCTATTCTCTGCCTGCCAGACCTTTCCCTTCCTATAATTTATCGCAAAGTGGCGAAAAGGGCGACCTACGAAAAGTAGAGCAAAGGCTTTTGATATAAAGATCCCCTCTTTGACACAAACTACACACAAAAGGAGGGAACATCTATGGACGAAGAACAGGACCAGCTGCCCCACGAGGGAGACATCCAGCCGATCGAGGATCTGGGGTCGTCGATCATCCGCACAGACCGGGGGACCATCTATGTGCTGACCATCGTAGGGCAGATCGAGGGGCATCAGCTGCTGCCCCCGACCAGCAAGAGCACTAAGTATGAGCATGTCCTGCCTCTGCTGGCCACCATCGAGGGGAGCGAGCAGATCGATGGTCTGCTCATCCTGCTGAACAACGGTGGGGGAGATGTGGAGGCCGGACTGGCCATCTCAGAGGTGATCGCCTCTATGTCCAAGCCCACCGTATCTCTGGTCCTGGGGGGGAGCCACTCCATCGGCGTGCCTCTGGCGGTGTCGGCCAAGCGGTCCTTCATCGCCCCCTCAGCGGCCATGACCATCCACCCGGTGCGGCTCAATGGCCTGGTGATCGGCGTGCCCCAGACCTTCTATTACTTCGAGCGCATCCAGGAACGGATCCTCCAGTTCGTCACGGCAAACAGTCATGTGAAGCGAGAAGCCTTTACAAAACTGATGCTCCAGACAGGGGAGCTGGCTGCCGATGTAGGCAGCGTGATCTATGGCGAGGAAGCGGTGGAACTGGGCCTCATCGATCAGATCGGCGGACTGTCCGACGCGCTGGACTGTCTGCACGAGATGATACAAAAGAGGAAGGAGAGGGAGAGTTGACCTAATACCTGCCCAACTCCCGCACCACTTCTGAGGCCAGCACCAGTCCGGCGGCGGCAGGGACGAAGGGCATAGAGCCTGGTGTGTCCCGTCGGGCGGCAGAGCTAGGACGGGTACTGCCGCTCTCCGGCGCCTCTTGGCTTGCCGGGCGCAGGGGAGCGGTGGGCAGTTCGGTGGACCAGACCACCTTTAAGTGGCCGATTCCCCGCCTGCGCAGCTCCTTGCGCATGGTGCGGGCCAGAGGACAGCCTTGAGTCTTGGAGATATCATCGATTCGGAATGCGGTAGGGTCGAATTTATTGCCGGTGCCCATGGCAGAGATGATCTCCACCTGTAAGGCGGTACACCTTGACACCAATTCCAGCTTAGCAGTTACGGTGTCGATACAGTCTGCCACATAGTCATACTGGGCCAGATCCACTTCGTCCGCGTTCTGGGGGAGGTAAAACATCCGGAAGACCTCCACATGACAGTCCGGGGCGATATCCCGCACCCGCTGGGCCATCACCTCCGCCTTGGGCTGTCCGACCGTGGACCAGAGAGCGGCGATCTGCCGGTTCATGTTGCTGATGGACACTGTGTCGTCGTCGTATAGGTGTAAAGTGCCAACACCTGACCGCGCCAGTGCCTCAATGGCATAGCCGCCTACGCCTCCCACTCCGAAGACAGCGACCTTAGCGTTTCTCAGCCGCTCCAGCGGCTCATCTCCAATGAGCAGACGGGTCCGGACAAATTGGTCAGACATGATGCCGATCTCCTTTCATGGCACGAATCGATGTCCCAAATGGTGCTGCAGTCTTTTGGATCTGCCAGTTCAGCGCCGTCCTGTCTCAGACCAGCTGCCGGAACAGTCCGTGCCGGGTACAGTACCACAGCAGGACCCCATGACCGAAGCAGGGGATCCGGGTCTGAAGGTCCCACTCAGGATAGAGCCGGCGGAGGAACAGAGCATCTCCCGTGAGCAGGGCCACGAAGGAGACGTAGTGATCCTTGGTCATGGGGTGAGGGGAGGAGATGGACCAGCTGTCGTCGATCTTCTCTATGGACAGCTCGTCCTCATCCCCCGCCTTTTGCGGGTCCAGAGGAGACAGTGTCCTGCCGCAGCAGGACACACCTGCCTGTGTCGTCACAGTAATGAGATCGCCGCAGTCGGGGCAGACGTAGAATTTTAGTTTTTTCATATTTCCTCTTTCCTGGCCGTTGGTGTCCAGCTGACCAGAGAGTAGAGCATCCAGTCCGACGCCTAAGACCCTTGATAATTCAGGAAGGAGGGACACATCGGGGCACCCAAGGCCCCGCTCCCATTTGCTGACCGCCTTGTCGCCCACGCCCACGGCCTCGGCCAGCACCTTCTGGGTCAGTCCTTTTTGGGTGCGCAGGGTCCGGATGAGGGCTCCGGTTTTTACTTGGTCCATGTGTTCCACCTCCTGAGAGCAGGGTAACAGGTTTTGAGGAAAAAAGCAATCGACGCTCCGTAGAGTTTATGATCTCTGAATTTCGTTACTCCGCTGCATATACTGTTGCTTAAACTGCTCCAGACGAAGGATATCCCGCCCGTACACAAAAATTCGGTAGGCGGTCTGTCCTGCGCGGTATGGGATATCGTTGCGTTTGTATCGGATTCTCATCCATTTTAACTCACTTTCCGCCTTTTGAATCTGCTTCTGGTCAAGAGTAAATGCAACGATGTGGGCCTTGGACCAGGGGTCCCTGTCTAACTCGGCCAGGGTGTAGCGGACCAGCTCCTCCTCAGATTGGAAGGCTTTGAGCAGGGTCTCATGGCCCCGCTCCGACGAGAACAGGCAGTACCCCAGGGCGCAGTTTTTCACCACTAGGCCCTCGTAGGCGTAGTGGCGGCCGATGGTGATGCCGTCAAAGTTGTAGCAGTTCTCCTCCAGATACTGCTCCAGCTCCTGAATGGTTTTCATCCTTTCATCCCTCACATATCAGAATTGAAGAATCACCTGATCTGTCTGCACTGCGTTGCCAGCCTGTCAAACCGCCTTTTGAGGCCGCTCCTGCCAATCTGCTACAGTCCCTCCAGAAGTACCTCCGACGCTCCGTAGAGCTTAAGCTTATAGTGCCCGTATCTCGCCGCAGATTTCCTGAACTGATTTTCCAGTCGTATCAATTTTTACGGTATTCAGCTTTTGGTACAGCGGAAGTCTGGCAAGGCTGCGTTCCATTGCGTCAGGCGTTCGGATTCCCTTGGCTATGTCATACGCAATTCTCTCTCTGACCACTTTTTTGCCGGCAATCAGAGAAATGGACCTGACGCGGCAGTCTGATAAGTCCAGTTTTTCAAGAATGGCATCAATAATGGACTGTTCGTGCATGACCCAGCAGAAAATGATATTCTCATAGGCGGAGCAACGGATAAAGCTATTGAGCACATGGGTAATATTGTCCATCACCACGCATTTTGTCTCGTCTGTCACCTGAAAGGGATTGGCATCCCAGCACCAGTCACCGTCCAGAAATATGCTGTTGAACAGCTCTTTTTTCAGATACTGGCAGACGGTGGTTTTGCCGATCCCCATTGTACCGCCAATTAAATATAGGTTTTTCATTTCTACACCACAGAAATTAATTCTAATTCATCCCATAGCGGGCCTTTTCCAAGCCTGTACATATAGCTTTTATAATTTGTAGGTCCAAAGTTTTCTCCTGAAAGCCCCCATACAGTGTCGCACTCAGCACAGATATAGATCGTCTCCTGATTTTCTTTCACAACTGCTTCATATATGGGACCTTCTTCGCAGAATGGGCAGGCGGTCATAGTAAACTCCTTTTTATGAGAAAAGCGCCTCTGCTTCATAAAACAGAGGCGTTTTCACTTATTTAACTAAACAGCTCATGTCATATAGTCCCGGCTTTTCCACACCGACGATGAATTTGGCGGCCTCTATCGCGCCTTGGGCAAAGATCTCCCGGGAATACGCAGTGTGCTTGATCTCCATGACCTCGTCATGTCCGGCGAAAACGATCTCATGCTCCCCTACGATGGTGCCGCCCCGGACGGCGGAGATGCCGATCTCCTTCTTGTCCCGAGGGTGGCGGGTAGAATGGCGCTCGTAGACGTACTGTGTCTCATGTCCGCAGGACTGGGCCGCCGCGTCGGCGATCATCAGGGCGGTGCCGGAGGGGGCGTCCACCTTCCGGCGGTGGTGGCGCTCCACGATCTCGATATCACAGCTGTCTCCCAGGATGGAGGCGGCCTTCTTCACCAGCTCCAGCAGCACGTTGATCCCCAAGGACATGTTGGCGGAACGGAAGATGGGGACCTCCAAGGCGGCGGCCCCGATCTGGGCCACCTGCTCCGGGGAATAGCCGGTCGTCGCCAGCACGAGCGGGATCTGTCTGGTTTTGGCGAACTCCAGCAGGCCGTCCAGAGCGGCAGGGGAGGAGAAATCGATCACCGCATCCGCCGCTCCGCTGAACTGGGCGGGGGAGGTGCAGACGGGGAACTCCCGGTCGTTGGAGCCCAGCATATCGAAGCCAGCGGCTACTTCTACCTCGGGATCGGCCGTACATAGGGACTCCACCACCCGGCCCATATGGCCGTTGCAGCCGGAAATGATCATCTTCAGCATAATGTTCTCCTTTCCATAGCTCCGCCTTGCTCCCAAGGCGGAGACCATGGCAGTTTACAGCAGTCCCATCCGCTCCATGGAGGCGCGGAGGACGGACAGGTTCTTCTCAGAGATGTCACACAGGGGCAGACGAAGGGGCCCGGCCTCCATCCCCATCAGGTCCATCGCGGCCTTGATCGGGATGGGGTTGACCTCGCAGAACAGGGCGTCGATCAGGTCCATATACTTGATCTGGAGCTGGGCAGCGGCCTCGAAGTCATTGTCCAGACACAGGTGGCTCATCTCCACCATGACCTTTGGGATGATGTTGGAGGCCACCGAGATCACGCCCTTGGCTCCCAGAGCCATCATGGGCACCACCTGGTCGTCGTTGCCCGACCAGATGTAGAAGTCATCGGGGCAGAGGTAGCGGGTGTGGGCCAGGAGGGAGAAGTTGCCGCTGGCCTCCTTCACGCCGTTGATCTTAGGATTCTCCGACAGGACCTGATAGGTGTCAGCGGTGAAGGACACGCCAGTACGGCTGGGCACATTGTACAGGATGATAGGCAGCTCGGTGCGGTCAGCGATGTACTCATAATGCTTGATGAGGCCGGTCTGGCTGGCCTTGTTGTAGTAGGGGGTGACGTGGAGCAGGGCGTCGGCCCCGGAGTCCTGGGCGTGCTGGGACAGGTAGACGGCGGCGGAGGTGTCGTTGCTCCCCGCACCGGCGATCACCTTCACCCGGTGGTCCACCCGCTTGACGCAGAACTCCACGGCAGCGATATGCTCCCGGATGGTCATGGTGGCCGATTCGCCGGTGGTGCCGCAGACGCACACCGCGTCCACGCCCGCCTCGATCTGGGCGTCGATCAGCTTGCCGAAGGCGTCGTAGTTGATGGTGCCCTGCTGGTCGAAGGGGGTGACCAGGGCGGGACAGGAGCCGGTGAAGACTGGAGTTCTCATGATATATGCACCCTTTCCTAGTGATTTCGATCGCTTTCCCATATGATCGGGTCGTTTAGGCCGTGCTCACGAAGGATATCGGCCTCGTTTTTTTCATACAGCGCAAGGCCCTCCGGCGTGTCAGGCGGAGGCAGGACAGGCTTGGCCTGGATATGACTGCCAAAGAACATATCCATCGCGGTGTAGTAATAAGGCCAGCTGTGGCTTTCCAGAGAAGCGGACAAGAGATCGTCGATCCCCTCGAAGAAAGAGATCCGCTGCTCCACACAGGCGTTCGCCTCCTGATAGGAGACGCCGGTATATTTGACGATCAGCCATTTTATCGATTCGCAGTAGCTGAGCTGATTGACGATCAATGTGTCTTTTCCATCTGACAATACGATACCGTCTCTCATGCCTTATGGTCGATATATCCCTCGGCGCACAGCAGCTCGGCCAGGAGCACCCCGCCGCCGGCGGCGCCCCGGAGGGTGTTGTGGCTCAGGCCCACGAATTTGTAGTCGTACTGGGTGTCGGGGCGGAGCCGCCCAGCGGAGATGGCCATACCGCCCTCCAGATTCCGCTCCGTCTTGGCCTGGGGCCGATCCGGTTCCTCGAAGTAGTGGATGAACTGCTTGGGGGCAGAGGGGAGGTCCAACTCCTGGGCCCGGCCCTTGAAGGTCCGCCAGACCTCCTTGATCTGCTCCTCCGTGGGCTTTTTGCCCTCCTGGAAGCGGACGAAGACGGCGGCAGTGTGGCCGTCGGACACCGGGACCCGCAGGCACTGGGCGGTGATAGCGGGGGAGGATGCCTTGACGATCTTATCGCCCTCGATATGGCCCCACACCTTCAGGGGCTCCTGCTCGCTCTTCTCCTCCTCGCCGCCGATGTAGGGGATCAGGTTGTCTACCATCTCGGGCCAGCGCTCGAAGGTCTTGCCGGCCCCGGAGATGGCCTGATAGGTGCAGGCCAGCACCTGATCGATCTCATAGCCCGCTTTCATCAGAGGGCCCAGCAGGGGAGCATAGCTCTGGATGGAACAGTTGGACTTGACGGCGATGAACCCCCGCTGAGTGCCAAGACGCTGGCGCTGAGCATGGATGATCTGGATGTGCTCCGGGTTGAGCTCGGGCACCACCATGGGCACATCATCGGTCCAGCGGTTGGCGGAGTTGTTGGAGATCACGGGACACTCGGCCTTGGCGTATCTCTCCTCCAAGGCACGGATCTCGTCCTTCTTCATGTCCACGGCGCAGAAGACGAAGTCCACCATAGCGGCGACCTTCTCCACATCGGCCTGGGCGTCCAGCACCACCAGGGACTTGGCCTCTTCCGGGATGGGGGCCTTCATGGCCCAGCGGCCGGCCACAGCCTGTTCATAGGGCTTGCCGGCGGAGCGGGGGCTTGCCGCCAGAGCGGTGAGCTGGAACCAGGGGTGACCTTCCATCAGGGTGACGAACCGCTGGCCCACCATGCCTGTTGCGCCGATGATGCCTACTTTATACTTTTCCATTCGAATCGACCTCCATGATCAGTCCAGGCCATTCTATGTCCTGGAACAAAAATAGATGAACCTGCCTGCCAGGTCTTGGGAAATAAAAAAATAGATCAGCGGCTTTTCAAGCGGCTGATTTTGTACTATAATGTCGGAGAGGCGTCCAGCCCCGCCGGCAAAATATCCACAAAAACAGACAGCGCTCCATCAGCTCCCGCTGATGACAGTCGGCAGGCTGTTCGCCAGACGACCAGGGCCTGCCCCGCCGGTACAGGAGACCCTTCGGCGGCTCTCCCTTTCGGCATGGCTGGAACGGGGGACCGGCACCCTGACCATGCTTACTGATGTAAGCCGCGACCTCTATCTGTTCGATATCCTATCATGATTCCCGATAGGTGTCAATAGAGCAGGTCATAAGAATCAGAGAAATGGAGCATATCGATGAAAAAAAGATCTATGCAGCTTGCCGCCGTGCTGCTGGCGGCCTGTCTGGCCCTCCCTCCGATGGGAGCTGCGGCTGCCAGCGGCGGCGGTGAGGTGATGATTCGGGTGGGCCTGGCCTCCTCCAACGCCCATGTGCCCACTCCGGAGATGGAATCCGCCAATCTGGAGAACAACAACAGCCAGGGCTTTGGCTGGGGCTACCGCTTCGGGTATCACGACGGGGATCTCGATTTCGTGGAGCTGGCCCGGACAGAGCGGGATACCATCTCCGTTTCTGTCCTGAAGACTCAGAACCTGCGCTATGACGGCAGCCGCTACACCTCCGACGGGAGCGGTGTCCTGGTGGGGTGCTACCACATCCAGATCCCAGGCGCCTTCGGTTCCTATGAGGAGGCTGCCCAAACGGCGGCCCAGTACAGCGGCGGCTTCGTCGCCTGGATCGACGGGGCCTATCAGGTCCGCACCGGTGCTTACGCAAGCAAGGAGGCGGCCGAGGCGGCCGGGATCGCCGGCACTGTGGTGGGCACCAGCTCCTACGGCATGAGCGTGGTCCAGACGGGCACAGACAGGATCCTCTTCCAGTACGACTGCGGCGAGGACGGGCGGCTGTCCATCCAGCCCGACGTCACCGGGGCAGAGGAGACCCGCACCTGGTTCGACGGGTACAAATATCGGGGAGGCTTCCAGTACCACCGGCGCACTGGGGGAGACCTCACGGTGGTCAATGTCCTGCCTCTGGAGGACTATGTGAACGGTGTGGTCTGCTATGAGATGGGGCGGGAGTGGCCCCTGGAGGCCCTGAAGGCCCAGGCCCTGTGTGCCCGCACCTACGTGCTGAAGAACCTGGGCAAGCACGACAGCTACGGCTTCGACATCTGCCCCTCTGCATCCTGTCAGGCCTACCACGGCATGGGCAGCAACAAGCCGGACTACGGCCCCAGCGAGACCAGTATGCAGGCGGTGGCCGAGACGGCGGGCCTGGTGGTCAAGTACAACGGCCGTCTGGCCGAGACCTTCTACTCCTCCAGCTTCGGCGGGGCCAGCGAGGACGCCAAGAACGTGTGGGGGACGGACACCGTCACAGAGCATCCCTACCTCCGGGGGGTAACAGACCCCTACGAGGCCGACGTGGACGACCGAAATCCCAGATCCCCCTGGACAGTACGCTACACGGCGGCCCAGCTGACCCAGCAGCTCCAGAACCAGGGCTTGGGGATAGGCACCTCTGTAAAAGGTCTGGAGCTGACCTATTCCCAGTTGGGCAATGTGATCCAGGCAGTGGTCCACTGGGCCAACGGACAGAGCAGCACTATCAGTGCCAGCAACATCCGCAAACGGTTCGGAGTGGACGCCATCCGGTTCACCGTGAACGGGGCGGGGACCGGAGAGCCGGCGGACCCTGTCCAGCCCCCGGCTGGGGAGAGCATCGCCATCAACGGTGCAGAGACGGTGGACAGCCTGGAAGGCAAGTATACCATCTCCGGCTCGGGCACGGTATCCAAAGTGGGGGAGAGCCCCTATCTCATCTCGGGCGCCGGTGAGATCTCTCCCTTTGGCGCGGACGGGACGGGCAGCGAGGGCATCGGTCCTGACGTCCCGGTCCAGCCCGGGAGCGGGACGGTGACCGTCTCCGGCGATACCTACACCTTCAGCGGCGGCGGCTTCGGCCATCAGATCGGCATGAGCCAGTTCGGTGCCAATGCTATGGCCCGCCGGGGCTTCACCTATGACGAGATCGTCACCTTCTATTTCCCTGGGGTCCAGATCCAAAAATACTGATCCTGTCCCGCCCCGTCAGGGCGGAAGACTGAGAACGATAAGGATGGTCTGTCTATTGAAAACTTCTGATTTCGACTTCCAGCTCCCGGAGGAGCTGATCGCCCAGACACCTCTGGAGCGGCGGGACACCTCCCGGCTGCTGACCTTGGATAAGCACAGCGGTGCGGTGGGCCACCATTATTTCTACGACCTGCCGGCCTTCCTGCGCCCGGGGGACTGTCTGGTCCTCAACGACTCCCGGGTGCTCCCCGCCCGCCTCATCGGCCGCCGCCCTACGGGAGGGACCTGTGAAGTGCTCCTCCTCATCGACAGAGGGGGAGACCTGTGGGAATGTCTGGTCCGTCCGGGGCGAAAGCTAAGGACCGGGGCTCAGATCATTTTTGGAGACGGCCAGCTCACTGCTTCTGTGGAGGCGGAACTGGACGACGGCAAACGGGCGGTCCGATTCCACTACCAGGGGATCTTCCTGGAGATCCTGGAGCAGCTGGGCAAAATGCCCCTGCCGCCCTATATCAAGGCGGAGCTCCAGGACCAGGAGCGGTATCAGACCGTCTATTCCAGGGTGGTGGGCTCCGCCGCCGCCCCCACCGCCGGGCTCCATTTCACTCCGGAGCTGTTAGCGCAGATCCAAGGGATGGGCATAAAGGTGTGTTATGTCACGCTCCATGTGGGGTTGGGCACCTTCCGCCCGGTCAAGGCAGAGGACATCCAGGACCACGAGATGCACTCGGAATTTTGCATGATCCCCCAGGAGACGGCTGATACCATCAACGAGACCAAGCAGAGCAGGGGACGGGTCATCTGTGTGGGCACCACCTCCTGCCGCACGGTGGAGAGCTTCGCGGCAGAGGATGGGACCATGTCGGAATGCTCTGGCTGGACCAATATCTTTATCTATCCCGGGTATAGATTCAAGGTGCTGGACGCCCTCATCACCAATTTCCACCTGCCCCAGTCCACCCTCATCATGCTGGTGTCTGCCCTAGCCGGCCGGGAGCACGTCCTGGACGCCTATGAGACGGCGGTGCGGGAGCGCTACCGATTCTTTTCCTTCGGGGACGCCATGATGATCTCGTGAAGGAGCGTGTAAGATGGAACTGACCAAGCTGCCCAACATCGGCCCGGAACTGGCCCGGCTGCTGGACCAAGTGGAGATCCACGACTCGGAGGAGCTGAAGGAGCTGGGGGCCGAGATGGCCTGCCTGCGCATGAAAGCCCAAGGGCTGGACGTCTGCTTCCACAAGCTCACCGCTCTGGAGGGGGCGGTGCAAGGGGTGAAGAAGTCTCAGCTCGCCCCAGAGCGCAAGGCGGAGCTGCGGGCGTTTTTTGACGGCTTACCGAAATAATAGTTTGCATTTGAGGAGCTCGATATGGGAAAAAATGTGATCTACAACGGCCAAGTCCTTACCTTGACACGCTTCTGGGCGGACCAGAGACCCTGCCTCTGGATCCACGACCCAAGCCAGGTCCATATGTCAAAAATGGAATTTGTGGGCGGGTATCCTAACGAGTACTGTATCTTCATTGAGAAATTATCCGCAGAAGAGCGGGCCAAGATCACTTTGATGGACGGCTCCCCGATCGATATCGAAAAAGAGATCGAGGCCCTTGGATAAGAACTATATTAAAATAAAGGAGTTTTTACGTGTTTGAGCTTTTGAAACAAGAGGGGAGAGCCCGGCGGGGGATATTCACCTGCACCCACGGGGTGGTCCAGACCCCTGTATTCATGAACGTGGGCACCCAGGGGGCGATCAAGGGTGCGGTGTCCGCCCACGATCTGAAGGAGATCGGCTGTCAGGTGGAGCTCTCCAACACCTACCACCTCCATCTGCGTCCCGGGGACGCTGTCATCCGTCAGATGGGCGGGCTCCACAAGTTCATGGGCTGGAACGGCCCCATGCTCACCGACAGCGGCGGATTCCAGGTCTTCTCCCTGTCCGGCCTGCGGAAGATCTCAGAGGAGGGGGTCACCTTCGCCTCCCATATCGACGGCCGGCGGATCTTCATGGGTCCGGAGGAGTCCATGCAGATCCAGTCCAACCTGGGCAGCGACATCGCTATGGCTTTTGACGAGTGCGTAGAGAACCCGTCCCCCTATGAGTACGTGAAGGCGTCCTGCGAGCGGACAGCCCGGTGGCTGGAGCGCTGTGTGGCAAAGCATGACAAGCTCAATAGCCTGTCAGATACCGTGGACCCTCAGCAACAGCTCTTTGGTATCGATCAGGGTGGGACCTACGCCGACCTGCGGGTGTGGCACATGAAGGAGATCGCCAAGCTGGACTGTGACGGCTACGCCATCGGCGGCCTGGCGGTGGGAGAGCCCACCCAGGTGATGTATGACATCATCGATGCAGTTGAACCCTTTATGCCAAAGGACAAGCCCCGGTATCTGATGGGGGTAGGCACCCCCTCCAATATCATCGAGGGGGTGGCCCGCGGCATCGACTTCTTCGACTGCGTCATGCCCGCCCGGAACGCCCGCCACGGCAAGCTGTACACCTGGCAGGGGACCATCAACATCAAGAACGAGAAGTACAAGCTGGACCCCCGGCCCATCGATCCCACCTGTGATTGTCCCGCCTGCAGGTCCTTTTCCCGGGCCTATCTGCGCCACCTGCTGACGGCGGGGGAGATGCTGGCGATGCGCCTAGCGGTGCTCCACAACCTCCACTTCTATAACGAACTGATGGCACGGATCCGGGAGAGCATCGACAGCGGCACCTTCGAGGACTTCCGGACCAAGTATTCCGGCTTGCTGGACCGGCCGGCCCTGTAGCGGTGCACAATGCCCATCCGGCGGATAAAATTTCCCAAAAGGGCTTGTCAACTGGGGAAATATCCGTTATAATATTTTTCACTGTGTCAAATGACATAATGATCTTACAGTAGTTTTGGAGGAAAGTTTTATGGATTTCGCATTGATGATCGTGTTGATGTTCGCTATGGTGTACTTCCTCATGATCCGTCCTGAGAACAAGCGGAAGAAGGAGGCCCAGAACCTGCGCGATTCCCTGAAGGTGGGAGATGTCATCACTACCATCGGCGGTATCGTGGGCACGATCTGTAAGGTGGATGAGAGCACGATCGTTATCGAGACCAGTGCTGACCGGGTGCGTATCGAGTTCACAAAGTGGGCTGTGTCTACCAAAAACGTCTCCGCATCTGAGCCCGTCAAGTAAATTAAGACCAGGCATGTCTTTCACCCTTCCCGCATAGGTTTTATCAGACCGTGGGGGAGGGTGTTTTTTATGAAGAAGAAGGAGCGTCGCACGGAGGAGATGGGCAGCCAGTGGCTCAACGCCATGTGTGAGGTGCTCAAGGGGGGCGTACTGGCTGGGGTGACTACGATCCTGGCGCTTTTGGTGTGTGCAGTGCTGGTCTCGGCGGGGATGCTGCCGGTGAGCGGGATGTATGGGGCGGTACTGGCCGTCTGCATCTTAGGCGCACTGGTGGGCGGGACTTGGGCCGTCCGGCAGGTGAGAGGCCGCTCTCTGCTGGTGGGCCTGGGCACAGGGACCGTGTTGTTCCTGCTGCTGCTCACCGCAGGGCTCATCGCCTATGAGGGGACCTCCGTTGCCAACGGCGGAGCTGGGATCTTGAGCGCCTGCCTGTGCGGCGGAGCGATTCCGGGCCTGTTGGGAAGGAAGCACAAGAAAAGACGATGAGGATCGAATGCGGTCTGCGGCGGAGAAGCGTGACCGCTGCTCTGTCCGTCTATCTCAGACTGGAAACGATAGACAGACCAGCCGGATGGGAATGGTCCATCCGGCTGGTCTGTTCGTTCGTGGCCGATATGCCTTATCACTCCTGCGATATCTTTGGACCATAATAGTTGACCAGAAGGTCCACACAGGCCCCATAGGAGCGGATGCCCAAGTCCTGACCGTTGCTCTTCAGGAAAGAGTCGTATACATCTCCGGCCACATCCTCCACAGGGGAAGCCAGCGCGTTCCAGTAGGCGATATTGTCGTTCCAGTCGATGGACAGCTCCTGATCCAAGTACTGTTCGGCGATTCGATTCCAGGCGTCTGGAGAGGCGGACCACAGGGCATTGCTCAGGCTGATCAGCCCCATGAGATATCCGGAGTATTGGAACACTGGGTCATCACAGGAGATGCAGGCGGAGATCCCCACGAAATTAGCTTCCAACTCGGAAGAGACCATGCGCTGGTGAGCCATCTCATGCCCGATGGTGGAGGGCAGCAGACAGGCGGGGGCATCCACGTTCACGTTGGCCTCTCCGGTGAAGGGGAAATAGATCCCAGTAAAGCCAAGGATGCTTTGCAGTCTAGAGCAGAGCAAGGGTTTTGCCCTTACAGGTTCGACGTCCAGAGAAGGGAAGCGCTGGGCGATATCGCGGTAGATCCCAGTCCCCCGGGCGAAACAGCTGGACAGATCCTCGGCGAAGTGTCCCTCTGGATCTCTGGTCATCTGGGGGGCCAGAGCGGCGGCACGCTGGGCAAAATGCTCAGTGACGGCGGCCAGTTCCTCCACTGAGTATGGACCGGTCTCCAGTCCCTCCCGCTGAGCGAAGGAGGGGACATAATAGGCGGCGTTCCACAGCCAGCACAGCCCTGCCCACAGCCACAGCCAGACTGCGGTCAGGGCCAGCAGCCGCCGCAGACAGGGGAGAAGCGCTCTCTGGCGGAAGACCAGCACTGCCGTCCGCACCAGCCAGATGACACATCCAGTGAGGAACAGGGCTGTGAGGACCTCTGCCACGGAAAAGGGGAAGAGGGACCACAGCCTGCCTAAAGCCTGCTCAAGGGGGGCCATGACGCCGAAGACCCAGGCAGACATGAGGTCCTGACTGCTTTTCAGGCTCTGGAACAGGATCACCAGCGCCAGAGGGACAGTGAGACATCCTGACAAGATCCATGTCCGGCTGGATATCGAGAGCTTTCGTTTGGTCTTCATGGAGCCTCCTTTTTGCAGATAAGTGAAGAGCAGTACTACTTGAGGACCACGGGGCTGGTGGTCCACTCCAGCCCGGCGGGCCGCGGGGTAGGGAAACAGAGGGCGAACAGGTCCGTGAAGCGCTCCTCCAGGGCAAAGAGCGCCTGAGCCTCAGGGGAGAAGCGGTGAAAGGTCCTGTCGTGGATGTGGGCCGACTTCACGAAGAACGGCAGAGAGGCTCTAGAGGCCATCTCTCTCAAAAGAGCCTGTCCCCGTTGGTCGAAGCCCAGCACCCGGATATAGGGGGGAGAGGTAGGGATATCCTCCTTCCGCAGGCCCAGCAGTGCGCACAGGGCCAGCCGCCGCACCCGGGAATGCGTATAGGTGCGGGTCTTGGTCAAAGCATACAGCTCCTCCAGGTCAGCCGTCTGCCGGGCGGCATGCAGCAGACGGGCGGCCAGACCGTCTCCGCCGCCGGGGAGGGCCTCCGCCTCCTTTTGTGTCATAGAGCGCAGCCGGGCGATAAGGGCCCGTCCGCACCACTTCAAGTCGGCGGGCTCTCCCTTCCAGAGCAAGGATAGGAAAGGGGAGATACTTGTCACGTCTCCCGCTTTGAGAGACTGGCGCAGGAGAGAGGCGGAGACGAATCCGTCCAGCGCTGCCCCGCTGTCATGTCCCGCTCCCCGGCGGAGGACCGTGACCGCCTCCATCTCCGGAGGCAGGAAGCGCAGGTACTCCACCCCCAGATTGTTGTTGGGCGTGTCCAGCAGAGCGGCAGTCTCCTCTCCCAGCAGTCTGGCTGCGGCCTGACGGCGGCACTGGGCAAAGGATCTTTTCGGTCCCAGCTCCTGGCGCAGGGCCTGGGAGAACTGGGGACCGTTGAGGCATCGGGCCAGTTTCCAAAGGGGAGCGGTCTCTCCGCTCTCACTGCCGAAGGAGAGGACATCCACCACACCTGTGGCCGCCAAGATGGATATGGCCCCTTTGGCAAAACCCTCCGCGGAGGAGACGGCCCACACGGTGGGCAGCTCCAGCACCAGGTCCGCTCCTCCGGCCAGGGCCATCCGGGCCCTGGTCCACTTGTCGGTGACAGCGCAGGAGCCCCTCTGGACCCAATTCCCGCTCATCACAGCCACTACGGCAGAGCCTTCTCCCAGGAGCCGTCTGGTCTGGGCGATATGCCAAGCGTGCCCGGTATGGAAGGGGTCATATTCCGCAACGATCCCGATGGTCTTCAAAGGCGGCCCTCCTGAAAAATTAAATGGAAGAAAAATAAAAAAGAGGTTGTCCAAATAGGAAAAAAGCGTTAGAATAGAGGCATCGGCCGGGCCGCCTCCATCCTGTCCCATTGTAATACATTCTCCGGCGGGAGGCAACCCAAATTTGATTTGAGAAGGAGACGATTCCCATGAACATTTTGGTGATCAACGCTGGCAGCTCCTCCCTGAAGTATCAGCTGCTGGACCCCGAGACGCAGAAGGTGCTGGCCAAGGGCCTATGCGAGCGGATCGGGATCGACGGTAAGTTCACTTATAAGCCCGAGGGCAAAGAGGCCATCAAAGAGGCCGACGTGGCGATGCCCACCCACAACGAGGCCATCAAGGCCGTACTGGATGCGCTGGCTGACCCCAAGAACGGCGTGATCGGCTCCATGGAGGAGATCGACGCGGTGGGCCACCGGGTGGTCCACGGCGGCGAGAAGTTCGCCCAGTCTGTCCTCATCACCGACGAGGTCATGGCCGCCATCGAGGAGTGCGACCCCTTGGCCCCCCTCCACAACCCCGCCAATATCATCGGCATCAAGGCCTGCCAGGCCCTCATGCCCGGCACTCCCATGGTGGCCGTGTTCGACACCGCCTTCCACCAGACCATGCCCCCTGTAGCTTACACCTATGCCCTGCCCTATGAGTACTATGAGACTGACAAGGTCCGCCGTTACGGCTTCCACGGCACCTCTCACAAATATGTCGCCCAGCGGGCCGCCGCTATGCTGGGCAAGCCCATCGAGGAGCTGAAGCTGATCTCCTGTCACTTAGGCAATGGCTCCTCCGTCACCGCTGTGGACAGCGGCAAGAGCGTGGACACTTCCATGGGCTTCACCCCCCTGGCCGGTCTTCCCATGGGCACCCGCACCGGCGACATCGACGCCGGGATCCTGGAGTATCTCATGGGCCGGTATGACATGGACATCAAGGAGATGCTCAGCGTCATGAACAAGAAGTCCGGCGTGCTGGGCATCTCCGGCGTCTCCTCCGACTTCCGCGATCTGGAGAAGGCCGGGGAGGAGGGCAACGCCCGGGCCGCTCTGGCTGTCCAGGTCTTCGAGTACGGTGTGAAGAAGCTGATCGGCTCCTACGCCGCGGCCATGGGCGGGGTGGACGCCGTCATCTTCACCGCCGGCGTGGGAGAGAACGGCGGCGGCAACCGGGCCAGCATCGTCTCCGGCCTGGAGTTCATGGGCATCAAGATCGACCCGGAGAAGAACAAGGTCCGGGGCGAGGAGATCGACATCTCCGCCGAGGGCGCAACGGTCCGCACTCTGGTCATCCCCACCAACGAGGAGCTGATGATCGCCATCGACACCGCCGCTCTGGCTAAATAAGGAAGGATCTCAAAGCCGGACGCTTTGCGGCGTCCGGCTTTCTTTATAAAAAGGAGCGTCGGAATGGAGCTTTATAAAAAATGGTCCATCCATATGAAAAACAACATCAGCGGCGGGGGCGTGATGCCGCCCGTCCTGGACCCCTTTGACCCGGCTGTCTTTTATGTCTCTGACGGCTGGGGGTCCTACTACTCCTCCATGCGGCTGCGGAAGCTGTCTGCTGAAACAGGGGAGGAGCTGGCAAGTGTCCTGACACGGGACTGCACAAGGTGCGTCCACATAGAGAAGGACAGGATGTTTGCGGTGCTGAATAAACGGATCCTGGAGCTGGACCGGAGCGACCTCAGTGTGCGGCGCGCCTATAAAAAGGGTGTGCCCCAATATATGGACTATGCGGGCTTCAACGGGGGAGACACGCTCCTGCTGATGAACTGGAACGGCGGATTTTTGAACGTGTTCGACCTCAACACCGAGAATACCCGGAAAAAGAAGGTGGATACCTGCTGCGGGATCTGGAAGGAGAACGAAAATTCCTTTCTCGTCCTGAACGGCAGCGCCATCCTGCGCTATGACTTGGCTGAAAACAAGCTGATAAAGCTGGCTGATAGTGAGCCGTTCACCAAGTGTATGCTGGGCCCGTCCGGTCAGTTATATCTGCTGTGCAAGGGTCCGGTCGAGGGCGGTGAAATCTCGTCACAGCTTGTGATCTATCCCTCTGCCTCTGGTGGTACCCCCCGGAAGATCATATTAGAGGAGCTGATTCAGAATTTTGCTCTGTCTCAGGATGAGACCCGGCTGTTTCTGATTCGGGATAACAATATCTGGCTGTATTCCATCCCAGAGGAAAGGATGATATTCCACAACGAGTTTGAGGGAGAATTTGCCTTTGAGGACGGCCTCTATATGCTGCATGAGACTATTTTTACCTACCGTTGGAGCGAAAAAAAGCTGACCTGCTGGAAAATAGTGGATCAGGCGCTATGAAGATCTGGTGTGAGTTTGAGGCGTGGCCCAGTTATGACCCGCTGGATGACAATTCCGATGTGATCGTCACCTTGGAGGATGGGAGCCGCTGGGCAGCTCTCTTTGCGACCTATCAAAACATAAAGACCCTTGCGGAGAAAAATCGCCAGACAGGGGAGTGTCTGTCTGGACGATATCTGGATATCCCTCATCTGATCCTGGTGGAGGAGCTGTCCCGGCCGCTGGTGGAGGCGGTCGTGGAGGATATCTTACAGAGCGGGATGCTGGAGCTCTGCTTTGAATGTCTGGAAAAGAAATAGACCGCCGCCTTATAGCGGATCTGGCCCCGGTACGGCCCCATCTTCTGTATACCACTGGTCGATGATAGAGTGTACCATAGGTCTAAGTTCGTTCCCGATCGTTTCGTCAAAATGATTCTTTGATTCAACGCCGATGTTTAAATGATACTCGAAGTCTCCTAATAAGAATTGCAAGTGAAGATCGTAGGTCAAAGATCCATTCGCGGTTCCGTCATTATAGGAGCGATAATAATGTTTGAACCACCAATAGATTGGGATATCCCGGTACTTTTCCATGTGACTTCCCGAGAGATCCTCTTGATTGCGGGAGCAGTCCAGACACCACCACCACCTGCCCGATCCACTTTCCATGCCTGAGTGAACATGATATGTCTTCACATTTTTGTGCCATTTGATCTTAGACCGCGAGGACAAGCCTACTGTATATGTGGTGCTGTCGCTGTCGAAGGGAAAGGTGCTCTCATCCGGCATGATCATTTGATGGGGAGCGCAGGCATCGACGAGTTTCTGATAGGAAGCCACATCGTGCGAAGGAACAGGGAAGTTGGTCATCCTGAATATAAAGGGGGAGTAGAGGAGATAGACATATAGGACCGGGCCAAAAAGCAGCAGGAACAGCAGGGTCAACAGGACATTTTTGTATAAAGCTCGGGAAGACGGCTCATTTTCCATAGGATACCTCCGATCCTGTCAACGAATCGTGATATAGCTCCCGGCGGGGACAGCCCCGCCGGTCCAGATCAGCCCATTGGAAACGCCTCCTTTCCAGATCGTCGAAAACATCATAGCAAATATGCTCAAAAATGTCAATATGTTTCTATGTGATCTATGCGGAATAACGGACATTGGCCGCAAGCCTCCCATGAGCCCTCACCCGCCGATGCCGTGGTTGACATGCCCCTGCATATTATCCTATAATAAGGAGACAACAGAGCAAGGAGGACAGCATGGACATCCACGTCAACGATATTTTAAAGATGAAAAAGCCCCACCCCTGCGGCAGTCAGGAATGGCTGGTCCTGCGGGTGGGGATGGACTTCAAGATGCGCTGCCAGGGCTGCGGGCACGAGGTCATGCTGCCCCGGAGCAAGGCGGAGAAGAACATCAGGAAGGTCTTCAGAGAGGGCCAGCCTGTGGAAGAACTGTAAAGGAAAGGGGCTTTACTGTATGCGTTACGACAGCGACCTGCTGTACCGGCCGCCGGGGGAGTGGAAGAGCTATCTGCTCCAATGCACCATCGGCTGCTCCAACAACCAGTGCACCTTCTGCGGGATGTACAAGGAGAAGAGATTCCGGATCCGTCCGGTGACCGAGATCCTGGAGGACATCGACATGGCTCGGGACTACTACGGTCCGGAGCTGCGGCGGGTGTTCCTCATGGACGGAGACGCTATCATCATGAAGACGGAGGAGCTGATGCAGATCCTCCGCAAGCTGTACGACAGCTTCCCCAAACTGGAGAAGGTGACCCTCTACGCCGGGCCCAAGAGCACTCTGTCCAAGTCTCCGGAGGAGCTGCGGGCCCTCCACGGAGCGGGGCTGTCCCGGGCCTATCTGGGGGTGGAGAGCGGCAGCGAACAGGTCCTCCAGTTCATCCATAAGGGCTGCTCTGCCGATCAGATGCTGCTGGCCGGCCAGCGGCTGGTGGAGGCAGGGATCGATCTCTGGGTCACGATCATCTTGGGGATGACTGGGGCCAATGGGGAGGGGGGCGACTGGAGGGAGCACATCCTGTCCACCGCCAAGATGATCAATGCGATGAAGCCCCGGCATCTGTCCGCCATGACCTTCGCCCCAGCCAAGGGCACCCCCTTAGGGGAAGACGTGCTGGCCGGGCGGTTCCAGGTCTGTTCTGCCGACCACGTGCTGGAGGAATGCCGTCTGCTCATCGAGCATCTGGATGTGGCCCCCCTCCACTTCACCAGCAACCACGCCTCCAACTACCTGCCTCTGAAGGGCGGCCTGCCTGAGGACCGGGAGAGGTTCCTGGACATGATCGATCAGGCGCTGGCAGGCAAGATCCGTCTGCGCAAGACTCTGGACAGGGGGATCTGACCCTCCTTTTTCTGCCCCCGTCTCCGGCCGGAACGGCCCGGGGGCGGGGCGTCTCCTTTTGCCGGATATTGGGATAGCTGGGAAAAAATAGGGAGAATAACGGATATACCTGACTGATTCGAACAGATCGAACAAGATCGCGTTTAGATTTATAGGCAGTTTTGCCCTTGCTTTGCCCTCCTCGATTGGTTACAATGTGGTTACAAAAGTAACAGAGGTTGCTTTTGGTTGTCATAATTTTGGCAAAATCTGTATCCATAGGAGTGTAGACAATGACACGCAAGCTATTTTCCGTTGTGCTTTGCGCCTTTGCCTTGCTCCTCCTGATGGGTGCCGCAGCTGTTCCCAAAGAGCCGGCGGCCACCATCCTGGCAGAGGAGGAGAGCTCCGTCTCCAACGAGACGGCGCTTGAGACTGACGCGCAGACGCTCGACACAGAGTTCGCCCGATCCGTGATCGCCGCTTCCGGCCTCGACCCCCTGGAGGTCGCGGAGGACGCCGAGAGCATGGAAGCCACTGTTGACAACAGCCTGCTCATCGATGGACAGCCCGCACCTCTGGGCCTGGGCAAGCGGCTCCAGAACGATACCACCTATGTATCTCTGTCCGCTATGGCACAGGTCCTGGATCCCACGGCACAGATCGGCTGGGACGGCGAGACCATGACGGTCACCACCCAAGGCCTGTCTCTGACCGCCCATGTGGGGGCGATCTTCCTGTCGGCCAACGGACGCTACCTCTACATCCCGGAGGGGGTGCAGTTCACAGAGGACTTCCAGGTCTCTGTCCCTCTGCGGACGGTGGCCAAGGCGTTCGATGCTGCTGTGGGCTATGACGGTGTCAACGGCACCATCACCATCACCCGCGGCACCGGCGCGATCCTACCCGGCGACAGCTTCTATGATCAGAACGACCTGTTCTGGCTCTCCAGAGTGATCCAGCGGGAGAGCGGCAACCAGAGCCTGGAAGGTCAGATGTCCGTTGGGAGCGTGGTCCTCAACCGTGTGGCCGACCCCATCTTCCCGGATACGGTGGAGGGGGTCCTGGCTCAAAAGAACCAGTTCACCACCTACGCTTCCGGTGTCCTGGCCGCCACGGAGCCCACTCAGTCCAGCACCATCGCTGCCAAACTGGTGATGGACGGCGGAGAGGTGGAGGAGACCAGAGGGGCCCTCTTCTTCGACTCCAGCGTCAACAGCTGGGCCTCCAGGAACAAGGAGCACATCGCTACCTTGGGCAATCACAAATTCTACCGCTGAAGACAGGGGCGCTCATAAGAGCGCCCCTGTTTTTAGATCCGGCTCTGTCCTATATTTGGGTCAGGATATCATACAGCTTTCCAAACAGCAGGGCGGTCCTGTCGTAGCAGAGGACCCCATCCGGACCGATAGTCTGATAGGATGCGCGGAAACGGGCCCACTCCAGGAGATCGCCGCCGGGATGCTGGAAACGGAGGGAGACCTCCGGCACATCAGGGCCCGGTGCGGCCCAGATCCCATTCAGACGGGAGGGGACGCTGTATCCGAGGATCCAAGCCTCTTCCCCCGAAAAGCAGCCGATCGCCTCTAAGTCCTGGAGCAGCGCCTCCAGATCCTCTCGGGACATGTCCTGGAGGTCGTACGTTTCGGACAACATCTCTTTTTGGGTATCCGTCAGGTCCACTTTGTTCCCGCCGTATCTGGCGGCCAGCACCGCGGTCCTGTCGGCGGTCTCTCTCCGCTCCTCCGCCGCCTGAAGCAGTCTGCGATAAAAGTCGTCCCTGCTCTCATCGGGCCACTGTCTGTTCGTGCTGTCTATCCTGGTGTATCTCTGTCTGATCCCATCTATCATAGAGCTCTCTCCTTGTGGATCGATATCCTTATCAAAATATCCGATCTCCTTATCAGATATATATATCGGACGATCGCACGAAAGGATAATGGCGCGCTGCGATCTTTTTCGATGGCTGTGCAGAGATGACCACCTTGCCTGCCCAGAGAAGGACCTAGATCGGACAGAACGTCCGTTTGCAAAAGATTTTCAAATTGGGGCTTTTCTTTTTGTATATCCATGTATATAATAGTCTAGGAAGTTTACGGACCGATATTAGGAGGCTGTACCTATGACAAGAAGCAGCGCGAGAGAGATCGCCATACACATCATCTTTGCTTTGGGCTTCGACAGCCGCAGCGCCCAAGAGATCTTGGACGCAGAGCTGACCCAAGAGCGTTTCCAAGAGCTGGCGGAGGAACTGCCCCTTTATGAGCAGTTCCCGAACGAGAAACAGGAGCGTTACATACGGGACCTGGTCCAGGGCGTGTTCGCTCATGGAGCAGAGCTGGATGACTACATCAGCCGGTATTCTGTGGGCTGGGCCTTCGCCCGGATCCCCCGTATGGCGGCAGCCGTCATGCGTACCGCGATGTATGAGGTGCTCTACATGCCCGACATCCCCAACGCCGCCGCCATCAACGAGGCCGTGGAGATCGCGAAGAAATATGAGCCGGTGGAAGTAGTCTCCTTCCTTAACGGCATCTTGGGCACCTTCGTCCGGACGGAGTTCGAGGACACCCCGCCCAGACCAGAGAAGAAGCCCCTTCCGGAGGAGGATGTGTGATGTCTGTCCTGGGGCTGGACACCAGTAATTACACCACCTCTGCCGCCGTCTTCGACGGGGCGGAGGGGAAGGATACCAGCTGTCTCCTGGACGTCCGACCTGGGGAACTGGGCCTGCGGCAGAGCGACGCCCTGTTCCAGCATGTAAAGCGCCTGCCCCAGCTCCTGGAGGAGCTGGCGGGGGCAGGGGAGCTGGCTGAGATCCAGGCTGTGGGGGCCTCTGCCCGTCCCAGAGCGGTGGAGGGCTCCTACATGCCCTGCTTCCTAGCCGGAGAGTCTCAGGGCCGGGGGATCGCAGCGGCGCTGGGCGTCCCTTTTTATCCCTGGTCCCATCAGGAGGGCCACCTGGCCGCCGCCGCCTGGTCCGCCGGGCGGCTGGACCTTCTGGATGCTCCCTTCCTGGCCTGGCACCTGTCTGGCGGGACCACCGAGCTGCTCCTGGTCCACCCGAAGGGTCCCACCGTCACCGCTGAGATCGTCGGCGGCACCAGCGATCTGTCCGCCGGACAGCTCATCGACCGCACCGGCGTCCTGCTGGGGCTCCGATTCCCGGCGGGGAAGGCACTGGACGAGTTGTCCCGCCAGGCCGATTCCTGTCGAAAGCCGAATGTAAAGCTAAAAGAACTTACATTCTCTCTGTCCGGGATGGAGAACCAGATAAAAGCCCTGGCGGCGGAGGGGGAAGATCCAGCCAGCATCGCCCGCTTCGCCCTGGATGCGGTGTGCGGCGTGGTGCGGCTGGCCACAGTAGAGGCCCAAGACCGTTATCCCGGCCTGCCAGTGCTGTGCTCCGGCGGAGTCGCCTCCAACCGCCGGCTGCGCTATGTTCTGACCGAGTTTTGCCAAGCCATTTTTGCAGAGCCGAGATATTCCACCGACAATGCCATGGGGACGGCCATCCTCACCTGGCGGGCGCTGAAAACGGGGGAGCAGCCATGAGGGAGGACGCTATCCTGACTCCCAGCCAGGTGGGACGATATCTGAAGACCATGATGGACCGGGACCACCTCCTGTCCCGGCTCCTGGTGCGGGGGGAGCTGTCCAACTACAAGATGTATCCCTCGGGGCACCACTATTTTACCTTGAAGGACGGGGAGGGGGCTCTGCGGTGCGTCATGTTCCGCAGCGACGCCCAGTCTCTCCGATTCCGCCCGGAGAATGGGATGCAGGTCATCGCCGCCGGACGGGTGACCGTCTTCCCCCGGGACGGCCAATATCAGCTGTACTGCGTCCGGCTCACTCCAGAGGGGGTGGGGGACCTGGCGCTTGCCTTCGAGCAGCTGAAGGAGAAGCTGGCCCAAGAGGGGCTGTTCGATCCCGCCCATAAGCGGCCTATCCCTGTGTTCCCTGAGCGGATCGCCCTCATCACCTCTCCCGCTGGGGCAGCGGTGCGGGATATGATCCGGATCCTGGACGCCAGGTGGCCTATGGCCCAGGTCAGGGTGATCCCTGTCCGGGTCCAAGGGCCGGAAGCCCCCCAGGAGATCGCGGCCGCGATCCAGTGGGCCAACTGGCATCAGGCCGCTGACCTGATCCTCACGGGGCGGGGCGGCGGCTCCATAGAGGATCTATGGGCCTTCAATGAGGAGGTCGTGGCTCGGGCCATCTATGCCTCAGAGATCCCTGTCATCTCCGCTGTGGGCCATGAGCCCGATGTGACCATCGCTGACTTCGTAGCCGACCTGCGGGCTTCCACCCCCTCCAACGCCGCCGAACTGGCAGTACCAGACCAGAATGAGATCTATGGGGCCCTGTTGGGGGCGGGGGAACGGCTGGAGAGCGCAGTGTCGGTCCAGCTGTCCCGATACCGCCAGGCCCTGGAGTGTCTGTCTGAGAGCCGCCCTATGACGGATCCCGCCGCCTATTTCCGGGAGAAGCGGCTGCTCATGGACTATCAGAGCAGCCGTCTGGTCCATGGTCTCCAGCGCTGTGCCGCAGGGCAGCGGGAGAGGCTGGGGGAGATCTCCGGCCGTCTGCCCAACGGGGCGGAGCGGACACTGTCCAAGAGCCGGGAGCGGCTGGGGGCCCTGTCCGCATCCCTGGATGCCATGAGCCCCCTGAAGGTGCTGGGACGGGGCTATGCCATCGTCCAGCGGGAGGATGGGAGAGCTGTCGCCTCTGTCAAAGACGTATCCCCAGGGGATGACCTGAGATTGACATTATCGGACGGCGATGTAGATTGCCGTGTACTGTGAAAAGGAGTAGGAGCATGGCTGGGAAAAAGAAGCTGGATTTTGAGGGCGCTATGGCCCGGCTGGAAGAGATCGTATCTCTGCTGGAGCGGGGAGACGTCCCTTTAGAGAAGGCCATGGCCCTGTTCGAAGAGGGGGCCAAGCTGCTGCGGGAGTGTACGAAGCAGCTGGACGAGGCGGAGCAGAAGGTGGTCCTGCTCACCGCCGGAGCATCAGAAGAAGTCATGGAGGAGCCCTTTGGGGACGATAACTGACATGGGAAAAGACTTTACACGTTTGATGGAGCAGGACCGTGCCGCAGTGGAGGGATATCTGTCCAGGGCATTCGCCGGCGAGCCACGCCACGCCGACCTTCAGGAGGCCATGGAGTACTCCCTGCTGGCCGGCGGCAAGCGGATCCGTCCGATCCTCGCCCTGGAGACCTGCCGTCTGTGCGGCGGCGACCCGGATAAGGCACTGCCCTTCGCCTGCGCAGTGGAGATGGTCCACACCTACTCCCTGATCCACGACGACCTGCCCGCCATGGACGACGACGGCCTGCGCCGGGGCAGGCCCACCAACCATGTGGTCTATGGGGAGGCCACCGCCATCCTGGCGGGGGACGCCCTCCTCACCGCCGCCTTCGAGCACTTGACGAACGCCGAGCTGCCCGCCGACCGGATCGTGAAAGCGGTGCAGTGCCTGTCCCGCGCCGCCGGTCCCGCCGGTATGGTGGGGGGGCAGGCGCTGGATATGGCAGGGGAGGGCCGGGCTCTGGACCGGAGGGAGCTGGAGCTGCTCCAGAGTCTGAAGACAGGGGCCCTCATCTCCGCCGCCGCCGTGCTGGGCTGCATCGCCGCCGGAGGGACCGCCCAGCAGCAGGAACTGGTGGCGGCCTATGCCCAGGCTTTGGGCCGGGCCTTTCAGGTCCGGGACGACATGCTGGACGTCACCAGTTCCCCGGAGGAGCTGGGCAAGCCGGTGGGCTCCGACCGGATCAACGAGAAGACCACCTTCGTCACCGCTCTTGGACTGGATGGCTGCGCCGCTCTGGTAGAGGATCTGACCCGGCAGGCCATCGATGCTGTTGACGGCTTTGAGGTGCCCGGATTCCACATCTGGCTGGCCCGGTCTCTGGCCGTCCGGACAAAATGATCTTCCTGGAGGGATATGGAATTGACCAAAACTGTCCCCCAAAGGGGATATGAGCCCATCCTCTCCCACCTGTCTGATCAGGAGGGAGATGCTCTGTGCGCTCAGCTGCGCCAGGAGCTGATAGAGGATGTATCCAAGACTGGGGGACACCTGGCCTCCAACCTGGGCGCAGTGGAGCTGACAGTGGCCCTCCATCGGGTGTTCGATACGTCGGTGGATCGGCTGGTCTTCGATGTGGGCCACCAGTGTTACCCACACAAGATGATCACCGGCCGGAGGGAGGCCATGCCCACTCTGCGGCAGTATGGAGGGATCGCCGGGTTCCCCAAGCCTAATGAGAGCGTCCACGATTCGTTCATCGCTGGACACGCCTCCAATTCCGTGGCGGTGGCCCTGGGCATGGCCCGGGCCCGGACCATGCTGAAGGAGGACTGCAAGGTGATCGCCCTCATCGGCGACGGCGCCCTCACCGGCGGGCTGGCCTATGAGGGGCTGTCCAATGCCGGTGAATGTGGCCAGCAGCTGCTGGTGATCCTCAACGACAACGGGATGTCCATCACGCCCAACGTGGGCGGAGTGGCGGACCACCTGGCCCGTCAGCGGCTGAAGCCGCAGTACCTCACCTTCAAAAAGCACTACCGCCGGGTCATGAACGCCACCGGCCCAGGACGGGCAGTGTATCGGGTGACCCATCAGGTCAAGCAGGCGCTGAAGCAGTCCCTGCTGCCCTGCAGCATGTTCGAGAATATGGGGTTCCGCTACCTGGGCCCGGTGGATGGACACGACCTGTCCCGGCTGACCAAGATCCTGAAGTATGCGAAAGACCTGGATGAGCCGGTCCTCCTCCACGTCAAGACTGTAAAGGGGAAAGGCTTTCTGCCTGCCGAGGAGAATCCGGACGCTTTCCACGGAGTAGCTCCCTTCGATCCCCTCACTGGACGGCCCAAGCGGGGACCCGCCGACAATTTTTCCGCTGTCTTCGGCCGGACCCTCCTCCGGCTGGCCAAACGGGACGGGCGTGTGTGCGCCATCACCGCCGCCATGGTGAGCGGGACAGGTCTGGATCAGTTCGCCAAGACCTTTCCCGACCGATTCTTCGATGTGGGGATCGCGGAAGGCTGTGCTCTGTCTATGGCCGCCGGGATGGCGAAGCAGGGGGCGCTCCCTGTCTTCGCGGTGTACTCCACATTCCTCCAGCGGGCCTATGATATGATCCTCCATGATGCGGCCATCGACGGCCTCCATGTGGTGTTGGGAGTGGACCGGGCCGGTCTGGTGGGAGAGGACGGAGAGACCCACCACGGCGTATTCGACGCCGCCTATCTGGACACCATCCCCAATATGACAGTGCTGGCCCCTGCCAGCTTCGCTGAACTGGAGGTGATGCTGGAGCGGGCCCTGTTCCAGCTCAGCGGACCGGTGGCGGTACGCTACCCCAGAGGCGGAGAGGGGAAGTATTTCCTGGGCACTGCCGGGGAGGATCCGGCGGCGATCCTGCGCTGGGGCAAGGATATCACGCTGGTGAGCTATGGGACGGAGATCAACGATGTCTTGGAGGCGGCTGAGCTTTTGGAGGGACGAGGGATCCAGGCAGAGGTCGTAAAGCTAAATCAGCTTACCCCCCTTGTCCCAGAGCTGGTCGAGCTCTCTGTCCGAAAAACGGGGACTTTACTGGTGGCAGAAGAGCAGGCGGCACAGGGCGGTGTGGGCCAGCGTTTGGCCGCAGAGCTGGAGTTGGCTGGGTCGCCAGTAAAGACAGCGCTGGTCAACTGCGGAAGTGGCTTCGTTCCCCACGGGGCCACTGCGCTGTTGAAACAGGACCTATCCCTGGACGGGGAGGGATTGGCCAAAAAAGCGATGGAGGTGTTGGGTCGTGGCTAAAAAACGTCTGGATGTGGCGATGACCGAGCTGGGACTGGCAGAGAGCCGGCAGAAGGCCCAGGCCCTCATCATGGCGGGTGAGGTCTATGTGGATGGACAGAAACAGCTGAAGGCGGGGGCTCCCGTAGGAGAGGACGCCTCCATTCAGGTGAGGGAGAAAGATCCTCTGCGCTATGTGAGCCGGGGCGGGCTGAAGCTGGAAAAAGCGCTGAAACTGTGGCCCATCTGTCTGGACGGGAGGATCTGCGCTGATATCGGGGCCTCTAAGGGCGGATTCACCGACTGTATGCTCCAAAATGGGGCGGCGAAGGTGTATGCGGTGGATGTTGGCCGCAACCAACTGGACTGGCGGCTGCGCATCCATCCCCAGGTGGTGTGCATGGAGCGGACCAATGCCCGCTATCTGACCGTAGAACAGATCCCAGAACCGCTGGACTTCTTTTCTGTTGATGTGGCGTTCATCTCCCTGGATCTGATCTTGCCTGCCCTGCGTCCGCTGGTCAAAGAGGGGAGCCAGGCAGTGTGTCTGATCAAGCCTCAATTCGAGGCCGGAAAGGAAAAAGTGGGCAAAAAAGGGGTGGTCCGAGACCCGGAGGTCCATCTGGAGGTATTAGAGCACTTCCTGGGCCATGCCGCCCGTGCGGGCTTCTCTGTAAAGGATATCACCTTTTCACCGATAAAGGGCCCGGAGGGCAACATCGAGTATCTGGGCTGGCTCCAGGCCGGAGAGGGCCCGGCTTATGAGGAGGACTTGAGGGCCCTGGTGGACCGCTCCCACAGTGTCTGGAAGGAGGAGCAGCCATGAAGATCGTACTGAGCTCCAATCCATACCGGGACAGGGGCCTGCGGGTGGCCCTGGAGGCCAGGCGGATCTTGGAACATGCAGGGGCTAAGACCGTCTTGTGCCTGCCCTTCCAGCCTAAGAAAGGGGACCGCCTGGATCTGCCCCGGAACCTGTCTCTGTCAGCACTGGACAAAGAACTGCCCACTGCAGATCTTTTGATCTGCTTCGGCGGGGACGGGACCATCCTCCATGCTGCTCGGGACGCTACCCTCCATGATGTGCCTATCCTGGGGGTCAATACGGGAAGTGTGGGCTTCATGGCGGAGCTGGAACGAGGAGAACTGCCCCTGCTGGCCCCCCTAGTCCACGGCATGTACACCATCCAGGAGCGGATGATGCTGGATGTGCGGGTCCTTCGGGGGGACAAGCTGATCTGCCAGGACATTGCCCTCAACGATGCTGTCATCTCTAAAGGATCTATGGCCCGGGTCGCTGAGATGGAGGTGCTGGCAGACCGTGTAAAGGCCACTTCCATTACAGGGGACGGCGTGATCGTCGCCACCCCCACCGGCTCCACAGCCTACTCCATGTCGGCAGGCGGGCCCATCGTAGAGCCCACCTCCAACTGTATCATCATCACCCCGGTCTGTGCACATCAGCTGGCTGCCCGCGCCATGGTGCTGGCGCCGGAGCGTGTGGTCACAGTCCAGCTCCCCAGAGGGAATAGAAAGTATCTATACTTGTCAGTAGATGGTGGGAAAGCCGTCCGTCTGACCGGAGGCGACCGGGTAGAGATCCGCCGTTCGGAACGCTGTACCCAGCTGGTGCAGCTGGCCGACCGCAGCTTCTACCAAGTCATCGATCAAAAGCTAGGGGGGCTTGCTCCATGAAAAACGTACGGCAGAGCGAGATCTTGAAGATCGTCCAGTCCAAGGACGTGGAGACCCAGGAACAGCTCCTGGAGGAGTTGAAGGCCCGGGGCTTCACCACCACCCAGGCCACGATCTCCCGGGACATCAAAGACCTGCGCCTGGTGAAGGAGCTCACAGGGACGGGGGGCTATCGCTACGCCCAGTCCGACCGGAAAACGTCCTCCACCCTAGACACCCGCCTGCGCAATATTTTCAAGGAGGGGGTCGTGTCGGTGGATGTCGCCCAAAATATCGTGGTGGTGCGCACCATGCCGGGCTTGGCTTCCGCCGCCTGCTCCGCGATGGACTCCATGGACATCGAAGGCATGGTGGGCAGTCTGGCAGGGGATGACACCGGGATCCTCATCATGCGGGACAACGGTCTGGCCCAGCAATTCACCAGTGAGGTACACAAGCTGCTGAGATAAATCAGGACAGGAGGGGATGGGCTATGCTCTCCTTACTTCATATCGAGAACATCGCTATCATCGAATCGGTGGATATCCAGTTCGGCGGTGGCTTCAATGTCCTTACCGGTGAGACCGGTGCAGGCAAGTCCATCGTCATCGATGCGATCAGTGCCGTTTTGGGGGAGAGGACCAGCCGGGAGCTGATCCGCACCGGGTCCAAGTCGGCTCTGGTCACCGCTGTCTTCACCGACCTGCCGCAGCTCCCCTGGCTGGAGGACAACGGTCTGGGCCCCCAGGAGGAGGAGCTGCTGCTCCAACGGGAGATTCGGGGAGACGGGAAGAATCTGTGCCGGATCAACGGCCGGCTGGTGACAGTGGCACAGTTGCGGGACCTGGGCCGTCAGCTGCTGAACATCCATGGCCAGCACGACGGTCAGCAGCTGCTGGACCCGGAATGTCACTTAGGCTATCTGGACAGCTTTGGCAAAACGGGCCCTCTGCTGGAGGGATTTCAGACCTCTTACCGCGCTGTGACAGAGCTGCGGCGGGAGATCGCCTCCCTGGAGATGGATGAGGCAGAGCGTTCCCGTCGGGTGGATACCCTGGAATACCAGATCCGGGAGCTGGAGCGGGCGGAGCTGTGGCCTGGAGAGGACGAGGAGCTGGATGCCCGGAAGACCTTGCTCCGAGGGGCGGGAAAGCTGATGGAGGCCCTTCAGGAGGCCCAGTTCGCCCTGTTCGGAGGGGAGGACAGCCAGGGCGCCTGCGACCTGATCGGTCAGGCGGAAGGGGCGGTCCGCTCTGTGACCCGTCTGAGCCCCCAATTAGAGGAGCTGGGAGAGAAGCTCATCGCTCTGCGGTACACCGCTGACGACGCGGCCGAGACGGTCCGGGATTTCGCCGACGGCTTCGATTTCTCCCCCGAGGAGCTGGACCAGCTGGAGAGCCGGCTGGACGTGATCTACCGTCTAAAAAAGAAATACGGCCCTACAGTGGCCGACATGCTGGACTATCTGGAACGGTGCAGGACCGAGCTGGAGCAGATCCAGGACGCAGATGACACTATCCAGCACCTGGAAAAGGAGCTGGACAGGGCCCGGGAAGAGGCCAGAAAGAGGGGAGAGGCACTGTCCAAGGCCCGCCGGACAGCGGCGGGAGCCCTCCAAGAGCGTGTCCAGGAGGAGCTGCGCCAGCTGGACATGCCCAAGGTGCAGTTCGTCACCGAATTCGCCCCCAGCTCCGCCCAGGATGGTATGGACGACACTGGTATGGACCAGGTCCAGTTCCTGATGTCCGCCAACCTGGGCGAGGCCCTCAAGCCCATCCAGAAGGTGGCCTCCGGCGGTGAGCTGGCCCGGATCATGCTGGCCCTGAAGAACGTACTGGCCGAGGACGACGGGATCGGGAGCCTGGTCTTCGACGAGGTGGACACCGGCGTCTCCGGCCGGGCCGCCCAGAAGGTGGCGGAGAAGATGGCCGACGTGGCCGACCGCAAGCAGGTGCTGTGCGTCACCCATCTGCCCCAGATCGCCGCGATGGCAGACGTCCATTTCATGGTGGAGAAGGGGGAGGAGAAGGGCCGCACTTATACCAGAGTAGGCTGGCTGGAGCGCCAGGACCGGGAGGAGGAGCTGGCCCGCCTCATCGGCGGGGCCGCCGTCACTGACGCCCTGCGCAAGAGCGCGGCGGAGCTGCTGGACCAGGCGGAGGCCTATAAGGCGGCGGGACAGAAGAGATGAGCCGGTGATGCTCAGATTCGGTAAGAGCCCGTAAAATGTTGATATGATCAGCAGGAAGGGGGCATCGCCATGCGATGCGATCTTCGCACACTGTTCACCTGTCCTCCACGTTCCGAAGAGGAGCTGTTCCGAAAGGTCAAACGATGTGTTTCTGTCTTTGAGCCGGAGCGGCTCAAAGATCTCAAGCCTGCGCCAGAGGAGGATATCCAGGCCTTGGAGCAGCTGCTCATGGAACGATACGGCTGCTCTATCCCAGCATCCTACAAGCTGTACCTGCGGGAGATGGGCCAAGAAGACGGCGGTATCCTCTCCCAAAGGATGGACCACCAGTTGGAGGAGTGGAAGGGCTTTCGGCACGGAAATATGGCAAAGAGCGCGAAGGACTGCCTTGCACAAGAGAGCCTGTACCGTTGGGTGGAAAAAAAGTCCTCCGGCTGCCCGCCTTTCTGGATGTTCTTCTACGCAGCCCTTTCCGAGATGGGCTACGGCTTTCTTCTGGATGGTACGTCCTCAGACGAACTGGTGCAGACGGACGGCGGATACTTCAGCTATTGTCACGATACCTTTTCCAAGCTGTTATTTTTTCTTACCTACAGCAGTCTGATCATATGGATGCTGAAGCATGGCAAGCCCTTGAAATACAGCGCGGGGACCTTCTCCTCTGGGCTCTCCTGCATCCATGCCATGACCTTTCTCGCCGATGCTCCGCCGGAGTGGACGGTCACTGGTCACGCTCCGCTGGCGGAGTTCCTGGAAAAGCTGGAGGCGGACCATGGGTTGGAGCCCTGCTGGTTCAGTGGGGATAAGGAGTTCTGTCTATTCGATACCAAGGGCCAGCCCACGGACATCCATAATTTTTTTGCGCGCTATGCGGCTTTCCATGTGTCCTCTGGTCTTACGCTTTACATAAAATACCATTCTTGGTATCGCCCCAAGATCCGGGTCGTGCTTTTGAGCGAGGACCTTCCCCTCACCAAGCAGATAACAGATACTGTTTTGCAGAGGGCCAAGCTGGAAGAGGGGTCTTTGGAATTTACAAGATCAGACTGGGAACAGATCCCAAAATGGCTGACCTTCAACCCCTGGTAAAAAAAGACAGGAGGTGCATCGCCGTTGTTTCGTGAGGTGTGCAGAAAAGACCGCCGCTGTCTCAAGGGGAGAGCACGGTCGTGCTGAGGCGGGGGCGACCTGGAAACAGAAGATAGAAATGGGGCGCACAGCTGATCAGCTGTGCGCCCCGAACTGTCGTGTCAGGTGGGTATCTTCATGAATTCCATCACCTGGCCGTACAGGACGAAGGCCATGGCGATGGGGACGATGAACTTGATGCAGAAGTTGAAGAAACTGTACAGGCCGGAGCTCATCTTGTTGCCCTCCAGCTCCACCTCGTCCCGAACAAGTTTGGGGCCAACGGACCAGCCGATCCAGATGGACATGAGCAGGGCGCCCAGAGGCATAGCCACGCCCTCAGAGATAAAGTCCATGAAGTCCAGCCAGGAGCTGCCCAGATTCCGGCCCGTCTCATGGAAGGGGATCCACAGACCGTTGGAGCCCAAGCCGTCGGCGGCCACCAAGGCGGCCTCGGCAAAGACCACCAGGCAGACGATGGTCACCAGCTTCTTCCGGTCGGGGGTGTGGCCCTTCAGGGCGATCCGGTCAGACATGAAGGTGGCCAGTACCTCCAGCAGGGCGATGGCAGAGGTGATGGCGGCCAGGATGACCAGCAGATAGAACAGCACGCCGAAGATGGGACCGGTGGGGCCCATGGCGTTGAACACATCCTGGAGCGTGATGAACAGCAGCTTGGGGCCCGCCTTCTCTGCGTTCTCGCCGCCCAGGGCGAACGCGGCGGGCAGGACGGCCATACCAGCCATGACAGCCACGATAGTATCCGAGATGATGATGATGAGAGAGTTTTTGACCAGACTCTCCTTCTTGCTCAGGTAGGAGCCGTAGGTGACAGTGATGCCCATGGCCAGAGAGAGGGAGAAGAACATCTGTCCGCCGGCGGTGGAGAGCACCTTGAGAAAATCCTCCTTCAAAGGGGTGAAGTTGGGGGCGAACATGAAAGCCAGGCCCTCACTGGCCCCAGGCAGAGTGACGGCCCGGACGATGACGATGACCAGCATGATGAACAGAGCGGGCATGCCGATCTTGTTGAATCTCTCGATGCCGTCCTTGATCCCGCCCCGGATGATGAGGAAGCAGATAAAGAGGAAGAGGAAGGTGAATGCCACAGAGCCGAACTGGTTGGTGAGCATAGAGCCAAAGGTGTCGCCGCCGGACATGCCGGCCATAGCCGCCACACCAAAAGCCAGGTCGGCCAGGTTCAGGGACATATACTCCATGCAGTAGGCGCCCAGAACGGTGTAGAAGCTCAGAATCAGGAAGGGGGAGAGCATGGCCAGGAAGCCCAGGAAGGTGCCCATCTTACTGCCCACCTGCTGATAGCTCACCAGCACGCTCCGGCCTGCCCGCCGGCCGATGGCCAGCTCACACAGCATGATGCTGAAGCCGATGGTCGCGGCCAGGATCAGATAGATGACCAGGAAGGCGAATCCGCCGCTGGCGCCCATTTTATAGGGGAAAGCCCAGATATTGCCCAGTCCTACCGCAGAGCCGACGGCGGCCATGAGGAACCCAAGGTTGCTGCCCCATTCTCCTCTGTGATGTTTTTCCATAATTTCCTCCTGTTTACAATTTATTCACACTAAAATGCCAGATAAGCGACATTTTACCAGAAATGCCCGGTCCCGTCAACGGTGAAACTGATAAAAACGGGCCGAAAAAGCAGAGATCTATCAGGAAAAAGCCGATAAAGTGGCGGAAAAGCAAAGTGCCCATTGCGCTTTTTCCAGGCTTTAGTATAATAGGATCAGGGAAAACTATGCGACTGAACAGAAGAGGAGGAGCGTCTATGGATCTCGCAAAGGAAAGTCTGCGTCTGCATGGCGAATGGAAGGGCAAGATCGAGGTGATCGCCACAGTGCCCGCCGCCGACAGGGATTCTCTGTCGTTAGCTTACACCCCTGGGGTGGCCCAGCCCTGTCTGGCCATCCAGGAGGACATCGATAAGAGCTATGAGCTCACCCGGCGGCACAACCTGGTGGCCGTCATCACTGATGGCTCCGCTGTTTTGGGCCTGGGAGACATCGGTCCCGAGGCCGGGATGCCTGTGATGGAGGGCAAATGCGTCTTGTTCAAGACCTTCGGCGGGGTGGATGCCTTCCCTCTGTGCGTCAAGACCAAGGATGTGGACGAGTTCGTCCAGACGGTCTATCACATCTCTGGTTCCTTCGGCGGGATCAATCTGGAGGACATCGCCGCCCCCCGGTGCTTCGAGATCGAGCGGAAACTGAAGGAGAGATGCGATATCCCTGTCTTCCACGACGACCAGCACGGCACCGCCATCATCGCTCTGGCCGGGCTGACCAATGCCCTGCGCCTGGTAGGGAAACGGAAAGAGGAGGTCCGGGTGGTCTTCTCCGGAGCGGGATCCGCCGCGATCGCGATCACCAGGCTGCTCCTCACCGCCGGTTTCACCGATATCGCTCTGGTGGACAAATTCGGCGCGGTGTATGAGGGCTGCGATCAGCTGAACTGGGCCCAGCAGGAGATCGCCAAGGTGACCAACCGCGACAGGCGGCAGGGTACGCTGGCCGATATGCTGAAAGGGGCCGATGTGTTCATCGGCGTCTCGGCCCCCGGCCTGGTGACGCCGGAGATGGTGTCCGCCATGAACGAGGACGCCATCGTTTTCGCCTGCGCCAATCCCACCCCGGAGATCTTCCCCGACGATGCCAAGGCGGGGGGCGCCCGGGTGGTGGCCACCGGCCGCAGCGACTTCCCCAACCAGATCAACAACGTGCTGGCCTTCCCGGGGCTGTTCCGTGGGGCTCTGGACGTTCGGGCCAGCGATATCAATGAGGAGATGGAGCTGGCCGCCGCCAAGGCTCTGTCCCAGCTCATCTCCGACGAGGAGCTGCGTGACGACTACATCATCCCTGAGCCCTTCGACCCCCGGGTAGGCCCCGCTGTGGCCAAAGCGGTGGCCGAGGCCGCCCGCAAGTCCGGCGTGGCGAGGATCTGATCGAAGGGGGACACGATGATGAAGGAAGGGACACACCTCACGCTGAAGGATGGACGCGAGATCCTTTTACAGGACGATGAGGACATTTTGCTGTCGATCCGCTCCAGTCATGAGACACTTTGCTCCTATCCGTTTACTTGCCCGTCAGGCGGCTATGGCGGCGGCACGCTGCTGCTGTCGCCCTCGGAACAGTACCTGATCTTCTCCTTTTTCTCGGGAGAATCGGAGGAGGGCTTCAGCCTGTTCCGAATCGAGGACAGCCGCCTGGTCCCGCTGTTTGAGTCGGAGTACTTCTGCGGCGAGGGGGCGAGCTACCTGTTTTCTGATGACGAGGGGGTCCTTTTTCAGTCACTGCTGGGTGGTTTCGGCCCCTGGTATCTGGAAGATGCTGAGAGAGACGAAAACGGGGTCTCTTATTTCCAGTACGGGGAGATCGATATCCTGGATGTCGGCTCGAAGTCGTTCAGCAGACATGATGTTCGTGTCTATCCGTCCGAAAGCTGGAAGGCGGAGATAGACGGCCCCTCTGATATCTCTAAAATCACGGGCGGCAATACACTGCACATCGCAATGCCCTGGGGAGAGGAAACACTGACGCTCCCTTTGGCGGATACCATTGTTTTTAGACCAGAGTAAGGAGGAATCATGAGCGTATTTTTCTACGGCTGTATCACCCTGGACGGCTATCTGGCTGATAAAGACCACGGCCTGTCCTGGCTCCACGAAACGGGCAGCCCGGAGGAGACAGACTGTGACCGCTTTTACAGTGCGATGGATATCACCATCATGGGCAAACGGACCTTTGAGGAGATCGCACAGCTGGAGGATGCCGCCAGTTTTTACCCTACCACAAAGAACTATGTGTTCACCCACGCCGCCAGCCTGCCGCAGAAGGGATTCATCCCTGTGAGCGGCGATATTGCGGAGTTCGTGGAAGGGCTGGGACAGGACAAGGATATCTGGATCGTCGGTGGGAACACCATCCTGGCCCCGCTGCTGGAGCGGGACATGGTGGACCATCTGATCGTCCAAGTCGCCCCTGTCCTGCTGGGGGAGGGGATACCGCTGTTCACTCAGAAGGAAGGGATACGGCGCTTCCGTCTGGACGAGGTGAGGCGGTATGGACAGTTCGCGGAACTGATCTGCAGCCGAAACGGTCCGAGGAGTTGACATATCATGTACACGTATTTCAAGGATCTGGAGGAACTGAAGGCGTGTTGTCCGATCGAGAACGGGATTTGGAACAAAGAGATCTTGAAGGGATATATGATATACTGTTGTGTCAAAGGTTTTGGAGGATATATCGATGGATTTATGGCAGGATATCAAAGCGATGAGGCTTTGGCTGAGCTGCTGTTCGATTTTTTGCTGAACGACTATTATGACGGTTCAGACTGCCAGATCGGCGCTGCGGTCTATATCTCCAGAATGGACAGGGAGCTGTTGAGACGGAAAAAGGACCTGCTGCTGCAGGCACAGAACGATGAAGTCCACTGGAAGCGGCCGTTTCGGGAAAATGAGCTTTTGGACTGGCTGTAGATGAAAAAGTATATACGATCTCCCGGTTGACAAAGGCACGAAACTGTGGTAGAGTGTGACCACTGCGAAGAAAAGGACGAGTAACACAGCGATATCCTGCACAGAGAGCCCCCGGTCAGGTGGAACGGGGGAGAGGGGCGCCGTGCGAATACCCCTTGGAGCAGCCGCCCGAACCGCAACGCGCAGTAGGGGACAGGCCGGGCCGCGCCCGTTACTGCGCAGGAGCTGCAGGCTCCATAAGGTCCGCCCCGTGAGGGCCGGACGAACCAGAGGTGGTACCGCGTCATCACGCCCTCTGTCCGAGTTTCGGGCAGAGGGCTTTTCGTAAGGAGGCGATCCTGTTGTCAGCGCGTCAAAGGGGGACGCTGTATGTGTTCCTGGCCGCTGTCTTGTACAGCATCGGAGGGCTGTGCATCAAGCTGATCCCGTGGGGCGGCATGGCCATCAACGGCGGCCGCACTGCCATCGCTCTGGTGGTCATCGGCCTGTATCTGGCCGTCACCCACCACAGGCCCTGGATGAACCTGTGGGTATTGGTGGGGGCGCTGGCCGTCTGCGGCACCAATATCCTCTTCTCCATCGCAAATAAGCTGACCACCGCCGGCAACGCCATCGTGCTCCAGTTCACGGCGCCGATCTTCGTGATCTTGTTCTCTGTCCTCTTCTTTGGCAAAAAGCCCAGGAAGCTGGACTTGATCGCCTGCTGTCTGGTGCTGGGAGGGGTGCTCCTCTTCTTCATCGACAGCCTGTCGGCAGGGGGGATGCTGGGCAATGTGCTGGCCTTACTTTCCGGGGTGTCCTATGCGGGAGTATTCCTGATGAACGATATGCCTGACAGCGATCCGATCTCCTCTGTCTTCTGGGGGGACGTGATCAGCGCAGTAGTGGGCCTGCCCTTTTTAGGGTATGAGACCCAGTTCACCAGGACAGCCCTCACCGCTCTGGTGGCGCTGGGGGTGTTCCAGGTGGCCCTGGCCTACATCCTGATGGTGGAGGGGCTGAAGACCACGCCTCCCGTCACTGCCAGCCTGGTGTCGGGGATCGAGCCGGTGCTCAACCCCATCCTGGTGGCGGTGTTCTGCCAAGAGATGATCGGCCGGCTGTCCCTGGTGGGGGCTATGATCGTGGTGGGCAGCGTGGTGCTGTACAATGCGATCTTGGCCTGGCAGACCGATCCGTCTGAGATAGGGGGGATACGATGAACAGATCTCGATCGTTCTGGGACGTTATGGAACTGTGTGATTGGACCTGTGAGGGAGACGACGACAAGGTGCTCAGGCCGGTCATCCAGTATCTAGCACAGCAGGAGGATGGAAGGATCTTTCAGTTCAACGACCTGATGTCGGAGCTCCTGCATGGGCTGGATACCAAAAAACTGACGGCCCAGTGTAAAGAGGTGGAGCCCCTTATGAGCGACGATTCCTTCTTGTATTCCCGCTGTGTGGCCCTGATCAATGGGCCCAGCTACTATGAGAAGGCTCGGCAGGGGATGGCAAAGGAGATATGGAACATGGAATTTGAAGCGCTCCTCTACGTTCCGTCGCGGGCCTGGGCTCTGAAACACGAAAAGCCGGAGGAGGATTATCCCCATACCGCTCCCTTGAGCTATGAGACCGGCAGCAACCGGGAACAATGGAAGTAAAATGATAAAGGAGAGACAACAACATGACCTGTTATGAAGAACTGAAGGCCCGTGGGCTTATCGCCCAGGTGACCAATGAGGAAGAAATTTCCAAGATGATCAACGAGGGGAAGGCGGTATTTTACATCGGCTTCGACCCCACCGCCGACTCCCTCCATGTGGGCCACTTCATGGCCCTGTGCCTGATGAAGCGGCTGCAGATGGCGGGCAACCGACCCATCGCCCTTATCGGCGGAGGCACCGGCATGATCGGCGATCCCTCCGGCCGCACCGACATGCGCTCCATGATGACCGAGGAGACCATCTGCCACAACTGTGACTGCTTCAAAAAGCAGATGGAGCGGTTCATCGAATTCGGCGAGGGCAAGGCCATGATGATCAACAATGCCGACTGGCTGCTCAAGCTGAACTATGTAGAGGTCCTGCGCGAGGTAGGCGCCTGCTTCTCGGTGAACAACATGCTCCGGGCAGAGTGCTACAAGCAGCGCATGGAGAAGGGGCTGTCCTTCCTGGAGTTCAACTATATGATCATGCAGTCCTATGACTTCTACTATCTGTTCCAAAACTACGGCTGCAATATGCAGTTCGGCGGCGACGACCAGTGGTCCAACATGCTGGGCGGCACGGAGCTCATCCGCCGCAAGCTGGGCAAGGATGCTCACGCTATGACCATCACCCTGCTGCTCAACTCCGAGGGCAAGAAGATGGGCAAGACCGCCAAGGGCGCTGTGTGGCTGGACCCCGATAAGACCTCTCCCTACGAGTTCTACCAGTATTGGCGCAACGTGGGGGACGGAGATGTGCTCAAGTGTCTGCGGATGCTCACCTTCCTGCCTCTGGAGCAGATCGACGAGATGGACAAGTGGGAGGGCAGCCAGCTGAATACTGCCAAGGAGATCCTGGCCTTTGAGCTGACCAAGCTGGTCCACGGGGAGGACGAGGCCCTCAAGGCCCAGGAGGCCGCCAAGGCCCTGTTCGTGGGCGGCGGCGACATGACCAATGTCCCAGCCACTCAGCTGACCGCCGAGGACCTGACCGATGGCGCCATCGGTGTGCTGGACCTGATGGTCAAGTGTAAGCTGGCCCCGTCCAAGAAGGAGGCCCGCCGTCTGGTCGAACAGGGCGGGGTGGAGGTCAACGGCGAGAAGGTGACTGCTGCTGCGGTCAGTTACACCGCCGATGACCTCCACGGAGATGGCCTGATGGTCAAAAAGGGCAAAAAAGTGTATCACCGGGCACACATGTGAGACGATCTCAAAGCGCTTTTGAGATGCTGATCTTCCGTGACGGGCCCGCCCGCCCGGTCTCTCTGTCCGGCCAAGAAAAAAGCGCAGAAAATGATTGAAATCTCAGCACGCCTATGTTATAATGACTTTCACTATGGCAGAAACTGCTGTAAATGACCTAACAGGAGGAGATATGATGAAACACATCCAGACTCTCAATGGGGCCACCTTGAAGGCCAGCGCCGCCAAGGGCGGCTGCGGCGAGTGCCAGACCTCTTGCCAGTCCGCCTGCAAGACTTCCTGCACTGTCGCCAACCAGAAGTGCGAGAACAAGTAAACGATCAGTTGGAAAGAGGCAGGTGCAGCCGCGCCTGCCTCTTTGCTGTGTTTGGAGGGAGGACCGTGGGAAATACGATCGGATCAGATCCACTGACGCCAGACTACAAATGCGTTCACATGAGCAACGGCCTGACAGACGTCTTTTTCAATGTCCTTGTCCTCAGCGGTTCGGCACTGGCACAGAGCGTGGAGCAAAAACAGCTGATCGTCTGGCTTGCTGAACATGACCAGAGCAGGGTGGGCCGGGGCACTGTCGGCTTTGATCTGTGTGACATGCCTTGGGACCCGGCCACCTTTGCGGAGGACAAGGGATTTTTGATCCAGGCGATCTCGGCGGCCAAAGAGCGGCTGGGCTGGGAAAAGTTGGATTACCAGCCTAACGAGGATATCCTGTTTCCCTGCCTGGACCTCTTCGCGGAGCTGCTGTCCGGGATGGATGCCTCGAAGATCCAGCCAGAGGCCTTGAAGGAGTGGCTGGCGGCGGCGGAGCCTGACGATCCCGTCCTGTGCGGCTTTCCCAGGTGCTCGAAGCATCAGATCCTGCTCACGGTCTTCGGCTGCCACATCTGCAACGATCAGGGGGTGGGCCGTTTTGGAAGAGCTGCTGGCGTACGCCATCCTGCTCTATGAGGGGATCGTCACAGAGGAGGAATACCAGGAGCGGCTGCACGACCTGTTTTTGGAGCACCCGGACGACAGGACGCTGCTGGACCTGGAGTGTGAGACCGATATCCAGAAAGCGGTCATCTATATCCGAACGCAGGCCGACTACGGCTCTATCGGACTGCACCCGGAGACCTTCGGGCGGGCCTTGATGGAAAAGCTCAGGGACTACTATACCCGCTGCACGGACCTTCGGCGGTTTGGAAGCAAAATGTATTCCCTGTGGGAGAGCCTTCCCGGCGATCTCCAAAGTATGGAACCCTTCTGGTCGCTCTGTTATGCGGATGACCCGCTGTCGTGGGGAGATGAGGTGCAGACCCGTTCTCTTTATGAGACGATGCTTTCCTATTATGAGGAGGATGTCAAAGGATGAAGCAGATATGGGATGAGATATTGGAGCAGATCAGGCATATCTCCGGTGATATCTACGTCAGCGTCGATCCACCGGCGGACCCTTCTCAGATCCGTCTGCTGGAGGAGACGGTGGGCGTAACGCTGCCCCAGGACTTTTGCGGCTATCTCTCCGCGCTCAACGGTCAGAAGGATACAGAGGAGAAGACCAGGGACCGAAACAGAGAGCTCCCTCTGTTGGGATATCACCCCTTCCTGTCCGTTGCCGGTATGATCGAGACCTGGGATATGATGAACGAGCTGTTCTCCAAAGAAACGGAGCCGTTGGAGTGGGTGACGGAGGACAAGATCAAGCCCTGCATCTGGCGCCGGCACTGGATACCGTTCACTGAATATGAGGGGAGCCAGTATCTGATCTTGGACTGTGACCCCGGAAAAAACGGGACCTATGGTCAGGTGTTCCTCTGGTGTTCCGGCATGGACTATTCTGAAGTCGTGGCCGATTCATTTGAGGAGTTTTCCAAAGAGATACTGACCAGACTGATAGAAAAAAGATTTGGAGTTTCTGGATTCGGAACGATCGAGTTCGAGGATCACTACATCTAGCAAGGATAGGAGAAGAAAACTATGATGACCGTACATACCTTTACCGCCCTGGGGCAGTACCTGGCGGCGGACGTAAACAGCGGGGCGGTCCATGTACTGGACGAGCTGACCTACGACCTGCTCCGCAGGGCAGGGGAGGGCCCACTGGGGGAGGAGCTCCCTCAGGAGTTGGCGGACCAGCTGTCCCGATATGACCGGGCCAGTCTGGAGGAGGGCTGGCAGGAGCTGCTGGAGCTGCAGAAGGCCGGCCTGCTCTTCACCACCGACGATTACCTGGACCCAGAGGCCGCCATGGCCCTGCCCAAAGCGGCGGTGGTGAAGGCCCTGTGTCTCCACGTGTCCCACGACTGCAACCTGCGCTGTAGATACTGCTTCGCCTCCACTGGTGACTTCGGCACCGGCCACCGGACGACCATGGATCTCGAGACCGCCAAGAAGGCCATCGACTGGGTGGTGGCCAAGTCGGGCAAGCGGCGCAACATCGAGATCGATTTCTTCGGCGGTGAGCCGTTGATGGCCTTAGACACGGTGAAGCAGACGGTGAGATACGCCCGGTCGTTGGAAGAGGAGCACGACAAGGTCTTCCGTTTTACGATCACTACCAATGGGATCCTTCTGGACGACGAGACCATCGACTACATCAACCAAGAGATGTCCAATGTGGTGCTCTCTCTGGACGGCCGGCAGGAGGTCAATGACAAGATGCGGCCCACCGCTAACGGCAAGGGGAGCTACGACATCATCGTCCCCAAATTCCAAAAGCTGGTGGCCGGACGGGGCACCAAAGACTACTATGTCCGGGGCACCTTTACCCGAAACGATTTGGATTTTGCTCAGGACGTGCTCCACATGGGGGATCTGGGATTCCGGCATGTGTCAGTGGAGCCCTGCAGCGGTCCCTCAGACGACCCCTATGCCATACGCCCAGAGGATCTGAGCAGGGTGGAGGAGGAGTATGAGATGCTGGCCCGGGCTCTGATGGAGCGGAACGATATCAACTTTTTCCACTTCAATGTGGATCTCTCTCAAGGGCCCTGCGTCATCAAGCGGCTGCGCGGCTGCGGCGCCGGCTGCGAGTATGTGGCCATCACCCCCGATGGGGACATCTACCCCTGCCACCAGTTCGTGGGGAAAGAGGACTACCGTATGGGCAGCGTCCACGACGGCTCCTTCGATATGGAGATCTCTGGACAGTTCGCTCGTCAGAACATCTATACCCGTCCCGCCTGTCGGGAGTGCTGGGCCCGTTTCTATTGCAGTGGAGGCTGCTCCGCTTCCAACCTGCTCGTCCATGGCGACATAACGAAATCTAACGAGACGGCATGCAGTATGGAGCGCAAACGTCTGGAGTGCGCCATCGCGCTCAATGCCATCGCCGCAGGGATGGGCCAGCAGCTATATACAGGATGTAGTAATACAGGATGTGATCTTTGACCTCCGGGGTGTCCCAATGATATCTGAGGCCCAGAGGAAAGGGCCTCAGATATCCCTTTGGAAGAGGTGCGGATCCTAGTGTGAGCCATCTGCTCCCGATAGTTTACATAATTCGGTTTACATAAAGTTATGATAGAAACGACGAAATTGGAGAATATCAGAAAAAAGCCTTGCGAAAAAGGACATATGACGCTATAGTAAGAGGTACGGAAGATCCAGGCCGTTTTTTCACTGTCTGGTATGGAAGATGGTCAAGTCTGCGTCTATTTTTTCTGCCGGCCTCATAGACTGACACCGAGGTGACTTCTATGGGGAAACGGATCGGGAAAAAATGGGACTTGCCATCGGAACAGAACGGTGCTTTGGCAGTGTTGGGCATCGCGTTCCTGTTGGGCGGCGGTGCCGGATGTCTTTTTGCCGCCCTGTCCAGCGGAGCGGGTGCCCAGGAGCTGGGCGAATATCTGATCGACTACCTGTCTCTGGCAGGTGAAGCGGGTCTGTCTCGGGATCTTTGGGCGCTGATCTGGGGCCATCTGAAATATCTTTTGGTCGCTCTGCTGCTGAGCTTGACTGCCCTGGGCGTGGTGGGACTGCCGATCCTCTTCGGGGCGCGGGGGTTCTTCCTCTCTTTTTCAGTGGCCTGCTTCTGCCGCGTGTTCGGGGGGCGCGGGCTGTTCCCCGCATCCATCCTCTTTGGACTGTCTGCTCTCCTCTGGGCGGCGGCCCTGTTCCTGATCGGGGTGACTGGCCTCCTCTCCTCGTGGAAGCTGCTGCGCAGGTCCCTGGGGGAGAGCAGAGAGGGGATATCCCTGGATGGAGCATACTGGTGCAGGACTGGCCTGTGTGTGGGGCTGGGGATCGCCGCAGGGCTCCTGGAGCACTGGGTGGTCCCAGTGCTGCTCCGGGCGGCAGCCCGTGTCGTGTTGTGAGAATGTTATTAGGAGTGGAGGAAGTGTCCAGATTGCTGACGGTCTATGAAGAGTTTTTAAAAACTGAAAAACGGGCCTCGGCCAATACGGTCAGTTCCTACCTTCGGGACGTCCACCAGTTCTCCGCGGCCATGGACGGCAAAGGCGTAGAACTGGTCCAGGTGTTGGACCGGGACGTGGAGGAGTATGCCAACTCTCTGATCAAACGGGGGAAGTCCCCCGCTACAGTGACCCGGTCGATGGCCTCTATCAAGTCCTTCTATGCCTGCCTGATGGAAAAGGGGTATGTGGACCAGAACCCAGCCAAAGGGGTGTCTCCCGCCAAAGTAGAGCGCAAACTGCCCCAGGTGCTCACCGGCAGAGAGGTGGAGCTGTTCCTGGAACAGCCGGAATGCACCGACCTGAAGGGCTACCGGGACCGGGCCATGCTGGAGCTGCTCTACGCCACTGGGATACGGGTCAGCGAACTGATCGCCCTGGATGTGGACGACCTGAACCTGCCCGGCGGCGTACTGCGGTGCGTCAGCAAGGGCAGAGAGCGGGTCATCCCATTATATCCGGTCGCGATCCGCGCGCTGGGGGAATACATACAGTCCGTGCGGCCGCAACTGGTGGATTCTATGGAGGAGACCGCCCTGTTCGTCAACATGAATGGGGAGCGGATGAGCCGTCAGGGCTTTTGGAAGCTGATCAAATATTATCAGGAGAAGGCGGGGATCCAGAAGGATATCACTCCCCACACGCTTCGTCACTCCTTCGCCGCTCACCTGCTGGAAAACGGCGCCGATCTGCGCTCCATCCAGGAGATGCTGGGCCACGCGGACATCTCCTCTACCCAGATCTACTCCAAACTCATCAACCAGAAGATCAAGGACGTCTACAAGAAGGCCCACCCCAGAGCCTAGAGGATCCAGCCTATGTCAGTCGAGATATACGATGTGTCTGGAGGTGATGCGCCAAGTGAGATCATGGTCCCTGTCGCCTCCGAAAAAATGTTTGAATCGGTCTGGACAGTCGCCTTACGGCAGTTGGGCATCGATAGACTGGGAAATGGAGTTTGGCTGCATCGGGATGAGCTGGATCTGCTTTTGGCCGATCTTCGAAGGGTGGAGGAATGGGTCAAATATCATTGTACGATCGAGACCGCGGACAATATCATTTGGCATATCGATCATATTTTGAAGGAGCTCCCTCGACAGTGGGGGGAGCATCCAGATACACCACGACTGTGGATGGGATAGGCGTGTGACATGAGGTATGGATCTGATCGGTGAAAAAGTCGACCGGCAGAATTATTTTTCTGTTGGCTACGATAACATAAGTAAAAGCTATATTTTAGAGCAAATAATAACGTATGTGGGGTGTTTTTCACGCTATTTCAAAATCAGCAAGGAACAGTATGAGTGGTTTGAAAGTCATAGAGATCACTTGACCGCTTTATCCGACGACTTCTTTACTCAAAATATTCGTCACCCCCAATTTTTCTTCTCAGAATATCCCATAGAGAATACGGACGAGCAAAATAAACTGCTGTCTGTTTATGAAAAGAGTATCCTTACCCAAAACACCCCTTTGGTATTGAAAAATAAGATACTGGATCTACAACGAGAGATCGATAAAGCTGAGCGGCTTGTAAACACACAAAGGGCTATGGATCTGAATCAATGCCGAATCCGGCTTGAAGTGATGCTTCAAAGGCTGTCGGATGGGTCGTTGTCCGGTTGGGGTGAAGACCTTACCGGAGTGATCAGAAAGATCAAAAGCCTGTCGGCAACCACAGGTTTGTGTCATTCAGCTGCGGAACTTGAGAAATTTTACCATCATGTATGGTATAAAGAGTGATGTTTAGAAGAAAAACGTTGACCGTTTGCTTAATAAAACAGCAGGCGGTCTTTTTTATCACCCCTTTTACCTTTTCTGTTGATGGAGGTTCGATTTTTTAATTTTCCGTCAAAATAACTATGCGGGCAGCCATTGTTGTTCAATGACTGCCTGATAAATCGGGTTTCGTTCATTTAGATCTGCCATTCTAATTATGATATATCTGTGAGCGTTACACAAGTTGCGACTTGGTGAAAATGCCGGAAGTATCGGCCATCAACACGAAAGGTAAAAGGGACTTTTTATTGGATAGGCTGCGGGTCATGATTGAATTATCCGGATGGATATGGTAATATAATGGATGGCAAGAAAATCATGGAAGGAGGACATCCTATGTCCACCATATCTGGATATTTTGAGTCTCTTCGGGGAAAGTCCGTCGCCGTCATCGGCATGGGGGTGAGCAACACGCCTCTGATCCGCATGCTGCTGCGGGCGGAGCTGAAGGTCACTGTCTGTGACAAGTCCTCCCGAGAGCGGGTGGAGGAGCAGGCTGCGGAACTGGAGAGCCTGGGGGCCAGGCTGGAGCTGGGCCCCGACTATCTGGCCAAGATCCACAAGTTCGACGTCATCTTCCGCACGCCCGGTCTCAGTCCCAACACATCGGAACTGCAAAAGGCGGTGGAGAGAGGCAGCGTCCTCACCTCTGAGATGGAACTGTTCTTCCAATCGTGCCCCTGTAAGATCATCGGTGTGACGGGGAGCGACGGGAAGACCACTACTACCACCCTGATCAGCGAGTTCCTGAAGGAGGCGGGACACAACGTCTACCTGGGGGGCAATATCGGCCGGCCGCTGCTCCCGGATGTGGCAGGCATGGTCCCTGAAGATATCGTGGTAGTGGAGCTGTCTTCATTCCAGCTCATGACCATGGACCGCAGTCCGGATATCGCGGTATTCACCAATCTGTCTCCCAACCACCTGGATTATCATCACACCATGGAGGAGTACACCGCTGCCAAACTGAATATCTTCCTCCACCAAAGCAGGACAGGGCGGGCGGTCTTCAACTACGACAACGACATCACCCGGGAACTGTCTCAACAGGCCAAGGGCGAGGTGGTCTGCTTCAGCCGCCAAATCTCTCTGGAAGAGAAAGGGGTCTATCTGGGTCCCAACTATCCAAACGGGCAGGCGATCTGGCTGTCCAACCAACAGGGCCGCCGTCTGGTCCTTCCTTTGACCGATATCCAGATCCCCGGCGTCCACAACATCGAGAACTATATGGCCGCTATCGCGGCGGTGGACGGGATCGTCCCTGACAAATGCGTCCAGGCAGTGGCCCAGCGCTTCACTGGGGTGGAGCACCGAATCGAACTGGTGCGGGAGCTGGACGGAGTGAGGTATTACAACGATTCCATCGGGACCAGTCCCACCAGGACCATGGCCTGTCTGGATTCCTTCGACCAAAAGCTGATCCTCATCGCCGGCGGATATGACAAGGGAGTCCCTTTTACACGCCTTGGAGCTGAGGTAGTCGCAAAGGTCAAAGTCCTCATCCTCACCGGCGACACTGCTCCCACCATCCGAGACGCGGTGGAGAGCGCAGAAGGGTATGCTGACAGCGGTCTCAAGCTCATCGAGACCCAGGATCTGGCAGCCGCTGTGGCCGCCGCCCAGGCGGAGGCCGTCTCTGGCGATGTAGTGGTGCTGTCTCCTGCCTGTGCCGCGTTCGACCGGTTCAAAAACTTTATGGAACGGGGAAGAGCGTTCAAACAGCTGGTGAACGACCTCTGACCCAAAATATCGATATAGATAGGATAGACAAGTGATATGACTTTACAGATAAGCGACCACGTCAGAGCCTTAGGTGCACAGGCACAGAAGGAGCTGACTGAGGAGTTCTCTCGAATCGATGCTGTTGCGGAAGAGAATACCGCCCGGATCCTGGCGGCGTTCCAATATCACCGAGTGGCAGAGGGATATTTTGCTGGAACTACCGGCTATGGTTACGACGATCTGGGTCGGGATAAACTGGATGAGATCTACGCCGACCTCTTCGGTACGGAGTCTGCTCTGGTGCGGATCCAGTTCGTCAATGGCACCCATGCGATCGCCTGCGCCCTCTTTGGGGCGCTGAAGGCGGGGGATGTTCTGGTCTCCGCTGTGGGGGCTCCCTATGATACCCTGCTGGGGGTGGTGGGGGCAGCAGACAAGGGCCCCGGTTCCCTGAAAGACTACGGCGTGGAGTATAGACAAGTAGAGCTCCTTGACAACGAACCGGACCTGGAGGGGATCGCCAGAGCCGCTGCCGACCCCCGAGTGAAGGCTATCCTGATCCAACGCTCCAGGGGATACTCTGCCCGGTCGTCCCTGTCTGTGGCAGAGATCGGGGAGATGTGCCGCATCATCAAGGATGCCGATCCCAACGTCGCCATCCTGGTGGACAACTGCTACGGCGAGTTCGTAGAGGCACTCGAGCCCACTCACGTGGGAGCCGATCTGGTGGTGGGCTCCCTGATCAAGAATCCTGGTGGCGGGCTGGCTCCTACAGGGGGCTACATCGCCGGACGGCGGGACCTGGTGGAAGGGGCCGCTATGCGGCTCACTGTCCCGGGGATCGGTGGGGAGTGCGGCTGTACCTTGGGACAAAATCGGCTGCTCTACCAGGGCCTGTTCCTAGCTCCCCACACGGTGGCCCAAGCATTGAAGACCGCGGTCTTCGCCGCCAAGGTGATGGAGCTGCTGGGCTATGAGACAGAACCTCGCTCTTCGGCGGTCCGTCATGACATCATCCAGATGATCCACATGAAAACGCCGGAAGCATTGCAGCGGTTCTGCAAGGGGATCCAATCCGGTGCGCCGGTGGACTCCTATGTCACCCCGGAGCCCTGGGACATGCCGGGGTATGACTGTCAGGTCATCATGGCCGCTGGTGCTTTCATCCAGGGGGCATCCATCGAGCTGTCTGCTGACGCCCCGATGCGAGAACCATACACTGTCTACCTCCAGGGTGGCCTGACCTTCGAGTCGGGCAAGCTGGGGGTCCTGCTGGCAGTCCAAGAGCTGCTGGGGCCCACTGGCTGATATGTACCGTTTTGGACAGATCTGGAGCAACAGGAGGATCGCGATGAAAACATTCGATGGGAACTATACGCTGCTGGATGAGATGTATCAAGATGGATACTATCCTGACTTTCTGGTGGACAAGGTGAAGGCAGAGCTGCTGAAGGTCATCAGCCTGCTGGAGAGCGGCGCGACCGACTTAGCGGTCATCCAAGAGAAGCTGGACGAGGCGGTATGTGCCATCAATGACTTACAGGACGAATTCGACGAGAACGACAGTGAGATCGAAACGGTGGCCCGTGACTGTATCGGGGAGACGGTAGGCTACATTTTAGAGTGGTTCGGGATCCCTATCGATATAGAGGAGGCCATCCGGGAACGGGATTGGTAAGCGCATAGTCCAAGCTCCCTTTGGAATATCCTGGCCCATAGGGGGTGAGGATATGGTCATGCGGTCCTGGCGGCGGGAGCTGATTCGATGGGCACGAAGACCGGCGGCGGACCGGCGGCGGCCTGTGAGGACAGGCAGGGGCCTGGCCATCCATCCCTTCGTGCTCACTTTGGCGGTAGCGCTGTTGGTAGCTGCGTCGATCATCGCTCTGCTGGAGGCAAAGCTGCGCCCTTTGGTGGCGGAGCTGGCCGCCGCTCAAGCTCAGAACACCATGACCGCAGTCGTGGAGCGCGCTGTCACTGCTGACTTGACCGCCCGTCAGGTGAGCTACAGCGATCTCGTCACCATCCAGCGGGACGAGAAAGGGGCGATCGCTGCCCTGACCACTGACATGGCACAGATGAATCTGCTCCGAGCGGAGCTCACTGCCGCCATCCTGGAGGCGCTGGAAGGGGCAGACGTATCCGTCGTTCAGGTGCCCTTAGGCACCCTCTTCGATCTGGAGCCTCTGTGGGCTAAGGGCCCTTCTCTGAAGGCACGCGCCATGACTGTAGGGACGGTGCGGGCAGAGTTCGACAGCCAGCTCACCTCAGCGGGGGTGAATCAGACCCTCCACCGGATCTGGCTGGAGGTATCGGTGCCCATGGATCTGCTGCTCCCCGGCGGGGAGGTGGAGACGACCCTCCACACCCGGCTGTGTGTGGCAGAGACGGTGATCGTGGGCCAGGTACCGGACACCTATCTGCAGCTGGGCAGCAATGAACGAAGGAGAGAGGACACATGCTGGAAGTAGTGCAGGACGTGTGGAGGTATGTGATGCAGATGATCCCTCTGGGGCTCATCGCCCTGGCCGTCCTGCTGCTCCTGCGTCCTATGCGGAAAAAACGGCTGAGAGGATCGGGCCTGGTCAGCTCTCCCTGGCGGGAAACAGCGCTGGTCCTCTTCGTGATGTTCTGTGCTGGACTGGCGGCGCTGACCCTGTTCCCCGCCGATCTCTGGTCTGGACCGGCCTATTTCCTGCTCCATCCAAACACCTGGGGGACGCTGCTCCGGGAGTGGGACCCCCTCAGTTACTATCCGACCTGGGAAGAGACCGCGTCGCAGTTTGCGTATCTGCCCAACATGCTCACGCCCTTTGAGGAGATATCCCGCGCCCTGGACCGGAAAAGCTACTGGCTGCTGTTCATGCTGCTGGGCAATGTGGTCATGTTCATGCCCATCGGCTTTTTTCCCGCTCTGCTGTGGCGGAGGTGGCGGTGGTGGAAGTCCCTGCTGGCGGGATCCTTTGCCTCGTCCGCCATCGAATCTATCCAGTTCTTCATCGGCCGCAGTACCGATATCGATGATGTGATCCTGAACACCACCGGAGCTTTGGCCGGTTTCTGGGTCTTTTGTCTGCTGCGGGCGATTTGGCCAAGCCTTCCCGAAATATTTCAATGCCGACCCAAAGGAGGATATCATCATGGATGATCTGACCGAGATCCAGGCACTGCGCCAGGAGCTGACCCAGGTGGGCTATGAGTACTATGTGCTGGACGAGCCTACTATGTCTGACTACGATTACGACCACAAGCTGCGCCGCTTGGAGGAACTGGAGGCGGCCCATCCGGAGTCGATCACGCCCGACTCGCCCACCCAGAGGGTAGGAGGACAGCCACTGGAGTCCTTCACCCAGGTGAAGCATCGGGTGCCCCTGGAATCCCTCCAGGACGTGTTCGACTTTGAGGAGCTGGAAGCCTTCGACCAGCGGGTCAAGGGGACGGTCCCCGATGCGGGATATGTGGTGGAGCCCAAAGTAGATGGACTGTCTGTGGCCTTAGAGTATGAGGACGGTCTCTTCATCCGTGGAGCGACCCGAGGGGACGGACAGGTAGGGGAGGACGTGACGGAGAACCTCCGCACGGTGAAGTCCATCCCTCTGCGGATCCCCGACGCTCCGCCCCGTCTCATCGTCCGGGGGGAGGTCTTCATGCCCAAAAAGGTGTTCCATGCCCTGAACGAGGAGCGTGAGCGCAGGGGAGAGGCTCTGTTCGCGAATCCCCGGAACGCCGCCGCTGGTTCCCTGCGGCAGCTGGATCCCAAGGTAGCAGCCTCCCGGAGGCTGGACATCCTGGTATTCAACGTACAGTGGGCAGAGGGAGAAGAGTTCTCCACCCATTTGGAAACACTGGAGTACCTGCGGGATAAGGGATTTAAAGTGATACCACATTACAGCTGTGGGCGGGTATCGGAGGTCACCAGCCGCATCACCGAGATCGGAGAAGGGCGGGAGGACTATCAGTTCGATATCGACGGTGCGGTCGTAAAGGTAAATGACCTGTCACAGCGCGCAGAACTGGGATCCACCGCCAAATTCCCTCGTTGGGCCGCCGCTTACAAATATCCTCCCGAGGTCAAGCCCGCTCAGGTGGTGGATATCCTGGTCCAGGTCGGCCGTACCGGAGTACTGACCCCCAAAGCGGTGCTCACGCCCGTCCGGCTGGCGGGGACCACCGTCACCAACGCCACACTCCACAACCAGGACTTCATCACAGAAAAAGACATCCGAATCGGGGACACCGTCCTGGTGCGCAAGGCTGGAGAGATCATCCCGGAAGTGCTCTCTGTGGTGATGGAGCAGCGTCCAGAGGGGACAGAGCCCTATCTCCTCCCCAAGACCTGCCCAGTCTGCGGGGCCCCTGTGGAACGGGAAGAGGAGGGCGCCCATATCCGCTGTACCGGAGCTGAGTGCCCAGCTCAGCTGCTGCGCAATCTGGCCCATTTCGCCAGCCGGGACGCCATGGACATCGAGGGGCTGGGGATCGCTGTGACGGAGAATCTGGTGGAGGCGGGACTGGTCAGGACACCAGGAGATCTGTACTTCCTGAAGGAGGAGGACGTAGCCAAGCTGGAGCGGATGGGTAAGCGGTCTGCACAAAAGCTGCTGGCCGCCCTGGAAAAGTCCAAGGAACAGGACCTGTCCCGGCTGATCTACGCCTTTGGGATCCGTCAGGTAGGGCAGAAGGCAGGAAAGATCCTGGCCGCCCGTTTCCAGACCATAGACGCTCTGCAGGATGCCTCCTTGGAGGATCTTACCGCCGTGGATGATATCGGGGAGATCACCGCCCAGAGCATCCTGGACTGGATGGCCAGCCCCCAGAGCCGGCACCTGATCCAGCGGCTGAAGGAAGCCGGGATCAATATGACAGCGGCAGAGCAGGGGGGCGACCAGCGCTTTGCTGGGATGACCTTCGTCCTCACCGGCTCTTTGGAGAAATTCACCCGGGACGAGGCCGGAGAGATGATCGAGTCCCGTGGAGGCAAGTCCTCTGGATCCGTGTCCAAGAAGACCACCTATGTGGTGGCGGGAGAAAAGGCCGGCTCCAAGCTGCGCAAGGCCCAGGAGCTGGGGATCCCTGTCCTGACCGAGGACGAGTTCCTGGAGCTGCTGAGATGACCTTCCAAAGAGAGAAAGGGGAGAGGGCGTATGAAAAAAGGCTATCTCTATATCGCCGTGGCGGTGGTGATGTTCACCTCTTATGAGGTGGTCTTGAAGTTCATCGCCGGACAGATCAACTCGGTCCAGCTGACTCTGTGCCGGTTCTTTATCGGCTTCCTGTTCCTGCTCCCCGTGGCCCTGAGCACACTGAAACAACGGGGGAAACGACTGGACGGCGGAAGTATGGCCTTTTTTATCCTTTTGGGACTGACAGGGATCGCGCTGAGCATGCCGATCCTTCAGATGGCGGTGAGCTACACCGGCTCCGCTGTGGCGGCGGTGCTCTTCAGCTGCAACCCGGTGTTCGTCACCTTCCTGGCCTTTTTCCTGCTCCATGAGCCCATCAAGCCCCGTCATATCGCCGCCCTGGCCCTGGAGATCCTGGGCACGGTGGTCATCATCAGCCCATGGGACACCAGACTGGACATGAAGGGGGTGTCCCTGGCCCTCCTGTCCACCTTGCTGTTCTCTCTATACGGCGTGATGGGAAAACGGAAGGTAGCCGAGTTTGGCGGAGCGGTGGTCACCTGCTTCAGCTTCCTCTTCGGGAGCCTGATCGTACTGGCTTTCATCCTGCTCACCCATATCCCAGCAGTGGCCCAGATGTTCCAGAGTATGGGGTTGGACAGTTTTGCCGAGATCCCCATCTTCTCAGGGTACACTCTTGAGAATCTTCCCTATGTCCTGTACGTTTCGGTGGGCGTGGCGGGAATCGGTTTCTACGCCTACTTCCTGGCTATGGAGCATCAGCCGGCCAGTGTGGTCTCCCTGGTGTACTTTTTCAAACCGGCTCTGTCTCCTGTCCTGGCTTGGCTGATCCATAAGGAAGAGATCTCCCAAAACATGCTCATCGGGATCGTATCGATCGTCGCAGGCTCCCTGTGCGCCATCGTCCCTGGGATCCTGGAGGCAAAACGGGGAAAAATTTGAGCAGCCCCTTGACTTAAACCATGGTTCAAGTGATATAGTCCTCATATATCTACATGAGAAGGAGGTCCCGATATGCAGACATCAAAGGTATATTACACTGATTTCCACACCGAGGCTTATGGCGACAGCCTGCCCACCAAGCTGAAGAAGCTCATCAAAAAAGCCGGGATCCAGGATCTGGACCTGGAGGGCAGATTCGTGGCCATCAAGCTGCACTTTGGTGAACTGGGCAACATCAGCTACCTGCGGCCCAATTATGCCCGTGCGGTGGTGGACGTGGTCAAGGAGCTGGGGGGCAAGCCCTTCCTCACCGACTGCAACACCATGTATCCCGGCAGCCGGAAGAACGCTCTGGAGCACCTGGAGTGCGCCTGGCAGAACGGCTTCACGCCCCTGACGGTGGGCTGTCCCATCCTCATCGCCGACGGTCTGAAGGGCACTGACGATGTGGAGGTCCCTGTGGAGGGGGGCGAATACGTAGAGAGCGCCAAGATCGGCCGGGCCGTCATGGATGCTGATGTGTTCATCAGCCTGACCCACTTCAAGGGCCATGAGATGACCGGATTCGGCGGGGCCATCAAGAACATCGGCATGGGCTGCGGCTCCCGGGCGGGGAAAAAGGAGCAGCACGCCAGCGGCAAGCCCAAGATCGCCCCTGATGCCTGCCGGGGCTGTCAGCGGTGCCAGAAGGAGTGCGCCAACAGCGGGCTGGTCTTCGATGAGCAGACCCGGAAGATGCACGTGGACGAGGCCCACTGCGTAGGCTGCGGACGCTGTTTGGGGGCCTGCAACTTCGACGCCATCTACTTCGAAAACGACAACGCCCAGGCCGCCCTCAACTGCCGCATGGCGGAGTACACCAAGGCGGTGGTAGACGGCCGGCCCCAGTTCCACATCTCCCTGATCGTGGACGTGTCCCCCAACTGCGACTGCCACGCTGAGAACGACATCCCCATCCTGCCCAATATCGGCATGTTCGTCTCCACCGACCCCCTGGCCCTGGACCAGGCCTGTGTGGACGCATGTCTCGCCGCCGAGCCTATGCCGGGCAGTCAGCTGGCCAAGCACTTGGCCGACCCCAGCTTCCACGACCACCACGACCACTTCACCAACTCCACCCCCGAGTCAGAGTGGCGCAGCTGCCTGGCCCATGCCGAGAAGATCGGCTTGGGCTCCCGGAACTATGAGCTGATCAGGATGTGAGGAGGTGCCCCCGATGGAATCGTTAGAGGAGCAGGTGAAGCAGGCCCTTGCCCGGTGCGGCTGGAACAGCTCCAAGCGCCAAGAGGGTATCGAAGCCCTGGAGCAGCTGGACCTGTTCGGCTTCTACCTGTTCCCCGCCGCCCGTATTTTCGTGGAGCAGTTTGGCGGGATGCAGATGAAGGGATCGTTCCTTCCGCCCTGGTCAGATGTGAAAAAAGAGATGACCTTAATTGGATGGCGGACACCGGCCAAAGAGCTTTCATGTTGTGAACCCTGGTCTCTCCCGGCTGTGGAGGTGATCCAGCTCCAGCGGGATGAGCTGCTGATCGAGATCGGCGACGTGTACCACGGAGAGCGATATTGGAGCTCTGAAATCATCTACTGGAGCGAAAACGGGAAGGTCTATGGGGAAACAGAAGGCCAGTTTGAGGAGATCGCCCCCAATTTGTTTGATTTTTTTGCACAATTCTTCGGCTTAAAAGAGGAATACCGGCCCTACTTGGACTGGAATCCGGACAAAAATTATGAGGATTACGACCTGGCAGATAAGATCGAGGCGGAGATGGATCAGGAGACCTATATCTCTTACGCCCAGAAGCGCTTTGCCAAAAACGGCGGCGTACCGGACCCTGTCCGATCCCAGGACGCTTTTACTCAGTGGATGCTCTCCATGGGATAACAGCAAGCCCCTCCAGCTCAGCTGGAGGGGCTGCTCATTTTCTTAGGAGAATCAGCTCCGAGATCTGAGAATCGCTGTCCATCAGATCCAGATCGTCGATGTGCCAGTGCTGGCCCCTCGGTGCTCCAGACAGGGCGAGAGAGACCAGCAGGTCGGCCAGTCCGATCAGATCTGCCGCTGTCCCGCTGAGCAGCAGCTGGCCCTTTTCCAGCTCCACCGACAGACCAAAGGGCTTCTCCGGCTCATCCGGAGGGTAGCGGCCCTCTTTCCGCAAGAAGGAGGTCACCAACTCGTCGTTGTACATGTCATCCCTCTTTTACTCGTTCTTATCGCCGTCCCCGTCAGAAAAGGTATTTTTCAGCAGCAGGTCGATCATAAACACCGACACACAGAACAGCACCATCTGCCCTGCGATGATCCACATCCAAAAGGCATCATAGCTCTCTTTGAGGAAGACCATCAACGCGGCGCTGGCCGCGCCGCTGACGATCCCGATCCGCGTCCACAGCTTCGCACAGTGGCGGTGGGCCGCCGACCAGGCATCCGGATCCTTCCGGGTCAGTTCGGTGCTGTAGGCCAGGCCCTTGGACTGATAGGGGGGAGGGGAGAGCTTCCACCAGATCCCCACCAGCAGCATCGCTGCCGGAGCCAACATCACCACGGCGAAATAGAGCGTATACATATCAAGACCTCACTTTTTCTTCTGATTCGAGCCTAGCAGTCACTCAAAGCTCCCTGTGATACATCCTTTTTGCAAAATATGTTCCTTCGCTCTGTGCAAGAAAGATCCTTTGCCAGCAGTACTGCCCAGATCGATCCAGCAGTCCAGGGCATAGATCGTAAAACGGTAGATATGCGTTTTCCCTTTTGGCGGCTTGGGGCCGGCGTAGCGGTGAAGGCCATACCCAAGTCCCTGTACTGCACCGCCCAGTGACGGCACGGTCTTTCCGGCTGGGATGGCCGGTCCGATCTTTTTTGCCGCAGGGATGTTCCAAATGATCCAGTGGGTAAAGTTTTTGATAGGATGGGACAGATCCTCCAATGTAATGGCCAATGTTTTCGCTTCCAAGGACAAGTTATCCAGGAGGAACGCAGGGGAGATATCCCTGCCGCGCCCTGTGTGTTCCAGTGGGAATCTGCCGCCATCCATGATCTCGGAACACTGGAATCTCAACAGATCAGTCTCCACCTTTATCATTTTCCTCCTCTTTTTTAGGCTTTTTCCGCTGCTTAGCGCCTCCTAAAGGATTGGCCCGAGCAGCGGCCCGCAGGTCCTCGTTGTCCACATGGGTATAGATCTGGGTGGTGTTCAGATGGTCATGGCCCAGTACCTCCTGAAGAGTGCGCACATCCACACCATTCCGCAGCATCAGGGTGGCGGCGGTGTGGCGCAGCTTGTGGGAGGAATACTGGGTGCTGTCCAGCCCGGCAGCGGCCAAGTGCTTCTTCACCAGCTTGTGGACCGCCGCAGTGGAGATGCGCCGGCGGTTCTGAAGGGTGACGAACAGGGCATTCTGATCCACTAAGGTCATGGCATCCCGATAAGTGAGCCATTCCTCCAAAGCCCGCTGGCAGGCATCGTTGAGGTACAGCATCCGCTCCTTGTTCCCCTTTCCCAGCACTCTCAGTTGGTCTCCTCGAACGTCCGTTTTGTTCAAGCCTACCAGCTCAGAGATTCGCAGGCCGCAGTTGAGGAACAGCGTCAGGATACAGTAGTCTCGGATCGAATTCTTGCCATCCACACTGTCTAAAAGGTCCAAACTTTCCTCCAGATCCAGGTATTTTGGAAGGGATCTCTTCAAACGGGGAGAATCCAGATCCTGGACCGGATTGGTATCCAGCAGCTTGGCTTTATTGGTCAGGTACTTGTAAAAGGAACGGATCGTAGCGACCTTGCGGGCCCTGGACGTGTTGTTCAGGCCCCGGTCCCGAGACAAGTAGTTCATGTAAGAATAGATGTCTGTCAGTGTAACGTCCCGGACCAGAGCCAGATCCACATCGGCGATAGAAACATCATCCAACGGGATGTCCTTTGGGACCAGATCTTTGCTTTGCTTGAGGAAACGAAAAAAGTTCCGCAGATCTAAACAGTACTCATCGACCGTTTTTCGAGAGTGTCCCTGGATGGTCTCGTGGTAGACCAGGAAATCCCGAAGGATGGCCGGCGCTTCGGTTCGGTAGTCCATAAACGGGTCAGAGACCTCAAATGTGCCATCCAGCCTCCACCTAGGTCAACAAAATTTTTATTTTGTTGACCTGGAGGTATGCTCCATCCAAGGCCCCGACAGCCTCCCTCCTATCTCTTCTTCAGCCTGGTCACTATCATAGCACGGATCATGGGCCAGGTCAACGGGACACGCTGGGAGATCGATCGAAACACGGACCGTCTTCGG
>RAYO01000006.1 GCA_003612335.1 bacterium 1xD42-67
TCCAAGGCCCCGACAGCCTCCCTCCTATCTCTTCTTCAGCCTGCTCACTATCATAGCACGGATCATGGGCCAGGTCAACGGGACACGCTGGGAGATCGATCGAAACACGGACCGTCTTCGGCGATACCTCCTGTGCCAGCGTTCTTTCCGGTAGAGCTCATCCGGGACCCAGAGCTTCTCAGAGGTGACGTCCGGGCCCCAGTCCCGTTTGGCGAAGCTGTCGAAGTACTTCGTCCAATGCGGGATGAAGGTGAAGAAGACCGCAC
>RAYO01000007.1 GCA_003612335.1 bacterium 1xD42-67
CGGCCCAGAACATCAGCAGCGAGTCGAACTTGAGATTTTCATCGATCCGGGACGGTCCGTCTCCAGACGCCTCTACCAGGCACGGGACGCGCAGGATCCTTCGGCCGAAGGTCCAGACACGCAGGAACGGCTTGACCAGGTACATCTCATCACACAGATCGCGGATCTTCTTGTCTACGTCGAAGGTCTGAGAAGCCATGACCACGGTGAGATGATCATGACGCTGGAGCTTGAAGAAGTCACGGACAGAACTATCGAAATTTTTAAAACCACGGTTGTCCCATATCATGCCCAC
>RAYO01000008.1 GCA_003612335.1 bacterium 1xD42-67
TTCGTCAATGATGATCAGGCTCTCTGGTGGGAAAGTCCTGTGGCCGATATCCTCATAGGCGATGCGCTGCGTACCGATGATAGCTTCAGTCGAAAAGACGTTCCAACCACGGGAACGATATCGGGAAGCATATTTTGCCAGGAGAGTAGATTTGCCACTCCCCTTCTTGCCGAAGATGAAGATGAGACGATAGGGATTGAGATACTTCCTGGTGAGGAAGTGCCAGACCAGGACAGCAGCCAGGATATAGAATGCGATCTGGAATACGATCATAGCCTCCTCCTCCTGGATCCCAAGTGCATCAGCAGCCGGATACACTTGAACGAAAGACAGAACAAGAACACGCCGAAGATGGTCAGGAACAGGATGGAATCCGTTTTATCGAATGGGAAAAAGACCAGCTCCAGGAGCTGGGTCACAAGGTCGGTCA
>RAYO01000009.1 GCA_003612335.1 bacterium 1xD42-67
TCAGGATACCCCCTCAAGATAGATAGGGGGCCCCGGCCGAGCTTCCGCTCTCCGGCCGGGGCCCCTTCCGTGTCAGCTGCGAGACAACAGCCGTCCCATCACACCGACAGCGGCGCCCAGGAACAGGATGCCGACGGTGAACAGCAGGAACGGATCGCCCATGATCGCAGTAGTGACGTTGCTCACGAAGCCCAGGACAGAGGTGGCGATCGTGGTCAGGTCAGACAGGAAGCTGGACAGCGAAGATGTAGTAGTCTGAAAGATACCTCCCTTCTCATGAGATATGGCGGAATATCTTCACGACCTTGCGGAGCAGCCACAAGGCCAGGACGCCCGACAAGAGCATAGAACCGGTGTAAAGGTCGAAGACTTGCGTCATAGCCTGGAAGAAGGTCCCGGCTATCATGGACAGATCGTCGAACATCTCATCTCCCTCCGAACCAGGAAAGGACCGCCCAGAGCACCGAGGAGACGAACTGGAGCAGCCACAGGAGGATGATGAGACAGCCGAGGTAGACCAGGGGCTCGAAGCCCTGGGG
>RAYO01000051.1 GCA_003612335.1 bacterium 1xD42-67
GAACGCGCCGCCGCCCAGCAGCACCACCACAACAACGGCCACCACGGGCAGGACGTTGTTCTTCTCGCCGGTGGGGGCGTCAATGGGGGCGGTCGGCTCGGCGGGAGCGGTGGGGTCGGCGGGGTCGGTCAGGCCGGGGTCAGTAGTGTCGCCGGGTTCCTCTGTGGGGGCGGGTTCCAGGGCCGTACCCTCGAAGATCGCCACATAGCGTATCTTGTTCAGGTTGATACGGCTGACGGTGCCAGCGTAGTCGGCGGTGACGGTGTAGCCCTTCACATAGGAGCTGGTGGCGGAGCCGGAGTAGGAGGCCACGGCGGTAAAATGGCCGTCGCCCTCCGTCTGCCAGTTGACGGTCTGGAGGGTCAGGGAGTGGCCGTTGTCAGTGATGGACTTGGGGATATACTGTGTGTCCTGGTCGGCAAGACCGGGGTAGGTGCGGGTGGCGGTCAGGTTCTTGGTGGAGCTGCCATATCCGGCCACCTCCACCTTCACGGTGTCCAGCTTCAGGGCCAGCGTCCCGGCAAGGCCGTCCTCGGTAATAAACTCCTTTGTCTGCGGCAGGAGGGCCAGCACCGCGCCCATGTCCTTGCTCTGGCTGGGCATGGACACGGTTTCCGTGTGCTGACGGCTCTCGTTGGCGGGGAGTTCCTGTTTCAGTAGGTCAGTGAGGGTGTAATGGTAGCCCTCCTGCTCAAAGTCGGAACGGGGGATGCCAGCGGGGTCGTCCTCCGGCCCCAGGTCGTACATCTTCCTGATCTCGCCGCCGTCCTCGCTCCGGGTGACGGCGGTGGGGTAACAGGGGGACGGCTGGGCGGGTTCAGGCGGGTCGGCGGCAAAGGCGGCGGTGGTCATGCTCATGGCAAGAGCCAGGACGCACAGCAGCCGAGCCGCGTGGGTGATTGTTTTCCGTTTCATAGACAAATTACCTCCATTTTGTTGATTTTGGGCGCAAAAAATCCCCGTGGCGTCCACGGGGTCAAACGCTGCCCGGTGTTTGATGGTTCGTGCGCTGGTGCGCTTTCTCCCCAAAGTTTTTTACTGGCTGAAAAAGGATGGGCAGGGCCTTTCTTTTCAGCAGGTACAGCAGGTTTGGAGGGGGAGAGTGTGAGAGGGGGAGGACGTGGGAGGTGCCAGGGCCGCAAAAGGGCAGACTTTCCCCTTGGTGTGACGTTCATCGCTCCATCGCCCTTTCCCGTTTGCGGTACATCTCCAAAGCCTTCACGATGGTGTCCTCGATCTTCTGTGCGGGCGTCCCCGCAGGGAAAAACTTGGCGATGCGGTTCTTGGGCATTTTGAATTGCTCCACCTGATTGGGCTTTTCCTCCTGCATGATGGAGAGGATCACATCGGGGTTCAGCTTGCCCTTTTCGGAAAAGTCCCTGATTTTGATGGCTTGGGCGTGGGAGGGGGTGCAGTCCTCACCCTCCATGACCTCCAACAAGGCGTTCTGCTCATCCTTTGACAGATAGGACAACTCCACGGCGGGACGCAGGGCCATTTGTAACTGGCCCTTTTCTTTCAGCACAGAATTGTCCACCATGTCCAGAAGTTCGGGCGTGAGGTTGGTCAGGCGGATAAAGCGGCGTACTTGGTCTTGGCTTTCTCCCACCTGTTCACCCAAAATCTGACGTGAAGTTTTACCGCCAGACTTCTGTGCCACTGGCACAGAAGTTAAATCCGTGCGCTGCCCTTGCCGTTTCATGGCGTCCAGCTTCATCTTATAAGCAAACGCCTTTTCTGACGGTAAGACCTGCTCCCGCTGGAGGTTGCTGTCCACCATGATAATGATGGCTTCATCATCGGTCAGCTCCCGGACGATGCAGGGCACTGTGGGCAGTTCCGCCAGCTCCGCCGCCCGCTTGCGCCGGTGGCCGGACACCATCTGATAACCTCCGTCCGGCATGGGGCGTACCAGGGAGGGCACAAGAATACCATGCTGTTTCACGCTGTCTGCCAGTTCCATCATGCTCTCGTCCATCCGCACCTTGAACGGGTGGTCGGGGAAATCGCTGATTTGAGCGGCGGGCAGGTCGATCACATAACTGCGCTGGGCGTTGTCCCGTTCCTCTTGGGTAGTGAACATACTATCTACTGAGGTCAGAAGTCCGGCTGCGCTGTTTTTCACCAATTTCCAACACCTCCTTTGTCAGTTTGCGGTAGGCGTCCGCCGCCCGTCCCCTGGGTTCGTACTGGAAGATGCTTTTGTCCGCCGTGCTGACCTCCGCCAGCCGCACCGTTGCCGGGATCACCGTGTCCATCACAGGCAGGTGCCGCCCAAAATTGGATTTGACGCTGTTCACGATGTCCTTGCGGAACGTGGTTTCATTTGCCATCGTCAGAAACACACCGCCGATTTTCAGCCGGGGGTTGATTTGACGCTGGATGCTCCGCACCGTCCCCACCAGCTCCGTCATGTCCTCCGCCGCCAGATAGTCCGCCTGAACGGGGACAAGCACATAATCCGATGCGGACAGGGCGTTGATGACCAGCATACCCAGCGAGGGGCGGCAATCCAGAAGAACATAGTCATAATTCCGCTTTGCGCTGTCCACATACTGACGCAGTACCGTTTCCCGGCTCATCACGTTCACCAGCCCCACCTCCACGGCGGACAGGCTGCGGTTCCCCGGCACAAAGTCAAAGCCCTCATGGTGGTGCATGATCTCCGGGTGTCCGGCTGGCTCTGCCCCGGCCACAACGTCGTTCATGGCGTTGGCAAGGCTCAACGGCAGCTCGTGGGGCTTGCGCTGGCCCAGCATCTTGGTCAGGTCGCCCTGGGGGTCTACGTCCAGCAGGAGGACTTTCTTTCCTTCCAGCGCAAGACCGGCCCCCAGGTTGTAGACAGTTGTGCTTTTGCCAACTCCGCCTTTTTGATTCGCTACGCTTATCACTTTCGGTTTCGCCATTTTGGGGTCCCCTCCTTTTTCATAGATTTAGCCGCCTGCGGCGAAACAGACGGCTATGTAAGTGGGCCAGCGGCCCACTTGGGGGCCTACTGCCCCTCGTCCATGAGAAGTGCCAGTACGTCCTCCATACCAGCGTCAAAGATGAAGTCCTCGCTCTCCGCCAGAAACTCCTCCATGAACATCTGCGCGAGGGCGGGGTACTTTTGGCAATCGGTGAAGTCCTCCGACGGCGCGATCTCCACCAGGGCGTAGACTCCCTCCAGCAGCTTCATGGCCCCAGTGTGGTCGCCGTGGCTCACCATGAGCCGCAGGGCCTTCTCTGTGGCATGTGCCATGTCCAACTCGCCTACCTCAAGGAAGGCGCTCCACAGGGCCGTTGCGCTCTCATAGGCGGCGCTGCGGACCTCGTCTGCCAGCTTCTCAATGCGGGCCTCGCTGTTCTGCGTCTCGTTTTTCTTCCACTTCATGGTTTATCCTCCTACTGTAAATTCACAGCCGCCAACAGAATTTGGACGGCTATGTAGGCTTTTGGGCAGGGCAAAAATGTTCAAACTGACAACCTCTCCATTTTTCCATTAGCAAAGATCGAGATCGTTTTTTTGCCCAATTAGCAAACCGCCCCATTTTTCGGTGGAAAAACAAAAAATCTTGCTAATTGATTAGCAAGGTTTTGAGGGGGGAGTGGTATGTAGTTCGATTTGAGTTGGGGGGTAACAGCGATTAGCAAATAATTATGAATAAAGCGCCCACCTTTTAGGTGAGGAATATAGCGTTTTCCCTCGACTTTCAAAATGTTATGAAAAAAGCACAAAACCTTCGGAAAAACCGAAGATTTTGTGCTGCTGATGGCACCCGCGGGAGGATTCGAACCTCTGGCCTACCGCTTAGGAGGCGGTCGCTCTATCCAGCTGAGCTACGCGGGCATATGAAATTGTACGAATGAGATCGAACTGGGAGCCGTACACCTGTGCTCCCGGAGTGGGGCGCTTTTGTCATTTTAGCTCAGATCGATCCATCTGTCAACGGAAAATGGCGGGATCTTCCAGAAAAAAATCGGAGGGCCAGGGGAGCTCCTGGACAGGTGTCCTGTGGGGGATCGGACCGCTCCAGATAGAACAGACACGGAAGGACTATTTGGGGAGAGAGGCACCTCTCCCCAAATAGATCCAGCGACCCTTCGATCTCTTTGAGGGGCCCGGCTATCCGTCTGTGTCCCCGGCCTTGAAGTTATAGACCGGGCGGATGATCCTGGTCACTTCAGCGGTGGGGCCGATATTCTCCAAAATGTCCTCCATCCCTTTATAGGCCATAGGGCACTCGTCCAGGGTAGCTCTGCCGACGGAGGTCGTATAGATCCCATCCATCTGCTTTTTGAATTCTGAGACGGTGAAGGTCTGTTTGGCCTCCCCCCGGCTCATGAGCCGGCCCGCTCCATGGGGGGCGGAGCAGTTCCAGTCCTCGTTCCCTTTGCCGATACACAGCAGGCTGCCGTCCCGCATGTTGATGGGGATGAGGAGCTGTTCCCCCGCCTTGGCGGAGACCGCCCCTTTGCGGAGGATCATGGCGTCGGTGTCGATATAATTGTGGATGGTGGTGAACTGTTCCTCGACGTGGAGCTTCATCCCCTTGACGATCTCATCCATCATCGCCTGGCGGTTCAGCTCTGCGAAGCGCTGGACGATCTTCATATCGTGGATATACTGGTCGAACAGCGCTCCGGAGACATAGGCCAGCTGCCGGGGGATCCCGGCCAGCTTTTGGCTCTTCCGCCGCTTCAGCTCCTTTTGGATCTCCTTCTGCCGGCCGGCCGCCTTCATCTCGGCGATCAGCTGGTCCAGGGATGCCTCGTCGGTCCTGTTGAGGACCTTATAGCCCTCCTCCTGGTAGTACGTGGCCACCTCCAGGCCCAGGCGGCGGCTGCCGGAGTGGACGATCACATAGAGCCGGCCCTCATCGTCCCGGTCCACCTCGATGAAGTGGTTGCCGCCGCCCAGGGTCCCGATGCTCTTCTCTGCCCGGAGCATCTGGATGTGTTTGGCGCAACACAGCTCCTCCAGGTCGATCTGCCCGGCGTACCGGTGGACTGCGGGGCGGACAGCGAATCCGGAGGGGATCTTCTCATAGATCAGCTTATCCAGCTTTTGCAGCTCGATATGGTCCTCTCGGATCCGGGCCGTCTCCATGCCGCAGCCGATGTCCACCCCCACCAGGTTGGGCACCACCTTGTCGGTGATGGTCATGGTGGTGCCCACGGTGCAGCCTGCCCCGGCGTGGATGTCGGGCATCAGCCGGATCCGGCTCCCCACGGTGAACTCCTGGTTGCAGAGCTCGATCACCTGGGCGATGGACGCCTGGTCCACCACGTCGGTGAAGATCTTTGCCTGGTTGTATCTTCCCGAGACTTCTAGCATGGTCAGGCCCTCCGGATCACACCTGGTAGCAGCCTCCGCCGATGAACTCCCGCATGAGGGAGGTCTTGGGGACGTCGTCGGCGGGGATGGGCAGGAAATAGTTCAGGAACTTCAGCAGCCGCTTGGCCTCGATATGCTCCTCGCTGTCCTGGGGGACGCCGAAGAGCAGGGGCTGTACGTAGGACTTCAGCAGGGCGGTCTCATAGATCAGGGCCGAGTTGAAGATCACGTCTGCGCTGTCCTGGAAGGGGAAGATGTTCTCCTCCTCTCCCCGGCGGACGGAGGGCCACATCCGGATGGTGGCCTGAGCGCTGTGGCCCCGGGTGCGGGCGTCCCGCTCGATGCGCCGCAGGAGGCGGGCGTCGGTGGTGGGGATCCTGTTGTGGTCGTCGATGTTCAGCGTGGTGAGACAGCTGATATAGATGCGGTATTTGCTCTCCTTCGGCAGGGAGTGGGTGAACTTGTCGTTGAGGCAGTGGATCCCCTCGATGACCAGCACGTCCCCCTCGCCCAGGGTGAGGAAGTTCCCGTTGTATTCCCGGGCGCCCTTCTTGAAATTGAAGGTGGGCAGCTCCACCGTCTCGCCGTTGAGCAGGCGGACCATGTCCGTGTTGAACTGGGCCACGTCCATGGCGCCCAGGCCCTCGAAATCATAGTTGCCCTTCTCGTCCCGGGGGGTCTTGTCCCGGTCCACGAAGTAGTTGTCGGTGGCGATGGCGTGGGGCCGCAGGCCGCAGGCCCGCAGCTGGGTGGACAGCCGGTGGGAGAAGGTGGTCTTGCCCGAGGAGGAGGGCCCGGCGATCATGACGAACCGGACCCCTTTCCGCGCGGCGATCTCTGCAGCGATGTCGCCGATCTTCTTCTCCATCATGGCCTCGTGGGCCAGGATCAGGGGGGTGGCGCCCCCCTGGGAGATGGTGGTGTTCAGCTCCGCCACGTTGGAGGCGTTCAGCGCCTGGGAGCGTAGGGTGGACTCATACAGCTCCCAGAAGACCTTTTTCGAGGGGCGGAAGTCGCCCAGATGGTCGGGGTCCTTCTGGGTGGGCAGGCGCAGGACGAGGCCGTTCTCGAAGAGCTCCAGGCCGAAGCACTTGATGTAGCTGGTGTCCGGCACCATGTAGCCATAGAAGTAGTCTACAAAGCCGTCCAAGGAGTAGACATTGACCCGGGAGTTGATTCGGAATCGGAAGAGCTGGGCCTTGTGGATCAGCTGCTCCCGCTGGAAGAGCTCCACGGCGTCGTCCGTGCTGATCGACTGCTTCGTGATAGGCAGGGCCTGGGCGGACAGCTCCCGCATCCGGGCCTCCACCCGGTCCAGCAGGTCCCGATCCAGGGTGAATCGGCCCTGGGCCCGGATGAACAGGGCGCTGCTCAGAGAGTATTCCACCGACAGCCGCTCCACATCCTCCCGGCCCACCACGTCGTAGAACGCCTTCAGCATCAGGAAGACCGCGCTGCGTTCATAGGTCTGGATCCCAGGCTTCTCCTGGGCGGTGACCATCCGCAGGGTGCAGTCCCGGTCCAGGGGCTTGTGGAGCTCGCAGAGCTTCCCGCCCCGGTCCACCAGCAGGATGTCATAAGGGATCTTGTCCTGAAAGTCCGCTGCGACAGTACGGTAGGGGGTGCCGTAGGGATAGGTGTGCTCCGTCCCGTCCACCGTGACCGTTACCATTCTCTTCTCTTCCATTGGGATGACCTCCTCTATCGATCGTTATGATGATATGTCCAGCTGTGTATTGACGTTTCGGACAAGCTGGCACTGGGGATATGTTTGGTTTTTGGTGCTTCTATGGTAACACGATCCCCTCGTGATTTCAATCATCAAGTTCAAAAAGGTGCATCGCAAAAAGAGGAGCTGCACGACGGCAGCTCCTTGCGGTCTGATGACGACGATATCTCTCTGCTGTCCGATCTCATCGATACAGCAGGCAGGACACGAAATGTCCCGGGCTGATCTCCTGGGACCGCAGGCTGTCGGTCATGCACTCGGGCTTGGCGTGGGGACACCGGGCGGCGAAGCGGCAGCCGGGTTTGGGGTCGATGGGGCTGGTGACCTCGCCCCGGATGATCTCCTGGCGCTTGTTCCGGGCCTCCAGCGTGGGCTCCGGGATGGCGGAAAGGAGGGCCCTGGTATAGGGGTGGAGGGGATTCTCGAACAGTTCGTCAGAGGGGCAGCGCTCCACGCACTGGCCCAGATACATCACAGCGATCTCGTCGCTGATGTGCTTCACCACGCTCAGGTTATGGGTGACGAACAGATAGGTGAGCCCCCGCTCCTCCTGCAGGTCCATCAAAAGGTTGAGGACCTGGGCCTGGATGGACACGTCCAGGGCGGAGACCGGCTCGTCGCATACGATGAACTCGGGATCCAGGGCCAGGGCCCGGGCGATCCCGATCCGCTGCCGGCGCCCTCCGTCCAGCTCGTGGGGGTAGGTGTTGACGAACCGGTCCGCCAATCCCACGATCTGCATGAGCTCGTCCACCTTGTCCATGATCGCGCTGTTCCCCACGATCGTCCGGCGGACGCGGATGGGCTCGGCGATGATCTCGCTGACGGTCATGCGTGGATTCAGAGAGGCATAGGGGTCCTGGAAGATGATCTGCATCTTCTGGCGCATCTTCATCATCTGGTCGTTGGAGTATTTGAGGATATCCTCGCCGTTGTAGAGCACCTGGCCGGAGGTGGCGTCCAGCAGCCGCAGGACCACCCGGCCGAAGGTGGATTTGCCGCAGCCTGATTCCCCCACCACGCCCAAGGTCCTGCCCCGCTCGATGGACAGGCTGACGCCGTCCACCGCATGGAGCTTCCCGCCGGCGACGTCGAAATACTTTTTCAGATCCCTCGTTTCGATCAGGGGCACGCTCATGCTTCGGGACCTCCCTTCGCGAACAGATGGCAGCGGATGATGTGTCCGTCCTCTTCCCAGGGCTTGGGACGCCGCTCCATACAGACCTGGGCGCACTTGGGGCAACGGGTGTGGAACTTGCAGCCTGACGGCAGATCCGTGGGGTCGGGCATCAGTCCGTCGATGGGGTGGAGCCGCCGGGTCTTTTTCTTCAGATCGGGGATGGACTGGAAGAGGCCCACCGTATAGGGGTGGTGCCGGTCTCCGGAGAAGATCTGTTCCACCGTCCCCGTTTCGATGATCTCCCCGGCATAGACCACGGCCACCCGGTCACAGGTCTGAGCCACCACCCCCAGGTCGTGGGTGATCAGGATCATGGCGGTGTCCAGATCCTGCTTCAGCTCGTTCATCAGGGCCAGGACCTGGGCCTGGATGGTGACGTCCAGCGCCGTCGTGGGCTCGTCCGCCAGGAGGAGGAGGGGCTCACAGGCCAGGGCGATGGCGATCACGATCCGCTGCTTCATCCCGCCGGAGAACTGGTGGGGGAAGTCCTGCTTCCGCTCCGGCGGCAGGCCCACCATCTTCAGGATCTCGTCCACCCGGGCCTCCACGCCCGCTTTGTCCTTATACTTTTTGTGGAGCTGGAGGACCTCTGCGATCTGGTCCCCCACCGTCAGGACCGGGTTCAGGCTGGTCATCGGGTCCTGGAAGATCATGGAGACGGTCTCGCCCCGCAGCAGGCGCATCTCCGCCTCAGAGGCCGCGGTGACGTCTGTCCCGGCCAAGAGGATCGATCCCTTGGCGATCCGGCCCACCTTCTCGGGCAGCAGCTTCAAAATACTCAGGGCGGTGGTGGTCTTCCCCGCTCCGGTCTCTCCCACCAGGCCCAGGGTCTCGCCCCTGTCCAGGAACAGGTCGATCCCGTTCACAGCGTAGACATGGGCATCATCTGTGACGTATTCCACGTACAGGTCTTTGATCTCAAGCAAATGTTCTCCCATAGCAGCCTCACGTATCTCAATTCTTCATGCGGGGATCGAGGGCGTCTCTCAATCCGTCGCCGATCAGGTTCAGGGACAGCACCGCCAGCATGATGAAGATGCCGGGGATCCACATCAGATAGGGGTGATACCACATCTGGTCTCTCGCCTCGGAGAGCATCGAGCCCCACTCGGGCATGGGCGGCTCGATTCCCAGGCCGATGAAGCTCAGGCCGGCCACGCCCAGGATGGTGGTGGCCATGTTCAGCGTCGCCTGGACCACAAGGGGGCCGATGGCGTTGGGCATGATGTGCCGCATGATGATCCGGCTGTTCTTGGTCCCGCAGGCCTTGGCCGCCTCCACGAACTCCTGGCCCCGGAGGGAGATCACAGAGGAGCGCACGATCCGGGCAAACTGGGGGATGCGGCACATGCTCATAGCCAACAACACGTTGAACAGTCCGGGCCCCAGGGCCCCTACGATGGCCACGGCGAGGATCGTTCCGGGCAGGGCCAAGAAGATGTCCATGATCCGCATCAGGACCATATCCACGGTGCCGCCGAAGTATCCGGACACCGCGCCGATGGCCCCGCCCACCGTCATGGCGATCCCGACGGTGTACAGGCCCACCACCAGAGAGATCCGGGAGCCCCAGACGATCCGGGCCAGCACGTCCCGGCCGTAGTGGTCCGTCCCGAACCAGTGCTGAGCGTTGGGGGAGAGGAGCCGGTCCTTCATGTTCATCTTGACGACGTCAGTGTCATAGTCCAGGAAGAAGCCCGCGCTCAGCGCCATGAGCACCAGGGCCAGGAAGAGGATCAGACCGAACATCGCCAGCTTGTTCTTTCGGAAGCGGAGCCAGATCTCTTTCAGCTGGCTGCGCTTTTTCACCTTGCCCTGCGGCAGTCTCTTTCCTTCTGTCATGTCCCCGCCCCCTGTCTCTTCGTTTTCTTGACGAACTGGGCCTTGATCCTGGGATCCACATAGGTGTAGAGCACGTCTACCCCCAGGTTCACGAAGCCAGCCACCACCGCCGCGAACATGACGCTCCCCAGCAGCAGGGGCGTGTCCTTGGATTTCACCGAGTTGACCATCACGGTGCCCAGGCCGGAGATGCCGAACACGTTCTCGATGATCAGCGCGCCGCCCAGCAGATTGCTGACGCTCAGGCCCACTGTGGTGATGACGGGCAGCAGCGCGTTCTTGATCGCATGGTGGAAGACGACCCTCCGGGAGGAGGCGCCTTTGGCCTTGGCGGTCCGGATGTAGTCCTGCCGGATCACCTCCAGCATGGTGGAGCGGGTCATACGGATGATCGTGGCCATCTGGGCGGCGGCCAGAGAGAGGGATGGCATGATCAGGTGCTTCCAGGTGTCTGACCCGACAGAGGGCAGGATGTGGTGCTGGACCGACAGGAACATGATCAGGAGCAGGCCCAGCCAAAATGCTGGGATCGAGGTGAACAGCAGCGCCGCCATGGTGCTCAGGATGTCGGCGAAGGAGTACTGCTTCACCGCAGATATGATCCCCACCGGGATCCCGATCAGGACCGCGATCATGATCGCCATCAGGGAGATCTTCAGCGTGACAGGGAAACGGGCCGCGATCTCCCCCACCACCGGGGAATTGGAGCGGTAGGACTTTCCAAAATCCCCCTGTGCGGCGTTGAGCACATACCTGCCGTACCGCACCAGGAAGGCGTCGTTGAGCCCCATCTCCTCCCGCAGCTCGTCCACCTGCTCCTGGGTGGCGTAGTCCCCCAGGATGATCCGGGCGGGGTCGCCGGGAGAGAATTCCATGATCGTAAAGAGGATGAATGAGATCCCCAGCACCACCGGGATCATCAGTAGCACTCTTTTTCCTATATATTTGAGCATACTGCCTCCTTGTGCGGAGGACGGAGCGACTTTGATCGGCCGCTCCGTCCTCTGTCGTGTTCAAGAACGTTCCAACGTTGCAGAGAGGACGGCGACGCCGGCTCAGGACCAGCTGTAGCGGTAGGTATAGTAGCGGACCATGGGGTCGGCCTTGACGCCTTTGAGGCCCTTCACGCCCGCATAGGTGCGTTCTCCGGTGTACATGGGCACGAAGATGCTCTCGTCCCGGATGATCTCACAGACCTTGGTATACAGCTCCTTGCGCTCCGCCTCGTCCTGGGAGATCCGGGCGTCCTCCAGGAGCTGGTCCATCTCGGCGCTCTTATAATTGTAGAAGTTGTTGCCGCCGTTGGCCTCGCTGCTGTGGAGGAAGGGATAGGCGCCGAAGTCGGCGTCGATGACCTGGACGGGGTTGGCGTAGATGGTGATGGTGTAGTCGCCGCCCAGATAGCAGGCGTCCCACCAGGCGGCCCGCTCCATGGGCTCGATGGTGATGTTGATGCCGATCTCCTTCAGCTGGTCCTGGACCACCTCGGCGGGCTTGGTGTAGTTGCTGGCACTGATGACCCGCATGGTCACATCTACGCCGTCGGGGTAGCCGGCCTCGGCCACCAGCTGCTTGGCCCGCTCCACGTCCCGCGCCACGCCTGTGAAGTCGGTGGGGACCTGGGGACAGATCGGAGTGATGCCCACATCGGTGGGCTGGGCATAGCCGTTCGTGGCGCCCAGGGCGATGTCCTCCTTGTCGACGGCCAAGGCCACGGCCTCTCTCATCCGCTTGTCGGCGAAGATGCCCTTCTCATTGTTGAAGCCGATGAGGAAGGTACAGGCCTGGGGCGCGACATAGTACTCCAGGTTGGGGTCGTTCTCGATTGCGGCACGGTCGGAGTAGTCCTGGTTGGGCTGGATCACGTCCAGCTCGCCGCTCTGGAGGGCCATCAGGGCGGCGTTGCCGTCGGGAATCACCCGGGCCACGACGGTCTTGATGGGCGCCTCGCCCCGGAAATAGTCGGGGAAGGCTGTATAGACGTACTTCTCGCCCTTGACCACCTCGCTCAGAGTGTAGGGCCCGGAGCCGATGGGGGAGGCGGCGAAGCTGTCGGGGTCGGCCTCATAGGCGGCCTGGGGGACGATAGAGGTGGTGGCGTTCACCAGACAGCCCAGGATGGGGCCATAGGCGAACTTCAGGACCAGCTTCACCGTGGTGTCGTCCACCTTCTCGGCATGGTCCATCACATTGGTGAACTTGGAGGTGAAGGGGGAGGCGATGGCGGTGTTCAGAGAGAAGACCACATCGTCGGCCGTCATGGTCTCCCCGTTGTGGAACTTCACGCCCTGCACCAGAGACATGGTCAGCTCGGTGCCGTCTTCATTGAAGGAATAGTCGGTGACCAGGTTGGGAGTGAAGACGCCCAGCTCATCCTCCCGGAACAGGGTGTCATAGATGCCGTACAGGTCCTCCCACATATTCTGGTCGGAGGTCTTATAGGGGTCGAAGGTGGTCTGGTCAGACAGCTTGCGCTTGGTCACGCTGTCCTTGACAACGGCGGGGCCGCCGTTCTGCTCGCCGTCGCTCCCGCCGCAGCCGGCCAGCAGCAGGACCAGCGCCGCCGCGGCGCACAGAGCGGCTGTCAGTCTTTTGCTCATTTTCATGTTTCTTCCTCCTTGTTCTGTGTCAGGTCTCAGAATACTGACATTCCTGCTTGATCTTGGCGATCAGTGCGGCCTTGTCATATTCAAAGAACTTTTCGATATCGACATCTTCCCGCTTTAGGAAGCGATATCCCTCCGTGGTGATCCGTTCAGCTCGCCGCAGCTCGCTGGCCGTCATGGATTCGGCAGCGGAGATCAGCTCCTCGGTGAGCATCTCAGGGGACAGGGCGATCGCGCCGTCGGCGTCCCCCAGGATGATGTCCCCGGGATGGACCACAGCGCCGCCGCACTCGATGGGGACCTGGACCTCTCCATTGGTCCCCTTACACAGGGTAGTGACCGGGGAGAAGCCGGTGCAGAACACCGGGAAGCCCAGCCTGCTCAGGCCGAGCCGGTCGGTGGCGGGACCGTCGATGACCAATCCCCCCAGTTCCCGGTGCTGCATCATCAGCACCAGCTGATCCCCCGCGATGGCGAAGATATCTTCCCGGCCCCGGTCCACCACGATCACCGCCCCTTTTGGAGCCTTCATGACCGCGTAGTAGAGGGCGGAGCCGTCCCGCTCTGTGGCCCGGACCGTCCAGGCGGGGCCGGCCAGCTTCATCTCGGGGACGACAGGCTTGATCCGGGGATGCATATAGCCGTGCTCGATGTGGTGGCCGAATTGGGCCGGGGCGATCTTGAACAAACGCTCCTTCAATGTGTTCGTAAATTCCATCTCACTGCTCCTTATCATAGCCGCACTCGTCCTGCTTCACCCGGGCGATGGCCTCGTTCACGCCGTACTCGAAGAACCTCACCGCGTCGAAGTCCTCCCGGCGGCGGTAGATCATCCCGCGGCGCAGCTCCTCTCTGCGCTGGATCTCCCCAGCTTCCTTGACCTCGGCCTCCTCCAGATAGGGCATGAAGTCCTCCGGCACCACGATGACGCCGTCGGCGTCCCCCAGGATGATGTCCCCGGTGCGGACCACGGCGCCGCCGCACTGGATATCCACCTCCACTTCGCCGCTGGTGCCGGTCACCATGCTGGTGACGGGGGAGAATCCGGTGCAGAATACCGGGAACCCGCTCTTTTTCAGAGCCAGCTTATCGGTGGCGGGGCCATCGACCACGATCCCTGCCATGCCGCAGCCCTTGGCCATCTCCGCCAAAAATTCGCCCACACAGGCGAAGGTATGGTCTCCGGCCCGGTCGATCACGATCACCGAGCCCTCCGGGGCCTTTTGCAGAGCGTAGTACAGCGCGGAGCTGTCCCGTTCGGTCAGCCGAACAGTATAAGCTGGCCCGGCCACCTTCATCTCGTCCGTCACCGGTTTGATCTCCGCGTCCATGAATCCGTTGGAGATCTGGTGTCCGATGGCGGCGGGGGAGACCTTCAGGAACCGGGCCCTGATCTCTTCTGTGAATCTCTCCATATGGATCTGTTTCTCCTTTCCTGTTCCGACCATCCCTTGTATTTCTGGATCGTTTCTGGTATATATAGACCATGGGGATGGAGCCCTTTGAGGAGCGGGCCTTCGATTCGGGGCCGCTGCAGCGGCCTCTGCCGCAGGGACGGACCCTTTCGCCCCGCCCGCTCTATTTGTCTCTTGTTACAAGATCCGACATGATATCTGTTGATCCATTATACAGTTTCGCGGCTCGATCGAGAAATGAAAATAGCAACTGAGCTCATTTGGAAACTGCATAAGTGGAAGGAGGCAGCGATGAATCTGGACAATATCCGATGCTTCGTCACCCTGGCCGAGTGCTTGAATTTTACCCGTGCTGCGGCGAAGGAGCACATCACTCAGACCACGATGAGCCGAAAGATCAGCGCTCTGGAGAAGGAGCTGGACGTGGTGCTGCTGTTCCGAGACACCAGACAGGTGGAGCTGACCGCTGTGGGCCATGAGTTCCATGCCCGGGCGAAGGAGCTGCTCCGGCTGTACTCTGAGACGGTGGACCGGGTCCAGGACGTCCAGCGCAACTTCACGGCTGAGCTGAAGATCGGGGTGGGGGTGTATGACCACACCCTCCTCAACCGCTTCCTGGAAAGCTATGTCACAGAGCTGGACGGCCGCGTCAAGCTCAGCTGTATGCAGTGGCCTTACGCCACCCTGGCCTCCGATTTCAAGGACCGGCTGATCGATGTCATGCTGTCCACCGAGCAGTTCGAGCCGGATCTGCTCCAGTTCAACGGGGAACAGCTGGGGGCCTTCACAGTGAATGACGAGGACTGGTATCTCCTCCTCCACTATTCCAACCCCCTGGCCCAGCTGGAGCGGGTGCCTTTGAGCGCCCTGGCCACCCAGACCCTGATCTCCCTGCATCCCGCTAACTCCAGCCTGATCCAGCGCAGCTACAGAGATGTGTTCACCGTCAAGGATGTGATCAGCTCCAACTCCTTCGACACCAAGCTGGTCCTGGCCAATGCCGGTCTGGGGGTCGCCTTTGCGCCGCCCTTCGTGTTCCCGGTGGCGGAGCGGTATCAAAATCTGGTGCTCCGCAAGACCGACCCGCCCTATGACCTGCGGAAGTTCCGGGCCTATTACTGGAAGGACAACAAGAACTCGGCGGTGATGGATTTCGTCACGAAATACCGGGAGTTCTGCCGCCGGAACGGCCCGGAAGGCCCTTGAGGAGGCCTTTGCCCCCAGCGGAGCTCCTTTGGATATGGAAAGGCCCCCTGGGCAGGCTGTCTTCCTGCCCGGGGGGCCCCTGATCTTGGCTCTGTTTCGTACCTGTTAAGATAAAAGACCCTTCGTGCCGATGCACGAAGGGTCTTTTACGAGCCATATCCCATTACACAGCGCGGGTGACCTTACCGGAACGGAGGCATCTGGTGCAGACGTACACATGAGTGGGAGTACCATCCACGATCGCCTTCACCCGCTTCACGTTGGGCTTCCAGGTGCGGTTGGTGCGGCGGTGGGAGTGGGACACTTTGATGCCAAAGGTCACGCCCTTGTCGCAAAATTCGCATTTGGCCATGTTGCTTACCTCCTCGCTTGTGAGAATATGAGAATCTTTAAGAACTGCCTTCAAAAAAGCCTCGGTCGCTATGATAACAGATATCCCGAGGAAATGCAAGTATTTTTTTCAAAAAGAAGTCTTTTGGCCGGTCCGGCTGAGAGCCCTTGTCCCAGATCCTCTGATATGGTATAGTCGATATACTTGAGACAGGAGGTATCTTCTATGATAAGAGCGCTGAGGACCGCAGATATAGACCGGGTGTCGGAGATCTGGCTGAGGAACAATGCAGAGGTCCATGACTATATCCCCGCCCGATATTGGCAGGACGCCTTGGAGCCGGTGAAGGGGATGCTGGCCCAGGGGGAGGTCTACGTCTACGAGGGGCCGGAGGGACGGATCGAGGGCTTCATCGGCCTGGAAGAGGAGCATATCGAGGGGATCTTCGTGGAGAGGGCCGCGCGGTCTGGGGGGATCGGGCGGCAGCTGATGGACCATGCGAAGGGCCTGAGATCGCGGCTGAGCCTGAACGTGTACCAGAGGAACGTGCGGGCGGTCAGGTTCTATGAGAGGGAGGGGTTCCAGATCCAGTGTGAGCACATGGACGAGACGGTGGGCCAGGCGGAACATATCATGGTATGGGAGCGGGATGAGCCGTCAAGTTTATAGGCCGGAAGCGATTGACAGAGGAGGGCCCAGCGGGTATACTTGAGGGGAAAAGGATGCCGGGGAGGGCGCACCTCCGGCGGCATCATGTCCGACAGAGAGGAGCTCGATCCATGGCAGATCAGAATAAGAGCGTGAAACTGGGAGAGATCATCCGGGAGTTCGACCTGGAGGTCCTGCGGAAAGCCCCCCATCACGAGGATGTGCCCCTGCGCACCTTGGACATCAACCGGCCCGGTCTGCCCCTGACGGGATTCTTTGAGCATTTCGATACCAGCCGGATCCTGCTCATCGGCCTGACGGAGAAGACCTATCTGGAGGGCCTCTCTCCCGACCAGCGGCGGGAGAGCTTCGACCGGCTGCTGGCCTATCCGGTGCCCGCCCTGATCCTCACCCGGGGGCTCCAGCCCAGTGCGGAGTGTATGGAGATGGCGGAGAAGCACGACCGGACCGTTCTGCGCACCCGGTCCAGGACCGCCGTCTTCGTCAGTTCCCTGATCAGCAGTCTGTATAACCGTCTGGCCCCCCAGATCACCCAGTCCGGCGTGATGATGGAGGTCTACGGCGAGGGCGTATTGATCCAGGGGGAGTCCGGCGTGGGCAAGAGCGAGGTGGCCATCGAGCTGATCAAGCGGGGCCACCGCCTGGTGGCCGACGACGCGGTGGAGATCAAGGAGACCAGCCACCATACCCTGATGGCCACCGCCCCGGAGCTGATCCGGGGCTACATGGAGCTGCGCGGGATCGGGGTGATCGATGTGAGCCGTCTGCTGGGCATGGGGGCGATCAAGCTGACCCAGCAGATCGACATGGTCATCAACCTGGAGCCCTGGGACGACAAGGCGATCTACGACCGCTTCGGCCTGGAGTCCCATTTCACAGAGATTCTCGGGGTCCCGGTGCCCTGCACCACGATCCCGGTGAAGCCGGGGCGGAACCTGGCCAGCATCGTGGAGGTGGCGGCCATGAACAACCGCAACCGGAAGATGGGCCACAACGCGGCCCAGGAGCTGACCGACCGGATGGATAAACTGTTCCAGGAACAATTAGAAGGGGGAGGAGCTTGATGTATCATATCGGGATCGACGTAGGCGGTACCAACCTGGTGGCCGGTCTGGTGGAGGAGAGCGGACGGATCGTCAACAAGGTGAGCACGCCGGTAGCCAAAGATATGACGGCCCGGCAGTTCGGGAGCGAGCTGGTCCGGATGTCCCGCCGGCTGTGCGAGGTGGGGGAGATCGCCCCGGACAAGGTCCAGACGGTGGGGATCGGTCTGCCCGGCGTGGTGGACAACAAGAGGGGGCTCTTCGTCCAAAATCCCAATATGCCCTTCCGGGACAAGGACGTGCCTCTGCGGGAGATGTTCCATGAGGAGTGGGACGTGCCTGTCTTTTTGGGCAACGATGCCAACTGCGCCGCTGTGGGCGAGTACTGGGCCGGCGCGGCCAAGGGCTGCGACCCGGTGGTGATGGTCACCTTGGGCACTGGAATCGGAGGCGGTATGGTGGTGGGCGGCAGGCTGTTCACCGGGTTCGCCAACTCCGGTATGGAGATCGGACATATGATCATCCAGCCCAACGGCATCCTGTGCGGCTGCGGGGGCCGGGGGTGTTGGGAGCGGTATGGCTCCGCCTCCGCCCTGATCCAGCTCACCCAGCTGGAGATGGAGCGGGACCGGGACAGCCAGCTGTGGGAGCTGTGCGGACACGATCCAGGCCAGGTCCAGGGACGCACGCCCTTCCAAGGGGCCCGTCTGGGGGATGAGGCCGCTAAGCGGGTCCTGTCCAACTATCTGCGGGGGCTGTCGGTGGGGATGATCAATCTGGTGAACATCCTTCAGCCCGAGGTCATCTGCCTGGGCGGCGGCGTGAGCAGCGCCGAGGATGACCTGCTGCTGGATCCCCTGCGGGAGCTGGTCTGGCAGGGCTGCTTCGATAAGACCAACCACACCAAGATCGTGAAGGCTTCCCTTGGCAATGACGCCGGTGTGGTGGGGGCCGCCCTGCTGCACAATCTGGTGTGAGCCGCCGGCAGATGATCCAGATCGAGAGACGCACCTCTGGTGCGTCTCTTTTGATTCGTCTCGAGGAAAGATTCCAGATCCGCCTTGACATTTTCCACAAAATGACTATAATGGAATGGTGAGCAGACCATCGCAATATCCAAATCTGAAAAAGGAGTCTTAGAAAATGAAAAAGTTCCTTGCACTTGCGTTAGCCATGTCTATGGCCCTGTCCTTGGCCTCCTGCGGCGGCGGCGGTGACGGATCCAAGCAGCAGGATGCGCCTCCTCCCTCCTGCGGCGGCGCTGCTTCCCAGTTTCAGACCGGCGGTGTGGAGCCGGACTATGATTACACCATCCGGATCTATTCCAACTCCAACTCCACTGAGCGCACCACATGGCTGATCGCCGAGGCCAAGGAGGCCGGCTTCAACATCTCCATCGATGACAACGCCGTCATCTCCGGCGATACCGCCGCCATCCAGGCCGCCAATGAGAACAAGGACGGCGACCTGATCTTCGGCCTCAACGAGACCCGCTGGAGCCAGCTGGTGGGCGGCACCTATGAGAACCTGTCCATCCTGGATTGGACCCCCAGCTGGTCCAGCGATGTGGGCGAGTATGTCTACCCCGGCAAGGCCTATGGCCTGGTCATCCAGAACGTGCTGATGCTCTACCGCAATGACGAGCTGGGCACCAACGGGCAGGAGCTCCATTTCGACCACTGGGCCGATATCGTGGACTGCGGCTACTCCTGGTACCGCCAGAACAAGGTGGGCGGGACCACCAACGCCAACATCAACTCCGCCATGCTCTACGCCTTCACCGATCCCGCCTCCCCTGCCGGCGGCATCTCTGTGGATGGCTGGAAGACGCTGTGGAAGTACTGCGCCGAGGGCAAGAGCGGCGGCGACGACTATAAGTACGGCTTCGACCCCCTGAACAAGGGCGACGTGCAGGTGTCCACCTTCTACTCCTCCTCCCTCTACGGCAAGATCGACGCTGCGGGCGAGAGCTCGGAGAAGCCTCTGAAGGGCACCATGCAGCCCGAGAACTGGGCCCTGGTAGATATCGCTGACGGTACTTACTACATCGCCGAGTATATCGGGATCCTGGATAAGGCCGGCCGGTCCCCGGAGCAGACCGCTGCCGTCATGGAGTTCGCTGAGTGGTTCGGCTCTGCCGAGGTCCAGGCCGCCTGGGGCGAGGAGTTCGACTCCTATCCCTGCAATACGGCCGCTGCCGATATCCTCTACCCCGACGGCGTGCCCCCGATCTACACCCTGAAGAACTTTGCCCTGTCCACCGTGGAGGGCACCGACATGACCTATGCTGAGTATGTGGCCGCCCACTCCAGCGAGTGGACCAACATCATGACCAACCTGGGCTTCTACTGGGCCGATGCAAACTCCGCCGTGGCCGAGCCCAACTGGGATGGCCTGGATTGGGCCACCCTGACGCAGAGCGCCGGCTGATCTTGAAACATCGTCTGCGGCGGGCCGGTCCTCCGGCCCGCCGCATGTTGTAAAAGCGCCCCAGAGGGGCCTTCGATCTTGAAGTAAGAAAGAGAGGGAGCGCAGCCTATGATCCGGCTCAACGGCATCGCCGTCAAATTTGGAGATTTCACTGCTCTGCACGACATCAATGTCCACGTGGAGGAGGGGGAGTTCTTCACCTTCCTGGGGCCCTCCGGCTGCGGGAAGACCACCACCCTGCGCACGATCACCGGATTCATCCAGCCGGTGGCCGGCTCGGTCGTGGTCAAGGGGAAGGACATCACCCACGTCCCCATCGAGGAGCGCAACATCGGCATCGTCTTCCAATCCTACGCCCTCTTCCCCACCATGACGGTGTATGACAACATCGCTTTCGGCCTGAAGCTGAAGAAGCTGAAAAAGCCGGAGATCGCCAAAAAGGTGGAGGAGATCGCCCGCAAGGTGGACCTGAGCGGCGAGCAGCTGAAGAAGGCAGTGAGCCAGCTGTCCGGAGGCCAGCAGCAGCGGGTGGCCATCGCCCGGGCCCTGGTCACGGAGCCCTCCATCATCTGTATGGATGAGCCTCTGTCCAATCTGGACGCCAAGCTCCGGGTCCAGCTGCGCAATGAGCTGAAGCAGATGCAGAAGGATTTCGGGATCACTACGATCTATGTCACCCATGACCAGGAGGAGGCCCTTACCCTCTCTGACCACATCGCGGTGTTCAACAAGGGGGCCATCGAGCAGATCGGCACCCCCAACGAGGTCTATAACCACTCGGCCACCGAGTTCGTGTGCAACTTCATCGGGGATATCGACCTGCTGGGGGCAGAGGCGGTGTCGGCCCTGAACAGGGCCGGCGGCCGGCTGGATCCGGCCGCCAACAACTACATCCGCCTGGAGCGGATCCACGTCAACGTGGATCCCAAGCCGGGCAATGTGGTGCTGGAGGGCATGGTGGACGGCCTGGAGTATTATGGACTATACATCAAGTATTATATCCGGGCTGCTGGACAGATCGTAAAGGTCATCGAGAAGAACGACGGCGTCAACATCTACGAGGCAGGCCAAAACGTGCGGGTGGTCATGGACCCCAGAGACGTGATGGCCTACCCGGCGACTTAAAGGGGGCGGGACCATGACCAAGACCCGCGGCCGCATGGGCCCGACGCTCCTGCTGAAGATCTTCGGGCTGGCCTTCTTCGCCTATCTGTTTTTGGGCTTCATGCTCCTGCCCTGCCTGAATACCCTGGCCAGCATCTTCAATACCAAGAACGCCTCCGGCGTGACCGACCCCTTAGCGGTGATCCGCTTCTTCTTCGCCGGGAACATGGGCTCTTTCGTGTGGAACTCCCTCAAGCTGGCGGTGTGCCTGGTGGTCACGGTCAACATCGTGGGGGTGTCCATCGTCCTGCTCACCGAGTATTTCGATATCAAGGGGGCCAGGATCCTCCGCCTGGGCTACATGACCACCCTGATCTACTCCGGTGTGGCCCTGGTCACCGGCTACCTGTTCCTCTACGACAGCAATGGGATCCTCACCACCCTGCTGGCAGAGGCATTCCCGGGGATGGATCCCAACTGGTTCTCGGGATTCAACGCGGTGCTCTTCACCATGACCTTTGCCTGCACCAGCAACCACGCCCTGTTTTTGCGCAACGCCATCCGGGGCATCGACTACAACACGGTGGAGGCTGCTCGGAACATGGGGGCCCGGCCCTTCAAGGTGCTGTGGAAGGTGGTCTTCCCCACCCTGATCCCCACCATGTTCTCCCTGACGGTGATGACCTTCATCACCGGCCTGTGCGCCATGTCCGCCCCCACCCTCCTGGGCTACGACTCCATCAACCCGGAGATCGTCCGGCTGGCCGGCTCCTCCTCCGCAGATGAGGCCTTCCCCCAGGCCCGGGCGGCCCTGCTGTCCATCATCCTGGCCCTGTTCACCATCGTCCTGCTCACCGTACTGTCCTCCTACGAGCGGAGGGGCCACTATCTCTCGGTCTCTAAGACCAAGGCCAAGCTCCAGAAGCAGAGGATCGATACCCCTCTATGGAACATCCTGGCCCACATCTACGCCTACATCCTCTTCATCATCTACATGATCCCTGTGGTGATGATCGTGATCTTCTCCTTCCAGACCTTTGGGGCGATCCGGATGAAGAAGCTGGACCTGTCCAACTGGACGCTGATCAACTTCTTTGGTTCTCAGGACTACCAATATCTCACCAACCGGGGCACCTACAAGACCCGGAAGGGGTCGATCTCCGGGCTCTTCGCCAACGAGGCCACCCTGGGGGGCATCAAGCTCAGCTTCGTCCTGTCCGCCATCGCCGCCGCCCTGGCCTGCGTCATCGTGGTGGTGGCCTGCAACTACATCTTCAAGAACCGGAACAAGAAGTCAGGTACCCTGATGGAGTACTGCATGCTCTTCCCATGGCTGCTGCCTACCATCCTGATCTGCTACTCCTACCGGGTCTATTTCAACAGCAACGACGTGTGGTATGTGGGCGGGACCAACCTGTACTACGCAGGCCATGTCCGGCTGCTGATCGTCCTGGCCTACACGGTGGTGAAGCTGCCCTTCTCCCTGCGGATGATCAAGGCGGCCTTCTATGCCATCGACGAGGAGCTGGAGGACGCCGCCCGGAACCTGGGCTCCAGTCCCCTGGTCACCTTCCTCAAGGTGAAGCTGCCCATCATCCTGCCCTCGGTGCTGGCGGTATTCGCCCTCAACTTCAATGCCCTGTTCACCGAATACGACATGTCCGCCACCTTCGCCAGCTCCTACGGCACCACCTACGCCATGGTGATCCAGTCCATGTGCCGGGAGGAGGGGCTGTATGGCTATAACGTCAACGCCTCGGGCCGGCGGTGTGCCTCCACGGTGTTTATCATGGTCGTCTCCGGGATCATCCTCTACCTGGTCTACGGCGTGGGCGCTCGGGATCTGGGGGAGCGGCTGGAGGCAAAGGATCGGCGGCGCAAGCGGTTGGAACGGCTGAAAGGTCTCGGCAGGAGACGAAAGGAGGCGGCGGTATGATCCGCAATATCGTGTTCGACATGGGGAACGTCCTGATCCATTGGTGTCCTGACGACTTTCTGGCCCGGCTGGAACTGACGGGAGAGGACAGGGCCCTCCTGCGCCAGGAGGTATTTGGCTGCGTGGAGTGGGTCCAGACGGACCGGGGGACCCTCTCTGATGAGAGAGCGGCGGCGGCGATGAAAACGCGCCTGCCGTCCCGGCTCCATTGGGCAGTTGACCGGCTGATGGTCTGGTGGGAGCTGGATCTGCGGCCGATGGAGGGCATGGAGGAGCTCTTGGCAGAGCTGAAGGGGCTGGGATACCGGCTCTATCTCCTCTCCAATGCCTCGGTCCGCCAGCCGGAGTACTTTTCCGCTCTGCCTGTGGATCGGTATCTGGACGGACGGATCCTCTCCTCCTCCTACAAGCTCCTCAAGCCCCAGCCCGAGATCTATCAGGTGCTCCTTCAGGAATACGATCTGAAGGCGGAGGAATGCTTCTTCGTGGACGACCTCTTCATCAATGTGGAGGCGGCGATGCTGGTAGGTATGTCTGGCACCATCTTCCGGGGAGCGGCCCCTCTGCGCCAAGCCCTGGCCGAGGCGGGGGTGGCCGTGAAGGTGTGATCCAGCCTCAGAGAGAAAACAGCGGACACGTGATCGAACAGCCCCCCATTTGTTAGACAGTGTGGTATACTATCTAACAAGTGGGGGTGTTTCATTATGCCAAAAGGGATACCGAATGAACACTACACACCAGAATTCAAACAGTTGGTTGTAGAAACAATGCACAAGGAGAAACTGAGTTATTGCGAAACAGCGAGGCGATTTGAGGTAAATTCCGACACCCGAATCAAAGCGTGGGAGAGAATATATCTGGAAGAAGGTCCAGAGGGATTTGCTCTTGAGCGTCGGGGCCGCTGCAGTAAGGGAAGACCGAGAAAACTGCCTAAAGAGGTAGAAGAGGATCTGCTGGCGGAGGTGCAGCGGCTGCGGGCAGAGAACGATCACCTAAAAAACTTGCAAGCCTTGGTTTTGGAAAACGAGCGACGCCAGCGGAGAAAACGCAGGTAGTTCAAAAACTGAGGCGAAAACACAAACTGGAGCTTCTGCTCTCCATCGCTCAACTGCCTCGGGCGACATTCTACTACCATCTGAAACGGATGGATCGTCCAGACAAATATAAGGCATTAAAGGCAGAGATCACGGCCATATATCACGAAAACAAGGGACGTTATGGCTACCGTCGGATCACAAGGGATGGATCTCATTCTGCACCAGCGCCGGGGTGATGGGCACCTGGGGCAGAAATTCCTCCAACTCCTTCACATACCAGTTGGACAGGCCCAGGGAGCGGATTTTTCCATTCTCTACAAACTTTTCCATAGCCTGATACGCTTTCACATCATTCCGGTCGGGGTGGTGCAGGAGCATCATATCCACATAGCCCAGGTCCAGCCGGTCCAGACACGCCTGGATGGACTGCTCCGGGTTTGCCATTTCGCTGCCCGGATAGATCTTCGTAATGACGAAAATATCTTCTCTTTGGAGGCCCAATTCCTCCATGGCCTCCCGGACGGCTTGGCCCACTTCTTCCTCGTTGCCGTAGGCGGTGGCGGTGTCGATGAGCCGGACCCCGCTGGCCAGAGCGGACTTCACAGCGTTGACACAGGTTTCCCCGTGGAGGCTGTAGGTCCCCAGGCCATTGATGGGCATTTCATAGCCGCTGTTGAGGGTGACGCTCTTTGTCTCAAAGTTGAAGCCTGCCTTGCTGGTGGCGGAAGTCACTGCGTCCACCACTGCCTCCGGTTCGGGCAGATCAAGGCCGCTGATCCAGTCCTCCATGGCGCTGCGGGTAGTTCCACCGGCAAACCTGCGTCCGGCAAGCCAGTTCGCGCCGCTGGCGAGGGAGTGGAGGCTGGTATCACTGGAGCCGATGCCGCTGGAGTGGGAAGTGCAGAAGGGGATGATGGTTTTTCCAGTGAGGTCATAGCTTTCCAGGAAGGTACTGATGATCCGGGGGGCCTGCCCATGCCAGATGGGATAGCCCAGGAAGATCACATCATAGTCCGCCATGTTCTCTACGATGCCGGAGATAGCAGGACGGGCAGAGGCGTCGTTTTGCTCCCGGTCAGCCCGACCATTGGTATAATAGGCCAGATCAGCGTCCGTATAGGGGTCCTCCGGTACGATCTCATAGAGGTCGGCGCTCAGAATATCCGCCGCGTACTCCGCCAGGGGGCGGGTGGTGTTGGTGGCGGAGAAATAGGCCACCAGGATCTTACCGCCCGCCGCCGGTTCCGGCTGACCGCTGGTATTGCTGCTTAAATAGTGATAGAGCATAGAGGCAACTTCCCCTCGTTTGATATTTGCTTTGGAATCAAAGCGGTTGTTTTCCAGCATACCGGCCAGAATATCATTGTCCTCGGCCCAGCGAACTGCCGCCTGTGCCCAGTTCGAAATAGAGGACATATCGGAAATATCCGCTGTTGCAGCATTCTCAGGCTCTCCAGCATAGCGCCAAAGGATCGTAACCGCCTGTTCCCGTGTTGTAGGGTCGTTCACACCGAAGGTCCCGCCGCCATAGCAGGAGGTCATGGCCAGGAGACAGACCATGCAGACAGCCATCGAGAAAGAAACCGCTTTTTCATATCATTTCCTCCATTTCTACATGCGGATGCTTGTGCGGTTTTAGGTGTGATCTCCCTCATGATTCGAGCGGGAACACCACCCACCACCGTCATGGGCGGAACATCTTTTATTATTACTTTTGAGGAAAAATCTAGGAAAGATGGATCAAGTGTACTAAAATAGAGAGTATGGAGTATATAGACTTAA
>RAYO01000052.1 GCA_003612335.1 bacterium 1xD42-67
GTCATGTCCGTGTACTTCTTCACCACAGAAATGAACTTCCTGACGTTGGTTTTCTTCTGCTCCTGCTGTTTCACTTCTCGCCCCAGGGTTTCCGCGACGGCCTTTAACTGTTCCTGCTCCTGTTCATAGTCACGGGACAGCTTGATAAACCGTTCATCGGACAGTTTGCCGGAAATATTGTCCTCATAAATCCTCTTGAAGATCACATCCAACTCTGCGATGCGCTTTTCAGACTGTGCCAGCACAGCCTTTTTCTGTGCCAGCGCCTTGTCACGCTCCCGCAGGCTCCGTTCCGCCGCCCGCTGGATAAAGTCGTCCTCATACTGCGTCACATAGGAAATTGCTTCCCGCAGGTTCCGCAGTACGATTTCTTCCAGCACTACACGGCGGATGGAGTGCGTCTTGCACAAGGAACGGTCTTTTCGATAGGTGGAGCAGATATAATATTCCTGCTCTGGCTTGAAGTGGTTGGCCCGGCAAAGGTACATCTTGCCGCCGCAATCGGCGCAGTACACCAGCCCGGAGAACATACCCATGTCCCCCATCTTGGTCGGGCGGCGTCTGGCCTGCCGGATGTTCTGTACGACCAGGAACACGCTTTCCTCGATGATCGCCTCTTGGGTATTCTCGAAGATCACCCACTCGGACGGATTATTCCAGACCTTTTTCTTACTCTTGAACGACGGCTTGCTGGTCTTGAAATTGACCGTGTGGCCCAGGTACTCGACACGCTCCAAAATGCGGGAAACGGTTTCGTTTGTCCACTTGTAGGGATTAGCCGTAGGAGCGTTGCAGACTGGCAGGCCCTTTTCGTGGGCGTAGGCCGTGGGGTTCAGGACGTTGCTCTGTTGCAGCCACTTGGCGATCTGCGTCGGCCCCAGGCCATCCACACACAGGGAGAAAATCTTTTGTACGATAGCCGCCGCTTCCTCGTCCACAATCCAGCGTTTCTTGTCCTCCGGGTCTTTCATGTACCCATAGGGCGGGATAGTGCAAAGGTGTTCGCCGGAGCGTCCCTTGGATTGCCAGGTAGCCTTAATTTTCTTGCTGGTGTCCTTGGCAAACATCTCGTTAGATAACCTCGCATAAAGAAGTACAGAATTCAGAGTTCCACATACCCGACAAAGTTGTAGTAGATTTTGATGTCCCGATGGGTCTCTCCGGCGATTTCGTATTTCTCGCCGACCTCGATGCGCTTTACCAACCGCAAAAGTGTGGGGCGGTCGAGTTCCTCAAGCTGGGCATAATCACGGATGACGGCCAGCCATTCGTCGGTGGCCTGCTCGTCCTCCTGCGTGGCCTCCAGCTGGGCGGTGAGCTGCGTCCGCTGTTCCAGCTTGCCCCGGCGTTCGTCCTCATAGCGGTGCATCAGCTGGACGCACAGGGCCTCCGGCATGACGCCTTTCACCTTGTCCTCGTAGGCCGACACCACCAGCTTCTCCAATTCAGCCAGCCGCTTGTCCACCGCTGCCAGCGCTGCCCGGAGCGCCTTTGTCTGCTCCATGCTGGCGGCATTCTTCTGAGCGAGGATTTTCTCCTTGAGGGCGGCGGGGCTGTTCTGCGCCAGCATCGCCTTGGCGTGGATGTCCAGCAGAAGCAGTTTCGTCAGCACCTTGCAGTTGATGTAGTGCGAGGTACAAGCCGCCTTGCCGCCGCTCATATACCGGTTGCAAGAGTAGGCTTGAAAACCGCCAAAGTGTCCATCGGCGTGGCGCTTCCGGCTGCGGTAATCCCTTTGATACCGCATGGAGCCTCCGCAGTCCGCACAGTAGAGAACGCCGGCGAACAGGGAGATCACCCCATCACTGCCGGAGCGCCCCTTGGAGGGGTGGTTGTCCAGCCTTTGAACGGCATCCCAGACCTCCTGAGAGACAAGCGGCTCATGGGTATGCTCCACCTTGATCCAGTCCTCTTTCGGCTTGCTCACCTGCTTGTGAACCTTGTAGGAAACGGTGCCGGTTTTGTTCTGCACCATGTGGCCCAGGTAGACCTCATTCCGCAGGATGGTCTTGACCGTCACATCGTTCCAGTAGGGTGTCTCGCCCCGCAGGTTCGGCCTGCCCTCGGCCATGTAGTAGAAGCCGCGGGGCGAGGGTACGCCCTCCTCATTCAGCGTCCGGGCGATTTTCCGAAAGCTGTCCCCCTGCAAGCGCATATCGAAAATGCGGAGAACAACGGGGGCGGTCACCGGGTCGATTTCAAGGATGTGCTTGTCCGCCGGGGATTTTCGGTAGCCGATAGGAGCGTAGCACCCGACATACTTTCCCGTCCGAAACGTGGACTGCTTCACCGCCCGGATTTTGCTGCTGGTGTCGCGTGCATAGAGATCGTTCATGACGTTCTTCAAAATAACCAGCATCTCATTGTTCTTGTGGATGGTGTCCACGCCGTCATTGAGGGCGATGAAACGGCAGCCCATCGAAGGGAACACGATGTCTGTATACCGGCCAGCCTCAATGTAATCTCTGCCGAGGCGACTGAGGTCTTTACACAAAATCAGATTGATTTTCCCTGCCCTGGCATCGGCAATCATCTGATTGAACATAGGACGGTCAAAGGTCGTTCCAGAGACCCCGTCATCACAGTAGGCGGCGTAGAGGTTCCAGCCCTGCTCCTGCACATAGCGGCTAAGCATGATTTTTTGATTTTCAATGGACACGGACTCGCCGGTTCTCTCATCGTCCCGACTGAGCCTGCAATAAATTCCAACATTGTATTTTTCCTGCATCTTGTTTTTTTACCTCCCTGGACGCAGGAACATAGCATCTGTTACCTGCTCCCATTATAGCCGCTTTAGCACTGTAAAGCAATAGTTTTCTGCCGGACATTAGAAGTTTTTATGCTGTCCGCCGCCTGTTCCGCTCCAGTTCTGCCGTGTCAATGACCTCGCCCATTTCCGCTTTTTCCGCAAAGCTGCTGGACAGGTGATAAGTCACTCCGTCCATTTCCACATCAAGCCCCAGGTTCAAAAACACGCCCCGGCATCCGCCGTATTCAAAGCCGGGAAGTTCCCCCGCCACTGTGATTTCTACTGGCCGTTTTTCGGTTTTCATGCGACACCTCCCATTCTCCGCAGAATGTCCACGGTACTGCCCAGCGCACAATAAAGCGCCTCATTGTCTGGATTTTTCATGCTGGACTTTGCCGCCATACGGATTTCCCGCAGGGCAACTTCCACCTCCCGTGTGGTGTACCCATTTTGAACGGCGGCGATGGCGAGGTTGGCAAGATAGACGCAATCGGTACGGCTCAACTTGTCCTGCACCGCCATCCTGCCAAGCTGCTCCAGGATGCCGTCACGGGATTTCAAGGTGACGGCTGTTCTGTCCTCCCGCCATAAGACCTCGCTGTTTTGAATTTCGGTAGCCGCTACCGATAAAAAATGGACGCCCTCGTACATATACATTTTATTCAGCGCCTGCCGCCTGCTGGGGGCGTATTCCTCGGTGATGTGAGCGTCCAGCTTCGGTCTGCCCCGGCCACGCTTGACTTCTTCCACTTTGACGTTTCCCATTGTCTGGCCTCCTTTCAAAAACAAAAAACGCAGATACAACAAGACCAACCCCAGCAAAACGCTGTGGTTCGGTCTATGTATCTGCGTGAAAAATATGTGCAGTATTCAGTTCGTTATTATGGTAACACAAACAGATGTTCCTGTCAATGCTTTTGGAGAAATTTTTGTCGAGGGCTGGCGGGGGTTGAGATTTTGCCGGAGTGCCAATTTCCCCGCTTTTCAAAAATTCCCCGAAGGACGGGAGAGAATAGCGCCGGAACGGTGCGCAGCCGCAGAATGAAATTCTGCGAAAAGGGGTTTGGGGGCGGGAGCCACCAACGAGCAAAAACAGACTTCCAGCGGTCACGCTGGAAGTCTGTTTTGAGTATTTGTTGGAACAAATACACTGCTTGCAACTTTGGTGATAGTCAGGTAGCAGGGAGTTACATCCTCGCTGCGAGACAAACAAACCAAAACTGCATAAACAGCATCCTGTTTTTAACCAACTTTTCACAGAATTAAAGTATCATTCTTAATTCGTTCAAGTTGCAACGCGCCAGACATATATCCCAAGAAAAGATCATATCCAAGTGTCCATTGATATACGTCCTTGGCAATCTCTTTTAAGCCCCAGCGCTGTATGTTGTACCGGCGAACCGAGATTGCTTTTCTCTGCAATGCCCGCCAATCTCCTTTTCCGTATGTAATTGACTTTGCAAGCGCTTCATCAACAACAGCGCAGACCGTATCAGAATCAATTATGTTGAACCGAGATTCCACTTCCTTGAACTGCATTTCTGCCTCTATGGACATAAGCTGTTGAATTTCGCTGAGACAGCTGTCGTTTCGGACAATCTCATCATTCATGGATTGCGTGCTTAATTCCGGAGTAATGTTAATACCTTTTTCCAAATATCCCTTCAGCACATTGCGAGCATCCTCCAGCGCAGGGTTCGACTTCAGCATGGAATCCTCCTGTAAAGAAAAACTCCACATTTCCGCATTTTGAATTGCGCCATGCCGGTTCACTCTGCCCGCTGCCTGCAAGAGGGACAGCAGGGAGGACAGTTCCCGAAATCCTGTCCGGAACGAAAAATCCACGCCAGCTTCTACACAGGATGTAGCCACCAACGTCCAGTTCGTATCGCTGGCATCGTTCAGCCTATTTGCTACTCGTCGGATGACCCGCTTTCGATCCTCCGGTGTAAGGGCTGTAGAAAGATGCTCCACGCACTCACGGCCATACGCAGTGCATAAATCATTCGCAATCACCGCCGCACTCTGCACGGTATTCAGAATCAATAACCGGGGACCCGGGGAACTCTGTACCCACCGCACCAAATCTCTGCGACTTACAGGAGTGCTTCTCCACTGAAACGATACCCTGTTATGTTCGTAGCGCATCAGCCTCTCACGCAGGTCGGCCTCGACCAGTTCCGGAATGCAGGGCCGATTCATCTCGATTGAACGCAGACTGTTCAGCTCCCAATACCGCACAAGTGACCCGGATGCAAGAATCCAATAACAGCTCCATTCCTCTGCCAGAGTACTCATCCAGCGCCACGCCAGCGGCAAGAGTTTGACAGGCAGGGCGTTATGTGCCTCGTCCACAAAGATTACGCTTCCCGGCAGTTCGTGGAAACGCCGCAGGGCGGCGGGGTGGTTAGACGCCAGCGTCTCGAAAAAAGCGACCGCCGTGGTCACAATGATTGGTGCCCGCCACAACGAGGTCAAATAGCGGGTGTCCGAATTCTGAAAATCTGCCCGGCAGTGCAGCTCAGCCACCACCTCTTCCGGATCTTCACCCGGCAGAACCAGGGCTTTGCGGTAGGTATCTACCGACTGCTGAATAATGTTTGTGTATGGCAGGATGACAAAAACACGCCTTGACCTGCGGCTTGCGGCCTGCCGCAGTAAATGCGCCATCACTGCGGTTGTCTTGCCCGACCCGACCGGACTGTCACAGGTGGAAAAACCGCTATTGATATTTGCATCGCGACAGGCTCGATACATCTCTTGACGAAGCTGGCTGCGTGTGTCGCTCCCGCCCAATCCTGCCACATATTGATCCAGTGCGACAAGTCGTTTTTCCGCCTGAAGGGAGGGCAGTACTTCCTTCTCCGGCGTCTGCCTATAGGCGGCTGCTGTATCTGTATGGTCGGCATCCGCCAGACAGGATAGCACCATACGAAAAAATACCGGCCAATCTCCCAAGTAACTGGATTCCGAATCGTCAAATTCTTCCCTCAAAAGCTCCCTATGCCGGCGAAGAAGCTCTGAAAGTTCTCTGTCAACATCTCTCCTCGTATTAGGGTGTTCATCTCGTAAAAAAGCATCTTCTGCTCTGATACCCTCTGTAGCCATATCCGGAAGTCCTTTGTGATGAGAGTAGACAAGTAGTGCGGCGTATAAACTCCCGGCTTCTTTCAAGGCGGCGCTGCCTGCGTCTACATGGTTGACCGGAAGGTGCAGGTGCATTCCAACCGGTTCATGCAAGACAGCCTGGTTTTGATCGGAGAGCTTTCCCAAATCATGAAACAGGGCACTCCTCCTCAAGATTGCCTCCATCTGTCCCGTGTCTCTGGACGCATACACCTTCACCTCGCTGGCATACCGGGCGGCTCGACTGCAAACGCCCTGGATGTGTTCGATATAAGTCTGTGGCGGATACTCCCCCTTCCCGCTGTGGGCCAAATATTCCGCCATTACAGAGTTACCAGGTCTACGCAGCTTTCCACCCGGGCGCGGATTTCATCGGGTAAGGCAGTTTTATCCTCATAGTCGCTCCAGGATGTAGATGGGTCATTTGTGCCGCCCAACTTTCGAGGGGTCAACGCCTCAATCAGCAGATACTCCGGGCAGCTCCCCAGCAGATGCTTATGCTCTATGTACCACGCATGGCGCAGGCGGACATCCGGACGGATTGCGGAACGGTTCATATCATAGGCATAGGGAATGAGTACTTTCAAAAGCTCAATGTCCTCTACTGTGCAGCCGCTCTTGTGGGCATAATTGGGATTAACGAAGAAAGGCATACAGTACACCCCGTGTGCCACAACGCGATAGGCCAAAGGAGCCATTCCAGCATTTTTGCCCTCTTGAACACCGGCCTTGTTGGTATTTGTCTGACGTAAAATGTCGATTGGTGCAATCGAGACCCCCATACCAAACTGCACAACACCAGTCTTGATGAATCCCTTATCCCCGCCATCCTCCAGAAACGTATTGCCAAATACTCTGGCATCCCAGTATTTACGCACGAATTCACTTTCCATAAAATGGGCAACTTCTCCCATTTCTTTTTTGATTTCCTTCCGATCACGACCACGATGCTCCAAGATGAAACAACGCTCCGCATAGGTGCGGAATTTCTCGGGAAGAGCCTGAAAAAACGGTGCGTCATGGTCGTCCAACAAATCCCGAAGTTTGCGCTTGAAAGAAACCGGGGAGATTTCTCCGCAGCCATCTGGCCGCTGACGGGGGTCGCTTTCACGGTCGGGATCGCCATTGGGGTTGGAATTAACAACTTCAATCACTAAAAGCCCTGTCGCTCGTTTGATGGTGTCACTCATACTCTCTGTACCTCCTCAACCCGATTTGAGTTATCTGCATCTTTACCTCTATTTTGTTCCCGCTTCGGAAGAGCGGCAAGGTAGCCGATAAACAACTGCGCCTTTTCTTCATCATTAAAGCGCACATCTGCCGTCCATACCTCTTTCAGCTTACCGGCAATTTCTTCATACATCTGAAGGCACCACTTTGCCCGCCATGTTTCGCTGCCCTTTGGGGGATTGCCACTGGTGTGATACGTTTTAGCCCAGGCAATATAGGGATTCATCCGCTGTGCCAGCACGCTCATAGTACGCAGCGGGGTTTCTGCCGCCGCTTGGAATAAACTGCTCCCAACCAGCTGAGGCGGTAAATCTCCATTCCGCACAACCCTGCAATACATGGCATGGAGTTCATCTGACACCTTGAGGAGTTGTCCGTATTGATAGGGAAAAGCCTCCATATAATTCTCCTTTCTGATGCCCTTCCGATAGAGCATTAACCCAATCAGTGCCAGCATCTCCGTAATTCGTTCCCAAATGGAATGACGTAGATCGTTCTTCGCCAGCAGGCCACCGAGGAATGCCCCCATTGTCCTTGATTTTTCGGACAGAATGTGAAGATCAGCGGTTACCGGGAAATCAGGGTTCATAAGTAATTCCAAGCCGTGATATTGGGAAATAGGTTTGTATTGATCTGTGGACCGCTCTCCGTTTTGCTTCCAAAAACAGTTCAACACATTTGCAACATCAAGAGGAAAGGGAGCTTTCACTTTCCCAAATGCAAATACGGGCAAATTAGAACATCCGAGCGTCCACGCCTCGCTGCATTTCTCCAGCTCATAGGCGTCCGTTTGCCTGGTATAGACCACTTTTGTGCGGGCCTTATCGATTTTTTTCAAGATAAACAGCTGAATCCGGTCTGCTTTTGTATCTACACCGGCTTCCCGTCCATTCCGCAATTCAATAAGAAATTGTTTTACCTCTTCCCCAAAGGTTACATTACCCTTTCTGGGACGCCCAAACATCCTTGTATAGGAAATGGCTTGCTCCGCCAGCCGATACGGATAGGCCAAAAGGACCTCGCCCTTGTCAATGTTCATCCATGTAATATTTTCATGTTCTTTGCTGCCGCCCAGCCAATTCAGGGAGGTGTGCAGTTTTCCACGCATTTCCGGGGAGATGGGATAACTTGCATCCTCTATCCGCCCGTACCGCGTTTGACATGGCTGTCCACTAAACATGGTGCGAAGCGTCACATCAAATCCACCGGCGAGCTTCACGGTTGGCATAGGAGTTGATTTTTCTGTCGGCACAAAGAGAAGCCCAAAGGCATCTGTCTCCGATGCTGTATCCAATTCCCCTGCCTTTTCTGCATCCATCAAGGCATTGTTCAGCTCCGAAACAAACTTTTTGCTAATGGCGGGGATTTTTAAATCAATCAACCGCGGGGAGTCAAGTGCAACAGAAAGAGATCCACAATCATCCTCTGGCTTTTTCTTCGGATCGCCTTGATAAAAAAGAATTTGAAGTGCTAAATCGATATGTTCTTTCCTGCGTAGCATTTTGAAAGCTGCAGTTTCTATCTCTCGGTGCAGTTTCATCGGATTGCGGAAAAATTCGTTCTCTTCCATCAATATTTGTACTGGAGTAAATCCGGGAATCAATTTGCACAGTTCTGTTGACCTATCCATACAAATTTTGTACTTTTTCCAAAACTTTTCCTTCCAGTTATTGCAATTGTCTTGACACCAACTCTCTATTTCCTCAATTTTTGCGGAATCAATATCTTCGGGCTTGAGTGCTTTTAGGGACTTTTTTATCAACTCATCTGTGATTCGGTAAAGTGGTGTGAGATTCATGCAGGGATACGATCCCTGATTATCTCCAAATTTACGCAATTCTAGTCCTTCCAGGACACCAGAAAGTTCTACAACCTGTCCTCCAAGCATGGAAATCCTAACGCATGGCGCATTGGGTCTTATATTTGGAATCGGTTTGTATTTGCTGTGCCATCTCTGCGCTTTTACCCCCGCCTTGTCCATGGCCTCGGATAATTGATAAAGTTCGTTGATCACAGGCAATCCCTCCTCTCCGGATATTCGAGGACGCCATGATGTATACACAAATTTGTATCGTAAATTGCCTGATAATCAGAGCAGTATCCGTTCTGAAAAACGCCCCGCAACATGGATGGGATTTGGATATCCGGGAGATCAGTGCAAACCCGTGTCGTATCCCGGAACGGACCAAAATAAGAGGGTGTAAACTCACTCCAGCCTAAAAACAGTGTTGCGTGAGACTGTCCCCGCCGCAACCGGCGGTTGAAGATGTCTTGATAGGCGTGTCCCGGTGAAGTAGTACCGCGGTCCCATGCTATTGCACTTTCCGGCAACTTATCTTTCTTTGGGTTCGGGATCACATCCGCATACATCCGGTAACAGACATCCACCAATACCGTGGCAAATAGTTGATACTGGGTGCCTTTCTTCATAGACGTACTCGACCGCAGGGGGCCGCCGTAATTTGTCGCATAGGAGTGAAACTGAGGTTCAGCGCAAAGTTCTACTTTTCTTGGAATTACAAGAACTGCTGGCCCCCAAAGGATGCTCTCGAAAAGTCCCCGAACAGCCGAATAGGTTGGCGCAGGATAGCTTGTCGGAGAATCGCCGCAGTCAGGCCGCGTCCAAAGGGCGGTATTTCCTGCGATTTCCATGGAAACCTGGTATATCTTATTAAGCAAAGATGATTCACTCCCTTTCCATTAGAATCAGAACTATCCCTGTTACTCTATCATTATAGCATACTCAGTGCAGAAAAAATAGAGGAAGTTTCCCTTCCCGTTTGGATGTTCTTTTTTGGATGCATATTCCCATAATGTTTCTAACAATAGACAGTTGCGACTCTCGACCTATACGTCAGTTGAGGCCAATTTCTTACGTGATCGTAGCTTGCCGATGGTTTCAGTAGCCGCTTCCGATAATATGGTATTTAACATGGAACGGCTTTGTCGGAGGTAACAGGGATGCTATGTTCTGCGTTATGATGTCATTCTTTATGAGAGGGTGGCATTAAATACGTTGCGGATTGCGGTAAACTCACTATCTCCCTTTATGCTGTCCACCCCATCATTCACGGCGATAAAGTGGACACCATATTCTGGAAATACCATTTCGGTATACATTCCCACTTGGAGATAGTTGCGGCCCAGGCGGGACATATCTTTGACGACCACTCGCTTGATCTTGCCCGCCTTGATGTCGGCAAGCATACGCTGAAAGCCAGGTCGGTTGAAATTTGTCCCCGAATAACCGTCGTCCTCGTCGTAGTGCCGGATGGCGGTATAGCCGTGGTCGCGGCAATACTTCTCCAAAATCTTCTTTTGGTTGATGATGCTGTTGCTCTCACCGTCCAGCTTATCTTCCTGCGACAGCCGTTCATAGCAGGCGGTCAAGCCCTCGGCGTCGTCCTCCGGCTGGCTGTTCTGGATATAGAACTGTAAGACTGTATTCTGAATAGCCTCGCGGGTTTCCGCCCGCAGGGGGGCGGTGCTGGTGATGCGCTGGAACGTACCAACGGGGGTAATATTCGGCTTCATCATTTCAGCGCACCCCCTTTCTGAAAAAGGGGAATTTGATGCGTTTGATTGTCAAGGTGCAAGGTTGTATCATTGTCGTTCGTCCGTGCCGCACGGTAGTACAGTGCGAACACCTTATCCGGCTGTTTATTCATTTTGGCCTCCTATTCCGCAGCCGGAAAACGGGGCCTTGATACAGTCATATTATACCATGTCCGGCCCCGTTAGTCAGCTCAAAAATTCATAATCAGGGCTGGGATTTTTTCCTCTCCAAATCGCCCTGAATTAAACGGTTGATCTTGGTTACTGCGTTCTCGCTGGCCCTGCCGCTGACAGAAGCCTTGACGATATAGCGAACGCCCCCGATCTCGTACTGACGTACAATGGGGGCGCTGATCTGCTGATTTGTTACCGTATTCATACGGTACAATCCCCCTTTCACGAAACAAAAGGTTCATGCTGTAAAGGGGCATAAATCGGACGGCTGGCGGCGACCAGCACCACGGGACTTTCACCCCCGCGTGGTTCTCACGCGGCCCTACCCATCGCCTGCGACGCTTCTAACGCTCGGACTGTGGCTGTAAGGGAGTATCGTTAGCGTATGCGCCGCTGGTTACAAGCTGCCGACTTTCGGTGTAGGCGGTTCTCGCTCTCCCGCAGGATGCGGGGTCATGGCGCACCCACCGATGCGGCGCATACAGAATGTGTCCGTTGCCCTATGCTGCGCCGCCGTTATCTTGCGGGCTTTCTTTGTCAAGGTACAGTGCCGGGCCGGAGGCGGGGGAACATGGAAAGGGTAAGGTGTTCCGCCTGCCCTGCCGGGCCAGTTGCCGTCAGTCTAAACCGACAATGGCCTGAATGAGCTTGTTTTCCAGGTGGTGCTTCATCCACTCGTCCAGGCAGATATAGGGATAGCCGTACTCGTCATAGAGCGTCCGGGTACAGAGCTTGTTTATGTAGCCCTCGTAGTACCGCAAGACCTGTTCCACGGCTTCGGCGTCCCCGGCGCGGGCGGCTTCGATCACTGGCATGGGGAGAAGCGCCCGGCCCTTGTAGCTGGTGTTCATCATCCGCGCTCAACCTCCCTTTGGCATCAACGCCGTCAATTTGTTCCGCAGTTCATCCAGCGTTTTCTTCCTACGCCGCTGGACGGCGCTGCGGGACATACCCACAAGGCTGCCGATCTCGGCGTCGCCCAAATCCAGCACGAAACGCAAAATCAAAATGCTTTGCGTCTGTGCGGACAGGCTGGCAAAGGCATCGGCCACAAGCTCGTTGTTGATATGCAGGTCATACCCATGCGACGAAAAAATGTAACTGTCGCTGGGGTAGTGATCTACCGTAGAGAGCTTGTCCATATCTGCCTGCGACAAGGCGCTGATCGACACCTGCCGATCACGCTGGCGCTTTAAGTCGCGCCGGTAGTTATGGGCCTCGTTCCGCAGTACCGACTTGCAAAAGGCGTCAAACCGGCACTCGTCATAGCTGCGGGGGATAGCATCCATCTTCTCACCCCCTTTCCTCGGGGATGGTGGTGGTTCTCTCCCTTTCCGCTAACATGACACCGGCAACGCCGCCTGCTACCCGCTAAAAGCCCCCTTTGCGAAAATAATTTTTTCTGATCGGTACAGACCGTAGAAAACGACAAAAACCGCCCGGCAGGTCGCAGATCTACCGGGCGGAGGATAGGAATATGATTGCGCTTTGCGGCTGTGTATAGTTCATATTCGTGGCCGGAATACTCCCAGGCGGTGAACGGGCTTTTTTTGACAGGTCAAGCCTCGTCAGATTTTGTCGAATGGGTATGCGCCTCATGGCGGCTGCCTCCTATCAGCCGCCGTATCTTCCAGCGTTACCGCGTCATTCTTTTGGGGGATAAAAGAACGGCGGCTTTAATCTCTTAAAACCGCCGCATGGAACAAAATATAGGCATGGGAAATCGGCCTGCCCAGCAGCGGTTTTTTTCTTTTCTGCCGCTGGGCAGATCATTTACTTTAGAGATATAATAAGAGAAGTTTTTGAAGATTTCATAAAGATTTGCAAAAAATGGGTGGCCATAAAAGCCACCCATCCTATCAAAATGGAATTTTCAAAATTACTTTTGCACCGCCTGTACTTTTGGAGTTTTCTAAGACAAGCTCACCACTATGTTGTTCCATAATGGATTTTGCAATATATAGGCCCATACCAAAGTGCAGCTTTGAATTACGGCTTTGATCGTCCATAAAGAATTGCTCTTGCGCGTGCTGCAACGCTTCGTTAGAAAATCCTTCCCCCTCGTCCGTGACTGAAATTTCAACGAAATTGTCTTTTCCGCAGACATCTATATGAAGTGTACCATCTTGAGGGGAATAGTCCAACGCATTATTTACCACATTTTGAATAGCACGTCCTAACAAAACCTTATCTGCGGTTAGTTGCATCGGGATGTCGGACGTACTCATTTGCAAATGAATTTCTTTTGTCCTGCACAAAGCATCTATTGATACCTTCGCTTGCTTTAGATAATCAGGAAGATTAAAGATTTCTTTATTAAGCTGATACCCTGTTGAAGCCGTAGACAGGTCTATCAGGGTTTTAACATAAACTTGCATCTGCGTATAGCTGTCTGTGATGTAGTCAGCACATTCCTGTTGTTCTATTGTTAAGTCAGTATCGTACAACAATTCCGTATTGCCTCGGATGATGGTTAGTGGTGTCTTGAGGTCATGGGCTAATGCAGAAATCTGTTCTTGCCGCAGTTTGTCGGCCTGCCATTGTTCTGTAAGCGATTTTTTAAGTGCCAGCTTCATGTGATTGAGTGCGTCAAGAGTTAAGTCGATTTCATATAAATGGCTTTTTTCAACCTCAAAATTCAAATCCTGCTGCTCAATTTTCTTTACAGCAGTCAGCAATTTATCCATTTTGTTCCCAAGATATTTCCCGAATAGGTATGACAAAACAATCAAGAGAAGCAGAATTTCCAATATAATGACAGCAATTAAAACCCAATCTGCCGAAGAAAATATTCTATGCAGCAGTGGATTGCTGAATTGGGCGGTCATTCTATACCTTAAAATCAGTATTTCGTCAGTCCTGTCTATCACAGCATACAGATACGGCTTGCTGCTTGTCTGATTGTTCACAATACACATTTTCCAAACGGAAGCTGGTTCTTCCTGATCGAGCGAACCGCCAATATACTTTCCGTCTTTTGTGAAAAGGGCATATTCACAAAGAGGTGGTATTTCATTTTCTGTAATCCGATCTGTGGATTGTAAACTTCCCCTCGCATTTTCTATTTCTGCGCTCATTCTATTTATTGGGTATATAAATCCAATTTCAACTCCAAATAAATAGAAGGCTATGTTGACAAAAGCAACCAGAAAGACACCAAGCGCAAGAAATATCGCATACTTCATAAAAACAGTACGCAGTTTTCTTACACCCATTTATAGCCAACCCCCCAAATTGTTTCAATCGTTGACAAGTGAAATTCAGCTAACTTACCGCGTATATTCTTAATGTGAGTAGAGATAACAGAACTATCACTTTCTCCGTCAAATCCAAAGACCGCCTCATAGATTTGCTCCCGCGTAAATGTTTGTCCATGATGTCGCGCCAGATATTCGCATATTTCGTACTCACTTTTTGTCAACGGAACCTTTTTTGAGTTGATTTCAGCTTCTTTTGCATTGAGGCGGAAAATGACACCGGATATTGAAAAGCTGTTTTTCTTTTCTCTTACATCACGCCGCAAGTGAGCATTTACCCGCGCTCTAAGTTCGTTTGTCCCAAACGGCTTAGTAATATAGTCATCTGCTCCAAGTCCTAATCCCTGAACAATTTCACTTTCCTGCGTTTTTGCAGTAAGGAAAATGATTGGGCAATCTACACGGTCGCGGATTTGATTGCAGAGGTTAAAACCATCAATTTCCGGCATCATAACATCCAGCAAAATCAAGCCAAACTTTGAAAAATCCATTTCTGTGACTGCCTTGGCATTTGATTGTAGTGTAACTAAGTGCTGATCTTTTTCTAAAACGCGCCTGACAAGCTGGAGCATAGCCATATCATCGTCCACTACCAATATATGCGCCATTATCTCACCTCTTTGTTCTGATTTATATATTTGTACTCCAAGAACATCTACATTACTGTTGCGCCAAAAGGCATCAACGCCAGTTTTGCCATTTTGAAGCACTGTACTCCGAAAGGAATACCGATAATCGTACAACACAAAAGCAACCCATTCAGCAGCGCCACCAACACTAAAGGGATACCGCTGATAAGCAGCCACAAGATATTGGCAATCGCAGACATAGCACCGCCGCCATAATTCACATCTTTTCCAAAAGGGAAGAAAGCAAGTGACGCAAACTTAAAGCATTGACGGCCAATCGGAATACCGACAATGGTAATGCTCCATAAAACACCGGCAACCAGCCAAGAAATTCCCTGCCACAGTCCGCAGCACAAGAACCAAATAATATTGCCCAACCAATTCATCAGTTTTACCTCCACTCTCAATCGGCTGACCGATTTCCGCTATATCTGGAAAACCAAAGGACTGCAATTCCTATTATAGCACAAGTTGACAATATGCAAAAGATGATGCCAAAATCCATACCTATTCTGTCTGGCGGCATTAAGCCAAAGGTCGTTTCCAGAACGTAAGAAGAAAAACGAATACCCCAACCATAAGGGATGACAAACCAGATGCCCGTGCCTAATCCTGTTTGGAGAAGCGCAACCAAAAGGCTCCCGAACACGCCAATCCCTATTCCCAAATTTTTACCAAATCGAATTGCTAAGACGAAATGAATACCATACAGCAAAATGTTACTGCCCCAAAGGACAAGTGGAATTACTGTATAAAATCTGGAAGGAATTTCTGTTGTGCCGCCAACCAGTGGAAATAGTGCTCCAAATAGTACACTACTCAATACGGTTGCCAAAAGTCCAGTCACAAGCAAAATAGTCAATTTGGAAAGAGCGGCTTTTTGTCTGTATGGAAGTGTCAATATATTTTGAAAATGTCCTGCTTTTGCCTCCTGTTCTGCTGCAACATAGCAGACAATCCCGATTGCAAAGGGAAAAGCAACGGCCATGATTTGAAAATAAGCAGCCAGTTTATTGATGCCATCGCTTTGGGAAACGCCTGCATACAGTAACATCATAGCCGCCCCGCATACGGCAAAAATAACGTGCAGAAGGAAAAAGCAGGAATGACTTAATTTGTATAAATCACTTTTCAAATAGCAGATATAGTTAGCCATTGGACTTCCCCCCACTTCCAAGCAATTTAGAGCAAATCCAAAAGGAGGCAGCAGCTAATGCCAAGCTAATGGCAAGAGCGGGAAAAATGTGCTCAACAGCCAATAACGGAGAACCGTCCTCAATGGGAAGTCCGTTAGGATGTATCTTGAAAAATGGGCAAACTACACGGGCCGGAATAGCGTATGGATTAAGAAAGAACCATGCTTTTTCTGCGCCAATAGTAGATGAAACGATATTCGCCATAAAAGTTATTAGCACAGAGGGAAGATACCCTGTTTTGCTTGCTATCAGCATAACAAAAGGGAGTTGCCACAAGCAAGTAAGGAACAGCAGCATACAGCCGATTATGCTGTCCAGCGGCGAAATATTCATAGTCGTAAAACTGGCAATTCCCGTAGTAAATAACCACATGAGCAGAGTGCTGATAAAAAGCACAGCAGTTAGGGCAAGTCCTTTGCCAATCCATATTTTCGCAGAAGGGAACGGCAAACAAACAATGTTTTGTAGCCCTGTATTTTTCTCACGGATAACTGTACCTGCGGCCCACAGTGCGATCACAATAGGAAGAAGCATAGTGTACCACCAGTTGTAAGCCGAATATTGTACTGCATGACTGCTCAATAAAAAGCTGACAAGTACAGTTGCCAATGGCGCACCAAAAATCAATTTCATCGAGAAGCTGTGCCGCATTTTAAGAAGTTCCGAACGTACAATCCCGAACATTATTTCTCACTCCTTTCCCTATGTGCGCCAACAACATCCATAAAAATACTTTCCAGATCGTGGTTCTTATGGATTTCGTTTTCATAGCCTAAATGTCCGGCAGATATAATGCCAATGTGGTCAGCAATTTGCTCAACTTCGGAGAGTATATGACTGGACAATATGACGGTGATCCCTTTTTGCGGAAAACTTCTGATAAGCTCACGCAAATCTTGAATACCAATCGGGTCTAACCCATTTGTCGGTTCGTCCAAGATAAGCAATTTGGGCTGTGACAACAGAGCCAAGGCAATTCCAAGCCGCTGTTTCATTCCCAGCGAAAAATGGCCTGCCCGTTTTTTTCCAGTATTCTCAAGCTGCACAATACCAAGCACTTGCTTGATGCGGCTTTCTGGAAGCCCCAGGGCCAGTGTTCGGGCTTTCAGGTTTTCATAGGCCGAGAGATTTTCATAGAGCGGAGGCATCTCAATCAAAGCTCCAATGTTTTCCAAATCTGCCCGGCTCCACGGATGGCCGTCAAATTCAATCGAGCCAGAGGTGGGACGGAGAATACCTGTAATCATTTTCAAAATGGTAGATTTCCCCGCACCATTCGGCCCAAGCAGCCCATAAATTGAGTTGCGCTGAATATTCAGTGACACATTGTTCACGGCCATTTGCCCTTTGAAGCATTTACAGAGGACAGTTGTTTTTAAGATCATATCCATATAATCAACCCCTTTTTTTGATTGTAACGATAGCATATCCTATGATTTTGAAGATTTCATAAAGATTTTCACAAAAAATATATGAACTATAAACCGTGATAAAGTGTATATAATTTCATTCCCAAGCACAGTATATGAACTATATACTGTTACAGGGTGATGTGATATGGCGAAGATTGAGGATTGTCCCGGCTTTGAAACTTTTGGAGAGGATGTACGAGCCGCAAGGGAGGCGTTGGGGCTTACGATCAAAGCACTGGCGGAGCAGGTGTATGTTGATCCGCGGTATCTTTCGGAAATCGAATTGAAGCCTACTATTCCGAGCATCCCTGTCATGTTGCGGTTGGTGCGGATTTGCCGCCTGCCGATAGAACGCTATTTTAGCCCTGTTCTTATCGGAGAGGACAGCGCCCAGCGCCAGCGTGTCAGCCACAAGTTGCAGCTATGCCCGGAAAAGTATCTGCCCATCGTCGAGGCTACCATTGACGGAGCAATCGGTATGAACGAATAGAAGTCGCTTTGCGAGGAAGCAAAGCGGCTTCTGTTTTTTGTTTTCTTTTCACGGAAATGCCTGCCTATGGTGGGCATTTTTTCTGTTCCCAGGTGTCCTATTAGTACGGAGGACGAGGGAAGCGGAACAGGTGGAGGGGTAACGTAGCAAGCATATGAATGAGTTTTAATAGGAACACTGTAATATCAAGGCTTTTCGGAGCCTACACCCACAAAAAAATATTATTTGAGCTATCACATTACGCAGAAAGCCGTCCGGCATGAAAAAACGGGCGGCTTTTTTGCGTGGATAGCCGGGAGGGAGGCGAAAAAATAGTAACAAAGTTTTAGTGCAAGATTTGTGCAACATTCACGAAATTAAAAAAGGAGGTAAGGAATGGCAGACGAAAAATTAAACGTGAGCCCGGAGGAAAATCCCCAGCCCAGCTTGTTCGATGCCGGCCCGGCGGGTGCTCCTGCCCAGGACGCTCCCACGCCGGAGCCCCCGGCCCCGGAGAACGCCCCCGAGCAGACTGGCGGCGAACCACCCGCCCAGGATGCCCCGGCGGGTGCTCCCGGCGAGGTGAGTGTATCCGCTGACCAGATTGAAAAGCTGATGGCGGAGCGGCGGGCGGCGGAACGTGCGGAGGTGGAAAAGAACGAGCCGCCCGAACCGGAACAGCCGCCCACCCCGGCCCCGGAGGAAAAGGCCCCCGCCAAAAAGGGAAAGGCCGCCGAGGAAAAAACGCCCACCCCGGAGGATAAGCCCAAGGGCAGGCGTGGCCGCAAGCCGAAGGAGGAAAAAGCGGAGCCCGGCAAGCCGGGAGGGACGGGGGCCCGCCGTGGCCGCCAGGCCAAGGCTGACAAGGCGGCCACGGACAAGCCCCCGTCCCCACCTCGAGACAAAATGTCCCAAAGCAAAGGGACAAAAGCCGCCACGGTAAAGGGCAAAGAAGAGGCCCCCGCCGCTCCCCAGCCTGCGCCGGAAGCGCCGCCCCAGCCCCGTGACGCGACCCGCGCCGAAAAGGAAGAGATTGTTTATCTCAACCTCTCGGAGCTGTTCCCGTTCAAAGACCATCCCTTTGGTGTCCGTGACGATGCGGAAATGAAAGGGCTTGTGGAGTCCGTCAAGGACAACGGCGTACACCAGCCCGCGCTGGTGCGTCCCCGCGAGGGCGGGGGCTATGAAATCATCGCGGGCCACCGCCGCCAGCGGGCCAGTGAGCTGGCCGGGTTCGCCAATATGCCGTGTATCGTCCGCAACATGACGGACGATGAGGCTGTCCTTGCGATGACGGACGACAACCTGCGCCACCGGGAAAAGATTTTGCCGATGGAGAAAGCGCAGTCCTTAAAAATGCAGGTAGAGGCCATCAGCCACCAGGGGGCAAAGCTGGCGGGCGATGACGCGAAGGACGTTGGAAAACGCTCCACGGAAATCGTGGGGGAACGAAACGGCATGAATTACAAGCAGGTACAGCGGTATATCCGGCTGACCGAGCTTGTGCCGGAGCTCCAGTCTATGGTGAACGAGAAAAAGCTGTCTTTCACCCCCGCTGTGGAAATCTCGTTCATCAAGCCCAAAAACCAGAGGTTTATCGCCGTTTCCATTGAGGGCGAGCAGGCATCCCCCTCGCTCTCCCAGGCCCAGGAGCTCCGCAAGCTGGATAAGGACGGGAAACTGAACGGCGATGTGATTGACGGCATTTTGAGCCGTGAGAAAAAGGAGGTAGACAAGGTGATTATTTCCGCCGCTGAACTGAACAAGTATTTCGGCAAGGACACCACGCCCCGGGAGATGAAAGACCAGATTATGTCCCTGCTGGCCGAATGGAAAGAGAAACAGCCCCCGGAGCGCACCGCCCCGGAGAAAAAAACCGACCGGGAAAAGTAAGCCTTGAGACATTTTGTCCCGAGGTTTTTCTTTTTCCCGCGCCCCTCCCCCGCGCCTTGCATGGCGTTCTTTTAGAGAGGGGCTCTGGTGGTATATCCCCCGTCGCCGCCTACTACTGAGCACAGCCGGGAGTGGGCGGTCAAGGGGCGGAACGCCCGCCGCCTGCGGCGGCTTGCCCTTGACGGCCCGCCCCGGCTGTGCCACCCCTCCCGGCGCGGCGGGGGATATATCCTCCAGAGCCGCCCCCTTTCCCATGAATGGGAAAGGGCGGGGGGATAGGGCTGAACGACAACTATCAAAATATCGGAGGTAAACGACTATGAAACGACCCCTTGCTTACATCACCGCCGCTTGGTATGGCGGCGACACGGAAAATGCGGAGCTGGCCGCGCAGTACTGCCGGGCGGTCTACGATGCGGGCTTTGCCCCTATCTGCCCGGCCTTGTTCCTGCCCCTTTTCCTCAATGACGCGGTTCCCGAGGAGCACAAGAGCAGCATCGACATTGGCCGCGACCTGCTCCGCCGCTCCCGGGTGCTGGTGGTATGCGGGCATACCGTCACCGAGTCCATGAAGAACGACATCGCCGTGGCCCAGCGGCTGGGCATCACCGCTACCACCCTTGAGGGCATCCTGACCGTCAAGGGCCAGGGCCGCCGCTGACGTGGCCGCGCTGTTCGAGGCGTACATCACCAACTTGGGGAAATACAACGAGGGCGAGCTGGTGGGGGAAACGCTGAAATTCCCCACCAGCCCCCAGGCGGTGCAGGCGCTCTTAAAGGACATCGGGGTGGACGGCATACGCTACGGGGAATTTTTCATCACCAGCTTTGACGGCGATGTGCTGGGGCTCTATGACTATCTGGGCGAGTATGAAAATCTGGACGAGCTGAACCATCTGGCCTGCCTGCTCTCGGAGCTCCCCCAAAGTGAGATCGAAAAATTCGAGGCCGCGCTCCATATGGGGGCGCATACCTCCAGCGTGGCGGACATCATCAACCTTGCGGAAAATCTGGACTGCTTTGAATTTTACCCGGAGATTGAAAGCGAGGAGGATTTGGGCCGCTATTTTGCGGAGGATTTGCCGATACCCGCCGAGCTGAAAGACTACTTTGACTATGAGGCATACGGGCGGGACATATCCATCAATGAGGGCGGCCACCTTGCCCCCGGCGGCTATATCGTCCAGACTGGCGATATTAAGGAAGTCTACCACGGGATAGAGGATATTCCCAAGGAGCACAAGGTTTTTGCCCTCCCCCGGCTCTCCATCCGGGAGCAGATGGCTGCCTACAAGGAAGTGATTGACCGTTCCTCTCTGGCGGCTGAACGCAAGCACCCGGAAACAAACCGGGAGGAGCGGTGACTTCGAGACATTTTGTCCCAAAGGCCGGAGGGCCTATCCCCCATGAAAGGAGGCGGTTTTGATTGATTGACGAGGATGTTTCCCGGCGCACTATCGCGTTATCCATGCGGACGGGAAAGCTGACGGCCCGGGTGCTGGCCTATGCGCTCCGGGCGGCTGGCCGGAAGATACAAAAGGAGCACCGGGCCCACCAGACGCCCCACGGCAGGCAGTCCGTGAAAAAGCTCATGGCCCACGGCGCGGCCACGAACAGTATCGAGCTCACCGGGGCCCCAAAAGAATTTGACCGGGTGGCCCGGAAGTGGAACGTGGATTATGCCTTTTACAAGGCCGGGCCGGACAAATATCTGCTGTTCTTCAAGTCCGGGCAGGCGGATGCAATCACAGCTTGTTTTGGGGAGTATTCCCGCCGGGTGCTGGATAAGGCAAAGACTGACCGTGTACCCATCCGGGAACAGCTCAGACGGGCCGCCGCCGAGATACTGCGCCAGCCCGCGCCCCAAAAGAAAGACCGCGTAAAGGAGGCCGCCCATGAGGACAGATAAGCTGAAAAAGTACCTTTTGCCGAACCTCCCCTATCTGTTCATCGCGTGGGCCTGCCTGAAAGTGGGGACGGCCTACCGTCTGGCGGCGGGGGCGGATTTGGCCCACAAGCTGGTGGGGATGGTGGCGGCCCTCGGCCCGGCCTTTGCCGACTTCGCGCCGGGGCTCAATCCCTTTGACTGGCTGGCGGGCATCGCGGGGGCCGTGGCGATCCGGCTGGTTATCTACCAGAAAAGCAAAAAAGCCCAAAAATATCGCCGGGATGAAGAGTATGGTTCGGCCCGCTGGGGAACGGAAAAAGACATCAAGCCGTTCACCGACCCCAGGTTTGAAAACAACATCATTCTGACCGGGACGGAGTTTCTCACCACCAACACCCGGCCCGCCGTCCCCGCCAACGCCCGGAATTTGAATTGCTGTGTTGTCGGTTCCTCCGGCTCCGGCAAGACCCGGTTCTGGCTCACGCCCCAGCTTCTGCAGGCCCATTCCTCCTATGTGGTGGTAGACCCAAAAGGCGGGGTGCTGGAGCAGGCCGGGTATTTCCTGCAAAGGAAAAAGGGATATAAAATCAAGGTTTTTAACAGCATTGATTTTTCCCGCTCCATGCACTACAACCCGTTAGCGTATATCCGCAACGAGGCCGACATTTTGAAATTCGTCAATACCTTAATAGCCAACACCAAAGGCGAGGGCAAGGAGGGCGACCCGTTCTGGACGAAATCAGAAACGCTCCTATACTGCGCCCTTATCGCCTATATCATCTTCGAGGGCCCGGACGAGGATAAAAACATGAATACCCTTGTAGACATGATTTCCGGCATGGAGGTCAAGGAGGACGATGACGATTTTATGAACGCGGTGGACTATATGTTCGCCGGGCTGGAAAAGCGCAAGCCGGACTGTTTCGCGGTCAAGCAGTACAAAAAGTACAAGCTGGCCAGCGGCAAGACTGCCCGCTCCATACTTATTTCATGCGGTGCGCGGCTGGCCCCATTTGACATCCCGCAACTCCGGGAGATTATGAGCTATGACGAGATGGAGCTTGACAAGCTGGGGGACAGACGGACGGCGGCTTTCTTCATCATCAGCGATACCGACACCACCTACAACTTTATTGTAGCTCTGGCGTTTTCGCAGATGTTCAACCTCTTGTGTGAACGGGCGGACAACGTACACGGGGGCCGCCTGCCCCATCATGTGCGGGTGCTGTGGGACGAGGCCGCCAACACCGGGCAAGTGCCGAACCTCGAAAAGCTGGTGGCGGTCATCCGCTCCCGGGAGGTGAGCCTGACGCTGTTCTACCAGCAGTTGGCCCAATGTAAGGCAATCTACGACAAGAACGCGGAAACCATTTTAGGCAACATGGACAGCGTGGTATTCCTCGGGGGCCGGGAGGCCAGCACCATCAAGGAGATTTCCGAGAACTGGCTGGGCAAGGCCACCATCTCCATGCAGACCGAGGGCCGCTCCCGTGGGCAGTCGGAAAGCTACAACCAGAACACCCAGCGGCTGGGCCGGGAGCTTATGACCCCCGCCGAGCTTGCCACCATGCCCGGCGACAGGTGCATCCTGCAACTTCGGGGCCTGCCGCCGTTCTATTCCAAAAAGTATGATTTGAAACTGCATCCCAACTACCGATACACGGCGGAGGCGGACAAGAAGAAAAACGCCTTTTCGCTGGAGCGGCTTATCGACCGCCGCATGAAAACGCTCAATCCCAACGAGCAGTATATCGTATACGAGGCGGCTGTGCCGGACGAAACGCCCATAGACGAGGACGAGGACATCCTCAACTATGACGATTTGGACGACCCGGACGCTTTTGTATAGCTTTGGGACAATTTGTCCCGAAGTGTCACCTGCCGCCTACACCGGGCGGCTTTTCTTGTGCCCGGGAATATCCCGGAGAAATGGAGGACTATATGGCATTTTTCGCATCCGCTATCACTACTTTGCAGACCCTTGTTATCGCGCTGGGCGCGGGCCTCGGCGTTTGGGGCGTTGTCAACCTGCTGGAGGGCTACGGCTCCGACAACCCCGGTTCCAAGAGCCAGGGCATGAAGCAGCTTATGGCTGGCGGCGGCATCATCGTCATCGGCACGACCCTTATCCCCCTGCTGTCGGGCCTGTTTTAAGGGCGGCGGCTTATGGACTTTCTCACCGACTGGCTCACGGACTGGCTGAAAGAGCTGCTGATCGGCGGCATCATGGGGAACCTTGAGGGGCTCTTTGATACCGTCAATGCCCAGGTCGGAGAGATTGCGGCACAGGTGGGAACCACCCCGGCGGCATGGAACGCCGGGGTGTTCTCCCTTATCCGCCAGCTTTCCGAGACGGTGATTTTACCCATCGCCGGGCTGGTGCTGACCTTTGTAGCCACCTATGAGCTGATACAGATGCTCCTTGAAAAAAATAATATGCACGAGGTTGACGTGGCGAACCTCTACAAATGGATGTTCAAGACCGCGTGCGCGGTGCTGATACTTTCCAACACGTTCAATATCGTGATGGCCGTCTTTGACGTGTCGCAGACCGTGATTTCCCGCTCTGCCGGGCTTATCCAGGGCTCCACGGCGGTTTCCCCGGATATGCTGAACAACCTCCAGACCACGCTGGAGGGTATGGACTTGGGCCCGCTCCTTGGGCTGTGGCTCCAGTCCTCGGTCATCGGGCTCACCATGCAGGCGCTGGGCATCATCATCTTCGTGCTTGTCTATGGCAGGATGATTGAGATATACCGCGCGTCCAGAAGTGCCGCTTTTCATCCAAAGGCGGTGCGCGGGCATTTTGGGAATCCGGCTTTGGC
>RAYO01000053.1 GCA_003612335.1 bacterium 1xD42-67
ACTAATAAGCCGAGGGCTTGACCTATTTGGTCTCATATGAGAATGCAGGCGCTTGTTCCCTCTCTTGCTCCGCTTTCCTCCACTGTTCGGTTTTCAGGGTGTAGTGGGTATGCGCCTTTAGCTCAGTTGGTAGAGCAACTGACTCTTAATCAGTGGGTCCCGGGTTCGAATCCCTGAAGGCGCACCATGAGTTCCACCAGGATGCCCAAGCGTCCTGGTGGAGCCCAAGACGATCCTTGACGCTCTGGAGATCGTCCAGCGTGTCAGGTCTGTTCTGGTGATGGCCCGTTGGTCAAGCGGTTAAGACGGCGGCCTCTCACGCCGCAAACATGGGTTCGATTCCCGTACGGGTCACCATTCAAAATCCAATATCGGTTTTAGTCACTTCGGTGATTAGAATAGTAGGTGCTGATTAGGGCGAGGGTCCACCCGTTCCCATTCCGAACACGGAAGTTAAGCTCGCTTCTGCCGAAAATACTTGTCTGGAGACGGACCGGGAAGATAGGTAGTGCC
>RAYO01000054.1 GCA_003612335.1 bacterium 1xD42-67
TACACAAAGCAGGACAGTTAACAAACTGTCTTGCTTTATTTTTTTATAGAATGTGAGTGGGAATCTATGGAATATCAAGAAAATATGTTGTGTTACAAAGATTATTGCCGTTTACGTAAGAGTGTTGGCTGGCTGAGTTATTCCGAAGAGCAGGTACGGGAATTTCTTAAGCGTAATTTGTACACGGTAGTTGCAATTGATGAAAATTGTGCAATTGCTATGGGTAGATTGATTGGGGATGGAATGTACCATATGATAGTTGATGTTGTTGTGCAGCCAGAGTATCAAAAGAGGGGGGTCGGCACTCATATTGTGAATATGCTAGCTGGATACGTTGAAGACAGAGTGCCAGTTGGAGGGCGGGCCAGCATATTTTTAGCGGCGGAGAATGGGAAAGAGGGCTTTTATGAAAAGATGGGGTTCAAACGTATTCCCCACGAATATTGTGGTTCAGGAATGAGAAAAGGGATTCAAAAATAACAGAGATGTCACTTTAGAATCTTTTGCGAAACCTTAAATCGGTCAATAAAGTGTCTGTCGTCAGTGCTATCTCCAAATTGTGCCCGTCCCAGGTGAAGCCGTGCTTTTCGTAGAACCGCCGGGCGCGGTCGTTCTCCCGGAGAACGTAGAGGAAACAGCCGGGATATCCGGCTGCATCCAAACGGTGGAGGACCTCCTCTATCACGACGGAGCCGTGCCCCCTGCCCCAATAGTCCGGGTGGGTGTAGAGGGAGACCAGTTCCCCCCAGTCGGCCAGGTCGGGGGAGCGAAAACCGCAGATGGTGTCCCCGGCGGACTGGTCCACCCGAGCGGGGCCGTAGGTGGCACAGCACAGGGGCTGTTCCCTGTCATACAGCAGAAGGCCGTGATAGACGTCCTCCTGATAGTTTTGCCGGAAGACCGGGACCCAGCGATCGTCGGTGATCTCCCGGGCCATGTGAGCGGAGGGGATGCTGTCCTGGTAGGCGGCCCGCCAGCCCAGGGCGTGGAGGAGGGACATATCCCCAAAGTGCCTCTCTTTGCAGGCATCAACAAGGTGTTTCATAAGCGCACCGCCTTTCAAAATAAATGTAGGGGCGGCTGATAGCCGTCCCTACAAGAATCATCCCAACCTGACGATCTGTTCGATGGGCAGGGAGCACAGCGCCGCCTGGGCCTCGCTGCGCAGGCCGTGCTCGGTGTTGATGGCCTCCATGATCGGGCCCCGCAGGTCGGTGGGGACCACGATGGCAACGATCTCCCGTTCCGCCTTCAGTTCCACCTCATAGGCCAGCTCCAACTCTTTTCGGCCGGACAGGCGGCCCTTGATGACGGTGCCGCCCCGCGCCCCATGGGCCTTGGCGGTGGACATCACTTCGTCAGTGCAGCCCTGGGCGCATACCACAAGGATCAGGCTGTTCTCGGTGCGTTCCATCTCGTTCCCCTCTTTCTCCTTCAGGTTCTCGGCGTGATAGGCAGCCAGGCTGGCCACCAGACTGTTCAGCCCCGATATGGGGATGGAGACCACGATCCCGGCGGCGCCGGTGTGTCCCCGGAGCTCGTTGTCCAAGTCGTAGAGCAGTTTTTTGGCGGCCGAGGCGGCGGCGAAGCTGATCAGCACGTCTTTTTCGCTGGAGCCCAGGCCCAGGATGTCCATGATCTCTGAGGTGGCAGTCCCCCGGCCCGTGCACTGGATATGGATGGGGACATACTGCCTGCGGTACAGCCGCAGCATAGCAGCGCCCCGTCCCCGCTCTACGATGGAGAGTATCAGTTTCATCGATTCCATAGCTCCCTCTCCTCTCAGTCGAAGTAGAGGACCACGTCCTCCACCCGCTCCATCCGGGAGCGCAGACGGCGGCGGGCCAGCTTGTGGCGCAGGATACTGGACAGGCCCATCACCTGGATGGTGACCAGGGGGGTCATAGCCACCATCGCTACGATCCCGAAGGCGTCGGTCATTATGTTGCCCCCCAGGGCGTGGCAGGCCCCCTGGGCGAAGGGGAGCAGGAAGGTGGCGGTCATAGGACCGCTGGCCACGCCGCCGGAGTCGAAGGCGATGCCGGTGAAGATGCTGGGGACCACGAAGGTGAGGCCCAGGGAGATCGCGTAACCGGGAATCAGCAGCCAGAAGATGTCCAGGCCGGTGAGGACCCGGACCATGGCCAGCCCCACCGAGACGCACACGCCGACAGACAGGGCCAGGCCCATAGCCTTATGGGAGATGGAGCCGTTGGATACCTCCTCCACCTGCTTGGTAAGGACGGCCACGGCAGGCTCCGCTTTGACGATGTAGTAGCCGATGAGCATCCCGATGGGGATCAGCAGCCAGCTGCGGGGGCCGCTGGCGATGGTAGCGCCGATGAGCTGGCCGGCGGGCATGAAGCCCACGTTGACCCCACACAGGAAGAGGACCAGGCCCAGATATGTATAGAGCAGGCCGGCGCCGATCCTCAGCAGCTTGCCCCGTTTGAAGCGGCGGGTGATGGTCTGGAAGACCAGGAAGAGCCCCGCCACAGGCAGGAGCGCCATAGCCACCTCCTCCAGATAGGTGGGGAAGGAGGAGATGAAGAACTGGGCGGCCTTGGCGGTGGTGGGGACGGTGGGGATGACGCTGAGGTGGGAGGCGGCCTCGGCGGGCCGGTAGATGATGCCCAGCAGCAGCACGCAGAGGATAGGCCCGATGGAACACAGGGAGATCAGGCCGAAGCTGTCGCTGGCGGAGTTCTTGTCGCTGCGGGTGGAGGCGATGCCCAGGCCCAGAGACATGATGAAGGGGACCGTGATAGGCCCGGTGGTGACGCCTCCGGAGTCGAAGGAGACCGGGATGAAGTTCCCCGGGGCCAGGAAAGCCAGGGCGAAGACGATGGAGTAGAACACCAGCAGCAGCCGGCGCAGGGGGATCCCCCGCTGGATGCGCAGGGTGGCCGCCACCAGGAACAGGCCCACCCCCACGGCCACGGTGAGGATCAGCAGCGTATCATCGATGGCGGAGACCTGCTCGGCCAGCACCGTCAGGTCGGGCTCTGCCATGGTGGTGAGCACCCCCAGCAGGAAGTAGACCGCGATGGGGATCAGCAGGTGCTTGCTCCGGCTCACTGTGACGCCCACGCCCTCCCCCATGGGGATCATGGACATGTCCACCCCCAGAGTGAACAGCCCCATCCCTCCCACCAGCAGGATCGCGCCGAAGAGGAAGAGGACCAGGGTGCCCGGGTCCAGGGGGGCGATGGTGACGGACAGCAGGAAGACGATAGCGGTGATGGGGAGCACCGACGCCATGGACTCCTGGATCTTTTCCTTGAGCTGTTTGTTGAGACGCAATGGCCTTGCTCCTCTCAGTTTGATGCAGCCGACGGGCGCTCCGGCCGGCCGGGTCTCCATTATACCGGAGAAAGGGAAGGGTTCCTAGGTCCTTTATGCCATCTTTATGTGGAGCTGGATATTTTAACATGGATCAGAGGGGAAATTTAGGATTGTATTTTAGAGCAGAAAGAAATATAATGTCCTTAGGGCACATATGACACAGAGATGAAAGAGGAGGATAATGGATATGGCAGTGGAATTTCGAAACCTGATGGAAGATATCGTGATGCAGAACCTGGACATCGTGATGGCGGCGGAGGGGGGCTGCACCTGCGACGCCTGCAGATCAGACGTGGTGGCTTACACCCTGAACCATCTGAAGCCCCACTATGTGGCCACCCGTCAGGGCCGGCTGATGGTGAAGCTCAAGAGCTGCGAGCTGCAGTCCCGGGCTGATGTGGTGGCGGCCATCAGCGAGGCCGCTGTCATGGTGTCCAAGACCCCCCGACACGGCCGGAGCTGAGCGTGAGACGGATCGGACGGTCCCGCCTTTGGCGGGGCCGTTCTCTTCACCGGAGGAACCGCCGCAGGAGCCTGTCCTTCGCCGGCGTATAGGGGGGATACCGGACGGGCAGGTCCAGCCAGGTCCCCTTCTCCACGATGCTCTTCTGATGGGAGAACGTGTCGAAGCCGGCCTTTCCGTGGTAGCTGCCCATGCCGCTCTCCCCCACGCCCCCAAAGGGCATCCGGCTGGTGGCCAAGTGGACGACCGTGTCGTTGATGCAGCCCCCGCCGAAGGAGGCCCGGCGGAGGAACAGCTCCCGGGTGCGCTTTTCCTGGGAAAAGAGATACAGGGCCAGGGGCTTGGGCCGGCTGCGGACGAAGTCCAGGGCCTCTTGGACGTCCTGGAAGGGGAGCACCGGGAGGACCGGGCCGAAGATCTCCTCCCCCATCACCGGGTCCTCGGGAGAGACGCCGTCCAGGATGGTGGGCTGGATCCGGAGGAGATTCGGGTCCCCCCTCCCGCCGAAGACCACCTTCGCCGGGTCGATGAGGCCCATCACCCGGCGGAACTGTGCCTGGCTGACCATGCGCACATAGCCCTCGTTGTCCAGTGGGTCGCTGCCGTACAGGGCGGCGACCCATTTTTGCAGGCAGGCCAGGAGCTCCCCCTTCACCCGGCGGTCTACGAGGAGGTAGTCGGGAGCCACGCAGGTCTGGCCGCAGTTGAGCAGCTTGCCGAAGACGATCCGCTTGGCGGCCAGGTCCAGCTTGGCGGTGGCGTCCACGATGCAGGGGCTCTTGCCCCCCAGCTCCAGGGTGACGGGGGTGAGGTGGGCCGCCGCCCTGGCCATGACCTCCCGGCCCGCTGCCGGCCCGCCGGTGAAGAAGATGTAGTCGAAACGCTGATCCAGCAGGGCCCGGGCCTCCGCCTGGCGGCCCTCCACCACGGCCACATGCTCGGCGGGGAAGCAGTCCGCCAAGAGGTCCCGGATGACCGCCGACGCGGCAGGGGCGTGGGCGGAGGGCTCTACCACGGCGCAGTTCCCCGCGGCGACCGCCCCGATGAGGGGCCCCATGGCGAGGAGGAAGGGGTAGTTCCAGGGGGACATCACCAGGACCACCCCGTAGGGCTCCTGGATGATGGAGCTCCGGGCGGGGAACTGGGCCAGGGGGGTGCGGCGGCGCCGGTCCCGCATCCAGCCGGCCAGGTGCTTCTCCGCATAGCGCAGCTCGGCCAGGACCATCCCCACCTCGCACAGATAGCTCTCGGAGGGGGACTTGTTCAGGTCGGCCTTGAGGGCGGCGCAGATGTCCCCCTCCCGGGCCGTGACAGCCTCTCTCAGCCGCTGCAAGGCCGCCCTGCGGGCGGACAGAGGGAGGGTGGCCCCGGTATCGAAATAGGCCCGCTGGGCCGTCACAAGGGCTTGGATGTCCATAGGCTACCTCCTGTGGATCCGTGAAGGCGGCCCGAGCGATCGCTCGGGTCGTGTAGGGCAAGGGCTCTGCCCTAGCCTGATCAGGTCACCGCCTGATGTATATAGCATACCATAAGATCCCCAGACCGTCAAAAATTTCTCTTGACAGGCTTCGCGGGGGCTAGTATTATGTTTTTAGCAGTACTATATTTTTATCAATAGAAGGGTGGAGGAGCGCATGATGAAACAGAAAAAGCCCCTGACCAAGGAGCAGTACCTGAGGAGATTCAGCCGTTCCGCCCGGTGGCGGCTGGGGGCAGCGGTGGTCCTGGTCGGGGGGATGATGCTGTTCCAGGTATGGCACTGCTTCGATATCCCGTGGACCATCGGATCCCCAGACGGATCCGGGACGATGACGGAGGGATTCGCCTCTGCCGCAGAGTGGGCGATCGATGTGGGGATCCTGTCTGCCCTGGCCGGGGCGGCGGGGCTGATACTGGCCCGGTGCTTCGGCCGGCGGTGGATGGCCCTCTATGTCCTGGGCATGACGATCGCGGTACTGTGCATCATGTCCCAGGAGACGCTGCTGAGGACGGATCCCTGGCTGACGGCTGCGGAGATGGCCTCGGTGCGAGGATGTCTGTTCCGATGGGCGGGCCTGACCGGGCTCGCCGGCCTGATCGGGACGGGGGTGGCCCTGTGCTGAAAAAGGACCTGCTGGAGCTGTGTCTGCTCCAACTCCTTTCCCGGGGGGACAAATACGGCTACGAGGTGCTCGCCCCCCTGCGTTCCGCCTTCCCGGACACCCAGGAGAGCGCCATCTACGCTCTCCTCCGGGGGCTGGGGAAGTCGGGGCTCACCTCCTGGTATATGGCCCCCGGCGGGGGCGGGCCCGACCGGAAATACTACCAGCTCACCCCCGCCGGCCGGGAACGGCTGGACGTCCTCCAGGCCGACTGGCGCAATATGCGGGACGCGATCGCGTCCTTTGGGGTGGAGTAGAAAAAAGGCCCCTTTGGAAAGGGGCTCCGCCCGCAGGGCGGTGGGGATTGTGTTCGCGAAGCGAACATACGAAGTAAACAGAGATTTGCGAGACTTTGTTTGCTTCGCACATTTTGGCCTTGCCAAAATACGATCCTCCGCCCCAGTGTACGCACTGGGGCACCTTCTTTCAAAAGGAGGCTTTAGTGGCAACGCAGCTGCAAAATCATATTTACAACCGGCCATCTTTGTGTTAACATAGATAGTTGTGGGAGCTTTCCCCACAGATGATATAAAAACGAGGAGTGTTCCTTTATGAGCCGTATGGTCGGTACAGTTTCCCGGGGAATCCGCACCCCCATCATCCGCAGCGGGGACGACCTGGTGGGGATCGTCACCAATTCCCTGCTGGAGGCCGCGAAGGAGGATGGCTTTTCCCTTCGGGACCGGGACATCGTGGCCATGACCGAGGCCATCGTAGCCCGGGCCCAGGGCAACTACGCCTCGGTGGACGATATCGCCGCCGACGTCCGGGCCAAGCTGGGCGGCGGGACGATCGGGGTGATCTTCCCCATCCTCAGCCGCAACCGATTCGCCATCTGTCTGCGGGGGATCGCCAAGGGGGCGGAGAAGATCGTCCTCATGCTCAGCTACCCCTCCGATGAGGTGGGCAACCACCTAGTCAGTCTGGACGCGGTGGACGAGAAGGGGGTAGATCCCTACCAGGACGTGCTCACGTTAGAGCGGTATCGGGAGCTCTTCGGCTATGAGAAGCACCCCTTCACCGGCGTGGATTATGTGGCCTATTACCAGGAGCTGATCCAGGGCTGCGGGGCGGAGGTGGAGATCCTCTTCGCCAACGATCCCCGGGCCGTCCTGGCCCACACCAAGGACGTGCTGTGCTGCGACATCCACACCCGCCAGCGCACTAAGCGGCTGCTGAAGGCCGCCGGGGCGGAGCGGGTCTTCGGTCTGGACGAGATCCTCAACGCCCCCGTGGACGGCAGCGGCTATAATGAGAGCTACGGCCTGCTGGGTTCCAACAAGTCCACCGAGGACCAGGTGAAGCTCTTCCCCCGGGACTGCCAGGATCTGGTGGAGGCGATCCAGAGGGAGCTGCTGGACAAGACCGGCAGGCATGTGGAGGTCATGGTCTACGGCGACGGCGCCTTCAAAGACCCGGTGGGCAAGATCTGGGAGCTGGCCGATCCGGTGGTCTCCCCGGCCTATACCGCGGGCCTGGAGGGCACCCCCAATGAGCTGAAGCTGAAGTATCTGGCTGACAACGACTTCGCCCATCTGTCCGGCGAGGCCCTGAAGGAGGCCATCAAGGACCGGATCCACAAGAAGGACGGGGACCTGGTGGGCCAGATGGTGTCTGAGGGGACCACCCCCCGCCGCCTCACCGATCTGATCGGTTCTCTGTGCGACCTGACCTCCGGCTCCGGAGACAAGGGCACCCCGGTGGTCTTCATCCAGGGCTATTTCGACAACTATACCACTGAGTGAGCGCAGAAACATATATGAGAGCGCCGCCCCATAAGGGGCGGCGCTCTCGTCTCTACAGCAGGGCGGTGTCCCAGTCCTTCTGGAACTCGGTCATCATGGCCCAATAGTGCTTGGGCATGTTGGTCATGCGGCACTTGGGGTTCCTGCGGCCCTCGATGGCGATGGTATCGTAGAAGGTGCGCCACAGCGTTCGATAGGCCAGCTCCTCTGCCCCAGCGGGCCCCATCCGGAAGTCCTCCACAGGGAGGATGGCCCAGCCCTGGGGCCCGGGCCGGTGGAACAGGGCCTCGCCGTGGGTGCGGTCGTGGAGGACGAACCGCTCCTGGGGATATCGGGAGCAGAAATGGGGCCGCAGCAGAGGGAGGACCCGGTCTTTGGGCTGGATCTCCCCCACCAGCGCCCCGTCCAGCTCAGAGAAGCGGACGAACCCGGTGTATTGGTGGGCCTCGTGCTCCAGGTGCTGCACCGCTTTCCGGACCTTGTCCACCGTGGGGTCGGTGAGGGCCAGACCGATCTTCGGCCCCAGGTCATAGCCCAGGCGGAGGAACCGCCACAGCCACAGCTCCCGCTCCGGGAGGCTGGTGAGGAAGCACCGCACCGCCAGCCGCTGGCCCTCCCGGCCGAATTTGGCGAAGGAGCGGTATACCCGTTTAGCGTGGTCCTCGTCGGTCTCCACTGTCCGCAGGGGGTAGAGGGAGACGCACATATCCTCTGGCGTGCGGAACTCCACCGGCTCCTCCCGATCGACATAACTGTGGAACACACAGGAGAGGAAACCGGAGTAGGTGCCGTCGTATCGATAACAGACCTGGGTCCAGGACATAGATGGTCCCCTCCTTTCAAGATGTGGTGAGGCGGCCTCTGGCCGCCCCATCGGCAGGGGCGGGCCCTACACGGCACTGTCGAACAGTGAGAGCTGTTCCGGCACAGGCTGGGCCAGGGCGGGGGCCTCCAGAGAGACCAGGTGGCGGAGCAGGCCGTCCTCGCTGACCTTGAGCCCCTGCATCATCCGGCCCGAGCAGGTGAGGAAATACTGGGCCCGCTTGAGGACCACCCCCAGCCGTTTGAGCCCCTCGAAGGTGAGGGGCCCCGCCCGCCGGGCGGTGAGGATCCGCCGGGCGGACCGTACCCCCAGGCCGGGGACCCGGAGCAGGACCTCATAGTCTGCGTGGTTGACCTCTACAGGGAAGAAGTCCAGGTGCCGCAGGGCCCAGCAGCACTTGGGGTCCAGCCGGGGGTCCAGGTCTGGCTGGTCCTCGTCCAGGATCTCCTCCGCCCGGAAGTGGTAGTACCGCAGCAGCCAGTCCGCCTGATACAGCCGGTGCTCCCGGAGGAGAGGGGGCTGGAAGCTCCCTGGGACGGGGAGGAGGGGGCTGCTGGATACGGGCATATAGGCGGAGTAGAACACCCGCTTGAGGTGGTAGCGGTCATAGAGGGCCTGGGTGAGGGAGAGGATCCGGCGGTCGCTCTCCGGAGTGGCGCCCACGATCATCTGGGTGGACTGCCCTGCCGGGGCGAACCGGGGGGCATGGCGGCAGACGGCCAGCTCCCGCTTGGATTCCTGGATCCCGTCCCGGATCTGGGCCATGGGGGCGAGGATGGATCCCTTTTTCTTGTCTGGGGCCAGCAGGGACAGACTGGAGGAGGAGGGCAGTTCGATGTTCACGCTCATCCGATCGGCCAGCAGGCCCAGGCGGCGGGTGAGGAGGGGATCCGCTCCGGGGATGGCCTTGGCGTGGATATAGCCGCCGAATCGGTACTTCTCCCGCAGGATGCGCAGGGTGCGGATCATCAGCTCGGTCGTGTAGTCGGGACTGCGGAGGACAGCGGAGGAGAGGAACAGGCCCTCGATATAGTTCCGGCGGTAGAAGCCCATGGTCAGCTCACACAGCTCCTCCGGCGTGAAGGCAGCCCGGGGCACGTCGTTGGACCGGCGGTTGACGCAGTACTGGCAGTCGTAGACGCACACGTTGGTCTGGAGCACCTTCAGCAGGGAGATGCAGCGGCCGTCGGCGGAGAAGGAGTGGCAGCAGCCCGCCATGGTGGTGCTCCCGATCGTCCCCGGCCGGCCGGAGCGGTCCAGCCCGCTGGAGGTACAGGCCGCGTCATATTTGGCGGCGTCAGCCAAGATATCCAGCTTTTCCAGCAGCTCCATGGGTTGCCCTCCTTCCATGAGGTGAGAAGATCCGTTCGATAGAACTGTTGTACTGCCATTATACAGGAAGATCCGGATTTGTCAAGGGGGGATATTTGGAGAAGAGGCAGGTATTTTCCATAGGCTTCCTTGACAGCGGGCGAGGGAGCGGATATAATGGGGACATCGAGTGCGAAGAGACCGGGAACGGCTGTCCCGCAAGGGGCCTGTGTCCTGTGGCCTGAGCTGGATGGGGGGAGGGGCGAGAGATGCTCCGCAGGATCGGACGCGGGCTGGACAGCCTGATCGACCACTATGTGGCCGCCGCTGTCGTCCTGGCCCTCTTCATCCTCTCGCTGGTCGGGGTGGGGGACGTGGCCACGGTGAGCCTGCTGGGCCTGCTGCTGTGTGTGGTCGGTCTGGGCCAGACCCAGCCCGCCCGGGCGGACCTGTGGATCCTGATCCCCCTCCTGGTCTACGATCTGACCTGTATGGCCTCCGCCCTCCGCACCTATGGGAACATCGTGGACGGCTACGGGGCGATCCATGGCATCTTCCCGCTGCTCTGCCTGCTGTCCGCATGTGTGGAGGGGGAGGGCCGCCGTCTGCTGAAGGGGGGCTGTCTCCTCTGGGCGGGGACGGCGGCGGCTGCGGGGATCGGACGGTTCGCCTTCCAAGCGGTGGTCCAGGGCCGGGTGGGCCGGATGAGCGGCGTGCTGGGCAACCCCAACGCGATGGGGATCTTCCTGGTCCTGGGCTGGGCCTTATCCACAGGCTGGGACCAGAGCGAGGAGGAGGGCTGGACCGCCAAGCTGTCCTTCCTGGGCCCGCTGTTCCTGATGGCCGCGGCCATGACCCTGTCGATGGGCAGCTTTTTGGCGATGGCGGTCGGGATCGGGATGCTGGTGTGGGAGAAAAAGCGGACGGCCCCCTGGCGGGAGACCTTCCAGTACGCCTGCCGGCTCCTGGCCAAGGCCAGCTTGGGGGTGGGGACGGGCCTGCTGATCTATCTGGCAGGCGCCCGGACGGGAGCCCCCTGGAGCTGTCTGCCTCTGCTGCTCTACGGCGGGGCGGTGATAGCCTCCTGGCGGACCTTTGGGCGGTTCTTAGAGACCAAGCCTAGGATGGCGGTGCTGATCGCCGGCATGGGGGCGCTGGTGGCTCTGACGGCGGTGGCGGCCCGGCCCAGCTCGATCGCCACCTTCACCGAGCGGCTGGAGATGATGGGCAGCGGCGTGAGCTATCTCACGGCCGAGCCCCTCTTCGGAGTGGGGCCCTTCCAATGGCGGCTGCTGGACCTGAACGACGGCGGGAAATACTTCAACACCTGGCACATCCACAATGTGCCGATCCACATAGGGGTGGAGATGGGCTGGATCGGGATGGCGATGATCCTCCTGGCCGGGTTCCGGGCCTTGACCAGGCGGCAGGAGCCGGCGGAACGGGCCATGACCGCCGCGTTCCTATTCCACAATATGATCGATACCAGCTTCTTCTATCTGGGGATCACGGCGCTGGCCCTGACGGCGGCGGGCGGCCCCAGGGAGGAGGGCCGGGGACTGGGCGTCAGAGGGACGAAGCTCCTCTTCGCCCTGCTGGCGGCGCTGTTCGCTTACAGTCTGTACCATACCATAGCGCTGGGATAGGAGGGAGCGGGATGAAGGCCGGAAAGCGGGAGTTCCAGGGGATCTGGCTCCTTCTGGCGGGGTTCTGTGCCGCCGCCGGGGCGGTGCTGGCCCTGTGCCTCACCACCCGGGCCCAGCTGCCCGACACCGTGGGCCGGCGGCTGACGGCGGAGGAGACCGCCCAGATCGTGGAGCGCAACAGCCCCTTGATCGACTACGTCTACCTCTCTCCCAACGCGGACTTCCCCAGGGGGGACACGATCCGCAAGGTGACGATCCACCACATGGCGGGGGACCTGGCCCTGGAGGATCTGGGGGAGTCCTTCGCACGGCGGGACAGGCGGGCCTCAGCCAACTACGCGATCGACAGCGCCGGACGGGTGGCCCTGTACGTGGAGGAGAGGGACCGGGCCTGGAGCTCCAACAGCCTGGAGAACGACGACCAGGCGGTGACCATCGAGGTGGCCAACGACCAGGTGGGCGGGGAGTGGCACGTGAGCGACGCGGCCTATGAGGCCCTGCTGGACCTGTGTACCGACATCTGCCGGCGCAACGAGATCCAGGAGCTGCGCTACACCGGAGATGCCTCCGGGACCCTGACCCTGCATGATATGTTCTACAGCGAGACCGACTGCCCGGGGCCCTATCTGAAGAGCAGGATGGGGGAGATCGCCGCGGAAGTGGACGGCCGCCTGCACAGAGAGTGAAGATCCATGCGGAGACGCATTTTGACATAGATATCCGGAAGGGGGCGGGCCCCCTTCATGCCTTCCCCGGAGGGGGAGGCATGAGAGCTTCTCGAAAGAAGGGAGAATATCGTTGTGAAAAATGTCAAGGATCGGAAAAAACGGATTTTTGGCGCCAGTATCCTCCTGATGATGTTGGTCTTGGCGTTGGGCACAGCAGCCATGGCGGCGACCGGTACGTGGGACGAGGGCGGTTCCTACAGCCTGATCATCCAGAAGCAGTTCGACAAAGATACCCCCAAAGAGGTCCTGGATGCGGCGAGGCAGCAGACCTACCGCTTCCACATCCAAGGCTACCGCCTGGACGCGGACAAGAATAAGATCGAGATCGATGAGTACGTGGAGATCGGTCCGAAATCAGATAATTGGGAGGGTACAGCAGAGGACGGCGCCATACGCTGGAAGCTGTCTGAAAAGTTTTGTTCCAACGGCCCCATCCACGTCTCGGTGACCGAGATCACCAATGATATCACGCTGAAGGTGGACGGCAAGGAGTATAATATGGGCGCTTCCCGCGTGGAGGCGAGCGATCTGTATCAGGAGAGCCCCCAGGTGCGGGATCTGAACAACAACGGGAAGATCGTCCTCTCCCGGCCCAGCGAAAAGATCGTCTATGAAGGCGGGGCGCCGAAGACGGTGCCTGTCACCACTACATCCAGCTTCCGCATCCGCAGCGAATGGCCCTGGGACGAGGGGACTGTGGCCAAGCCCCCTGACTGGAAGGCTTTTGACAAGACAGTGACGCTGGCGCCCGGCGACAGTCACAGCTGGGACAAACTCATGGCAGGCAGATATACCATCGAGGACCTGTCCGTGTCCGGCTATGACATCAAGCTGGGCGACCGGGATCAGAAGGTCGAGGCGGGGGAGACCGGCACCTTCTACATCAACAACAACCCCGGCAAGCTGGTCGTCACCGCCGGGGGCACCCCGGGCGACGGCGGTATCCACTACTATGAGCTGGAGCGGGTATGGACCCCCGGCGACGCAGACCCTTTTACAAAGCGGTTCACTGACGTCGGCGTCAAGTCGGGGGAGCAATATACCTTCGACGCCCTGCCTAAGGGCGAGTATGAGGTGAAGGAGTTCAGCATTTATGTGCCTACCGCATTCGAGGTGACGGTGCCAAAGACGACGAAAGCAGAGAAGTCGTATAATTTTAGAAACTTTACCCCGCAAGGCGACAAAATAAAAACATATTATATTAGTGCTGAGATAAAAGGCGATTATGTTGGAGAGTTCAGATATGGTCCGATGTACAATAGTAAAGGGAAGATGCTTTCTGAGACCGATCTGTATAATGTAGTGTATTTTGCAGATTGGATTCAAGAGGATGGGAGCACGGAACGAAAAGGTTTTAATGGCTATGATAAGAAGGGAGATCATTGGTATTCTCTCAAACCATTTTTCTGGGGAACCGAAAAGCAAAGACCTGCTTTTGGCGTAGGTGAGACAGCGGCCAATAAGGGTGGATATTGTAAGCTGAGATGGAACGAGTACACGAGGACGGAGCCATCCAGCACAAAGAAGGATGCAAATGTAAACTATAGCTGCAATGTGGACGATCGCGGCTGGATCAAGATCACTGCGCCGAAGATCGACTCCAACCAACCTGGGGCGGAGAATGTCACCTACACCTATGAGGTCCGGAAGAGCCAAGATGACAAAGAGCCGCTCAAAAGTCTGACCCTGAAGCCAGGTGAGACCGGGGAGATCAAGGACCTGGAGGAGGGGACCTACTTCCTGATGGAGAAGGTGGACACAGGAGTGGCGGAGTTCAAAATGGAGATCTCCGGCGATCCCTTCGGCTCCACCGAGGCGGGGAAAGCCTTCGATCTCACCGTCATGGGCGAGCGTCAGCTGACCATCAGGAAGCCGGAGAACGAGCAGGACGGCGGCCGGAACTATACCTTCAAGGTCGAGCAGCTCAGAGGAGACATCGCCTTCGAGACGAAGACCGTGACCCTCAAGGCGGGGGAGAGCAACGACATCTCCCTCCCGGCGGGCAAGTATCTGGTCACCCCCACGGACGACATGACCGAGGTGTTCCAGATGGTGTGCAGCGACAGCAGCCAGGTCCACTCGAACGTCCCCTCTGGCTCCTCCGCCACCGTGACGTTCACCAACGTGTTCACCGAGGGCACCTTGGGCTACCGCTATGTCCATGAGTATTATATCAAGGACGAGAACGGCAAGTATCACTATGAGGGGTGCAGCCCCGTGACCACCGTGGGCGGCCGGAGCGACGACACGGAGACATACGGCTCCGTCGATATCACCAAGGAGCCCTTCTTCACCTTTGAGCAGGACGGGGAGAAGAAGACCTATGCCTATATGTACATACCAGATCAGAACGCCTATGGCTATGTGGGCGATGAGCTGAAGCCCGAATCCGATGCAGGTTTCCGCTCATCGAACCGGAGCAAAGATAAGAGGACCGGAGAAGAGATCTCTTACTATGCGGACGAGACGCTGACGGCGGACAGGATGATCGGAGTGGATAAGGACAAGTCTCAGATCATCGTCCTGCGTTATTTCCGAGTGCTGGAAGAGCATCAGAAGGGCCACTATAAGTATGTCCATGTGTACTACCGCCGGGATGCGGACGGCAAGCGGCATTGGGAGGGCACCAGCGCCATCGGGGACAAGGTCGGCCAGCTGGGCATGCCCTACTCGGCCGACAACGTGGACCTGGTGCCCAACTACAAGCCGGCAGACAGCGACGAGACCTACCGGTATGTCCATGACGGCCGCCCCAATTATGGGATCTTGAGTGAGGTGCATACCGATCCGTTCATAGAAGAGGAGATCGTCAGTAAGGATCCGAGCGATCCGAACCACCACCACTATAGGCCCAACAGCGAGGCCGACCACATCCTCGCCACCGAGGACGGGCAGCAGATCATCGTCCTGCGCTATTACCGGGACGCCGCCGCCGCCACCGGCACCTATAAGGTGGTCCACGAGTACTACCTCCGGGAAGAGCTGGAAGAGGGCTCGGGAGACGTCTCCGGCGGGACGGAGGAAGAGGATGAGAGCGGGGCCGCGCCCCAGTCCACAGACGGGGCCCTCCCCCAGGCTGAGGACGGGACGGAGGAGGCCCCCGAGACGGATGGGGATGGATCCTCCTTCTCCGGCACCCTGAGCGGTGACGGCCGGTACGCCTATACCTTCGAGGGCGCCAGTACGATCCAAGAGCTCTCCGCGCCTCTGAACTCCCCCCACGATGTGGAAGAGGTGGAGCAGCAGACGAAATGGAGGCCGGACGGCGTCCAGAACATGCTGGAGTATACCTACAAGGACGCGGTCTACGGCAACACCAGCGGCAGCGGCTACAACTCCGTGAGCGGCATGGAGTGGGCCGCCTCCACGGAGGAGGGCGACGAGATCATCATCCTGCGCTACTTCCGGGAGGGCGAGCCTGATGAGCCCGAGAAGCCCAAGCCCGAGCCTCCCGGGGGCGGCGGCGGTACGGAGGAGCCGGACCCCGAAGGCAGCTACAAAGTGGTCCACGAGTACTATCTCCAGGACGGCTCCGGCAAGAAGGTGCTGGAAGGGGTCAGCGAGATCAGTCAGCGCACCGGCAAGCTGGATCGGCGCTATGACAAGTCCGACGTCCGGGAGGTCCCCAACTTCAAGGGCCAGAGATACACCTATACCGACTACGGCTGCGGCGCCGTCCAGAGCAAGGACGCCTACACGGCCCAGGAGGGCAAGACCTATGTGACCGCTACCCAGAGCGGTGACCAGATCATCATCCTGCGGTACGTCCGGAAGGTGGAGGAGCTCCCCAAGGGCGCGTACAAGGTGGTCCATGAGTACTACTTCCGCAGCGAGGATGGAGACGTCCTGGAGGGCGTCACGGACGTGGAGCCCGTGGACGACCTGGTCCTGGACGAGACCCAGTACACCGAAGCGGACGTGACCAGACGCTATGAGTTCGGCGGCAGGGAGTATGTCTATCTCGAGTCCGCCTACGGCACGTCGGGCAGCGGCGGCTATCAGCCCGATCCCGACATGACCTTCGTAGTGGCCACCGAGGAGGGGCAGGAGATCATCATCCTGCGCTATATCCGGGAGGAGACCAAGAAGCCCGAGGAGCCTCCCAAGCCGGTGGACCCGGAGGTGCCGGAAGAGCCTCAGCTCCCAGACCCCAACGATCCGGACAGCCCGGAGACCGTGACGGTGGAGGAGGACGGCGTGCCCAAGACCTATGTGAAGGTGTGGGACCCGGAGGAAGAGGAATGGGTCTACATCCCAGAGGATGAGGTGCCCCTGGCGGACCAGTCCCCCAAGACCGGCGACAGCAGCCGGACCGCCCTCTGGGCGGCACTGGCGGCAGGGTCGCTGTGCGGTCTGGCCATGGTGCTCCCCGCCCCTCGGAAGCGGAAGGACCAATAAGACCATGAAGACGCCCCATACAGCGCCCGATCCCAAGGGCCCTGTATGGGGCGCTGCTTTTTCAGGCGGCGGTCTTGCGGGGCGGTCTGTCCTGTGATACACTGTCTCTATATCCAACACAGAGAGGGGAATGGAAGATGTTCGACTTCACTTACTATACGCCCACGTGGGTGGTCTTTGGCCGGGGCGCGTCGGCCCAGACAGGGGCGCTGACGGCGGCGGCAGGGGCCCGGAAGGTCCTGATCCACTACGGCGGCGGCAGCGTGGTCCGCTCCGGCCTGCTGGACCGGGTCAAGGCTTCTCTGAAGGGGGAGGGGATCGCCTATGTGGAGCTGGGGGGCGTGGTGCCCAATCCCCGGCTGTCCCTGGTCCGTCAGGGGATCGAGCTGTGCCGCCGGGAGGGGGTGGACTTCCTCCTGGCCGTAGGGGGCGGCAGCGTGATCGACTCCGCGAAGGCCATCGGCTACGGCCTGACCAACGAGGGGGACGTGTGGGACTTCTACGACCACACCCGCCGGGCTGCGGCGTGTATGCCAGTGGGCGCGGTGCTCACCATCGCGGCGGCGGGCAGCGAGATGAGCAACAGCAGCGTGATCACCAAGGACGAGGGGATGGTGAAGCGGGGGTATAACGACGACCTCTGCCGTCCCCGCTTCGCCGTCATGGACCCGGAGCTCACCCTCACCCTCCCCGACTACCAGACGGCCAGCGGCTGTGTGGACATCCTAATGCACACCATGGAGCGCTATTTGAGCAGTGGGGACCACATGGAGCTCACCGACGCGCTGGCCGAGGGGCTGATGCGCACTGTCATGGAGGATGCCCGGATCCTCCGGGACGATCCCCAGGACTACGAGGCCAGGGCGGAGGTCATGTGGGCCAGCAGCCTGTCTCACAACGGCCTCACCGGCTGCGGCAGCGACGGGGGGGACTGGGTCTCCCACGGGCTGGAGCATGAGCTGGGCGGGATGTTCGACGTGGCCCACGGCGCGGGACTGGCCGCGGTGTGGGGGAGCTGGGCCCGGTATGTCTATCGGGACTGCCTGCCCCGGTTCGTCCGGTTCGCGCAGAGGGTGCTGGACGTCCCGGCGGAGGGGAGCCAGGAGGAGACCGCCCTGCGGGGGATCGAGGCGATGGAGGAGTTCTATCGGAGCATCCGCATGCCCACGAATCTCCGGGAGCTGGGGGTCCGGCCCACCCAGGAGCAGCTGGAGACCCTGGCCCGCATGTGCAGCGCGGCCGCCGGCGGAGCGAAGGGCTCCGCTAAGAGGCTGCGGGAGGCGGATATGCTGGAGATCTACCGCATGGCGCTGTGACAGGCGGCTCACAGGGGGCGGTCCGGCCGGACCGCCCTCTGCCCTTGATTTTTTCCCCGTGCCGGAGTATACTGCCATTGAGCACAAGAGGAGGGACCGCCCATGCGTTTATTCGATACCCACGCCCACTACGACTCCGGGGCCTTCAACGCCGACCGGCAGGAGATACTGGCCTCTATGCCCGGGCGGGGAGTGGAACTGATCTTGGATCCCGGCTGCGACCTGGAGAGCTCGCGGAGAGCGGTGGAGCTGGCAGAGCGCTTCCCCTTCGTCTACGCCGCCGTGGGGGTCCACCCCTCTGACTGCGGCCCCTGGGAGGAGAGCTGGCTGGAAGAGCTGCGGGCCCTGGCCGCCCATCCCAAGGTGAAGGCCGTCGGGGAGATCGGTCTGGACTACTACTGGAAGGACAACCCAGCCCACGACCTCCAGCAGAGGGTCTTCCACGCCCAGATGGAGCTGGCGGAGGAGCTGGGTCTGCCCGTCATCGTCCACGACCGGGAGGCCCACCAGGACTGCCTGGAGGTGGTGAAAGCCCATCCCAAGGTCACCGGGGTGTACCACTGTTATTCCGGGAGCCTGGAGGACGCCAAGACCCTGATCAGGCTGGGGTGGATGCTCTCCTTCACCGGGGTGGTCACGTATAAGAATGCCCGGCGGTCTCTGGAGGTCATCCAGTGGATGCCCATGGACCGCCTGATGATCGAGACCGACGCCCCCTATCTGGCCCCGGAGCCGTTCCGGGGCAGGCGGAACGACTCCGGCTATGTCTATCGGGTGGCGGAGACCGTCGCCCAGGTGAAGGGGATGAGCCCGGAGGAGGCTGCGGAGGCTGCGCTGGAGAACGGGAAGAGATTTTTTAGGATCGAGGAGGACACGCTATGACCATCACCTATGAGTATGAGGGCGCGCTGTACGTCAATCTGACCAACAGATGCAACTGCGCCTGTGAGTTCTGCCTGCGCCAGGGACAGGCCCAGGGGTCGATCTATACCGAGGACTCCCTTTGGCTGGAGCGGGAGCCCACCCGGGAGGAGGCCCTGGACAGCTTCCTCAGCCGGGACGTGTGCGCCTACCGGGAGATCGTCTTCTGCGGCTACGGCGAGCCCACCTACCGGCTGGACGACCTGCTGTGGCTGGTGGACCGGTTGAAAGAGCGGTTTGGGGACGGGCTGCCTCCGGTGCGCATCAACACCAACGGCCACGCCAACCTCATCAACGGCCGGGATGTGTGTTTCGAGCTCTATGGCCGGATCGACACCGTGTCCATCTCCCTCAATGCCACTAACGCGGAGGACTATGTGGCCCTGTGCCATCCCGTCCAGGGGGAGGCGGCCTGGCAGGCTATGCGGGACTTCGCCTGGGAGTGCACCGCCTATGTCCCCAATGTGGTGCTGACCATCGTGGACAAGGACAAGACCCCCAAGGAGATCGAGGCCTGTAAGCAGATCGCGGAAGGCCTGGGTGTGACCCTGCGGGTGCGCAGCTTCATCGATTCCTGAAGGGGAGGGGCGGAGGAAAAAAACTTCCCTCCGCCCCCAAATTTCCCCTTGCATTCTGCGCCGGGATGTGGTATAGTATAAAAGCTCTGAAACATGCAGGTGTAGTTCAATGGCAGAATGTCAGCTTCCCAAGCTGAACACGAGGGTTCGATTCCCTTCACCTGCTCCAGGAAGGCACGCCATAAGGCGTGCCTTCCTTTTCAACTATTCCGAAGGAGCTGAGCCGCTATGGTAAAAGTCAACGAAAACTTCCTCAAGCTGCCTGGGAGCTACCTGTTCTCTGAGGTGGCCCGGCGCATCCGCGTCTACAGTGAGGCCCACCCCGAGGCGAAGATCGTCAAGCTGTCCATCGGCGATGTGACCCGTCCCCTGGTCCCTGCCGTCATCCAGGCCATGCACGATGCGGTGGATGAGATGGGCACTGTAGAGGGCTTCCACGGCTATGGTCCGGAGCAGGGCTATGAGTTCCTGCGGCAGGCCATCGCCCAGGGGGACTACGCCGTCCGGGGGGTGGACATCCAGCCCGGGGAGATCTTCGTCTCCGACGGGGCCAAGAGCGACTGTGGCAACATCGGCGATATCTTCGGTGTGGACAATGTGGTGGCGGTGTGCGATCCAGTGTACCCCGTCTATGTGGACACCAACGCTATGGCCGGCCGGGCAGGGGAGTATCAGGAGGCGCTGGGCCGGTGGAATCGCTTGATCTACATGCCCTGCGTGGAATCCAACGGCTTCGCCCCCGAGCCCCCCAAGGAGATCCCGGACATCATCTACATCTGTTCCCCCAATAACCCCACCGGGGCAGTGATGGACAAGAATCAGCTGAAGGTATGGGTGGACTATGCCAATACCCACGGCTCCGTGATCCTCTACGACTCCGCCTATGAGTGCTTCATCACCAGCGAGGGGGTGCCCCACACCATCTTCGAGATCGAGGGCGCCCGCACCTGCGCCATCGAGTTCCGGTCCTTCTCCAAGACCGCCGGGTTCACAGGCAACCGCTGTGCCTACACTGTGGTCCCCATGGAGCTGGAGCGGGGCGGCGTGAAGCTGAACGGTCTGTGGAACCGCCGCCAGTGCACCAAGTTCAACGGCGTGCCCTATGTGGTCCAGCGGGGGGCCGCCGCCGTCTATTCCCCCGAGGGCCGGGCCCAGGTCATGGCCAACATCGACTACTACCGGGCCAACGCCCAGGTCATCCGGGAGGGGCTCACCGCCGCCGGGATGACCTGCTTCGGTGGGGTGGACGCCCCCTATATCTGGCTCAAGACCCCCGACGGTGTGGGCTCCTGGGAGTTCTTCGACCAGGTGCTGGACCGGGCCAATGTGGCCACCACCCCCGGCGCCGGCTTCGGTCCCAGCGGGGAGGGCTACGTCCGCCTCACCGCCTTCGGCGGCGCGGAGGACACCAAGATCGCTGTGGAACGGGTGGCAGGGATGTTCCGGTATAGTCAGCACACTTGAAGATCGGTAAGACCGATCTTCGACCAGCGGCGAAGGGACGATGATCCTATGACGCACAGAACGGCCGCCCCACTGGGGCGGCCGTTCTGCATATATCTGTCCTGTCTCACTTCCGGCAGAGATCCAGGACGACGTCGGTGATGTGGCTGGCGGAGAGGCCGAACTGCTGGAGGAGGGCGGCGGCGGGCCCGGAGTGGCCGAACT
>RAYO01000055.1 GCA_003612335.1 bacterium 1xD42-67
TCCCCGGCGGCCCGGATGAGCGCCTGGCGGGCCTGAGCCCGGTTGTAGGCGTTGTTGGTGCAGTACCGCTCCACGTTTTTCCCGGTCAGCGGGGCCCCGAAGCCCCCGGAGACATACAGCGTCTTATAGTCCCACGCGGCCGCCGACCCCCGCCGCACCAGCTCCTTCGCGGTCATCATCTTCCATCCCCCCACTGCATGATCTCCCGCAGCTTATCAAAGCCGAACATGGCCGCATAGGCCACCATGAAACCGCCCACCACCAGCGCGGCCACGATGTACCACGTCATGACCACCACCTTGATCTGGCAGTATGCGATACCGGCGGAGATGGTCAGCACCTGCGCCACTCCCAGAGCGACGAGGTTGGTGGGCATCTTGTCCCAGGTAGCCTTTTTGGTCACCTGGACGATGATGTTGGTCAGGGCCACCAGCACGCCCAGGATAGGGATGAGGATCGTCAGATCAGTCATAGATATCGTCCTTTCCGGGCTTTTCGCCCTGTCCATCTCGTTTCCCGTTCAAAACGGTCTTCAAACACATCAGCAGCAGCTCGCCGCCGAAGAAGGCCAGGATGACCCCCAGCAGGGCGGCAGGGTCGTGGCCGGTGTGGGAGAGGATCCGCAACGCCCAGGCGGAGGCCACGGTCCCGCAGGCCACGCACCACAGGACCATGAGCTTCGCGAAGAGGTGGGGCACCGCCCGGAGCTTGTCCAGCAGTCTCCTCACAGCCCCCACCTCGCCAGCACCATCCCCAGCACCGCCGCCAGCACCAGCCAGATGGAGTTTTCCTTCAACTTGTCCAGCAGCTTGTTGGGCTTGTCCTTCTCCGTCTCCATGTAGTCCACCAGCTTCTTCAGTTGGGCGTCAATGCTGTCCAGCTTGGTTTCCAGCGACGTTTTGGCCTGCTCCAGGGCGTTGATCCGCTCGAACATCTCCTTATGGGTTTTGCCGGACCCATCCCGGTAGCGGTCAAACTCCTTGGCCAGACTGTCCACCCGGGCGTTCACCGGGCAGTCACTGCAGTTCTCGCTCATCGATCACACCTCCACATAGATCTCCCACCACCGGTCATCGGCGCCCGGCTCGGTGGTGTTGCCGTCGATCTTAGACTTGTACAGCGTCCCCCGGTGGGAGACGATATCCCCTGTGTCGTAGGCGTCCTGGGCCCCTGTGGGAGGGCTCCAGACGGGCCAGCCGGAGCTGGACAGCCCGATACGGGTATAGAGGGCCGGGGCCTCCTCCGGGGGCCACTCCGCCGCGCTGGTGTGGCCCTGCTCCACCTGGGTCCCGGCAGGCATGTAGATTAGCCGGGCCACGAAGTCGGGCGCATATCGCTCCTCGATCGGGATCCCGGGGAACACGGGGTCTTCATCTGGGACGATCTCCTGGACTGCATCATCATCCATCAGCAAGATATACATGTCGTCACCTCCTTACCAAGTTACGATCACGACGCCGGAAGCGCCGTTGCCGCCACGGAGGCCGGATTCGATACCGCCACCACTTCCTCCAGTCCCAACGGTTACAGCGATGGAGTTAGTATTTGGGAGCACATATGCAGCCGTTTTGATATGTCCACCACCACCACCGCCGCCGCCACCGCCGCCACCAGATGTGAGGCCTTCGCCACCGGTACTGGGCGTCCCGCCGAAATTGACTGCACCGCCACCTGTTTTATTACCAAGCACACCTCCATGGCCACCGCCTAACGATTCTCCTGCCTTGCCATAACTTAGATTACTACTGGAACCCGAAAAACCGGCGCCTCCTCCGCCACCTGTACCATTATTGTTCGGTGCATCCATCTCCCCGCCATGTCCGCCATTTGATACAGGTACTGTAGAATTTACTAACAAGCCACCACCGCCACCAGCCCTGCGCATAGAGTTTCCGCCAGATGTTCCACCAGTCCCTCCATTCGCTCCAGAGGATGCATCAGTTCGTTTGTTTCCTCCAGTCCCCCCAGCCGCACTGATGATACTGCCAAAAGAGCTTGTGGTCCCGCTGGATCCATTAGCTGTGCCCCCTCCACCGCCGCCGCCGCCAACTGCGATGATCTGGACCGGAGTGCCTGCGGTCAGGCCGTAGTCAGTGGGCTTGAAGCTCCCGCTCGCTGTAAAGATCGCCATCCCCATTTAGATCAGCCTCCCTGTCATCAATTTTTGGAATGTAGTCTCCTGTTTGGGGGTATTGTTCATCACCATCTGGATGAGCGCGCTCACCGGGATCTTTTTCCCGGTCCCCGCGCTGACGTCGTCTATTGGAACAAGATCGTTAGCAGCTAAAGTCTCAGCAGGTAATGCGCCAGCTGCCGTAACTATAAATGTGCAGCATCTTCGCCGTTGGGATCGCAGCGAACGCCTGGTTGATGGTCGCATCGCCGGTCAGGCCAAGCGCGGACCGCGTCGTATCGGTGAGGACGTTGGGCTTATTGAACAAGGTCCCCATGACCTCCCAACCTTCCGCGTTCAATCCGTTCTGATCGAATGGGAATCGCCCTTGTATCATCACATCCAGCATCGTGTCGAAGTCTGGACACAGCTGTTTGATGTTGGGCGGGACCTTGAGCCACCTGCTGTTCCCGGTCCCTTTGATCACTCCGTCTGTCATACTTCCTCCTTTCCTGGACAGAAAAAACCGCTCTGTCCTCCTTGACAAAGCGGCCGATCTCGCTATAATGGAAACAGAAGGGCGCTGTTACTGACGGTCAGCCCAAACAATTCAACTCAACTTAGTTGACCGCTTGGGTTGCAGCCGAGCGGTCAACACGCTTTTGGGGCGGTGAAGAGCAGTATCATGACGATGATGCTCAAACTCACCAGGAGCCGGAAGATGAACTTCCAGGATCCGCTTCCCATCTGCACCACCTCCCCCTGTCCAGATCTTGCTGTGGGGTGATAACGGTGGGCTGACCGCCTTTTATGTAACAGCGCTCGCTTCCGTCCCGCCTGGCAGGCGGGCGCTCTTATCATAGCGTATGCGCCGCATCTTGTCAAATGCTGCCGCCTTTGGGCGGCTCTTTTCGTATCTGGGGATGTTCCTAGTATCCTCCGCAGACCGGCTCGCCGCAGACCCAGAAGCTCTTGGAGAGCATCTCCAGGGTCTCATCAGCCCGGACCAGGATCGTCTCGATATCGTTGGCCTCCTGGAGCTCCAGATCCTCCATATCCGCGGGGACCTCGGGGGCCTGGAGGGGGAACTGATCCCGCAGAGCGGCCACGTCGGCCAGGTAGGCCGTCATCTGGCTCCGAACGGGCACGTCCAGGGGCTCCCAGTCCGTCTTGGGGGCCACAGGGGCCAGATAGCCCGCCTGGTGCATCCACCCGGCGATGAGCTCCACCGCCAGGCCCACCCTGTTCAGGTCATCGGCGTTGTAAGCCCCCCGGACCACGCCGGCATCGAACCAGCTCCGCTCCGCCGCCGTCCAGTCCTCCAGGGGCTTGGCCAGCAGGGCGTCCAGGACGTCCCGGTCCTCCTGGGCGCGGTCTGTGATCATCCGCAGGCGGTAGAGCTCCTGAGAGGCGGTGAGCCCCGCCCGGTCCCGGGCGGTCACCTGGATCCTGTTCTCCCCCACCTCCAGGGGCACGGCCACCGAGAACCGCCCCTTTTCCTCCAGCTCCGCGCGGATCCCGGCCACCGTCACCTCCCCGATCCCAGAGGTGGCGTCCCTGGCATAGCCGGACACCACCAGCCGGGCGTCCTCCACCACTCTGTGGAGGCTCTCCATCACCAGGGAGAGCGCCGGCGGGACCGTGTCCACCGTGTAAGCGGCAGAGGCTCCGGTCCGGTTCCCGTCCCGGTCGGAGATGGCCGCTGTGACCGTGTGGGGGCCCTCTGCCAGGCTTCGGGCCTGGATGGTCAGGCTGTACGCCGTCCCCGATACGGCCACCGTGCAGGGCACAGAGACGCCGTCTATGGCGGCCTGTCCGCTGGCCGTGTCGATCCCGGAGCCCCCCGCCTCGTCGGAGGCACGGAACACGATCGCAGGGCTGGCCGTGGTCACATAGCCCGCCGGCGGGGAGAGCAGGGCCAGCCTGGGCGCGGCGGTCTCCCGGACCACCAGGCGCAGGGCCTTATACTGCTCCCCGGACAGGGACGCGGTCTGACCTGTGGCGTTCCTGGCCTCCACCGTCAGGCTGTAATATCCCCCCGGCTGGTGGATCGACGTCCCCGGAGCGGTCAGCTCCCCCTCATACCGCCCTGTGGCCGCGTTGTACGTCAGGACGGTCCAGGTATCCTCCAGCTTCACCCGGACCTGCGTCAGGGCCATCATATCACCCCCTACTCTTGAGCCTTATCAGTAGCCTACTGCATAATAGTAATACTTTTGATTTGCAATGTTGCATCCTATCAGGTGCGATGTGCTATAGTTACCTACCCACTCAACAGATCTATCGCTCCATATGACCTTTACATACGAAATGTGTGAGTCGTTATTGGTGGTGTAGATATCCGCATCACGTATGAATAAAGCATAGGCTCCACTTGTTCCTAAAACAAAAAGGAAATGTGGCGTAAACGGGAATGTCAAAGATCTTCTTTTTCCTCCATCGCCAATGTAACTTCCCCAAGTATCGATTACTCTAACACGCATGTCGTTAGACAGACCTGAGATCAAGTTCCTGAGTTGCTGGAGGGCCTGGGACACCGTCCTGTTGGCGGCAGAGCCCCAGATCGCAGTCTCCACGGCGTCGGTCAGCAGGCTGGCCTTGTTGATGTCGTTGCCCCGCACCTGCCAGCCGCCGGCGTTGATCCCATACAGATCCACCGGGAAGGTGCCCTCTGCCAGGGCCCGCAGGAAGTCGGTATACTCCGGATAGAGGGACATGACGTTGGCCACGCTCTTCAGATAGCGGCTGTTCCCCGTCCCCTTGATGATCCCGTCCGTCATGCCGGACCACCTCCCAGCACCAGGACCCGGCCGTCCCGCAGGAGCAGGGCGACGCCCGCGACATCCTCGGGAGCGACTGCGATCCCACCGCCTCCGATCTCCCGTCCGCCCCGCAGGGCAGGGGGATGTTCAAAGGGCCGACTCCCCCTGTCAGGGGGAGATGCCTGAAAGGCAGAGGGGGTAGGGGGGTCCCCCTTTGAGGGCTCAGACGGCGCACAGCGCCCCATTTCCCGCAGGAAATGTTCTGAGCCTACCCCCCCCACTTTCATTCGCTAAAGTACCTAAAAACGCTGTGATCGCTGCCTCAAAGTTGCTCATAGTTCCTCCTTTTACGGTTCTCCGCACACGAATTCGCCGCAGACGTACACCGCCGTCTGGGGGATCGCCTCCACGTCTGCCGCCGCCACTGAGATCAGGAACTTCTTTCCTGCCTGGGCGGGATCCGGCGTCAGGATCGCGGAGATGATCACCGGGGTGTATGTGTTCGCCATGGTCCGCCCCTCCCTTCAAAAAAGATCCCCGCCGCCTCATGTCGAGACAGCGGGGATCGTTTCATTTTGCGATGTCTGCCCGAATCAGGGCCTTGATATATCCGGCCTTGTTGGGGACACTGTTGAGCTTTTCCAGTAGATCCGATTCTGTGTTGTTCATAAAGCGGATAGTCACGCTCGTGGTGTGTGCTTTATGATAACGGTCCTGGGGTGTTTCCTTCCTGGCCTCTATGGCGCTCTCCTCCTTTGGGGAGGCGGGGCCGGTCTCCCGGCCCCTGTCCCTGTTACTTTTTGCTGATCGCGATCTGGTCCAGCAGTTCCACGATCTCAGCCTTGGTGTAGGTCTCTTTTTCACCTTCGGTAAAGATCAGCCGGAGCTCATAGAGCATCGCCAGGTCCATACGCTTGATCTCGATCTCGCTCGGCATACGTCCATCCCCTTTCTTTAAGATAATTATATTATAATATAGGTAATGCACTATGTCAAGCATTTTTTACATTTTTTCTAAAAAATTTCCGCTGTCTCGATATGAGGTTGTCAAGGTGCTGTTTTGTCCCAATAGATGACGATACATCCAGAGGTGCCGGGGACGCCGGGCTCAGCGGGCCCTGGCCGGACGTCCACCACCCAGTGGGAGCCGGTGGGCTTGCCGTCCTTATCGAAGGTCTGTTCCCGGTGGCGGACGCCCTGGGAGCCTCCCTTGCCCCCCGCGCCCCCGTCTCCGGAGCCCTCCAGAGGGGCCTGGACCCCTGTCCTGGCGTAGGACTGCCCGGAGGCGATATCCGAATATCCCTGGGGATACCGCTGGCCCTCGGCGGAGGTCCAGACACCGAAGACTGCGTCCTGGTCCACCCGGTAGGCGAAGCTCTGCCCGGGGTTGATATCCACCACCCCGGCCCACACCAGGCCGCCCAGGCCGTCTGTGCCGTCCTCGCCGGGGGCGTCGTAGGAGCCGTCCGTGCCGGCGGTCCCGTCCCCGCCGCGGCCTACCAGGAACAGCCGCAGCCGCCCCACGCCGGAGGGCCCCGTCCAGGTCCCCGACCCGGTGAGCACCGTCCGCTCCTCCCACAGGTAGGACCCGTCGGCCTGGAGCAGGGTGCTCCGGCAGCCCTGCATCATCCCGTCCTGGAACTGGATGGTCTGGGACTTCCGCCGGGCGGTGACGGCGCTGGACTCGTCCAGCCACACGGTGTCCACGTCCCCGATCTCGCCGGAGGGGTCCCCCCGCCCGGTGGTCTCGATGACGTTGCCGCCGTACTGGCTGAGGATGAGCCGGGCCGCCGCCAGGGCCTGGGCCTGGGTGTGGAGGAAGGGGTTGCGGATCGCCACCGTCTTCTCGCTGCTGGTGGAGTTGCCCGAGACCACATACTCCGTCCCATCGCTCAGGGTGAAGATCAGCGCCGCCAAGGACTGGTTGGCCTTCATCCCCGGGTAGCCCGTCAAGTTGGCCAGGGCCAGCTTGTTCCCCTGATGCCACAGGGGCTCGGCGCACAGCTTCCCCGTCTCCGCGTCGGCCCGGGGCCAGGTCCCGCTGGCCTGACACGCCCAGCGGATCATCTCGCCGCAGCTCTTCCCGGTCACGTCCTCCCGGCTGTTGGCGGTGACGGGCTTGCCGGCGTAGGCGGGGTCGCAGCTCCACCGATTGGTGAAGTTCACTCCCAGCTGGCTGACGATGGCCTCCAGCCACCCGGCCAGGGTGGTGGGCAGCGTCTCCGGAGGGAGGAAGGTCCGTCCGGACAGCAGCCCGATGATGTCCACCAGATACCACTGCATAGTGGGCTCGTTCTGGCTGGTCTTCCAGCCGTCCCCCGCCATATAGAACAGTCCCAGCTTGACCCGCTCGAAGGCCCTGGAGGCCACCCGCACCCCGATGTACACCTCCACCCCCTGCCGCTCCTCGATGGAGGCGAAGATGCTGTCCTTGCGCCGGGGCTCGAACCGGCGGGACTTGTTGTCCATGGCCAGCGTCACCGACCCGTAGGGCAGGGACAGACAGGAGAACTCCCCCTGCTGGACGCAGGAGAAGGAGGCCAGCATCCGGGGGCCCCACCGCTCGTAGAGGCCCGTCATGATCTCCACCGCCCGCATCCGCCGGGAGGGCAGGGACCATCTGGTGCAGGTCAGCCGGATCGCTGTGGGCTGTTGGACAGTGAAGCCGTCGATGGACACCTCCGTCGCCCGGTTGCCGGTAAAGGTCTTGGTGAAGTATACCGTGTCCCCGGAACGGACCTCCACGGTGAAATCCATAGGGACCCCGTCCGCCGGGTCGGTGGAGAAGTAGATCGAGACCGTCTGGAGGATCCGCACATGGGCGAACCGCTCCTCCACCCAGGCCGCCGGGGAGAAGGTCCCGTCGGGCCCGCTCAGCGCGTCGTTGGCGAAGCCCATGCTCTCCTTGACCTGGTAGCCGTCCGGGAAGACCTTGGAGCCGCCCCCCAGCAGCCACCGCCCCCGTTCCAGGGCAGCGTACCGGGCCGGAGGATCCAGCTCGTGGTCGTGGAGCTGCTCCGGGACGCACCAGGGGGCCAGACTGTCATAGCCCATGGGCTCCCAGGTCAGGTCCGGATCGCTCAGGTCCACCACCGCCAGGATGTCCACCCGCCGCGGCGACCCCACCACCGCCGCCCGGAATGCCGGGCTCGTCTGTATCATCCTCTCACCATCCTCTCCTCCTCTCTTGGCTCCCCCTCTGGGGGAGCTGTCAGGCGGAGCCTGACTGAGAGGGCCGCCTCAGCTCTCCTCCTCTCCCGTCCCTTGATCCTCCTTATGGGAGATGGTCACCCATGCGGCTCCTCCTCCCGCAGCGTGAACCCCAGCCCGTGCCAGCAGGGGGTCCCGTTATCGTCGAAAAGGAACGTAGGGTCGGTCAGGGATTCCACTACGAAGGTGGAGGAGATCATCTCGCTGCCGTTGTCGGGCAGGGCCGCCGCCAGGATAGGCCGGCGGGACCGGAGGACCGCCAGCAGGGCCCGGGTGGTGTCGTTGTCCAGGTAGTCATAGGACCATTTGATCTTCCACACCGCCCCCCGCTCCTCGATCACCCGCCGGCCGGAGATCATATCCAGCTGCACTGACAGGATCTCTTCCCAGCAGGCGTATTTGTCGCCCCAGGTCTCGGGGAGGGCCATCCCCTCTAATACCAGCTGTGTCATCGGTCGTCCATCACCTCCGGATCTTCCTTGCTGGCCTGCCGGATACTTGGCACGAAGGCCCGCGCGATCGTGGTCTTATCTTCGGTCTGGATGGTGATGTTCAGAGGAGCGTCAAAGCCCTGTCCTGCCATAGCGGCCGACACTCCATTCACCACCCCCGCGCTGGCGTTCTGCATATCCCGGGGGGTGACCCCCAGATACTGTTCCTGGAACCGCTCGGTGGCAAAGCTGGACGCCAGCTCCGCATTGGTAGGGACGTCCCCGCCCTGGGCGAATATCTTGGACATCTTGGACATGATCTCCGACACCTTCGCCTCTATCTCGGCCTCCATAGACGCCAGCCCGTCGATCAGACCCTGAGCAGCGTCCACACCGCCGTTAAAGGCGTCCTCTGTCAGCTCGTCCAGCGCTCCGCCCAGTTTTTCGCTGTACTCGGTCTCCAGGGTATCGATCTGGTCCTTGAAAAACTGCTCGGCCACCTCTGCGGCACGCTGCTGCTTCTCGTTCCACAGATCGTTATACTCGTCCCACTGCGTGTCCGACATGTTCAGCAGCTTCTGGGCGTACTGGGTCGCCTCGTCCACGTCCATCCCCAGCACTTCGTCCATCAGGCCGCCGGAAAGGCCCCTCTCCTGGAGGGAGCTCAGGGCTTGCTCATACCGATCGATGGCGTCGACCTGCTTTTGCAGGCTCTCCAGGGACATCCGCTCGTCTTTGATCTCAAACAGATCGCCGTAGCCGGACAGCTTGTCCTCCATCCTGTCCTGCTGGCGGGTGACCGAATCCATCCGCTCCTCCAGCTCGTCGATCAGCGCATCGCTCTGTTCTGCCCACAGGTCGATCTCCCGCTCCGCCAGAGATTTGTCCAAAGAGATGTAGGCGCACCATGTCGAAGGAATTGACCAGCTTCCCGCTGCAGGGGTCAGTGGCGTGATGGGAGAACAGGAATTTACCGTCGTCGTAGAGTACTGCGCCGCCGGTGGTAGTGCCGCCGGTGAAGGTGTACCTGTCTGACGCGGTGTCTACAGGCTCATAGACGCCGGGCAGGAATGTGGCTATTGCCGCCTCGATGTCGTAGGTGCGGCAGAACGCGCCCACAACGCCCGTCTTGGCCTGGGGGTCCGTCTGCTTGGAAGTCCGCTTAGCGGGGCTCGCAGCCCCGGGAACGACCGGCCAGGAGGCACAGTCTCTCCAGTCGGTATAGAGGCCCAGCATGCCGTCCGCAGAAAGCAGGGCTTTATCCGCCGGCCTCCAGATGTACTCCCCGTCCGCGCTGCAGCTGGGCCAGTACATCAGCCGTGACACCTCGAAGGTGGTGGTGTCAGCCAGCTCGATTCCGACCATCTCCGCCTTGAGGGAGTATTCCCGCACAGGCAGGTCGATCTCGGGTGGGCGGCCCTCAGATACACGCCCCATCGCGACCCGATCGTTTTTATGTTCACGATAGATCACCCCCTGTACCTGCTTTTCCCCTTTTGGTCATACAGCCTTTTCGTTATTTGGCGTGCCGGCGGACCTTCTCCACCTGCGCTGTGCCTGCCTCTTGCGGGCAAGGCGGCAGGCCTCACAGAAACGGTTGTGGCACTGTCGCCATGGGCGTCCGCCTTGACCGGCCTCTCCTTGATCCCCAAGTCCCCGCATCGCCGCTGGATGGCCCCGGCACTTCTTCGGAGCATTTGGGACAGCTCAGCGTATCCGTACCGCTGCTGCTTCAAAAGCATGATCAGCCGGCTGTCCTCCTCAGACGTCCAGGAATCCTTGCGCTGGAGCGCAAACGTTTCGAAATCTTTTCTGCGCTGCTCCGCCACCCACTCCGGTTCTTCCCCCAGGGCCAGCGGCTCCATCCGGGAGAAATCAATGAAAGCCCGGTTCTTCTCAGCCCACTCCCAAAACTCCTTCAGGTAAACGATCCTCCACCGCTGACTCCCCACCCGCTTGTAGTGGAGCGGGAAGCCGCGGTTCTCCACCCAGCTCTTGATCTTGTAGCCGTATCCGGAATTGCCTCCGGTCACAGCGACCAGCAGCTGGTTGAAGGAAACGTAGTCACCGCTATCCAGGAAAGGCCCCAGGCCGAGCCGTCGGGCGCGGATGACAACCGCATCTTCACTGCGCCCCAGGTTTCTGGCCAGCGTGGGGATGGCCAGTGTGCCCCAGTTCTCCGCCAGGTACTCCTCCGCTTCCGCAGTCCAGCGGGGACGCTTGCTCATAGGCTTCATCCTCCCTTCCGTGGCATGCCGCAGCATACCCCGGCGATTTTTATGATATGCACGTTTCGGCTGACCCTGTTGGCAGCACTCAAAATCCGGCTGTTTTCCGGCCATGTTCCGGCACTTTTCAGCCTATTCCTGACGGTGTCCCGCGCTGGATCTTCAAGGGGGAAGGACTGCCGCCGGCGGGGATCCAGGAGCTTCATAGCGCCAACAGTCCCCCATAATGTCTCTGGGTAACCGGTAATAGCCGGCCCCTTTGGGGCCCCGATCCAGCTATTGGCTCGCCTTTTCCACTCCGGGAGTGCCAGTAAACGACAATAGCCGGGGTATTTCAGGTCACTCCTCGGTGTCCGACTTGGACACAATGAAGCGCACCCGGAGGGGCTGCTGAAGTCCCACCACCGCAATGTTGGAGGCCAGCTCCTCCAGTTGGGTCAGCTTGTAGAAATTGCCTGGGTCACTCTCGATCAGGCCGATGTCGATATATTCGATCTGCTCCCGCGTATCTGCCGGGGCGGGTGTGCCCGAGTTGGACACACCCTTCAGCAACTCAACCAAATTATTTTCTTTCATAGCCTTACTCCTTCTTGAAGAACGGGTTTACCCAGCCCTCCGCATTCAGAGGGAGCCCAGCGGCCCATGTGGGTACCTGGCTCATAAGCTCTGTGATCCGCTTCAGGTCGGCCTCGAAGCCGTTGGGGACCTCTGTAACGATCTCGTCGTGGATGTGGAACACCACCCGATACCCCGCGGCCTCCACGCGGTCGATCGCCTCCGCCAGGCAGTCCCGGGCGATGGCTTGGGTAATGTTCTCCGCCAGCTTGCCGCCGTAGGTCTCCAGCACCTGCCACTTCTTCGAGGTCTGGTTCTGGCCGAGGTAGCACAGGCTGAGCTGGCCGAAGTGGTTGGTCCCCATGTGAGGCTGGGCATAGTACAGCTTGCGCCCGCTGGGGAGCCGGATGGTCAGAAAATCCATATGGTTTGCAGGGTTGCATTCCCGGGCGATGGCCAGCCGTCTGTCCGGCAGTTCGATCGACCGCCCGGTCTGGACCGCCTCCTTTGCGGCGGCGTCTACCTTGTACCAAAAATCTACGATAGCGCGGTTCTTCTGCCGCCAGCGGTCCCGGATGTCCAGCAGCTTTTCTTCCGGGGTGTCTTTGTCCAGGTGGCCGGCGGTGATCAGCGCGTTGGGTCCGCCCTGATAGCCCAGGGCCAGTGTGGCCGCTTTGCCGTACTGTCGCAGGGCGTACTCCGGATCGCCCTTCACGATCCGTTCCATGGGGACATCGTACAACTGGGCGGCGGTGGCCTCGTAGATCTTCCCGTGGGTGCGGAAGACCTCCAGCGCCCACTCCTCCCCCGCCAGCCAGGCGATGACCCGGGCCTCGATGGAGGAGAAGTCCGCGTCCACCAGGGTGCAGCCGGGAGCGGCGACCAGCGCGGTGCGGATCAGCTGGGAGAGGGTATCGGGGACCGAGCCAAAGACCACCTTCAGAGCGTCCATCTGCCGGTCCTCCACCAGTTCCCGGGCCAGGGGGAGCAGTTCGGACCTGATGTAGGTCCGGGGCAGGTTCTGGGGCTGTACGATACGGCCGGCCCACCGCCCGGTGCGGGCCGCCCCGTAGAACTGGAGCAGCCCCCGCACCCGCCCATCGGCACAGACCGCAGTCTCCAGGGCGTTATACTTTTTGTTGGAGGTCTTGAACAGCTCCCATTTGGCGGGGTCGTGGTGGGGCAGGTCGCGGGTACGCTGGCCGTTGGTCTTGGTAGGGGCGCAGGGGGTGCAGAAGTAACGGATCAGGGCCTTGCCAGTGGACAGCTTCTGCTGTTCTTCCGCCAGACCGAGGGCCTTGCCCGCAGCGTCCAGTCCTGCGGGGCAGCCGCAGTATAGACCGTGGAGCATGGTGCAGCGCCACTGTGGGAGCCACTTTTCCGGGGGATAGTTGGGAACGTCCCATAGGCGGAAATGCCTGGACAGGCAGTACCATTCGAAGGGGGCGTTATAGGCGTGCTTGATCGTATTGGTGTCAAAGAGGCGGGCCATACATTCCGGGGGGGAGCTGTTCTCCCTGAGCCAGATCAATGACCTGGACGGGCCCGAAGTCGAGGCTGTACGCGAATAGGAGGATAGAAAAAGCCGGGCTCTGGGCGTACCGATAGAGCCCGGCTTTCTTGATGTCCACATCGCTGTACGTCTCAATATCTATGGAGAGATGATGCACAGCAGTGGGCACAGCTTACACCCCCATGACTGGAAAGCCGGTGGGGGTATAGCCGCCCTGGGGGAGGGGCTGACCGGTGATGGGGTCAACGGCGGGAGCCGGATAGCCGGCAGGGGCTGCGGGAGCAGCAGGAGCCTGAGGAGCGGGGTTGGTAGGAGCCACAGGAGCGGCAGGAATCGCCTGGAAAGCTTCCTGAGCGGTCACATGAGAGGACAGGGGCGTATCGTCCCGAATCTTCTGGACCCCGTTCAGGCCGCAGCCTATGCCCTTCTTGCCGGCGTGGTTGTAGGCGAAGAAGGTGACATTGACATTGGCCCACATCCCGGAGTAGACCTGGGTGGGATCAATGATGGGCTGCACCTGAGCGTCTACCACGAAGGGGGCCTACTTGCTGCTGGCGGTGAACACCCAGCAGCCCCAGCCCTCCACGACCTTGTAGTCGGCAATGGTCCGGCCCTCCAGCGCTGCGGTCAGGGCATACTTCTCCACGTCGGAGACCCAGGCCGCCAGGGCACGCCCCCGGGTGAGGGCGTCTCCCAGCTGGCTGTCCGTGAGCAGCGGGCCAGCGGTATCTGCCGGCTCCAGGGCGTGCGGCACATCCCCCAGCTCCAGCATGACCTTGGCCCTGGCGGAGCACTGGGCTTTTGCCTTGCAAAAGCGGCACCAGTCGCCCGGCACGAACTCCCCCTTGCCGGTCCAGGCCAACTCCGCCGCCGGCCGGACGACCGTCTCTCCCCATTCCGCCAGGTCTTCCACCTGGCACTCCCACTCCTTGACCCCGCCCGCATTGGGCTGGACAATGGAGAAGTGAACGGTGTGGATGGTGTCGCCATAGATAAAGTAGAACGTATTGAGGGCGCCCAGGGCATACAGCATCATCTGGTAATTGGTCTCCGCGCTGACCGGGACCCCGGCGCCGTTTTTGTAGTCGACCACTTCCAGGCGGCCGGCTCCGATCATGATGCAGTCCGCCGTCCCGAAGCCCTCGGGAACCAGGTTGGAGTAGTCCACCCTGGTCTCCAGCGTCACAAAGGGCTGGACGGGCCCGAAGGACATGGCCCGGGCCTTCAGGTGCTCCAGATAGAGATCTGTGGCCGCGTCCATCCCCTTGTCATAGCCGGGATCCTCCTTCAGCTTCTTCAGCTGCTTGTTGAACTCCCGGGTGGACATCGGCTCGGGGATGCCGAAATACTTCCGGCTTTTCAGCTCCGCGATGGCATGGGCCAGGGTACCGGCAGCCGCATACGGGCTGCCGGAGTCCGGCATGTGCTCTGTCAGCCTGGGAGACGGTGTGCAATTCAGCCACCGCTCCGCGCTGCTGGGGCCCAGAAGGGAGTGCAGCTCAGGTGCCATCCTGGTCCCCCTCCTTCCTGGGGCTGTAGCCTTTGCAATGCTGCCCCTTCTCCTCACAGGTAGGATCAAAGGTGCAGATCAGCTCGGGGTGCTGGTGGCAGCAGTCCTTTACAGGACTGCTGCACGTTCCGCAGATGCAGCCGCTGGACTGCACACAGCTGTAAGTACTCCGATCCATCAGATAGCCGCCCCCAGTCCCCGCAGCGCGGTAGCGAACGCCCCGTAGTGCTCCGGGGCCAACTGGGTGACAGCCTGGACTCCATACTGCTGCAGCAAGGCAACCAACTGAGCCATCTTGGAGGGGTCAGCGCGGGTGAGATCGGCCCCTGCTGTGCTCAACTGTTCCAGCGTATGACCGGGCGAGGGAGTGGTCGGGGCCACAGGTACTGCCGGGGCGGGTGTTGATGGAGCAGGCGCAGTGGCCGGAGGCGTGGGGGTGACAGGTACCGCTGATGTCGGAGGGCTGACCGGAGCCGCAGGGTGCTGTGTAGGAGCCGAGCCGACAGAGGCGGGTGTGGGAGCGCTGGGAGCTGTAGCCACAGGGCTCATGGGCCCGGGGGCGACCACGGAGGCGGGGGTAACAGCGGGAACCGCTGCACTGGCCACGGGGGCAGCCGGCGCAGAGGGCGGGACAGCCCCCGCATTCTGTACCAGCGTCAACAGAGAGGAAGCCGTCTGACCCAGGAAGGCCAGCAGGCTGCTGTCTGCGTTCAGGGTTACATTGATATCAAGATTCATCACTATCATCCTCCTTGATGGTAACGGTGATCCCCTTGCGGGGGTCGATCCCTGCGTCATTGACGTCCTTCTTCTTCAGGTAGAGGGTGACCAGGTCGCCCTGGTCGCTGCGCCGCTCAAAGCGGTAGCAGCTCTTGGTCTCGTTGCGGAGCTTCATTTTCAGTTCCATCTTGACGTTCCTTCCGATGTGTAGTAGAATTGTGGTGTGAAAAGGTTTGGCCCATATTCGGGCCAGCTGTGCCGCTTCCGGAGTCGTGACCTCCGAAAGCGGCTTTTTCTTATCCCGCTCCCCATTCCCCTGCGGCCGCAAGGACGGCGTCGGCGAATTTCCGGTCCCCGTCGTCGTGACCCAGATCGTAGGCCCGCAGGGCGGCCGCAGTGTCCTCATGCTGCTCCAGCAGCTCCCCCAGCCAGCCGATTCCGGCGGCAATGTTTTCGCTGGGCGACAGGTCGGTGGGGAAGTATTTGGGGTTGAGCTGGCACAGGCCATAGGCTCCCTTTGGGCTGACGATCTCCGGGTCGAAGCCGCTCTCCACCTCGATCAGCCCCAGCGCGAGGGAGAGGGGCACGTCGTTGGCGGCACAGGTCTCCCGCAGCGCTGTCTGGAGCTCACGATCCAGTGGGATGCTTTCATCGTAGGGGTCCGCCTGGATAGTTTCCACAGCTTCCACAAGGGCAGTGCAGTCGAGTTGAGGGGGCACTGTGGTTGACACCAGAACCGTGTCTTCCCCAGGGCCTGGGGCGATCATGGCCACGATACCGCAGCACCAGATCGCCTGGCAGGCCAGTACGGTCAGCACCAGGATGGCCGCCGCCGGGATGCCTCTCCGTTTACGCCCCATCTTTCGCGGTCTCCTCTTTGATTTCACTCATTAGGTTTATTTCCTCCTGATCGATATTTGCGGCGGGTTACTGGACCATACAGCGGGGCATGACCTCGATCCGCCGGATACCCGTTACGACCGGGGCCGCCTTAGCTTCGGGCCGGGCTGTCCCCTTGCGCAGCACTTCCAATACGTCGTCCAGGTTGATAAGGGCCTTGGTACCGGCCCATACCACGGGCACGATCCCTGACTTCACCAGCTGTCTGACGTAATGCTCCGACACTCCAGAGCTGGGGTCCATCGCCCTGATCTCCGCCACGATCTTCGTGACTGTTCTCATTCTGGGCACCGTTTTCGCTTCCATCCTCTCTCACCTCCTTCGATCTCCTGCCGGGTGCGGCGGGGCTATATGAGCTTTTCTATTCAAAATGGGGGAGCTGTCAGCTTCCCACGACGCCCATGAGGGCGTTTCGGCCGGTTGCTGTCCGGCTCTCATCAGGTGGGCACTCCAATTGTCAAGGTGCTGTATGTGTGAAAGGGGCGGCGGTTGACTCCCCCTGTGCCGACGGGTTCCCGCGACGCTCCGGGATGGAGCGTTTCGGCCAGTTCCCAGCTGGCCATCATCAGGCGGGGCTTGTTCCTTCCTGCTTTTCAATCAGGCGACGAAGTGCGTTCTGAAGTTTCTGCTGTGCCTTTGGGGCTGTAGATCCAGCATTAAGCACTTGACTGACATACTTTTCATTAAGGCCGGCCTCTCTGGCCACCTGCTTGATAGTAAAGCCAGCATTGTGAATTTCACCTACGATTTGTCCCGTCCATTGTGCAGGCATACAAAAACTAACCTCCTTTAGAAATTCTGTTGACTTTAGTTAGGAAATGGGGTATGATAACAGTAAACTAACTAATATCAAATCAACTTCCTAACTTCAGCCCATCACCTTACTTAATTTAGGTTTCGTTGCTATAATACCTGAATTTGGTTTGTTTTTCAAGCGCAATTTCCTGATTTTAGTTATGTTCTGCGTTTTGCATAAAAACGGAGTGTGGAATTTATGTTTTATGACAAATTCAAGGCCCTGTGTGATAGTGCAGGTATTAGCTGTAATAAAGCTGCTCTCACTGTGGGGTTAAGCAATGCAACCCCTACAAAGTGGAAAAAAACAGGTGCTACACCAGATGGCTCAACTGTTGCTAAATTAACAGCGTATTTTGGCGTCCCAACAGATTTTTTGCTTGAGCGCCCACCGTTTGATTGCTGGGACCTTATCAATCAGAACCGCAAGGGATTTCTTTATTACGTTGACATTGATCCTAATACGCTCAAAATCATATGGGGGATCGACCCAAAGGACCCAGACGCGACCCCCATGAAAGACTTCATTTCATTTCTCTCTATGGCGATTGAAAATGTTTGGCCAACGAGCGAAGGGGACTGGGAAATAGCGCTACGCCCCGGTTTCAAAAAAGAAAAAATGCTCACCTTGGAAGGTGATCGCTACCAGGAAGACTTAGATACTGAAAACGTTCAAGACAATTGTCTCCAGCATAGGCAATTCAACAAAAGTGCCTCATCCTTATCGGATGAGGCGTTGCGGTTGGCTTTGGCCTATGACAAACAATTGGACACTTGGGGGCGAATACAGGTGCGCACAGCAATGGAGCAGGCACTGACCCGCCGAGCAGAAGACGCAAGGGCGATACAGGAGAAAGACAACTGTATTCAACTTCCTCTGGCAATCCAGACTATGGGCAAGGGTATAGCGATTCAACTTCCGGATTCCGACTTCGAAACAATTCTGGTAGAGGGTAATGAGGATACACGTCGGGCCATTTTTGCCGTCCGCGTCTGCGGTAATAACAGCGATTGGTATGACAATGATATTCTCCTTTTCGAGAAGGACTCCTATAACGGGCTCAATATGTTTGTCATAGATGGCCTGTCCCAGATCATGACGCGGGCAGATGATAAGATATATCCAATTTGGGTGGGGAAGGAAGTCATTTCCCTAACTGCGGATATCAAATGTAGAGGGCATGCCTTTTGCTTTTTAAGGCCCGAATGGGTTAAAGGGAACAAACCGATATTCCCCGAAGGATATCAATTTAAGTGGTAAACAATCAAGAAAATGTGTCCAACTTGAACACCGGCGCCTAGAAGAAGTACCAAAAATAAAAACCGCCCCCGGTGCGGCAAACACCGAGGGCGGCTCAAGGGAAGTGATAAGATCGACCCCCTATCACTTCCCCTATTTTATCACAGAAATAGGAGGAAAGCAACTATGGCAACTGTTGAAAAATGCGGCAAAGGATACCGCATCACCGTGGCAGCGGGCATTGATCTCAACGGCAAGCAAATCGGTCTGGACCCCGGATGAGACGATGACGTCCCGCCAGGTGGAAAAGGAGCTGAACCGCCAGATCGTCCGCTTCGAGGAACAGGTCAAGTCTGGATCTGTGGCTGCCGACGGCAACACCTGGTTCGTGGACTTTGCGGAGCGCTACATGAAAGACTACGGCCGCCTGAGCCTTAAGCCCACTACTCAGGCCAATTACACACGAAACCTGGTCCGCATCAACCAGGCCATCGGCCATATCCGGCTGAAGGATCTGACGCCCATGCACATCCAGGCATTTTACCGTAATCTTCAGGAGACAGGCGTCCGGCAGCACACCACCGCCACGGCCGCTCCCGGTCTGGCGGAGCAGATCGCTCAGCAGCACATGTCCAAGTCCGCCTTTTCCAGAAAAGCCGGTATCACCCATCAGACGGTGAGTCAGGCCCTGAAGGGGAGCCCTATCGATCTGGAATCTGCCGAAAAGATAGCCGCCGCTATCGGCACAGAGGTCAAGGCGCTGTTTACTGTCAACGCGGACATGAAGCCCCTGGCTCCGGCCACGATCCACTCATACCATCGGACGCTTTCCTCCATCTTGGACAAAGCCCGGGCGTGGAAGTGCATTTCTCAAAATCCGGCGCAGGGAGCAACGCTACCCTCACTGGCCGGACGCAAGGCCCGGTATCTGGACGAACCGGACGCAAGGCGGATGCTGCAGCTGCTCCAGGCCGAGCCGATCAAGTGGCGGGCGCCCATCATCTTTGATCTGCTCTCCGGTCTGCGCCGGGCGGAGCTGCTGGGCCTGCGCTGGTCGGATGTCGATATGGACAATGGCGTCATCCACATCGTCCAGACATCCAACTATGTGGCCGGGACAGGGGTGTATGTTGATACTCCCAAGACCGAGGACTCGGACCGTTACCTTAAGGTTTCCCGGACTGCCGTTATGATCCTGGTAGAGTTTAAGCGCTGGCAAGACGAGATGCGAAGCCGGGTAGGGGACGCCTGGGAGGGTACCCCAGGAGACGACAGGATCTTCACCAACGAGGTGGGGTGCCCCTTGTTTCCTACGTCTATCACCCAGTGGATGAGGAAATTTATCAAGCGGACCGGGCTTCCATCGGCTTGCGTCCACTCACTCCGGCACACTTATGCCAGCCTTTTGATTGCAGACAGGACCCCGCTGGTAGTAGTGTCCAACAACCTGGGGCACGCCCAGGTCAGCACCACCAGCGACATTTACTCCCACGTCATAGCCTCCGCAGAAGCAAAGGCCGCCCAGGTCACAGACCAATGTCATTAAGTTAAGGAAAAGAGTCTTGGACGCCATGTATGAGGAGTCCAAGACTCTTTTTGCAAACATTTTT
>RAYO01000056.1 GCA_003612335.1 bacterium 1xD42-67
CGCCTCCAACGGCGTCCCTGACATCGGGGAGGACGAGATGATCCGCCGGTGCAGAGGGGTGTCCGCCGACTTCAGCGGGATCCGGCCCGGGGCGGCGGTGTGGATGCCCGGCCACATCGGGATCTATCTCGGCGGGGGCCTGGCGGTGGAGTCCTCCCCCAAGTGGGCGGACGGCGTCCAGATCACCGCTGTGGGGAACATCGGGAAGAAGGCCGGGTACAACGCCCGGACCTGGAAGAAGTGGGGCCTGCTGCCCTATGTGGACTATGAGGAGGATGAGACCGTGACCTACGAACAGTGGAAGGAGCATATGGACCGCTACCGGAAGGAGCTGGGTGAGCTGCCCGGTCCCGCCTGGGGGACGGATGAGATGATCCAGGCGGTGGAGATGGGGATCACCGACGGATCCCGGCCCGAGGCCCTGGCCACCCGTCAGGAGGTGGTCTCGATGATCGTGCGGGCAGCGGGCTGAGGCACAGAGGGAAGAGGCGGCGCAGACCTTGCGGTCTGCGCCGTTTTTTATCGGGAGGGAGTGTCCAAACACGCAGTGAAAGGAAGTCAAAAACAGAAAAGGGGATAAAAGGGCCGGTCTGTTTTTCGGTCCTCGTCCCCCTTTCCAAACGGGAGAAAATATGGTATCCTATCAAGGTAAAAGACCGCCCGCTCCGGAGCTCCGGAGCGGAGGGACGAGGTGACAGTATGAACAAGATGATCCGTCAGCTGAACCACGATATCATCAAGGCACTGGCGGCCCGGTCAGGGGCCCTGCCCCACCGGAAGGCGGTGCTGGAGCTGATGAAGGCCCCCGCCTGGACCGACGGGCTGGCCGCTCTCTTCCCCATCCAGGCGCGGCTGAGCTGCGCCCAGGTGCTGGAGCTGTGTGCCCCGATCCTGGACCAGATCTGTCCCCAGCCGCCGGAGAAGGGCTGGGGCCCCTTCTGCTATCAGTACATCTGCGACCTCATGTTCCCGAACAGCGGCTTCGCCCCCGAGGCGGACCGGTGCGGCGGCGGGGCCCTGTTCTATCTCACGGTGCTCCAAGTCCTGCTGGATCAGGAGCGGGAGGCCCTGCCCTTCGACCCGATGCTGGACTTCCAGTTCCTCACCGAGGAGGAGTATGGATCCTGCGACAAGGCCCGGGAGTACCGCCGCTTCCTGGCGGCCTGGCGGGGGGAATTCCTCTATGAGCTGATGCGCCTGGGGATGGAATACACCCCCTTCAAGACCCTCAGCCACATCTCCGGGGTCCACTACATCGCCATGACCGCTGCCCGGGGGCTGGCCCGGGCGGGCGTGGAGGTGGACCTGGCCCTGATCTCTGCCGCCGCCGCTGCCCACGATGTGGGCAAGTTCGGCTGCCGCCCCGGGGAGCGGGTGCCCTACCTCCACTACTACTACACCGACCAGTGGCTGCTGGAGCGGAAGATGGAGGACATCAGCCACATCGCCTCCAATCACTCCACTTGGGACCTGGAGCTGGAGTCCCTGTCGGTGGAGTCCCTGCTGCTGATCTATGCCGACTTCCGTTCCAAGTCGGAGCGGAACGAGCGGGGGGAAGAGGTCGTGGTCCTCTACCCCCTGGAACAGTCCTTCCAGGTGATCCTGTCCAAGCTGGACAACGTGGACCGGAAGAAGCGCCGCCGGTATGAGTTCGTCTATGGCAAGCTCCACGACTTCGAGGACTACATGCGCTCCCTGGGGGCGGACGTGGACCTCGCCGGCCGGCAGGAGGCCCCTGTCCCCCGGAAGGACCCCGCTCTCATGGGGCCGGAGGAGACCCTGGACGGCCTGATCCTCCTGTCGGTGGAGCACAACCTGCGGCTGATGCACATGCTGTCCAACGAGCAGAGGTTCGGCAACATCATCGAGGAGGCCCGCTCCACCAAGAGCTGGCAGCAGCTCCGGGCCTATCTCAACGTCTTCGGGGAGTATTTCACCTATCTGTCGGTGCGGCAGAAGACCCAGGCCCTGTCCTTCCTCTATGAGCTGCTGATGCACCGTGAGGGCGACATCCGCCGTCAGGCCGGCGCCCTCATCGGCCAGATCATCGCCCGGTTCCACCTGGTCTACCGCAAGGAGGTCCCCGCCGACGCCCAGAACGACCCGGCGGAGGAGGTCCCCTTCACCCTGTGGGCCCAGTATCTGGACATGATCATCTTCCCAGACCACAAGACCACCCCCCAGCAGCGCTCCCACATCAGCTACACCCTGAAGCTGGTGGTGGAATCCATGCTCCGCCACGCCCGGCCCGGGGATATCCCCCGGTTCCTGGACGCCCTGCTGGGCTACTACGGCGACCCGGAGCACACCGGCGCCGACACCGCCTTCACCCTGCTGGACGCCGCCCGCTACCTGCCCCCCAAGCACTATGACGAGGCCACCCGGGAGAGGCTGGTCACCTTTGCCGCCCACTTCACCACGTTGGACGACCCCCGGCTGGTCACCGCCGCCCTCCAGTTCCTGCGGGAGACGGTGCGCAACCTCCCCCGCAGCCACCCCCAGATGGCGCGGATCGCCCAGATCGTGGAGGACGCCCCCTCGGGCCAGCTGACCACCGTCTTTTTGAAGTGCCGGATCCTCCGGCGGGCGGGGCGGGACGTGTCCGCCCTGGAGGAGATCCTTTACCACACCGATATCACCAGTGAGGTCTTTTTGGACAACCTGAAGATCGCCACCCCCTGGGTGGTGAAGGTGGCGGGGGTGGAGCTGCTCCGGGACCAGGTGGAGCACGGGCTGGACAGCCATATCCTCCACATCGCCACCCACTTCTCCAACCTGGTCAAGGTGTCAGAGCGGGTGGTGGTCCGGCACACCGCCGGCTCCGCCCTGGTCCACACCCTGTCCCTCCTGCGCCGGGACCAGCGCAACGAGGTGGTGGTGGAGCTGGGCAAGGGCCTGGAGATGGGCCAGTATGAGATCTCCAAATATATCCCCCAATATCTGGGAGAGGCGGCGCTGTACCTCCACCCCAGCGAGCTGGACGAGCAGGTGCTGTGGCTGAAGGGGCTGCTGGGCTCCCCCAACGACTCCGCCGTGGCCGGGGCGCTGAACACCATCGCCGTCCTCCTCCAGCACTACCCGGCCTATAAGGAGCGTTTTTCGGAAAAGCCCGAGATCTACGAGGGCCGGCGGCAGGAGCTGCTGGGCCTGCTCCTCCAGGGCCTGGCCCACTACCGGGAGGCGGTGCGCCAGGAGGCCCTGCTGGTCACCGGCAAGCTCCTCTTCGAGAGCCCCGCCCTGGACATGGAGGAGAAGGCCCGCCTCTTCTCCCTCAGCTACCGCAAGCTCCTCTTCCTCACCCAGGAGGCCCCCCGGCAGGACGGCCTCACCTTCTTCTACCGGGCGGCTGCCCTGGCCCACATCAACCGGTTCATCGCCCTGCGGCGGCTGGACCATGGCCCCTTCTCCTTCGAGGCGCCCCGGAAGGTGGCCTTCTTCCCCGGCACCTTCGACCCCTTCACCCTGTCCCATAAGGGGATCGTCCACGCCATCCGGGACCTGGGCTTCGAGGTCTATCTGGCGGTGGATGAGTTCTCCTGGTCCAAGAAGGCCCAGCCCCACCTGATCCGCCGGCAGATCGTCAACCTGTCCATCGCCGGCGACTTCCACGTCCACCTCTTCCCTGACGACATCCCGGTGAACATCGCCAACCCCGCCGACCTGCGGCGGCTGACCAGCCTCTTCCCCGGCCAGAGGGTGTATATCGTGGCGGGGAGCGACGTGGTGGCCAACGCATCCTCCTACAAGGCGGAGCCCAGGCCCTTCTCCATCCACCAGATGGACCACGTCATCTTCCACCGGGCGGGGGAGAAGGAACTGCCCCGCCGGCTGCCCATCACCGGGGACGTGATCCGCCTCCAGCTCCCCGCCCATCTGGAGGACATCAGCTCCACCCGGATCCGGGAGAACGTGGACCTGAACCGGGACATCTCCAACTTCATCGACCCGGTGATCCAGGACTTCATCTATCAGAACGGCCTCTACCTTCGGGACAGCCAGGAGAAGCCCATGCTGGGCGCCGGGGACCTGGAGTTCCAGTGGGCGGGCCAGCCCGACCCCCTGCTGCTGGACAGCGTCACCGCCGGCCAGCCGGAGCGGGAGGCGGTGCGCTCCGCCATCTCCGACCAGGGGGACCGGCTCCTCCTCCTCCGCCGCACCGGCACCGGCGACATCCTGGGCTACATCGCCTACCGCTCTCTGTCCACCTCCCAGCTCTTCTCCGCCCTGGAGGACACCGAGCTGGCCAACCGGATCCGCCTGCGGGCGGCGGGGCAGGCCCTGCTGATCACCGCCCTGGCGGCGGACACCTCCGAGCGGTATAAGGACTATCACCAGCTCCTGCTGTGCGAGCTGCTGGCCCGGTCTTTGGAGGAGGGCTGTGTCTATGCCGTCTTCCGCCCCCACGACCGGCGGATCGGCGAGCGGCTGGAAGACGTGCTGGCCCGGACCGGCTTCCTGGCCCGGGAGGGGGCCCACCCCATCCGGGAGGTGGATATGCATGCCCCTGTGGCACTGATCCAAAATCTGGAGACCACCATCCAGGAGCCCCTGTCCCACCACCCCAAGGTGCTCTCCGCCATCCAGCGCAGCCACCAGCGCCTCCACCAGGCCCTGGCCCAGCTCTACCCCGGGTCCCTCATGCTCACCCTGTCCGCCGACATCATCCACCACCGCCTGCTGGAGAAGATCACCGCTTACAACAGCGTCCCGGCCGTCCCCACCACCCCCAGGGTGCTGGGGGAGAACATGTGCGTGCCTTACGGCAAGCTCCTCCGGGGGAAGATGGTGCCCAATACGGTGACCAAGACCATCCACACCGACAAGGTCTTCTCCCCCGACCTGTCCGAGAGCGTGATGGAGCCCTTCCCCTACTACGCCCCGATCCCCAGCCAGATCCGGACGATCAAGTCCTTCGACCGGCCGGTGATCCTGGTGGACGACCTGATGCACCCCGGGTTCCGGTTCAAGACCCTGGACCCCATCCTTCGCCGGGAGGGGGTGCCCATCCGCATGGTGCTGGTGGGGGTGCTCTCCGGCTACGGCAAGGACCTGATGGACGCCTGGGAGCGGCCGGTGGACTCGGTCTACTACCTGCCCACCCTGCGCCAGTGGTTCATCGAGGCCACCCTCTTCCCCTTCATCGGGGGCAATACCGTCCGCCGGCCCCGCTCCCCGGTGCCCGGCCTGCTGCCTGGGATCAACCACATCCTGCCCTACGCCTCCCCCCTCTTCCAGGAGGAGTGCGGCCGGGAAGCCGCCTTCCGGCTCTCCAAGGCCTGCCTGGAGGGGGCGCTGGACGTGATCCGCACCCTGGAGCAGGAGTATCGGATCCTCTACGGCCGCAACCTCACCCTCTCCCGCCTGCCCGAGGCGGTGATCCTCCCCCTGTGCCCCGACAAGGGCACCTGCCTGCACTACGATCCCAACCTCTCCGCCTCGGTCTACCTGGAGAACGACCTGGAGCAGCTGATGCGGCAGAATCAGTAAGGAGGCATCCCCATGCTTGACATCCCTAGGATACGCGCCGTGCTGGACACCGCCAGCCGGTGGGACATGGACCTGGCCCCGTTTGGCTGCTGGGGCCACGCCCACCTGTTCGACCCCGTCCTCCCCCTGGAGGATCTGGAGGCCTGGGAGGATCTGACAGAGGTCACCCTCCCGGAGGACTACCGGACCTACCTCACTCAGCTGGGCAACGGCGGGGCCGGGCCGGCCTATGGGCTGTACCCTCTCTCCCTGTTCAGTGACAAGACCACCCAGTGCCTCCGCCGCCCCTGCATCTACAGCGAGGACCAGGAGGAGAGATTTCAGGACGTGGTCCGGCGCTTTGTCCACTGGGATGACGTGGACGACTGGTCCTTGTACTTGGACTACTTTCCCGATACACCCGCCTGGAAGGATGAAAGGTGGCAAAGAGCCCACTTCCAAGAATGGGACGATGCGCTCGCAGAGGCTTTAGATGAGAAAGTCGTTTTTCCCCTCCTGCATTATGGTCAGCACATGATCGCCAATGAGGGCTGCTCGGGGCACATCTACATCATCCTCAATGGTTCCCACCGGGGCTATGTCCACTGCTCTACCACCGACTGCGACCCCAATCTGGCCTTTCCGGAGCCTCGCACCTTTGCCTCCTATCGGGACAGGTGGCTCAGAAACACCTTCGCTGATTACTTCATGGGCTATGTAAATTGTGCGGAGAATGTATGCAATGATCTCTCCGCTGAGAAACGCCGAAAATTTCAGCGGGAGCGCTCCCAGGTCCGGGACTTTCTCGCCGCCGTCGGGGCCCAGGACTGGAGCGGGGCCCTGGCCCTGCTGAAAACCGTCGGCGCCCCGGACGCCCTGTCCCGAAAGAGCAAGAGCCTCTACCGCCACTATGAGGACGAGCTGATGGAGCAGTTTCCCGACCGCCCGGAGCTGACCGATTTTTACACCGCCCTCTACGGCCGGTGCGGCAGATATCATATCGACCTGGTCTGTTTTCGGGAAGGGAACGTGGAGGATTTCGATTATCCGGAGCCCACCTTCGAGGCCTTTGTACAGACCTTTTTTGACCCATGACCTGTAGGGGGCGGGCTCCGACCCGCCCCGCTGCCGAAATCCGAAAAACGGGGCGGCCCAGAGACCGCCCCTACCAACGGGTAAATACAATACCGGAAGTGATATCATCATGTATTATTACAATATTGACGGCGCGGCGTTGGTCTCCATGACCCCTATGGAGGGGCTGGGGCCCGAAGTAGAGCCTACCGGCAGCTGGCGGCTCTTCGCCGCTGTCCCCGGGGATCCGGTGCTGGGCCGGGGGAGCTTCAAGGTGACCCACCCCGGCCAGCTTCTGGACGGCCACGGCCTGGAGGCGCTGGACGCCTCCCGCCTGCCCGATCTGGACAGTACCGGACCTTGGGGGGAGGCCCTGATGCCCCCGCCGGACTACCGTCCTATTCCTCTGATGGTGGACGAGAATGTGGAGCAGGCCATCGCCGACGGCCGGCTCACCGCCGTGAACGTCAGCCGCCCCGGCTGGGAGGAGCTGTTGAAGTGGTCGCCCAAGGCAGGGAAGAAGCGGGTGAACATCCTGGCCATCGGGGATGTGGGCTCCACCCTCCTCACCGGGCTGAAGCTGCTGGGGGGGGACGTGATCTCCTCCATCGGCATCTGCGACCTGTCCGACCAGATCACCGCCCGGTGGGAGTTCGAGATGGGCCAGATCAGCCTGCCCTGGAATTACGACGCATTCCCCGAGGTGGAGGTCATCTCCCCGGAACAGCTCTTCGACTGCGATATGTTCGTCTTCGTGGCCTCCAAGGGCATCCCACCCGTGGGCTCCCAGGTGAAGGACGTGCGGATGTATCAGTTTGAGAACAACGCCAAGATCGTGGCCCACTACGCCAAAATGGCCCGGGAGGCCAGGTTCCAGGGGCTGTGGTGCGCCGTGTCCGATCCGGTGGACCCCCTGGCCAAGACCGCCTATCTGGAGAGCAATCAGGACGAAAACGGCGTGTTCGACGGGAAGGGCCTGCGGCCCGAGCAGATCCAGGGCTTCGGCCTGGGGGTGATGAACGCGCGGGCCGCCTACTTCGCCAAGCGGGACCCGAAATTGGCCTGCTTCCTCTCCGAGGGACGGTCCTTCGGCCCCCACGGCACCGGGCTTTGGATCGCCAACTCCATCGACCACTACGACGAGGCGCTGTCCCAGGAGCTGACCCACCTCACCGTCACCGCCAACCTGAAGATGCGGGAGATCGGCTTCAAACCCTACGTGGCCCCCGCCCTGTCCTCCGGGGCCCTGTCCCTGCTGCTCGCCCTCCGGGGAGAGTGGCACTGCGGATCGGTGTTCTTGGACGGTATCTATATGGGCGTGAAGAACCGCTATACCCCCGCCGGGGTGGAGACCGAGCTGCTGCCCCGCATCCCCGATCCCCTCTTCAGCCATATCCGGGAGGCGGCGGAGCACCTCAAAACGATCATTTGACCTGTGTACGGACAAGAGAAGGGCATTACAATGGAATTAAGAGAAGAAAAACGAGATCTATTCTCCGTTCCTGATGACTATTACCTGGCCCACTGCATCAGTGCGGACTTCGCCATGGGCAAGGGGATCGTCGTGGAGTTCAACCGGCGATTCGACATGAAAAACAAGCTGAAGGCCCACTATCCGGACTACCTCGACCAGTGGGAGCGGGAGAAAAAGCGCTCCGGCTGTATTTTGGCCGGGCGTGTGTTCAACCTGATCACCAAGGAGCGCTACTTCCAAAAGCCCACATATGAGACCCTGCGGGGCGCCCTGGAGTGTATGAAGGCCCTGTGTGTCCAGAAGGACGTCCGCCGGGTGGCCATGCCGGTGATCGGCTGCGGGCTGGACCGGCTGGAGTGGGAACAGGTGTCAGCCATCATTCGGGATGTTTTTTCCGATACCGGGATAGAGATCCTGGTGTGTATCAGGTAGGAGCGTGACATGATGTCTTTGATCTTGATCCATCCCGCCCCCGACTCCGGTTGGGCGGGCCAGCGGCTGGACGGTGTGCTGAGGCACGCCCTGGCCGGCCGGGAGGTCCGCACAGTGAGGACAGCAGAGGAGCTGTCCGGGCTGGAGGGCCAACGGCTGCTCCTGGCCCTGCCTCTGGGGGACACAGGGGTGAACACTGCGTATATGCACATCCTGGCCCGGCTGCGGAGAGAGCCGGGGCTCCTCCGGGGCTGCACCGGCGGGCTGATCGTAGACGGGGCGGGGGAGCTGTACACAAAATCCGCCGCCGCCGAGGCCGCCCTGGCCCTGGACCAGGCGGGCTGCGCCCTGGTGGGCCGGCCCCTGGTGGAGGGCACCGGTTCCCTGGCCAACTTCACCGTCCAGGCCCAGAATCTGGGCACGGATCTGATGGGGGCCTACCGCTGCGCCGCCGCCGAGTTGGCGGAGCGGGTGGAGACGGAGGTCTTCCCCAAAAGGGAGCGGCCGGAGGTGCTGGTCCTCCACGCCTCCAGCCACCACACCTCCAACACCATGGACCTGTGGGCCCAGGTGCGGCCGAGGCTGGAGGGACGGTGTGTCATCCGGGAGATCGGGCTGCGCAACGGCACCCTGTCCGACTGCTCCGGCTGTCCCTACACCATGTGTCTCCACTTCGGGGAGCAGGGGGGCTGCTTCTACGGCGGCGTCATGCAGGACGAGGTCTACCCCGCCGTCCGCACCGCCGACGCGCTGGTGCTGCTGTGCCCCAACTACAACGACGCTCTGTCCGCCAACCTCACCGCCTTCATCAACCGGCTCACCGCCCTCTTCCGCCAGACCCGGTTCTATGACAAGGCGGTCTTCGCCATCGTGGTCTCGGGCTACTCCGGCGGGGACATGGTGGCCAGACAGATCGTAGCCGCTATGAATATGAACAAGTCCTTCTATCTGCCCCCCAGATTCGCCCTCATCGAGACCGCCAATTCCCCAGGCCAGGCCCTGGCCCTCCCTGGGATCCAGGAGCGGCTGGAGGGCCTGGCCCAAAATATCCTGGATACGATGTGTCTGTAAGAGCCTTACATCTGTAGGGAGGCTCGCGGGCCTGAAAGGAGACGCCATGAGAACTGTAACGATCTATACCGATGGGGCCTGCTCCGGCAATCCCGGCCCTGGGGGCTGGGGGGCGGTCTTGATGTATGGCGCCCACAGGAAGGAGCTGTCCGGGGGGGAGGCCCAGACCACCAACAACCGGATGGAGCTCACCGGGGCGATCGCCGCTCTGGAGGCGCTGAAAGAGCCCTGCATCGTGGAGCTGTGGTCCGACAGCAAGTATGTCATCGACGGCCTGGCGAAGGGCTGGGCGAAGAGCTGGCGGGCCCGGGGCTGGATCAAGTCGGACAAGAAGCCCGCCCTCAATCCGGACTTGTGGGGCCGCCTGCTGGACCTGTGCGACTACCACACCGTCCACCTCCACTGGGTGAAGGGCCACGCAGAGAACGAGTTCAACAACAGATGCGACCAGCTGGCGGTGGCAGAGAGCCAAAAGTACAAACAGGCGTGAAGGAGCCCGGGACCCAAACGGTCCCGGGCTCAGCTCGTGGGAGGGCGCAGCTCCCCTGTCTATTTTTGGATGGAACGATACCAATACTGTACCGAGGCGATGATGGCGTCCTTGGCCATGCTGTAGCTGCCCTGCGACACCGCATGGTAGATATCCTTGTGGATCACCTCCGCGGCGTCGCCCTGGATCTGGCCCTGGTGGGAATCCACGATGAGGGGGAAGAAGAAATCCAGGATATAGCTGTAGATCGTCTCGAATATCAGATTCCCGCACCCGGCAGCCAGGAGCTCATGGAAAGCGCGGTCGTTGGCCGCCGTCTCGACGGCCTGGGCCCTGCGGGTCTGAAGGGCGCTCAGCTCCTCCAGATTGGCCTCCAGCTTCGGGAGGATCGCCCGCGTCAGGTCCGGGTCCTTGATGATGAGCTCCAGGATATCCAGCTCGATCTTCTCCCGGAATTTGGCCAGCTGGGCGATGTCGGGGCCCAGCAGCGCCAGAGAGAAGACCAGCGGGTTGAATCTCTTGGTGTTGACATGGTCGCAGATATAGGTCCCGTCTCCTCTGCGGATATCCACCACTCCGCATACCTCCAGAGCTTTCATGGCCGCGCGGATAGAGCCGCGGCTGACGCCCAGGCCGGAGGCCAGCTCGAACTCCGAGGGCAGCCGGTCGCCGGGGCGCAGCTTCCCTGCCAGCAAAAGCTCTTTGATCTGATCGATGACATGGTCCGGGGCCGAAGAAGAGTCCTTTGCAACGAATAAAGGTTCCAAAGCCGATCCTTTCCTCTCTGAGAAAGCAGTTTATGAAAGCGCATGGGCCACAGGCCCTCACCACTGTGACGCCCATCCCCACGCTGGTATTAAAAATAACATATCCGCCCTGGAATGTCAAATGAAAAACGTATCACAGCAGAGCGGCAGACCGGACGGACAGGGCGCTCCTGCCCTGGATATCCGGCGTTTTCCATAAAAAGAAAAGGCGAGATCTGTGGAGACTAACAGAAAGATCAAAAAATGGAAAAAAGCTGTTTACAATTCTAGAAGGCTATGATATCATCCTCCCATAGACGTCAAACGTTCAACGTTAGACGAAATATGAATCAGGAGGTCATTTCGTTGGATACTGTAATGCTGCAAAAGACCGCACAGACCCTCCGCCGCGAGGCTGTCCGCATGGTCTATGAGGGGAAGGACGGGCATCCCGGGCCCGCGCTCTCCATCGCTGATATCGTGACGGTCCTCTTCTTCCAGGAGATGCGCCTGGATCCCGCCAGACCTGACTGGGAAGACCGCGACCGGTTCATCATCTCCAAGGGCCACGCCTGCCCCATCTACTATGCCGCCCTCAACGAGCGGGGCTACTTCCAGCCCAAGGTGGAGCACTTCGCTCTGCGGCAGCTGGGCAGCACCTTCCAGGGCCACCCCTCCATGCACAGCACTGTGGGCGTGGACATGACCTCCGGCTCTCTGGGCAACGGCATCGCCATCGCCTCCGGCATGGCTCTGGCGGGCAGGGCCCAAGGGAAGGACTATTACGTCTACTGCATCTGCGGCGACGGCGAGCTCCAGGAGGGCGTGTGCTGGGAGGGCGCCAATGTGGCCGCCGGCCGGCAGCTGGACCACCTGATCACCTTCGTGGACCGCAACGGCTGGCAGAGCTACAAGAGCATCGACGAGACCGTGGGCCGGAACAACCCCGCCGACCGCTTCCGCGCCTTCGGCTGGGATGTGTATGAGATCGACGGCCACGACATGGAGGCCATCCACGCCGCTGTGGAGGCGGCCAAGACCGTGAAGGGCAAGCCCCACTGCATCGTCTGCGACTGCGTCAAGGGCAAGGGCGTCAGCTTCATGGAGGGCGACAACGCCTGGCACAAGGGCGTCCCCACGGATGAGCAGTATGCGACCGCGATGAAAGAACTTGGAGGTGACGACTGATGCGTAACTTTAAAGGGACCCGCGAGGCATTCGCCGCCGCGGTGATGGATATGGCAGAGAACGACGCCCGGGTCATGGTCGTCTCCCCTGACTCCCTGAAGGCCATGCGGGCCACGGAGTTCGGCGAGACCTACCCCGACCGCTATGTGGAGTGCGGCATCGCCGAGCAGGGCGCCGTGGATGTGGCCGCCGGCCTGGCCAGCTGCGGGATGCTCCCCTTCGTCGGGACCTACTGCGGGTTTTTGACCATGCGCGCCTGTGAGCAGATGCGCACCTTCGTGGGCTACACCGACCAGAATGTCAAATTCGTGGGCGTCAACGCCGGCCTGCTGGGCGGCGAGCGCGAGGGCGTGACCCACCAGTTCTATGAGGACCTGGCCATCGTCTCCGCCTTCCCCAACTTCACCATCTTCACCCCCGCCGACCCCGCCCAGTGCTATCACGCGGTGCGTCTGGCCGCCGAGACCCAGGGCCCTGTCTACATCCGGGGCGGCAGCGGCCGCGAGGTGGACGTCTACGACAAAGAGGCCCCCTTCTCCCCCGACGGCATCACCATCTGGCGGGACTACGGCAAGGACGCCGTCCTCTTCTCCAACGGCTACGTGCTGGACCGTGTGATCGCCGCCGCCGACATCCTGAAGGACAAGGGCATCAACGTGACTGTGGCGGACATCAACATCCTCTACGGCAAGAACGACGCCAAGATCGTCGAGGCCATCCGGAGCGCCGAGCAGCTCTTCACCATCGAGGACCACAACATCAACGGTGGTCTGGGCTCTTACATCAGCCGCCTGTCCACCGAGCATGCTCCCCGCAAGGTCAAGCGCATCGCCCTGACTACGTATGGCGAGTCCGGGCCCGCCAAGGAGCTGGCCGACCAGTATGGCTACAGCCCCGAGGCTATCGCTCAGACCGTTGCAGAGACCCTGAAGTAATAGAAGGAGGAAGATCGTTATGAGCAAGATCGCTGTCACTGTCATCGGCGCGGGCGGCAAGATGGGCACCCGCACCAGCACCAACCTGGCCAAGCTGACCGACAAGTATGACCTGACCCTGGTGGAGAACGCCCCCAAGGGCATTGAGAGCATCCACGCCCGCGGTCTGGAGGTCACCCCTGTGGAGGAAGCCCTGGCCAAGGCTGAGGTGGTCATCTTCGCCGTCCCCGACACCCTGATCAAGAAGCTCTCCGCCATCTATGTCCCCATGCTCAAGCCCGGCACCGGCTTCCTGATCCTGGACCCCGCCGCCGCCGTGGCCAAGGAGCTGTCCCTCCGGGACGACTGCACCTTCGGCGTGGCCCACCCCTGCCACCCCTCCTTCCTGCTGGATCAGGACACTCCCGAGGCCCGGGCCGACCGCTTCGGCGGCGACGGCGGCAAGCAGGACATCGTCATGAGCAAGATCAACGGCGAGGACAGCGTGTTCGCCAAGATGCAGGAGACCGCCCGTGACATGTACGCCGCCGAGCACGCCTATGTGATGACCAGCGAGCAGATCGCCTTTCTGGAGCCCACCCTGGTGGAGCTGCTGGGCGCAACCTGCCTGTATGCCATGGCCGAGACCGTGGACGAGGCCGAGCGCCGGGGCATCCAGCGGGAGGCCGCCGTCTCCTTCCTCACCGGCCATATCTATAACCTGACCTGCAACTTCCTGGGCTACATCCCCGGCAAGCCCCCCGTGTCCGACGCCTGCAAGGTGGCCATCGGCCTGGGCAACCGCCTGGTCATGCGGGACGACTGGAAGCGGATCTGGGACGATGACGTCCTGGACAAGGTCATCGCCACCATGCTCCACCCCGAGGATCCCAAGATCTGAGCGCGCCGGCATCCGAAGACCGGTCACTATGATTTGATTTAGGAGGAAATATCATGAAAAAAGGTTCTCGCTTGATCGCACTGCTCATGTCTGCCGCCCTGATGCTCAGCCTCGCCGCCTGCGGCGAAGGCGACAAGGGCGGGAACGGCGGCACCTCCGGTCAGGGCAGCAACGGCGGCGCCAGCAACGGCGCCTCCAACTCCGACGAGATGCTGGGCTCTGCCAGCGCTACGGTCCGCTTCAAGGTGGGCACCACCACCGCTCCGGACGGCCACTACGTCCAGGGCCTGCAGGAGATGCAGAAGCTGCTGGAGGAGTACTCCAACGGCGAGATGACCCTGGATATCTATCCCAACTCCGCTCTGGGCGGCGAGTCCGATATGATGGACTCCGTGTCCATGGGCACCCAGGAGATGTGCCTGGTCTCCACCGGCCCCATCCCCTCCTTCTCCAGCGCCACCTCCAACTGGAGCGTGCTGGACCTGCCCTACCTCTTCAAGAACGCGGAGCAGGCCTATGAGGTCCTGGACGGCGAGGTGGGCCAGAAGCTGCTGGCCGAGTTCGACGGCACCGGCATCAAGGCCCTGGGCTTCTGGGAGAACGGCTTCCGCGACCTGACCAACAACACCAAGGAGATCGCCACCCCCGCCGACCTGGCCGGCATGAAGATCCGCACCATGGAGAACAACGTCCACATGGCCACCTACCGCACTCTGGGCGCCATGCCCAGCGCTCTGCCCTGGGGCGAGATCTTCTCCGCCCTGCAGCAGAAGACCGTGGACGGCCAGGAGAACCCCCTTGCCATCATCCTCACCGCCAAGGTCTATGAGGTCCAGAAGTACATCTCCATGATCGATCTCTTCTACAGCCCCTGCGTGCTGATGGTCAACGAGGACATCTACAACGGCCTGACCGACGAGCAGCGCGACGCCTTCGACCGGGCCGCTGAGGGCGGCAAGGAGGCTGAGCGCCGGATCAGCCAGGAGCTGGCCTCCACCGCCCGTGCCTCTATGGAGGCGGAGGGCGTGGTGTTCACCGACGTGGACCAGTCCGTGTGGGTCGAAGCCACCAAGAGCGTCTATGACGATGCCTCTCTGGGCATCGACCAGGATCTGCTGGCTGAGATCCGCAAGGTCACCGGCTGAAGGAAGTGACTCACCGCGGCGGTCCGCCGGACGGGCAGCCCCCGCCCGGCGGACCGCCCTTTTGAATGCTTGAAAAGAAGAGAGGTCGCACATGAAAAGATTTTTAGATGGTTTCTCCAAGCTGGTGGAGGCGGTCTGTGTGACGATCATGGTGCTGATGGTGATCGTCGTGTTCGTCGCCACCATCGGCCGGTACAGCAAGCTGTATGCCATCGACTGGAGCGATGAGTTCGCCCGCTACAGCATGGTGGCGATCGTTTATCTGGGCCTCATGCTGGCCTCCCGGAACGGAGGGCACTTCGTCGTCGAGGTGGTCCCCATGATCTTCCCCAAAAACGTGGTCAAGGCGATCTCGGTGGTCGTCACCGTCCTGGTGGACGCCTTCGCAGTGTTCCTGGTCCGCTACGGCTGGATGGTCTCCTCCCGTATGCTGCGGCAGGGCAAGCTCAGCCCCATGATGGACCTCCCCCTGGGCATGGTCTATCTCCTCATCCCTGTCGGCGTGGGGCTGATGGCGGTCTTTTACACGATCCACACGATCGAGTCCCTCATGGCCAAGGACGAGAAGAAGGAGGGGATCTGAATGGCGGCTGGCATCCTGTTCGGCGTCCTGTTCCTGCTCCTGTTCGTCGGCGTGCCCATCGCGATCTGTCTGGGCATCGCCGCCGCGGTGACCATGGTGGCCACTGGGAACATCCAGTATCTGGCGGCCGTGCCCACCCGCATGTTCACCCAGGTGGACAATTCCACCCTGATGGCCGTCCCCTTCTTCATCCTGGCGGGCAACATCATGGCGGAGGGCGGGATCTCCGACCGGCTGATCGGCTTCTTTGAGCTGCTGCTCAAGCGCCTGCCCGGCCGTCTGGCCTGTATCTCGGTGGTGGCCTCCGGCTTCTTTGGGGCCATCTCCGGCTCTAACCCCGCCACTGTGGCCGCCATCGGCGGCATCTGCGCCCCCCGCATGATCCAGAAGGGCTATCCCCCGGCCAAGGCCGCGGCCATCGCCGCCTCCGCCGGCACCTTGGGCGTGGTCATCCCGCCCTCCATCCCCATGGTCACGTACGCTGTCACCGCCAATGAGTCCATCATCGACATGTTCGAGGCGGGCTGGGTCCCCGGGATCATGCTGATCGTGGGCCTGTGCATCGCCAACGTGGTCATGTGCCGGAAGTATGACTCTGTGGACAATACCGCGTACCCCGCCAGAGAGTATCTGATCCGCTTCAAGGACGCCTTCCTGGCCCTGCTGATGCCCGTCATCATCTTGGGCGGCATCTACTCCGGGTGGTTCACCCCCACCGAGTCCGCCGCCGTGGCCTGCGTCTACGCGCTGATCGTCTCCTGCCTGGTCTTCCGGGAGCTGCCCGTCAAAAAGCTGTATAAGGTCTTCATCGACAGCTGCGTCAGCTCCGCCGTGGTGCTCTTCGTGGTCAGCATGTCCGCTCCCTTCGCTTGGTTCATGACCAGCGAGAACATCCCCGCCATGATCTCCAATGCGGTGATGAGCATCTTCACCAACAGGTTCCTGATCCTGCTGGTGATGAACCTGCTGCTGCTCTTCCTGGGCTGCTTCTTGGAGACCCAGTCCATCATCCTGCTGGTCACCCCGATCCTCCTGCCCATGGCTACCGCCATCGGCGTCAGCCCCATCGCGCTGGGCCTGATCATCATCGTCAACACCTCCATCGGCATGATCACCCCGCCTATGGCCGTGAACCTGTTCGTGGCCTCCGGGATCTGCAAGACCTCGATCGGTGCGGTGTCCAAGAAGATCATCCCCTACCTGCTGCTTGAATTCGGCATCCTGCTGCTGTATACTTACATCCCGATCCTCTTTGGGATCACCATTTAAGATCGACCGGCCTATCCAGGTACGAACATGAAGAAAAGGAGACTTGAGCATGAAGATCGTCGTATTGGACGGTTACACCGAGAACCCAGGCGACCTGAGCTGGGATGAGCTGGGCAAGCTGGGGGAGCTGACGGTCTATGACCGCACCAGCCTCACCGATGAGAGCGAGATCATCGCCAGGATCGGTGACGCGGAGATGGTCTATACCAACAAGACCCCCATCTCCAAACGGGTCATCGATGCCTGCCCCAGCATGAAGTTCATCAGCCTGCTGGCCACCGGCTACAACGTGGTGGACGCCGCCTATGCCAAGGAGAAGGGAATCCCCGTCACCAACGTGCCCACCTACGGCACCGCCTCAGTGAGCCAGTACTCTATCGCCCTGCTGCTGGAGGTGTGCCACCACATCGGCCACCACAGCGAGTCGGTCCATGCGGGCAACTGGGAGAAGTGCATCGACTGGTGCTACTGGGACTACCCCCTCATCGAGCTGGAGGGCAAGACCATGGGCGTCATCGGCTTCGGCCGGATCGGCCAGGCCGAGGGCCGCATCGCCAAGGCTCTGGGCATGAAGGTCCTGGCCTATGACCTGTATCCCAACGATACCGGCCGTGAGATCGCCGAATATGTGGATCTGGACACCTTGTACGCCCAGTCCGATGTGATCACCCTCCACTGCAACCTGACCCCAGAGAACACCGGCATGATCAACAAGGGCTCCATCGCCAAGATGAAGGACGGGGTCATCCTCATCAACAACGCCCGGGGCCAGCTGATCGATGAGCAGGACGTGGCCGATGCTCTGAACAGCGGAAAGATGGGGGCCGCCGGTCTGGACGTGGTGTACACCGAGCCCATCCGCGGGGACAATCCCCTCCTGAAGGCCAAGAACTGCATCATCACCCCCCACATCTCCTGGGCCCCCAAGGAGAGCCGCCAGCGGATCATGGACTGCGCCGTGGCCAACGGCAAGGCCTATATCGCCGGTGCGCCCATCAACGTGGTCAATAAGTGAGCCCCTGTTATGAAAAAGTGTATCATCGTCTCTGATTCCTTCAAGGGCTCTATCTCCTCCTTGGAGATCTGCGCGATGGCCCAGGAGTCCATCGGGAGGCTCTTCCTGGGGTGTCAGGTGGTCCCCGTCCCCGTCGCCGACGGCGGCGAGGGGACGGTGGACTGCTTCCTCCAGGCGATCCAGGCCGAGCCCGTGACCTGCGATGTCACCGGTCCTTACGGCGAGGCGGTCCAGGCGGTCTACTGCCGGGCGGGGGACCGGGCCGTGATGGAGATGGCGGCCGCGGCGGGCCTGCCCATGGTGGGCGACCGGCTTGACCCGGCCCACACCACCACATACGGCGTGGGCCAGATGATTCGCCATGCGGTGGAGCAGGGCTGTACCGAGATCCTGCTGGGCCTGGGCGGCAGCTGCACCAACGACGGCGGCTGCGGCTGCGCCGCGGCCCTGGGCACCAGGTTCCTCCGGGCGGACGGCAGCGCCTTCGTCCCGGTGGGGGCGGAGCTGGACCAGATCGCCCGGATCGACCGGTCCGAGACGGAGGAGCTCCTGAAGGGCGTCCGGATCGCTGTGATGTGCGATGTAGACAACCCGCTCTATGGTCCCCGGGGGGCGGCCCACGTCTTCGGGCCCCAGAAGGGGGCGGACCGGGCCATGGTGGAGCTGCTGGACGGCCAGCTGATGCGTTTCGACCAGATCCTGGTCCGGGAGCTGGGCCGGTCTGTCAGCCAGATCCCTGGGGCGGGCGCCGCCGGGGGCATGGGCGCTGGGTGCATCGCCTTCCTGGGCGCTGAGCTGAAGCCCGGGATCGAGGCAGTGCTGGACATGGTGGACTTCGACCGGAGCCTGGAGGGGGCGGATCTGGTCATCACCGGCGAGGGGCGGATCGACAGTCAGAGCATCCACGGCAAGGTCATCTCCGGCGTGGCCCGGCGGGTCGCCCCGAAGAAGATCCCCCTGGTGGCCGTGGTAGGCGGGATCGCCGACGGCGCGGAGGGCGCCTATGAGCTGGGCGTGTCCGCTCTGTTCGGCTGTGACCGGGAGAGCGTAGGCTATCAGAATTACGCCCACAAGGCGAAGGAGAACTACCAGCGGACCCTGGAGGACGTCCTGCGCCTGGTCAAGGCGGTGGAGGACAGGCCGTGATCTGAGGGCGCTGTCCCGAAGACCGAGCGATAGCGCCCGTTCTCTCCCCATCAGGGCGGGAAATGGGCGTTATTTTTATCAGGATCTGTCGCCGGTCCGACTTCCGGCCGGGCGGACAGAAAGGAGCACATATATGACGAGCAACGAGAAAAAACAGCTGATGGCGACGGCCTGCAAGGTACGGATGGGGGTGATCGAGGGGACGCACGGGGCGAAGGCGGG